>NZ_PVRB01000009.1:0-148602 GCF_002998575.1 Bacillus sp. LNXM65 | reverse complement strand
GAGAAGAATTTCTAGTGTGGAACATGAGAAAAACACCTTCCTTAAGTGGGTTTTTCTCTATTATAAAATGAGGAGATGGAAAGTTTAAGGAAAAAATAAAGCTGTCGAGATTTTCTCGACAGCCTGAAAGCCGGCATTGGAATGCCGGCTTTTTGCTATGTTGATTAAATCTCAATCGATTCTCCGCTGTTTAACACATGACCAACGCCGCCATGCAGGCTGTCTGCAAATGCATGCGGGTCCTGTTCAATCGGCGGGAATGTGCTGTAGTGAATCGGCACGACCTGCTTCGCCCGAAGCCATTCGGCTGCGATTCTTGCATCGTCCGGCCCCATCGTGAAATTATCACCGATCGGAAGGAATGCAAGCTCAATATGATTCAGCTCACCGATCAGCTTCATATCTGAAAAGAGCGCAGTGTCTCCAGCATGATAAATCGTTTTGCCCTCTGCAGTAAATAAAATACCTGATGGCATGCCTGTATACGTAATCGTTTTTGCATCTTCATCAATGACAGCTGAACCATGGAACGCTTGCGTGAGCTTGACTTTACCAAATTCAAACTCACGTCCGCCGCCGATATGAAGCGGGTGCGTTTTCACCCCTTGCCAGCTTAAATAAACGGCAAGTTCGTTTGGCGCGACAACGAGCGCGTCATTGTTTTTAGCGATTTCAATGGTGTCACCGAGGTGATCTCCATGCCCATGTGTCAGTAAAATGACATCCGCTTTGACATCTTGCGGCTTGATATCTGTGTGTTTATTTCCTTTTAAAAATGGATCAATCCAAATATGGTATCCGTTTGTTTCAATGTGTACGACTGAATGTCCGTGATATGTAGCTTTCATGTGAGTATATCCACCTTTCGAATTTGATCTCATTTCATCTATTCCCTGTATAAAAAGCTGAAAAACTTAATGTCTGTGAATGACGTTAAGACCACCTGTTGCTTCAATAACTGTCCCTGTAATCAGGTCAGAGCGGTCATCGCATAAAAATGAAATGATGCGCCCGATATCTTCTCCAGTACCAGACCTGCCAATAGGCGTTTCATCGTCTTTGATCTGGCGTGCTTCTTCTATTGTGGATTCTTTCATGTCTCCAACGATTTTGCCTGGGCAAACCATATTGGCTGTGATGCCGTTTTCGGCTTCTTCAATCGCAATGGTTTTCGTAAGTGACGCCAGCCCCACTTTTGCCGCTCCGAAGGCTGATCTGTGCATCCAGCCTGGTGCATGGTCTGCTCCTTGGAAGCCATACGTGATAATGCGGCCAAAGCCTTGTTTTCTCATCATGGGGATGACCATTCGGAACAAATGGAACACAGCAGATAGGTTGCCTTCCATCATTTGATGCCATTCATCTTCAGAGTAATCCGCTAGTTTCTTACGTTCAAAAATATAAGGTCCAGCATTGTTAATCAAGGCATCGATCCGCCCAAATCGCTCTGCTGCCAGCTCTACCATGTTTTTTAAATCTTCTTTGTTTGTCACATCTCCTTGGACAAATTGAAGCTTTTCTTCGTATTCCTGCAATTCTTCTTTCATCTGCCGGACAGCTTCATCATCACTTCGATAATTCACTGTCACAGAATACCCCATATTCAGTAAAGACTCGGTTACTTTCCTGCCAAGTCCTTTAGAACCCGCTGTTATTAATGCGTGTCGCACACAATCTCCTCCTAAAGCAAAGGTTGCAAGTTCACATGTTTCTTATCTTTACTTTACTATAAACCAGCATCTGGCGCACTTATGAACCCTTTCTGCTATCATGTTCTCCAAGGAAGAGGATTCTCCTTTCTGACAGCAAAAAAACCATCCGCATCATACGAATGGTTTTTTGACGTGTTACGCTAGGCAGGCTTTTGCTTTTTCTAAAGCGAGCTGAATTTGTTTAAATCCAGTTCCACCTGCACTTGTTCTTTTTTCAACAGCAACATACGGATCAAGAATGGTGTAAATGTCTTCTTCAAAAAGATCGCTCGCTTCTGTGAATGTTTCAAACCGAAGATCACTTAAGTAGATGCTTTTTTGAATGCATGTATACACGAGCTTGCCAACGATTTCGTGTGCTTCACGGAATGGCATGCCTTTTTTCGCTAGGTAGTCTGCCACTTCGGTCGCATTTGAGAAATCTTCTTTTGTTGCCTTTTTCATGACATCCTCGTTCACCGTCATGGTTTGAATCATGCCTGTGAAGATTTGCAGGCTGCCAGCAAGGGTTTTTACTGTATCAAACATGCCTTCCTTGTCTTCTTGCAGGTCTTTGTTATACGTAAGCGGCAAACCTTTCATAATGGTGAGAAGCCCCATTAGGTTGCCATATACACGGCCCGTTTTTCCGCGGATCAATTCTGCCATATCCGGGTTTTTCTTTTGCGGCATCATGCTGCTGCCTGTTGCATATGTGTCATCAAGCTCAATGAATTTGAATTCTTGAGAGCACCATAAAATGATTTCCTCACAAAGACGTGAGAGATGCATCATCACAAGGCTGCTATTAGACAAAAACTCTAAAATGAAATCCCGATCACTCACGCCATCAAGGCTGTTTTCGTAAATATGATCAAAGCCAAGCAGCTCTGCTGTATATTCACGATCAATCGGAAATGTCGTTCCTGCTAGCGCTCCGCATCCAAGTGGAGACACGTTAATTCGCTTCAACGAATCTTGAAAACGCGCTTTGTCACGCTCAAGCATCCAGAAATAGGCGAGCATATGATGAGCAAAGGAAATAGGCTGTGCACGCTGCAAGTGCGTATATCCTGGAAAAATCGTTTCAACGTGCTGTTCTGCTTTTTCCACAAGCACTGTTTGAAAGGAAGAGATCAGTTCAATGATATGCTCTACTTGGTTATTCAAATATAAATGCATATCGGTTGCAACCTGATCATTCCGGCTTCTCGCTGTGTGCAATTTGCCGCCAAGCGGACCAATCTCATCAATGAGCATTTTTTCAAGGTTTAAATGGATGTCCTCATAATCTACTGAGAATTCCAGCTCATCCGCCTCTGCCTTTTTCATGAGCGTATTCAGGCCGTCTTTGATGGCAGCGGCCTCCTCATTACCGAGGATACCGCATTTATTCAGCATACTTGCATGAGCAAGGGAGCCGGTCAGATCTTCTTTGACTAATTGTTTGTCGAAATGAATGGACGCGCCAAACTCATCGACCCATTTTTCTGGTGTTTTTTGAAATCGGCCTCCCCAAAGCTTTTTCATGCTTTAACCTGCTCCTTTTTATTCACGATGCTGTTTACTTTTGTTGGTAAGCCCCAAAGATTAATAAATCCTACCGCAGCATCATGATCGAATTCATCTGCTTTTGTGTATGTTGCTAGATTTTCATCATAAAGTGAATATGGTGATTTACGTCCTTCTACAATGGCATGGCCTTTAAATAGTTTCACACGTACAACACCTGTTACGCTCTGTTGTGTTTCTTGTAAGAAAGCATCTAGTGCTCCTTTAAGAGGTGAGAACCATAAGCCGTTGTATATTAATTCAGCCATTTTTTGTTCAACGATTGGCTTAAAGTGTGCGACTTCTTTCACTAGTGTTAAATCTTCAAGCTCTTTATGCGCTTTTAGAAGTGTGACAGCACCTGGGCACTCGTACACTTCACGAGATTTGATGCCCACAAGACGGTTTTCAACGTGATCGATTCTGCCAACCCCATGCTGACCAGCGACTTCATTTAAATGAAGGATGAGATCAGATAATGAATACTGGATACCGTCAATGGCTGTTGGTTTTCCTTTTTCAAACGTGATTTCGATGATCTCAGGTGTGTCAGGTGTTTTTTCAAGTGGCGTCGTTAGATCATATGCTCCTTCTGGCGGTGCAGCCCAAGGATCTTCTAAAATGCCGCACTCGTTACTTCTGCCCCAAAGGTTTTGGTCGATTGAATATGGGCTGTCTAAGTTAATCGGAATTGGAATACCGTGCTTTTGAGCATAATCGATTTCTTCATCACGAGACCATTTCCACTCACGCACTGGTGCAAGAACTTCTAGGTCTGGATTCAATGCTTTAATAGATACTTCAAAACGGACTTGGTCGTTTCCTTTACCAGTACATCCGTGTGCAACCGCTACTGCATTTTCTTTTTCTGCGACTTCCACTAGTTTTTTTGCAATAAGTGGACGAGATAGTGCAGATACAAGCGGATATTTTCCCTCATACATGGTGTGTGCTTGTAATGCAGTCAGTGCAAATTCTTCAGCAAACTCTTCTTTTGCGTCAATCATGTAAGACTGAACCGCTCCGACTTGAAGTGCTTTTTGTTGAACGAATGCTAAGTCTTTTCCTTCACCTACATCCAGGCAGCAAGCAACGACTTCGTATCCTTGCTCTTGTAACCATTTAACTGCAACAGAGGTATCAAGACCTCCGGAATATGCTAATACGACTTTTTTATTTTGTGACATGATTGAAAAGCTCCTCTCGCTTGTTTTGATTCTGTGAATGTTTTTTGCATAAAAATAAGTTTTAATTTATAAACATGCATTTAGTATGTATACACTGTAACAAGGAAAAATTGTTTTTTCAACCCCTTTATGAAAAAAACTCCGCCAAATTTTCTTGGCCGAGTCATTTTGTGCTATTTTTGATCCTTTTCAAGCTCTCGTAAGACGTGAGGAAGCTCTGGAATGATGAGTTTTGTCATGGCTAAACGAACAGCTCCAGTAGAGCCTGGTGTGGCAAAGACGGCTTTTTGGTTGACGGCCCCTGCCGTTGCCCGGGACAAGATAGCGGCTGAACCGATGTCTTCTGTATAGCTCAGCATGCGGAAGATTTCGCCAAAGCCAGGCAGCTCCTTGGAGAAAAGTGGGGTGATCGCTTCAATGGTGACATCCCTTGCGGCAATTCCTGTCCCCCCGTTTAATAAGACGGCATCTATTTTCGGTTCGCTTGTTCCCTCTAACACAGCGTCTTGGATCGCTCCAATGTCATCTTTTACAATATCGTATGCAAGAATGAGATGTCCCTGTTCTTTAAGCAAATCAATCATCAGGCGGCCGCTTTTATCTGTTTCTTTCGTTCTTGTATCACTGACCGTAATAACTTTTACATAAAGCCTCTCTTTCGCCTCACGTTTATGCTCTGCAACGCTCATTTTTCACACCGCTCCCTTTTGCTTCGTATTGGACAACATTATAGCATGCTGCTTTTAACAGAAAAAAGCTCTTTTCCTTATTGGAAAAGAGCTTCTTCATTTTTGATTATGCTAAGCGCATAACGTCTCTTGCAATCATAATTTTTATTTAAGTTTACAATATGTGTAATTGTTTTCTATCAGCTACTTGATATTTAATTTATAATGTAAGTTATACAGCGTTAGAATGGAGAATGAAAAATATGGATTTAACAGCAATTCCTCAACTAATAACAACTTTAGTCTCTATATTCGCCTTAATTTTAGCAATTATAACATTAAAAGAAAATCTTAAAACAAGAAAATTGTCCATTAATCCACTTCTCTATCCTTCTAAAATTCTTGAGTTCACTTCAGATCATACCCTGTTAGCTGCTAATTTTACCTTTCCTATAACTGGTGATGTTAAACACTTTACCACTTTGCGTTTTGGCTTAAAAAATATTGGAAAAGGCCCCGCAAAAAATGTTAAAATTATTTCTTTTTCTTCTGAGAAAGAAACAGCTAATGAAAGTTTCAAGGTGAGTAGCAATGTAGTAAGTATACCTGAAGGGGATTCTATACCTTTCTTAATTAGAACAAGTTACGAAGACACACTAGAATTTGACTTTACAACTTATACTACAACAATTTATTATGAAAATATTCTAGGCAATGGTCTTTATTTTAGCGCAAGACTCTGTGTTCAACAAGAAGAAGTTATTGTATTAGAGTATACAGATGAGGACACTACTGAATGGAAAGAAATCATATCTTCTGTACCTAGAGCTTTAGAATCTTATGGCTATTTTGAAATGAAAAAAATAGAAGACAATATGCTGAACGACCATAGCTCTAAAAATTAACATAAAAGCACTCCTTTTCTTAATAAGAAAAGGAGTGCTTTTAAATTCTGCAAAAAAGAACACTTTAATTCGCAAGACGAAGAACGTCTCTTGCAATCATTACTTCTTCGTTCGTTGGGATGACGATCACTTTTACAGGAGAGTGCGGGTAGCTGATGAATGCTTCTTCGCCTCTCATGTTGTTAAGAGAAGGATCCCAGTAAACGCCCATGAATTCTAGACCACGAAGTACACGAGCTCTTACTTCTGAACTGTTTTCACCGATTCCAGCTGTGAAGATGATCGCATCTACACCATTCATTCTCGCTGCATAAGAACCGATATATTTATGAATACGGCTTGCAAAAATATCAAGAGCTACTTCTGCACGGTCGTTTCCTTCTTCTGTTGCTTCTTCGATATCACGAAGGTCACTTGATAGACCAGACACACCTAATAGACCACTCTTCTTATTCAAAGTAGAAAGTACTTCTTCAGCTGTATGTCCTGTTTTCTCCATAATAAATGGAATAAGGGCAGGGTCAATGTTACCTGAACGTGTACCCATTGCAACACCCGCAAGCGGTGTGAAGCCCATTGAAGTATCGATTGATTTTCCGCCTTCAACTGCTGCGATACTCGCACCATTTCCAAGGTGGCAAGAGATCAAACGAAGCTCTTCAAGAGGACGGCCTAATAGCTCTGCTGCACGCTCTGTTACGAACTTATGGCTTGTCCCGTGGAATCCGTATTTACGAATACCAAAGTTTTTGTAGTAGTCGTACGGAAGGCTGTATAGGTAAGACTGCTCTGGCATTGTTTGGTGGAAGGCTGTATCGAACACAGCAATCGCTGGTACGTCAGGCAGAATTTGTTTGAATGCTTTGATTCCTACAACGTTTGCAGGGTTGTGCAGTGGTGCTAGCTCTGAAAGCTGATCAATGTCATTGATGACTTCATCTGTTAAAAGAACAGAGTCGCTGAATTTCTCTCCGCCGTGAACGACGCGGTGTCCTACGCCATCAATTTCATTAAAGTCTTTGATGATGTTAAATTCAATTAGTTTTTCAAGCAGCATTTTGACCGCTACTGCATGATCTGGTATATCTGTGATTTCTGTTTTCTTTTCTCCACCTACAGAAATCGTGAAGATACTGTTGTCCATTCCGATTCTTTCAACAAGACCTTTTGTTAAAACGGTTTCTTCTGGCATGTCGAACAATTGGAATTTAAGAGATGAGCTTCCTGCGTTGATTGCAATAATTTTAGACATTTCTGTCGCTCCTTTTACTCAGTTGTTATATAAGGTTTCACGTTTTTTCCGGTGCTATATTCAACCTGTTTGACGGGTCTTTTATAGTTTAACGATAAGTCCGAAAAATATCTGACTTTTTCATTTAAACATTGAAAACTTTGCATTTCAAGTGCACCTTCGAACTGTTACCGCTTACATCGATAAGTCGTTATTTTCTGAATAATAAAATAGCCAGACATCACTCTGGCTATTCTTTCGTTTCTTTTTCTTCTATAAACCACTGGTCTAATTTTCTCATCACACCCACCATGGCTTCCTTTTGTGAGAAAGACGGCAGATTGGCAAAGAGCATCCGTTTTGGTGCTTCCAAGCCTTCCTTTTTCTTTTGCATCACAAACAAGCTTTTGGCGTGCTTTTTGTCCTTGAACATGGAGACCGGCAGCTGAATTAACGCATTCATATATGCATGATCTTTGATAAAATCCTTTAATTGCACGCTTTCTTTTCCTTCAAACAAATCGTTTGGAATGATGAAGAATAAGAAGCCGCCTTCTTTCGTATAACGAAGGCTTTGTTCAATGAATAAATAATGGGCAAAGGCATGTCCTTCTTTTGCCTTCAAATCATAGTCTGCTGCACGCTCATCATTTGGGTAATAACCGACTGGCAGACTGCATACAGTGACATCTACTGGTGAGATCAAAAGCGGCTCAAGGCTGTCTTGATGGAAAAGCTCGACTTCCTTCTCTTCCAAGTTTGCCTGTGCCCATGCAATTTTAATGAGTACATCATCAATTTCAGACGCAAAGCCGCGCTTTGTTTCTGCAGTGAGATTGTTTAAGACAGCAAGCAGTAAGTTCCCTGTTCCCGCTGCTGGATCAAAGACAACAAGCTCTTTTTGTCCTTCTAAAAATTTATTCACCAAATAGCTGACAAACAGCCCGATCGTATCTGGGGTCATCTGACGATTTGGATGGGAAATATCCTTTTGTCCTTTCAATACGGCGAGCTGAAACGCTTTACGAATCTGCTCATGATCATAAGAAGCAAAATCTGCTTTCTCTATTAAATCCTTTAGTAAACCGTCTCGATCATTTGCTTGGAAAAAGGCTTCTCCTGCTTCAGCTAATGCTTCAATATAGGAAATGCTTTGGTCCTTTTTTAATCGAATAGAAGCTGTATCGAGCAGCTCGAAAATCGTACTTACTTGATCTTTCTGCAATGCTTTTCTCTCCTCGCTTTGTTAAAAGCTATATCTCCTCATTGAAAAGAGCCCCAGTATGAAGCCGGAGCTCTTGTCGATGCTGCTTTTATAACAGTGATTTTGCAGCTTCAATGGCTTTTTCATAATTTGGGTGATTCGTTGCTTCGCTTACGTATTCAGTGTAAACCACTTTTCCGCTCGGGTCTAATACGAAGACTGCGCGCGCCAATAAACGCAATTCTTTCATATATACTCCGAACGCTTCACCAAATGACATATCTCTATGATCAGATAATGTTTCGACATTTTCAATTCCGTTTGCTCCGCACCAGCGTGCTTGTGCAAATGGAAGGTCTGCACTAATTGTATAGATATTGACCGGACCTAAACCGGCTGCCTCTTCATTGAAACGTCTTGTTTGTGCGTCACACACACCTGTATCAATAGAAGGAATCACTGAGATGATCGTCACTTTTCCTGTTAAATCTGAAAGTGAAACTTCCCCTAGTGAGTTCGTTAATACCGTGAAATCTGGAGCCTGCTCGCCTACTTTCACTTCATTTCCTACAAGCGTGACAGAACTCCCTTTAAATGTGATCGATGCCAAAACAATTCCTCCCTTATCAAATGTATGGTTCTATCATAGTAGAGAAAGCAAAAAACTGCAAAGCCTAATCGTCACTTTTGAAAAAAAGTTAACTGCAGCGCAGCTAACTTTTTAAAGGTCTATGTCATCTAGTTTTCGTTCTTTATGACGGTTCTCCCGTTCATCCTTCTTAAACATGTGCTGAAGACGTTCAATTGCTTGAGGAGCAGAATCCAATATTTTATCAAGCAGATGTGTATGTTCATCCAAATGAAGCATTCGAACGCCGTTTGTTCCGACAATTAAGAAGGCGATTGGTGTAATAGACACACCTCCGCCGCTTCCGCCGCCAAATGGGAGTCTCGGTTCTTTTCGTTCTTGATCATCAGAACGTTTTTCTTTCTTTTGGTTCCCGTTAAATTCACTGCCGCCGGCTGCAAATCCAAAACCAACCTTCGACACAGTAAGAATGACACTGCCGTCAGGGGTTTCGACTGGATCGCCGATGATCGTATTCACGTCTATCATTTCTTTTAAGTTTTCCATCGCTGTCTTCATAAGACCTTGGATTGGATGATCTGCCATTTTCGGGTTCCTCCTTAAACAGATGATTCATTCTTCGTTGCTTGAAGAGAGGCATTTTTTCTCGCCTTTCTTCCTTTTAACCAATGGACAAGTAAACGAATGGCTGCAAGCATAGCATGTCCAATACGAAAATAAGCTATACATGTAAACTGGGTTTGTGACACATTATGCTGAAAGGCAGGAATGACTTCATATACCGGTTTATGCTTAAAGGTGAGATGCTCCTGCATAAAGGCAAGCAGTGCTCCTTTGACTGACCACACACCGCCGGCTGCTACACCTGTTAAAGCGGCGTCATGAAAGCCGATCCATGTTGACCAGTGAAACGATACAATTCTGATGTGAATGAAGAATTTACGCATGATCCGGTTTAAATCGACGATCTCTTTTGTGATGCGCTCCATTTGATGAAGGATTTGCTTCATATCACGTTTTCCCACTTTTTGATGTATGGATTCTTTTTCGTGACTAGGGGTTTTGGCGCTCGCCATCTTCTTTTCACGTATATCAATCGTTTGATCTTCTGGATTGACCCTCACCATCGGAATGTCTTTTTTGAGTCTGATGATTCCATATAAGGTGATGATCTTCAGTGCAAGGTGGTCATTGTCATTTGCATGTGAATAATCCAGTGAAATGGTCACTTTCATGAAGATCAATAAGATCCCAAGGAACAAAAAAGCTGCGATCCAAACGTAAAGCACTGTGCTCACTTCCTCCATAACAAATGATGCTTCCTCTACGATTATGGCTCTCATTCTGGATTTTATACCCAATCATGAAAAAAGAGTTTGACCGGTACCCGGCCAAACTCCTTTGATTATACGTTTGCTTCTGTTTTTTCATATAAATGTTCATGGACGACCACCGTATCGGCAAAGTAATCATGAACCCCTTGCTTTTTCGGTGAGAACCCAACGACAGCATAGAGAACAAAGAGCGTATTAATGTAGCGACCTACAATCTCTCTAAAGAAAATGACATCCCATGCCAGCTTCTTCTCAGGCTGAAGCGAGACCACTTTGATCCCAAACACCATTTTGCCGAGTGTTTGTTGAAAGATTTTCGTCATGATGGCGAAATAAAGCAGGAATACAATCGTCGTTGTGACGGAGAATGGAGAAAACCATCCTCCTCCTTTGGACCAGCCAAACAGACTAAAGATTGGAGAAACCGTCAAATGGTTGACACCCCAGACGACGAGCCAATCAAGAATAAACGCCCAAAACCTAATCCAAAAGCCTGCAAACGCCTGTGCTTCAATCACTGCACGTTTCGCAAGAGCCGGATTCGATTCTTCTTGGCTGCGGCTTTCGGTTACTTCATCGAACGTAGAATCCATCTATGATCCCTCCTTTATTTTGAATAGAGATACATCGGTTTAGACCCGTTTGAGCCAGCCAGTGTTTCTTTTAGATTGAGAAAATCAATTTCACTTTTAAAGAGTTTGCTTGCGCTCATATTGAAGAGAGAGTTCCAGCCAAAGCTTTGAGAATAGCTGATCACTGTCGCTCCTTTTAACCCTTTTTCATTTTTCTTCATTGCTTTGATTGCATCTTCATAATATCCTAGCTCATCGACTAATCCGTTCGATTTCGCCTGCGTTCCGTCATAGACCCGGCCGTCAGCAATTTTCTTGACGTCCTGTTTTGACATGCCGCGTCCTTCAGAGATGACTTTGACAAACCCTTCATACGAGTTATCAACCATGCTTTGCATGATGTCGCGCTCATCTTTTGTCATATCACGATTGGGTGACATGATGTCTTTAAATTTTCCGCTCTTAATTGTTTCGTATTTAATACCTAAATTATCTGCCAGCTTTGAATAGTTCAAGCTTTGCATGATCACACCTAACGATCCTGTTAATGTTTCAGGTGAAGCAAAGATTTTCTTGGCTGGAGTTGATACGTAGTAACCGCCAGAAGCTGCCATTGAGCCCATGGAGACGTAAATCGGCTTCTTCGCTTTTTTCACTTCTTCTAATTTTTTATGTATTTCCGCACTTTCATAGACACCGCCGCCAGGAGAGTTGACGCGCAGCAGTACACCTTTTACTGAAGCATCATCTTTCGCTTTTTCTAGTTCCTTGAGGAATGCACGATGATCATAACCTTCTCCGCCTAACAGACTTGATGCGCCGCCATTATCTTGAATGGTTCCATTAATCTCAAGAACCGCAATTTTCCCAGCACCGCTTCCATCCTCTAGTACCTTTTCTTCTATTTCATCCCCAAATTGATAGCTCATTTTATTGTCATTGAAGTTTTCGAACAAGGCCATCGTGACACTTATCACAATTGAAAATCCGAAAACACCTAGTGCAATGATTAACGCTACCCATCTTTTCGCATTCATCTTTTTCTCCTCCTTTTTGTCTCTCTTCATTGATACGAATATTCATATGAAATGTTTCACAGGAATTGTGGTTTTTTTACATTTCATTTCATCATATGATAGCACCTCTTTTCATTCACGATCAACTTTACATCGTCTCCTTTGAGATGCGCATGACGAAAAATTGGCTTTTTTATCCTCCCTCTGCACCTAATAGGCTAGTTCTACACCACAACGAAACACCTAAACTACTCTTTCATGAGAAAGAAGCTATTCAATTATGCTCAAATCCTGCCCTTTTCGAATCCCTTACATTGACTCATTTCTAAAAACGAATGCCTTCATCATGCAGGTTTTTCTAATGTTTTTACTTTCATATGAAAAAAGTGTAAAATGTGAGCAAGGGTTCACATGTAAGCCCTTTATTATTGGAAAACTATTTTTGACAACAAAGGGGAGAACGTCAATGACAGACAATCGTCGCAATGTATTTTTCTTTTACAAAAAAGATCATGAATTGGATGGACACATTTCTTCTCTGGAGAAGCTCGCTACCGATCAAGGCTTTCAAGTCGTCAAGCGTGCAGAGGATGCCCATATTATTGCTTCAATTGGCGGGGATGGCACATTTCTTCAAGCAGTCCGCAAAACGAATTTCCGGGATGACTGCTTGTATGTAGGGGTATCAAAAACAGAGAATTCGCATCTATACTGCGATTTTTCATTAGAGCATTTTGATAAAATGATTGATGCCATGAACACTGAACAGATTGAAGTGAGAAAATATCCGATCATCGATGTAAGCGTTGACAGTACCAATCAGTTCCATTGCTTAAATGAACTGTCGATCCGCTCAAGCATTATTAAAACATTTGTGATCGATGTGTATATAGATGATTTCCACTTTGAAACATTTAGAGGAGACGGAATGATTATTTCTACTCCGACCGGCTCAACAGCCTACAATAAATCGGTAAACGGCGCCGTGGTTGATCCGATGCTCCCTTGTATGCAAGTCACAGAGCTTGCATCGCTAAACAACAACTCGTACCGTACACTGGGTGCTCCTTTCATCTTAAGCAGTGACCGCAAGCTAACGCTGAAGGTTGTGCAGGACGGAAACGATCATCCAATTATCGGACTTGATAACGAAGCGCTTGGCACGAAACACGTCAAACAAATTGACATCGGCCTTTCAGGAAAAGTCATTAAAACAGTGAAATTAAAAGACAACTCCTACTGGGAAAAAGTAAAACGCAGATTCCTTTAATCAAAAGCTCCTTTATGGGGCTTTTTTTCATGTCTTTTCATTCACGGTCATGGTTATGGTATGATGTCACAAGTATGAATGTACGAAAAGGAGAACACGATGACATTACAACAATTTGATCAATATCCATTAAGCAATGAATTAAAACAAGCGCTAAAAGCACTTCACTTCCATACACCTACACCTGTTCAGCACGAGACATTATCCGTTGCTTTTTCAAAGCAGGATCTGATCGTCAAATCTCAAACTGGCAGCGGCAAGACCGCAGCCTATGGTTTGCCGATTTGTGAAATGGTCGATTGGGCTGAAAATAAACCTCAAGCCCTCATCCTCGTTCCAACACGAGAACTCGCCATGCAGGTCAAACAGGATATCACAAGCCTTGGACGATTGAAACGAATCAAAGCCGCAGCCATTTATGGAAAAGCCCCTTTTCAAGCCCAAAAAGTAGAGCTTGCACAAAAAAACCATATTGTGTGCGGAACACCAGGACGAGTCTTGGATCACCTTGAGAAAGGTACTCTTTCATTAGAAAACCTCAAATTTTTCGTGTTAGATGAAGCGGATGAAATGCTGAACATGGGATTTATTGATCAAGTCTCTTCTATTATTCAGTATCTGCCGCCAAAGCGCATGTCAATGCTGTTTTCAGCGACCATGTCTGATGAGATGAAGAAATTGAGCGAACAGTTTTTACAATCACCAAAAGTGATTGAAATCGCACGCGCGGCAACGTCTGTACAACAAATCACCCACACCGTGATTGAAACGGAAGAAGAAGCAAAATTCTCCCTTCTTCAGCGTACGATCGTCATTGAAAATCCAGATAGCTGCATTATTTTCTGTAATACACAGGACCGAGTGAATGAACTCACAATGAAGCTGGACGAATGGGATGTGCCTTGTGACAAAATTCATGGAGGCATGAGACAGGAAGACCGCTTCGCTGTCATGGATGAATTCAAAAACGGTGAGTTCCGTTATTTGATCGCAACCGATATAGCAGCCCGGGGCATTGATGTCAGTGATATGACACATGTGATTCATTACGATCTGCCCTATGAAAAAGAGCGCTATATTCACCGAACAGGAAGAACTGGCAGAGCAGGGAAAAGCGGGAAAACCATTGCGTTTATGACCAAAAACGCAAAGCCTCTGATTGATGAATTAAAGCAGGAAGCAGGTATTGATTTCCAGACGCAGCCTTATCCAACAAAGGAAGACGCAGAGCAGCATGTAGAAAGCTTTGAAGAAAAGATTGAAACACCGATTCAAAAGGAAAATAAACAGGCAGGCGTTGAGAAGGATATTATGAAGCTTTATTTTAACGGCGGAAAGAAAAAGAAACTGCGGGCCGTTGATTTCGTTGGGACCATTGCCAAAATAGAAGGCGTTGCCTTCGATGACATTGGGATTATTACCATTCAAGATACGAAAACATATGTCGATATTTTAAACGGCAAAGGCCCTCTTGTGCTGAATGCCATGCGCCACACAACCATTAAAGGCAAGCAGTTAAAAGTTCATGAAGCACGTTCATAAAAAGTGAAGGCTAAGCGCCTTTACTTTTTTATTTAAAATAAAATAAGCTTACAAACCCTGATACCGTCAGCCTTTCCGGCGTCCAACATGACAAATGTCATATCGAATACATGATGGGTGCTACTATGAGCATGACACCTTTCCTTCTATACTTTGAAGTAGAAAGAAACGGAAAGGACTTGAACGTTCATGACGACTTCAACAAACACACAGCAGCAAGCCACTTTAAGAAAACAAGTTGGCCAATTCTCTGGTGCTAATTCTAAAAAAAGTATCATGCAGCTCTTTAATACATTTATTCCATTTTTGGGGCTTTGGTTTCTTGCCTATTATAGCCTGAACATCTCCTACCTTTTAACCCTCTTCTTTGCGGTTATTGCAGCTGGTTTTTTAGTACGTGTCTTTATTATTTTTCACGACTGCTGCCATCAATCCTTTTTTAAACAGAAACCGCTGAATCACCTGTTCGGTTTCTTAACAGGTGTACTCACCCTTTTCCCTTATCTTCAATGGCAAAGAGATCATTCGATTCACCATGCCACAAGCAGTAATCTAGACAAACGAGGTACTGGTGACATTTGGCTCCTGACAGTCAAAGAATATCAAGAAGCATCAGTATGGACGAAATTTCGCTACAGATTTTATCGTAATCCTTTTGTGATGTTTATTTTGGGACCGATCTTTGTTTTCCTGTTTAAAAACCGTTTCAACGTCAAAAATGCTCGTAAAAAAGAGCGCTGGAATACGTATTTCACAAACATATCAATTGTTTTATTGGCAGGAGCGACCTATCTCCTTTTTGGCTGGCAAGGTTTGTTACTTGTCCAAGGTCCAATCTTCCTGATTTCTGGATCAATCGGTGTATGGCTGTTTTATGTGCAGCATACGTTTGAGGATTCTTACTTTGAAGCAGATGAACATTGGAATTATGTGCAGGCAGCAGTAGAAGGCAGTTCTTTTTACAAATTGCCAAAACTCCTTCAGTGGTTAACAGGCAATATCGGTTATCACCATGTCCATCATTTAAGCCCGAGGGTACCGAATTATCATTTGGAGCATGCACATGAGCATAGTGAGCCGCTTCAAAATGTTCCAACCATCACTTTAAAAACAAGTATTGAGTCAATGAAATTTAGACTTTGGGATGAAGAAACGAAAGCATTTGTTACCTTTAAAGAAGCACGTCAGACTAGAAGCACACCTGTCATCAAAGGAGACATTCTCAAGAAGAATGCGTAAACGACGCAAGCTCTTTCTTACAATAGAAGGAGCTTGTTGGTATTTGCAGGATGCGATAACGTGTTCAATTTGATAAAGTAGTGAAAAAGAATGAAAAAATGGAAAAGGTGATTCACGGATGAAAAAACAACTTAAAATTCAAAAATTGCATGGGATATCCCCGTATATATGGGCCATTTTTTTCATCCTTCCCTTTTATTTTATCATTAAGGCTCCTTCGACTTTAGGCATTGTGATCGGCATTATTTTGAACGTTGTCTTTTTCGCTGTCTATCGTTTTGCCTTTATCGCAAAAGGCTGGTCTTTATATGTATTAGGCCTTCTCTTGATTGCGATTTCTACTGGCTATGTCATGCTCTACAGCTACATTTATTTCGCTTTTTGCATCGCCTATTTCAATGGGCATATTAAAAGAAAAGTACCTTTCTATATCTTATACTATATTCATGTCGGGAGCGCCGCCATTGCGGTGAATTTCAGTCTGATCTTAAAAAAGGGCTGGTTTCTCACGCAAATTCCCTTGGTTCTCATTACACTCATTAGTGCCATTCTCCTCCCCCTCAGCATTCGAAGCAGGAAGGAACGTGAACGGCTCGAAGAGAAATTAGAAGATGCCAATGAACGTATCGCTGACCTTGTAAAAATTGAAGAAAGGCAGCGCATTGCACGTGATCTGCATGATACCCTTGGACAAAAGCTTTCCCTCATCGGTTTAAAGAGTGATCTTGCCCGAAAACTGGTTTATAAAGACCCAGAGCAGGCTCGTGCCGAACTGAAAAGCGTCCAGCAAACAGCCAGAACGTCTCTCAATGAAGTTCGGAAAATTGTTTCCTCCATGAAAGGTATTCGGATCAAGGATGAAATGTTGAACATAGAGCAAATTCTCGAAGCGGCCGGGATAGAATTGATCTATGATGAAAAGGAAGCACCGAAACACATCTCTCTTCTCAACGAAAACATTGTGAGCATGTGTATAAAAGAAGCGGTCACCAATATCGTCAAACATAGTGATGCCACAGTCTGTAAAATAACCATTCATCAAAAGTCAAAAGAAGCGGTCATCACGGTTGAAGATGATGGGACATTTAAAGGAGATCACCCCTCCTCTCAAACGAAGGGACATGGCCTTTTAGGGATTAGAGAACGATTGGAATTTGCAAATGGACGCCTTCACCTTGAGACAAAAGATGGGACGAAGCTGATCATGAGTATTCCAAATGATTCAGCAGCAAAAGAAAAGGAGGGGATGAAATGATCAACATCTTTATCGCAGAGGATCAGCAAATGCTGCTTGGTGCGCTCGGTTCACTTCTTGATTTAGAAGACGATATGAAGGTAGTTGGGAAAGGATCGAATGGCCAGGATGCCATCGATTTTGCCAAAAAACACCCTGTTGATATTTGCTTAATGGATATTGAAATGCCAGGAAAATCCGGACTTGATGCAGCGGAAGAGCTCAAAGGAACAGATGTGAAAATCATCATTTTAACGACCTTTGCCCGCTCTGGTTATTTCCAAAGGGCGCTCAAAGCTGGCGTCAGCGGCTATATGCTGAAAGACAGTCCAAGTGAAGATCTGGCAAGTGCCATTCGCAGTGTGATGAAAGGGAAAAAGGTGTACGCCCCTGAATTAATGGAAGACTTATATAGTGACGAAAATCCTTTAACAGAACGAGAGAAATCGGTCCTAGAACTCGTCGCAGACGGCAAAAACACAAAAGAAATTGCTAAGGAACTCAGCATTAAAAGCGGCACTGTCCGGAACTACATTTCCATTATTTTAGATAAGCTAGAAGTGAAAAACCGCATTGAAGCCATTACACGCTCAAAAGAAAAAGGCTGGTTTAAATAAGAAAAAAGATCAGGACACATGTGCCTTGATCTTTTTTTCTACCAAAAATCCCCCTCTATTTTTTATCACCAACTATCAAAATGCAATTGACAACAGACCGCACTCCTATGATATGATATCCAAGTGATAATAATTATCATTATCACTCGTGCAATCAAATACCCGGCTTATGTGCCGATTTCAAAGGAGTCTACATTCATGAAGAAAATATTGTTCCCTCTGATGCTCATCCTTGTACTTGCGTTGAGCGCATGTGGCAATAGCAGCAGCTCTTCCTCAAATAAAGGAAATCAATCAACATCATCAGACAAGATTACATATCAATCTGAAAATGGCCCTGTGAAGCTGCCAGCGCATCCAAAACGTGTCGTTGTACTCGGTTCTTACACGGGTAATGTCATGTCACTAGGTGTGAACCTAGTCGGCGTCGACTCTTGGTCAAAAAAGAACCCTCGCTTCCAAAAGGAATTGAAAGATGTGGAAGAAGTGTCGGATGCCAATGTGGAAAAAATCATGAAACTAAAGCCTGATGTCATCATTGGCTTAAGCAATACAAAAAATGTAGAAAAACTAAAAAAAATCGCGCCAACAGTTTTGTTTACGTATAACAAAGTCGATTACCTTCAGCAGCATATTGAAATTGGAAAAGTATTAAACAAAGAAAAAGAAGCCAAAGCATGGGTAAAAGATTTTAAAGAACGCGCAGCTGAAGCTGGAAAAGAAATCAAAGCGAAAATCGGTGAGGATGCGACGGTTTCTGTGTTTGAAAGCGGCACAAAAGATCTTTACGTGTTTGGAGATGCATGGGGCCGCGGCACAGAAATCCTCTACCAAGAAATGAAACTAAAAATGCCTGAAAAAGTGAAAGAAAAAGCATTAAAGGCTGGCTACTATGCGGTTTCACAAGAGGTCATTCCTGAGTTTGCTGGAGACTATATGATCATAAGTAAAAACAGCGAAATGGACAATTCCTATCAAAACAGTGAAATCTACAAGTCCATCCCAGCTGTGAAAAAACATCGTGTGTATGAGGCAAATGCAGAAGAATTCTATTTTAATGATCCGCTCACACTCGACTATCAACTATCATTCTTTAAAAAGCACTTTTTAGGTAAATAAATTGAAGCAAGGGAGCCCTTCCCTTGCTTTTTTCTTGTCTGCTTCTAGCGGCAGCGCTTTTTTTCCGCTACAATTACATACAAGCGAATACAAAAAGTGTGGTGCTGGTTTTGTTTAAAATTTTACTGATTGAGGACGATACAACCCTCTTCCAAGAAATCAAAGAACGTCTAGTAAACTGGTCCTATGATGTTTATGGGATTCATGATTTTCAACAGGTGATGCAGGAATTCACTTCTGTTCAGCCTGATCTCGTCATTATTGATATACAGCTGCCAAAATACGATGGTTTTCACTGGTGCCGAATGATTCGGCATCATTCAAATGTACCGATCATCTTCCTCTCCTCTCGTGACCATCCTGCTGATATGGTCATGTCAATGCAGCTCGGTGCCGATGATTTTGTACAAAAGCCCTTTCACTTTGACGTGCTCATTGCCAAAGTCAGTGCCGTTCTTCGCAGGGTACATGATTACAATGCAGAACCTGCAAGCTTAAAGGTATGGTGCGGCGCTACGATCGACCTAGAAAAAAACACCGTCACAAATGATCACGGTGAAGTGGAATTAACGAAAAATGAACTGTTTATTCTCAAGGAATTGATTCAGCATAAAAATCATATTGTCAGCAGGGAATCACTCATTCAAGCACTGTGGGAGGATGAACGGTTTGTCAGTGACAATACACTCACTGTGAACGTCAATCGCCTTAGAAAAAAACTAGATGAGATCTCCCTTGGCACCTACATTGAGACAAAAGTGGGCCAAGGCTATCTTGCAAAAGAAAAGGATGATCAATGATGCTGCAAGCATTTTTAAAAGAACGAAGAAGCTGGATCCTGTTCTTTCTTAGTTTGCAGCTCCTCATTCTGTTTGTTGCTTATTTGGATACGACCATTCCACTGGCGTCTCTTTTTTATATTGTGTTATTATCTACGTTTTTCATGATCGTCTTTCTCTTTTTCCGATATCGTAAAGAAACGGCGTATTATGAGCGGCTGAAAGAATGGGATGATCATATTGATCATCAAATGCGGCTCACTCCATCTTCCCCATTTGAACAGCTTGTACATGATGCGACATCAGAGCAAATTGCCCGCTACCGGAAAATGGCAGCAGAACAGCAAATCGCCCTTGAAGAAGAGAAGGATGAATTGCTCTCATGGATACATGAAGTGAAAACACCTCTCACAGCGATGCACTTAATGATTGACCGCTTAACAGAGCAGCCGCTGAAATCGAATATGACGTATGAATGGCTCAGAATTCATTTATTACTCGATGCCCAGCTGCACCAAAGCAGAATACGTCATATCGAAAATGATTTATTTATTGAACAGCTTGACCTGCAAAGCATCTTAGCCAAAGAAATCAAAGCGCTCCAATCATGGTGCATGCAAAAAGGAATCGGCTTTGAACTCACGCTAGAAGAACGTCACGTATTAAGTGATACAAAATGGTTATCCTTTATGATCAGACAGGTGCTCACAAATGCAGTTAAGTACAGTCATTCGTCCGATATTGCCATTGAAAGCAAGCGAATGAATGACCAAGTGATGCTGACGATCTCAGATCAAGGCAGAGGGATAGATCCAAGAGACCTTTCTCGTATTTTTGAAAAAGGCTTTACCTCAACGAGACATCACAATGACACCGCCTCAACAGGAATGGGGCTTTATTTAACGAAAAAAGGAGCAGACGCTCTTCATATCAAGATCGAGGTCAACTCCACGATAGACCAAGGCACAACCTTCACCTTTATCTTTCCGAAAAAGAATGATTTTGTGCATATTGCGAGCATGTGACAACAATGTCACATGCTCGTCTGTTTTGTTCGCCAAATCGAAGGAAATGCGGCGGGCTTCTTTTTATACTAGAGGTATCAATTAAATAGAAAAAGGGGATCGACAAATGAACATTTTAGAAGCTCGCAAAATATATAAAAGCTACGGAAATAAATTCAACAAACAAGAGGTGCTGAGTGGCATTGATTTGACCATTGAAGCCGGAGAATTTGTCAGCATTATGGGGCCATCAGGCTCGGGGAAAACAACCCTTCTAAACGTATTGTCCTCTATCGATCATGTATCCAGCGGATCGATTCGTATCGCAGATGCTGAGATGACACAGATGAAGGATCAGCAGCTCGCAGAATTCAGAAAAAAGCAGCTTGGCTTTGTCTTTCAGGATTATAACTTACTTGATACACTCACGGTCAAAGAGAACATCCTCTTGCCATTATCCATCTCCAAAACGCCGAAAAAAGAAGCTTTTGAACGTTTTCAACAGCTCGCGGAGGACATGGGCATCTATGAACTAAGAGACAAATATCCGAATGAACTCTCTGGTGGGCAAAAGCAGCGGACATCAGCGGTTCGTGCCTTCATTCATGAGCCGAGTCTGATTTTCGCGGATGAACCTACCGGAGCGCTTGATTCCAAATCTGCATCTGATTTACTCAATAAGCTGCAAGATTTCAATCGCAAACGAAAAGCGACTATTGTCATGGTGACACATGATCCTGTCGCAGCCAGCTATTCAAGACGCGTCATTTTTATCAAGGACGGACAAATCTATACTCAGTTGAATAAAGGTGCTTTAGAGAGAAAGATGTTTTTCGAGGATATTATGAAAACGCAAGGTGTCTTAGGCGGTGTGAAGCATGAACATTAATCAGCTCGTCTTCCGTAACCTGAAGAAAAATTTGAAGAATTACTATTTATATGTGTTTGCTCTCGTGTTTAGTGTGGCGCTCTACTTTTCTTTTGTTACCTTGCAGTACTCACCAGCACTTGATGATGTAAAAGGGTCCATTAAAGGCGGTGCGTCGATTAAAGCCGCTTCGGTACTGCTCATTGCCATTGTTGGGATCTTCCTGTTATATGCGAACAGCATTTTTATTAAACGACGAGGGAAAGAAATAGGTCTCCTGCAGCTCATTGGCATGACGAAACAAAAAATTGCCAAACTGCTCAATGCAGAAAATTTTATCCTATACGTGTTCTCATTGGCTGTTGGCATCATAGCTGGATTTATCGGTTCAAAGCTCATGCTGATGGTACTATTTAAAGTAACCGGCGTTAATGCCATCGCGCATCTGCATTTTTCAGGCATGGCCCTTCTGCAAACGCTCATTGTCTTTTTCATCATCTATGGATTAATTATGCTAAGAAATAGACGGTTTATTAGTAAACAGACAATTTTATCTTTGTTTAGAACCACGTCTTCTACAGAGCAGCGTGTGAAAAAGATCTCTGTGTTTGAAATCATCATTGGGGTTTTCGGTATTGTCTTGATCAGCTCAGGCTATTATATTTCTTCTCAGCTTTTTAGCGGCTCATATACGTCCATGCTTGAGTTATTTTCAGCAATGATTTATATTCTAGCCTCTGTCATTATCGGTACCTTTCTCTTTTATAAAGGCTCTGTTTCTTTCATTGCCAATATTGTACGGAAAAGAAAAAATGGCTATCTCGCCATTCATGAAGTCCTGTCTTTGTCATCTATTATGTTCCGATTAAAATCAAATGCACTGCTTTTAACGATTATTACAACCGTATCTGCTCTTGCCATCGGGTTGTTATCTTTAAGCTACATTTCCTATTACTCAGCAGAAAAAACGGCTGAACAACAGATTCCATCACATTTTGTCATGGGCTCAGAGAAAGAAGCCGATACCTTCACTCGTGCACTTTCTGACAAACATATTGCGTATGAAAAAAAGCAGTTCAAGGTCATTCAAGCGGATTTTGATGCACATAAGATCATGGATTCGGAATTACAAAGTTTGAATAAGAATCCAAGAGTCTTGACACTGCCTGTGATCAGTGAGAAAAATGCACCTAATATTCATGTAGAAAACAACGAAGTCATCTTAAGCGGCTACAGTGATTTATTGAAGAAATTCATGCCGATTCAAAGTTCAGGTGATGTGAAACTTCTCATCAAGAAGCCGCTTGATTTAAAAGTCATTGATATGAAGAAAGATTACATCATCTCTTACAAATTCACTTTTGGCGGTCTGCCTGTTGCCGTCGTCAGTCAAAATGTCTTTGAGAAGCTTGACCAGCAGAAAGATCCTAAACTGCAGCTTGAGAATAGTCAATATCATGCGGTCAATATAAAAGATGATAAAAATCTTGAACAAGCCAATGATGTGTTTACATCTTTAAAACTAGGTGACGACAGCATGTCTCAATTAGCTTCAGCTCAGCAGCAAAAGCAAACAATGGGACTGATGATGTTTGTGGTTGGATTTTTAGGTCTAAGCTTCCTTGTGACATCAGGCTGTATTTTATACTTCAAACAGATGAATGAAAGTGAAGAAGAACAAAGCTCGTACACGATCTTACGTAAGCTTGGCTTTACAGAGAAAGATCTATTAAAAGGCATTCGGCTCAAACAGCTATTTAACTTTGGAATTCCGCTCATCATCGGATTGCTGCACAGCTACTTTGCAGTTCAGTCTGGCTGGTTTTTATTCGGCGGTGAACTGTGGACACCAATGCTCATCGTCATGTCGATTTATACGGTTTTATATTCTGTCTTTGGATTCCTATCTGTCCAGTATTACAAAAAGGTCATTAAAGAATCCTTGTAATGAATTCCCCATAGGCCGCTGCCTATGGGGATATGTTTGTTTATGATGGAGTTGATTCAAACTTGTGCGATAGAATATGATCTCTTGCCGCATAAGCTTTGCGTTTGACCTCTTCTAGGTTCACACCAACAAGCTTTCCGCTTCGTTTCACTGCTTTTCCAGCCACATAGACAGAATCAACATTTGAAGGATGTGCCGTTTGGACAACCGCTCCAGCCGGATCTGTCATCGGCAGAAGATTCATGCTTGTCCGGTCGATCAGGATGAAATCAGCTTCTTTTCCAGGTGTGAGTGAGCCAATTTTATGATCAAGCTGTAATGCACGAGCCCCATTGATCGTTGCAGCTTCAAGCATTTGATGAGCAGAAATCCCAAGTTCAGGTCCTGGCATGATTCCCTCCATCAGCAATGATTGATTTTGAAGCGCGCGCTCTGCCTGAAGTCCGAATTTCATTTGAGCAAACAAATCTCCGCCTGTCGCTGTTACCACATCTACACCGAGCGTTGGAAGAACACCTTGTTCAATCGCAAGTCCTGTTACAGGATAACCGTGACCCATCATCATCTCAATTTCAGGTGTAATAGATATGGAGCTTCCGCTGTCTGCCAGCATCTTCATTTGATCCGCATCGATTGCATTGATATGCACCATGTTGAGGTCAGGTCCGAGTAACCCTGCTTTGTGAAGCCGCTCAATCGAACGATCCTCCGCTCCCCAATTCCCAAAGCCAATGTGCATACTGCATAAAGCATCTAGAGACCGGGCTGTTTCAATTTCAAATACTGAAGTCTCCCATGAAGAAAACTCTGGTCCACGAATCGCAAGCCCCATCGTCAAGAGCTGATCTGATGATTGAAAATGCGCTTTTTTCACGCGTGCTGCGTCCTCCATATTGGTGAGCGTGCTCTCCCTATCCCAATACTCAGCATCTCCAGAAGAGCCAAAAGCAAAAACAGCTCGAATGCCCGCATCTTTTAATCCTCCGATGAGCTCTTCTGTATGATCCATTGAATTGATCATCGTCCAGTCTAAACATGTGGTCACTCCTGCATCTAATGCCTCTAATGCCCCTAAATAATTTGCGATTCGATCATCGGATGGGCGTCTCATCGCACCATAGTTACCATAATAGATTTTGCTCAAATATGTCTGCAAAGACCAATCTGTGCCTATGCCTCTGATGACAGACTGCCACACATGACGATGTGTATCCACAAGCCCTGGCATGATCACCATATCGGACGCATCGACAATGTCAGCATCATTTGCTTCAATGAAAGGTCCGACCTCTAAAATGTGTGTCCCTTCAATTAATAAATCTCCCTTTTCTAAAAAACCTAAAGTTGGATCAAGTGTTAAAATCGCTGCATCTTTAAACAATGTTTTCTTCATCCATATCCCCCTTTTTATATGATGAGGAAGAGTTCCCCCACCCTCACTGTCATTTTAAAACATGAAAGGATCGAATTAGAAGAAAAGTGACTTCACCAACTGTTTTATGAGCTGATTTTTTTGAAATAGTTGTAGATACGTTTTAATTTGGCCTCATGTTTCCCTTTTGGGCTTTCCATCATGCCGAACTCAAAAAACTTCACAGGTTTGATTCCGACATATTGTAAGAGGGCTCTTTTCATTAACATCTTGTGTGCATTTTGCAAAAAGAATAAAGGGTAGTTGGTTGGCCCTTGCATTGTCGATACACAAACAGCACTTTTTCCTTTTAACAGTCCTTCTGGAAGCAGCCCGCCTGTTTGACGATAAGCAAAATTCGCAGCAAACATGCGGTCAATAAAGCCAATCAGCATGGCTGGCGGCCGTCCCCACCAAATGGGATAAACGAATACGATTTTATCTGCCCATTTGATCTTTTCCTGATACACCCGAATGTCAGGGTCCTTATGCATATCACGCCTTTTTTTCTCTTCATTAAAAATCAGCACAGGATCAAATTCTTCTTTGTATAAATCGATGATTTTCACTTCATGAACAAGTGGATTTTCTTCACTGCCTTTCATAATTTCTTTTAAAAAAGCACCATTTAAACTATTGTGATGAGGGTGAGTATAAATAATGAGTAGATTCATGTGTTGTCTCCTTTTGTTATCATTTGATAACTAAATGATATACCCCTCTTAATTAGTTGTCAAATGATAATTGTTTTTTGATAATAATTTTGGTATGTTACATAGGAGGTGATAAACATGAAGCATTCCCATTTCTTCAAGGAATTCGTAGCATTTGCTTCTACTTTTTCAGAGCTGAAGCACGCCCTGATGAGCAAAGTCAAACCAGTTGACCTAACAACCTTACAATACTTAATTCTAGAGCAGCTAGCTGTCAGCGAACCGCTTACGCCTAGTGAAATTGCCGACTGTCAGCACATGTCTCTTCCAAATGTCAGCAGAGAACTAAAAAAACTGCACGAGAAACAATTCATTGCTAGAGAAGAAGACCGTGATGACAAACGAAAACATGTCATTAAGCTGTCTGACAAAGGCCGTGCTTGTATGAACGAAGTCTTCCAGCATATCGAAGGGATGCTATTAGACAGCCTATCTTCCTCGGATATAGAACAAATGGATGATATCGTACAAGCTCTCCGCCTATTAAATCAAACGATTTTCAAAAAAGGACCTAAAAAAGCATGAGCGTATCGCTCATGCAAAGGATTTTTTATTTTATTAATCAAGAGATGCTAAAAAATATGTAATGAGACCGACAATGGGAATGATCGGGATCATGAATTTCAATGTGGTACTGGTATTCTTATATAAATTCCATAGCAACACTGGTATACCAAATGTCAACGTATCAAAAACAGCAAGAACTATTCCCTTGCGCTGTTCTTTATGAGCCATTCTAAAAACCCCCATTTACCAAACTTTTTTCACACAATAACCGGCTAATCCTGCAGATATTCCTCCATTAATCACTGCGCATGCTATACAGCTAGCAGGTCCCGTTAAACAAATATAATAACACGCTCCTAAAACCATTGAACGTAGCGGAAGAGATTCATTCGGGCCGCTTTGCTTTTTTAAGCAGTTCCAAAACTTGTTCCAACTAAAACTCGTTTGAATTTCTGAATCATCTGCCTGGAAAATTTTTTTATTTAATTCCATCATATCTTGCTTTGCACCATTTTCACCATAGGTAAAAGATCCTTTTAAAAACTCCCCTTTTTGGTTGATATGGAACTTATTTTTCAATTTTCCATTTTGGAAGAAATATGAGTGCAAATTTCCTTTCTCATCGTATTCTGCAAGTTGAATATAGTAAGCTTTTATTTGGCTCAATGAAACTGAAATGAAGGAAACATTGTCTAACAGCTGATTATCTGACTTCTTCTTTTTAAGATAAAAGTAAACAACATCCGTTTCAGCAGCGTTCAGATGAACCGCTGCACTTTCTCCATTTAATAGATAACCTTTCTTTTGGGCTAATTCTTTTGCCTTTAAAAATTGAGAGCTTTTTTTTGCCTTTTTTATGAGTTTTTCTTCTGTTTTAACATTTTGTATCTTTTTAAAAGGCTCCTCCTCCTTTATGGTAATAGCTTTTCCTACAGGAAATTGTCCGAATAAAAGTGCTATAAACAATAGCACACAAAACATTTTTCTTAACTTCATCATATATCCTCCTTTAGCAAATTTCATAAAATTATAACCTCTAAAGGAAAATAATGTAATAGACCTTTTTGCCAATAAAACCCACTAGTGGTAATGTATCATATATCCTATTTCTTATCATTTCCTATAGGCAATTGAATGTGATCTTCCTCTTGCGATGATAGTGACACTGGCTGAGGAGCCTTTCCAATACACAAAAAAAGCGCCGGACCTTACCTTCCAAGCGCTTCTTTGCTTTATCCTCTATGTATTTTATAAAATCAATTGATACGCAATGTATAACGCGACAAGCCAGATCATGACCGCTGAAGCTTTATTGATACGGTTCATCCACTTGCCGTTTGTATCTAACTTCCCTAGCATCTTCCCTAAAAAAGCGAGCCCAATAAACCATAACCAGGACACGATGATACAGGCGAGTGTAAATGCCAGTTTTTCTGCCCCGCTATATTGAAGCGAATTTGTTCCAATCACACCAATTGTATCAAGAATGGCGTGGGGATTTAAAAGTGAAACTGAACAGGCAAAGACAATTTGCTTTCTCGCAGGCATAAATTCCTGCTTCTCTTTAGCATCTGTTGATGAGCTTGTGTTCCACACGGACCATCCCATATAAACTAAAAAACAAAATCCAATGATATAAAGACCGATTTGCAGTACAGGAATGGTGAACACCACAACAGAAACCCCAATGACAGCTAATGCAATTAATAGTGTGTCACAAAGAGCAGCAGTGATAACGACAGGTAAGGCCTGATATAATCGCGGCTGAAGCGCTCCTTGCTGAAACACAAATACATTTTGTGCGCCCAATGGTAAAATGAGACCAAAGGCAAGCACAATTCCATGAATGATGGCAATGAACATCTTCTAACATTCTCCTTTTCCAGCAATTCTTACACATTTTATCATAGAACATCATGACCGCTTCCAGCGGATTTGATTTTCCGTAAAAAAAAGCGCTGGATGCTTCCATCCAAACGCTTTTCGTTTATTCATCATGATCCTTTTCGTGCAAGCTCTCTTTCTCTCAGCTCGACACGGCGGATTTTTGCTGACGGTGTTTTTGGCAGTTCGTCAATGAATTCAATTTCTCTTGGGTATTTGTAAGGTGCTGTTGTGTTTTTCACATGTGTCTGCAGCTCTTTGATCAGCTCATCACTTTGTGCTGATCCATCACGCAGGACGACATATGCCTTCACAATTGATCCTCTGATTTCATCTGGACTAGCCACAACCGCACATTCTTTGACTGCTGGGTGTTTGATCAGTGCATCTTCTACTTCAAACGGCCCAATGGTATAGCCTGAGCTGACGATGATATCATCTCTGCGGCTTTCAAACCAGAAGTACCCATCTTCGTCTTTTTTCGCGCGGTCACCGGTAATAAAGTAATTTCCGCGGCGCTGCGCTTTTGTACGCTCTTCATCTTTGTAGTATTCCTTAAATAACGCCGGCGTTTCGAGATGGACCGCAATGTCACCAACTTCTCCAGGAGCGCATACGCTACCGTCCTCATCAATGATCTCGACTTCGTTGCCAGGTGTTGGTTTTCCCATACTGCCTGGCTTGATGTCCATTCCTTTTAGCACCCCTACGAGCAGTGTGCTTTCTGTTTGGCCATAGCCATCTCGTACTTCTATATCAAAATGCTTTTTGAATGTATCAATGACTTCACGGTTCAACGGCTCTCCCGCAGAAACGGCACTATGCAGCTTTGGCAGCTCGTACTGACTCAAGTCATCTACTTTCGCCATAAAACGATATTCTGTCGGCGTACAGCATAGGACATTGATTTCATTTTTTTGAAGCAGCTCTAAGTACGTATTTGGATTGAATTTCCCTCCGTATACAAAGCCTTCTGCGCCACTTCCTAACACAGATAAGAGAGGGCTCCACACCCATTTTTGCCAGCCTGGCCCTGCTGTCGCCCATACTTTATCTCCCTCATTAATAGAGAGCCATGCTTTGGCAGCTGTGCGTAAATGTGCATACGCCCATCCGTGTGTATGAACAACCCCTTTTGGATGACCTGTCGTACCAGATGTATAGGATAAGAACGCCATGTCTGTACGTGTTGTTGGAGCCATTTGCAGCTCACTTGATTGTTGATCCTTTTGCGCTAGAATATTTGTCCAGCCATGATCGTTTTCACCGATTGAGAATGTTTTAAAATCGTTTGGCTGATTGGTTCCGTCGAACGATTGAATGAATGAAGAGTAAACAATCGCTCCCTTTGCTTCTGCATGTTCAATTCGGTAATCTAAATCTTTTGCACGCAGCATTTCTGAACAAGGAATGACGACCATTCCTGTTTTCAAAATTGCTAAATAAATGCTGTATGCCTCTAGCATGCGCGGCACCATCACAATGATTTTATCGCCTTTTTTAAAGCCTGCATTTAATAATACATGACCAATTTTATTTGCTTCTTCCACTAAAGCTGCATACGTCACATGCGCTTCGTGGCCATTTCCATCCTGCCAGTGCAGGGCTATTTTCTCCTTGTCATGACTGAACGCTTCAATCTCACTGACTAAGTTATATTGTTCTGGTGCAATTAAGTCTTCTCTTTTCATGGTACAGCTCCTTTTAGCCTCTTTCTATGAAACGAAACATGTTTCAATTTACCTATTCTAACACTCATAACTGAAAAATGCTTGAATTAGGACCTACTCCTAGTATTATGCCATAATTTTTTTCATTCGTCTTCTTTTTTAGAAATATTCAAACTATTTTTATGTACAAAAAGAAAAGAGCGGGAATGATCCCGCTCCTAAGCCATAACTTTTTAATTGTGTGTCTTAGAAAGATCCGCCACCCATATGTTGTTGAGCGTAAGATACAAGACGCTTAGTGATTTCTCCACCAACTGATCCGTTAGCGCGAGATGTTGTTTCTGCACCAAGGTTTACACCGAATTCAGAAGCGATTTCGTACTTCATTTGGTCGATTGCTTGTGCAGCGCCTGGTACTAGTAATTGGTTAGAACTGCTTTGTCTGTTTTGTTGAGCCATGTGTTCTCACCTCCTTGTGAATATAGAATGTGTAGAAACACATGACTTCATGCGATTGATTTTATGGTAATTATTATGAAATTTTTGTTTTAGAATAAATCAGCGAATTCGTCTGCCGCTTTCTTCTCATTTGTGACGATGATCGTTTCCATTTGATCCACTGCCTCGTCGAGCATCGGCTCGAAATCAGCAAAGCTTTCGTAGCGTTCTACTTTCTCAAGCTTTGGTTTTGTTTTAGGAGATGGCGGCGTAAAGATCGTGCAGCAATCCTCGAAAGGCTGAATACTTGTCTCGTAAGTGCCAATTCGTCTCGCTTCATCAATAATGTCATTTTTATCAACAGCAATGAGCGGTCGAATGATTGGTGTATTGGTCACATGGTTAATCGCATACATGCTTTCCAGTGTCTGACTTGCGACTTGTCCAAGGCTTTCACCCGTAATAATCGCAAGAGCATCACGCTTCGCTCTTATTTTATCAGCTATTTTCAGCATCATTCTTCTTGTAGATGTCATCGTATAGTTTTCAGGTACTTGTTTGTGAATCAGCTCTTGAATTTTTGTAAAAGGAACGATGTGAAGCTTCACTTCGCCTCCATATGCTGCTAAGCATTCTGTAAGATCAATGACCTTTTGCTTGGCACGTTCACTTGTATATGGGGGACTAAAAAAATGTACAGCCTCAATTTGAATCCCGCGTTTCATCGCTTGATAGCCGGCAACTGGGCTGTCAAAGCCGCCTGAAAGCATGAGCATCGCTCTTCCGCTTGAACCAACCGGCAGGCCGCCAGCACCCTTGACATCTTTAAATGTAATATACGTCGCATGTTCTCTTATTTCAATGCGCAAATGTACATCCGGCTGTTTGACATTGACCGTTAAGTTTTCCGTATTCTTCAGCACATGTCCGCCAATTTCGCGGTTCATTTCATTTGAATCAAGTTCAAATTGTTTATAAGAGCGTTTCGTTGAGACCTTAAATGTATTTCCTTGTTCATATACTTCCTGTACCGCTGTGAGTGACGCTTCTTTGATGGCATCGAGATTTGTCTCACATTTCACCGCAAGACTAAAGCTTTGAATGCCAAATACACTTTTGAGCTGTTCTGAAATCGGTTCAGGATCTTCTCCGTTCAGCATGATCGTGATGCGGTCTCTGTCAGATGCATACTTTAATGCTTCAAAGTCTTTCAATACAAACCGGATATGCTGCCTTAGTTTTTCAATAAATTTCTTTCTATTCTTCCCTTTTGTTGAAATCTCACCAAAACGGACTAAAATATGATCATATTTCATGCTGTTATCTCATTCCTTTTAGTTTTTTTACACTTTGTGCGATCGATGTGATGATTTGCGGCGCTAGCTCTGGTCCTTGTCCAAATGTCAAACTGATTCTCATACTGCTTTTGGCCACTTCTTCTGCTTTCCCCATCGCTAGCAGCACACGGCTTGGCTCTTTTTTCTTGGCTGAGCAGGCAGAGGTTGTCGAGACATACATGCCTTCTTTTTCAAGCATATGGAGAAGAACCTCGATTTGAATACCTGGCACTGAAAAATTCACAATGTGCGGCGCACTTTGCGTCAGCGGTGTGTTGATGACAATACCTTCTATTTCTCCAAGCTGTTTTTGCAGCTGCGTTTTTAAGTTAAGCATTTCATCATGATAATTTTTCAGCCGTTCGAATGATTGTTTCATGGCTTTTGCTAAGCTGACAGCACCAGCAGGGTTTTCAGTACCTGACCGTAGTCCTAATTCCTGCTCCCCTCCTGTGATGAAAGGGGCAAGCACAACATCTTTTTTTAAAAAGAGCGCTCCTGTCCCTTTTAAGCCATGAATTTTGTGGCCAGATATCGTCAAAAGATCCACATCCAGCTGTTTATTAAGTGCTACTCTGCACATTCCCTGGACCCCGTCGACATGAAAAAGGGCATTTTCGGCATGCTCACGAATGATGCCAGCAGCTTCTTCAATCGGCTGGATGGCACCCGTTTCGTTATTGACATGCATCATGCTGACCAGTACTGTATCAGGGCGTAGCACTTCTTTTAAATGATTCATATCAGCATGGCCATGCTCATTTACTTGAATATAGGAGATATCAAAACCAAATAAAGCCTTCAGCTGTTCAAACGATTCGATGACAGAGGGGTGTTCAATTGCTGTTGTCACAATATGTTTCCCCCGGTTCATTTTGGCTAGAGCTGCTCCTTTAATGGCAATGTTATTTGCTTCTGTTGCGCCAGAAGTGAAAATAATCTCATATTGTTTCAATCCTGTATAGTGAAGCATTTGTTTTCTCGTTTCACTTAGCAGCCGGCTGGCATCAATTCCGAGCTGATGAAGCGAAGACGGATTACCAAAAAAACGCTCACTCACTTGCTGATATACTTGTAAAACCTCTGGATAAGGCTTGGTTGTTGCACTATTATCAAGATAGATCATATTGTAACTCCTTACAAAAAGCTTAAAAAATAAATGCATTTATATGTTACCATAATGAAGTCAGACAGAGAATTTTCTGAAAATGGCAGTTGACAACTTTTCATTTTCACTATATCATCCATAGTGCAATTGTCACACGATCATCAAAATTGTCAGAATATTTTAATTTGACACACTACACTGATTAAGGAGGAACTATTTTGAAAAATAGTTTAAGTATAAAAGAGACGCTAGCCATTGGTCTAATGCTTTTTGCATTATTCTTTGGCGCAGGAAATATGATTTTCCCACCTGTTCTTGGACAATATGCGGGTGAGAATGTATGGCTTGCCATCGGTGGATTTTTACTCACAGGAGTAGGTCTTCCGCTTCTAGGGGTGATTGCAGTCGCCCTTACAGGTACCGGTGCAAAAGGCCTTGCGGATAAAGCGCACCCAAAATTCGGGACCATCTTCACCGTTATTCTGTATTTATCCATCGGACCATTTTTCGCTATTCCGCGAACTGGTACGGTTTCATACGAGATAGGATTAGCTCCATTTCTGTCAGGGGCACAGTCCACTTCATGGGTACCACTATTCATCTTTACCGTTGTGTTTTTCACTATTTCATACTTGCTTGCTTTAAATCCTTCAAAGCTGGTTGATCGAATTGGTAAAATTTTGACACCGATCTTATTAACTGTTATTGCCATTATTGTCATTAAAGCCATTGCTACGCCAATGGGAATGATCGGTGCTCCTGATGCAACATATGAAGCAAACCCGCTCTTCACTGGATTTTTAGAAGGCTATAAAACAATGGATGCTCTTGCTTCTATCGTATTTGGGATCGTCGTGGTGACGGCTGTTAAGGAAAGAGGCATCACGGAGCGTAAATCTCTTGCAGCGGCTTGTATTAAAGCAGGACTCGTGGCAGCTGTTGGGCTGGCATTGGTGTACATTTCACTTGCTTATGTGGGTGCTTCAAGTCCCGATGCGACGGGAATGGTTGGAGCAAATGACGGCGGCAAACTGCTTTCACTTTCTGCCAACTTTTTATTCGGTTCTGCTGGAAACATTGTACTTGGCGCAGCCATTTTATTCGCTTGTTTAACGACTAGTGTTGGACTTATTTCATCCTGTGGGGAATATTTTTCAAAGCTCATCCCTAGCCTTTCTTATCGCACAGTCGTTCTAATTGTTTCTTTATTTAGTACACTGGTTGCAAACCTTGGTTTGGCACAAATTATCTCTCTATCTGTTCCAGTTCTTGTGACAATCTATCCACTGGCAATTGTCATTATTTTATTGTCATTCCTTGATCGCTGGATTAACGGAAGAAGACTCATTTATATCGTATCTCTTATCTTTACTGGTTTCTTTGCCATCATTGATGGATTATTAGCTGCCAAAGTGAACCTCGGTGACTTGCCTGACATCTTAGATTCAATCGTACCGTTTTACGATTTAGGCATTGGCTGGATCTTACCAGCTATTATCGGTGCTGTGGTTGGTTTACTTATTTCGATGTTTACCAGCCCGCCCAAACAGCTCGCCTCATAGTCATAAACCGAAACATCCCCTTCTTCATTGGAAGGGGATGTTTTTTATTGTTCTCCATATACTAAAATAGAAAAATTCATGACTTTTGTACGAAAACACATGTTGACATCAGGCGTACATCCTTTATAATTAGTGAATGTTAATGATGAACGGTTACTTAGCAACTAATTAACAGAATATTTCAACATAATAATGGAGGCTTTAAATGCAATGAAGGCAACTTTGTCGACGAAAGATACAGTTATTATCGGTTTTATGTTATTTGCTCTATTCTTCGGCGCCGGAAATATGATTTATCCACCAGAGCTTGGGCAATATGCTGGGCAAAATGTGTGGAAAGCAATGGGCGGATTTTTATTAACAGGTGTCGGTTTACCTCTTCTAGGGATTATTGCGATCGCTTTAACAGGTCGAGATGCGAAAGGATTAGCTGATAAAGCTCACCCAGCTTTTGGAACAGCGTTTACCGTCATTTTATATTTATCTATTGGGCCGCTTTTCGCTATTCCTCGTACAGGAACGGTTTCATATGAAATTGGTGCATTACCCTTTTTAGCAGGTGTACCAGCTTGGCTCTCACTTCTTTTATTCACACTTGTCTTTTTTGGTATTACATATTATCTTGCTCTAAATCCAACGAAGATTGTGGATCGTGTAGGGAAAGTGTTAACACCAATTAAATTTACGATTATTTTTATTATTATTGTCAAAGCCATTTTAACGCCGATGGGCGCCGTTGGCACACCTGATGTATCCTATAGCAGCGGATCATTTTTCAAAGGATTTCTAGAGGGCTATAAAACAATGGATGCTCTTGCTTCTATTGTGTTTGGGGTTGTTGTCATCAACGCCATTAAAGGACGCGGTGTGACAAGTAAAAAGGCACTGACTTCTGCTTGTATCAAAGCGGGTCTGATTGCAGCTTGCGGATTAACATTTGTTTATCTATCTCTTGCTTATTTAGGCGCTTCAAGTACACACGCCATTGGTTTTGTTGGAGATGGCAGTAAAATCTTGGCTCAGTCTTCTCAATTCCTATTTGGCAGTTTAGGAAATATTGTGTTGGGTGCCGCGATTACGGTTGCTTGTTTAACAACAAGTATCGGTCTCGTTACATCATGCGGAGAGTATTTCTCAAATTTATTACCTAAACTTTCTTATAAAATGGTCGTAACACTAGTGACATTATTTAGTTTTATCATTTCAAATTTTGGACTTGCTCACATTATCGCTTTCTCTGTACCGGTTTTAACTGCGATTTATCCGCTAGCGATTGTCATCATTGTGTTATCGCTGGCAGATAAATGGCTTGGTCAAAGAAGACCTGTTTATGTCCTTACTTTGATTTTAACTGGCTGCGTCAGTTTGTTTGACGGCTTAGTAGCAGCGAAACTCCCGATTGGACCAGTGGAGGATCTCTTTCAAACGATATTACCTTTATATGACCTTGGTATTGGCTGGGTTGTTCCTGCTATTTTCGGAGTGGTCATTGGGTTCGTTCTTTCTCTTTTCACTTCTTCTGCTTCCCAAAAGCGGGAGAAACAAGCATCTTAACAGAAAAAAGCTGAAGTCCTGTAAATGGACTTCAGCTTTTTTTTATTGGTGCTGATACTCTTTTTCTTGCTGAGCTAACAGCTTCTGAACGGCTCCGGGTGATGCTTTTTCAACAGCCGCTGCTGCTACATCAAATGATCCGTTGTAATCGTAGGCATAGAATCTTCGTTCTGCCTCTTTTAGTTGTTCTGAAAGAATATGGTTTTGGCTTCTAAAACGATTGCCGTATTGAATGATTCGTTCAATTTGGTCCACTTTACTGAGCATTTCTTCTGTCTCATCCGCAACATTTCTGACTGTGTCAGAGGCTTCTTTTAATTGTTGATTCACTGCCGGCATGTTGAGCGGCAGGTTTTCCAGCTGCTCATGCACTTGCTGGATCATCTCCTGCGCTTTTTCAGCCCGCTCTTTCATCTCAGCAGGTACACCTGGGATATTGCTTTTATGCAGCTGGCGGACTGTATCTGTCAGCATGGTTTTGAGCTCAGCCAGTGTTTCTCTCGCTTGTAATTCTTCTTTTCTTAATGATTGTAGATGACCTTTAAATGTGTCATGCAATGCTTTTGCATCATCGATAAAGGTCTCCAGCTGATTGATTTCATCCATTAATAATGAATATGCCACGTGGTCACGATCAAGCTTCTCGCGGATTTGTTTCATCAGCTTTTCAATTTCTTCTAAACGTTTTTCGAATGCTTTCTGTTGATCGAGCTCTCCTGCTGTCAGCTTGTAGCTTTCTTTCACAAGAGCCGTTTCTGCCTTTGTTTGTGTGTGATCTTGTTCAAGCTTCTCGAATGCTTCTGTGAGCTCAGGCATTTTGCTTTTGATTTCCTGACCTGCTTCTACTTCCGCCTCCAGCTGATCATACAGCGTCTCAATCGCATCATTGATCATTTGCAGAATGCTTGATGCCTCTTCTAAATTGAGTTCATCAATGAGCAATTTTTCCGCTCTCGCAAGCTGTTTGTTTAAAGTCTCCAGCTCTTTCGTGATCTGGATGTGCTCCAGCTTGTAGCCTTTTTCTGTCATTTCTTGATATCCGTCTTTCAGCTTCGTCAGCTGACCTGGTACGGTTTGTTTGCAGTCTGCAATAAGCTTTGGTACATCATTGATATATAGTTGAAGCTGGTCGAGTCTGCGGTCTTGCTCAAGCAAAATCTTTCTTGCCTTCATGTAGTTTCCGTTTTCTGTTTCTTCCTCGTACTGCTTGATCCCTTCCCAGGCCTCATCTAAGTCCTGCTCCATTTTGTCATAAAGGGTGCCATATAAATGGCTGTACGCAAGCAGATTTTTTCGAACTGTTTGATATTGCTCTTTGACCTTTTCAATGTCCTTGCGATTTTGCTCCTCGCTTGTGACAAGGTCTGCAATTTCTTTTAAAATGTCTTCAATGTTCGAATCAGCAGCACTCAGCAAGTCCTCAATGTGCGTAAGAACCTGCTTGGCTTTGGAGAATCGATATTTATCAGAATACTCTTCTGCATCATATAATAGCTCCTCTACCTTTGGAAGATGGGCTGTGACGATATCGTCCCACTCTGCACGCCATCTTTCAAAAAATTGCTCTGTTTCTCCGGTCATTTTTAAATGTTTGATTTTTGAAATTTCTTCTACAATTGATCTGTTTAAAATTTCAATTTTCCATGCTTCCAATCGGTCAATCTCTTTATATATATTTTTTCGCAGGAAATAACCGACTGAAAACAAAGCAAGCAAAATGACAATTAAACCGATGATAAACTCCATAATGAGCCCCCTTGTTGTGATCTAAGTGATGTCAGGGTAAAAGTGTCCCGAGTAGACCTGAGAACCCTTTCGTGTCCGCTTTGCATTTGTCTTTTTATAAACAGGATCGTATGTTTTCCAATACCATCCATTCACGGTTTTATGTATGTTTTTCAAGAAAGTATTTGAGCGCTTTCTATCATTTGATCACACGTATCCATGTGACCTGCTTTTATGTATGCGGAAGCTGTCGTTTTCATTGTTATTATGATACCATGTAACCAGCATTTTTGGTCATGATTTTTCATTATTTTCGCTGATAAACATCACGTTTTTCAAAATATCGACAAGAGGTGACGACATGCTGAAGCAGGATGCACATCTACATACACCGTTTTGCCCGCACGGCTCGCTTGATTCATTTCATTCTTATATTGAAAAAGCCATCAAAAAGGGATTTGATTCCATAACCTTTACCGAGCATGCCCCTCTGCCTCCATCGTTTCGAGATCCAACACCAGAGCAGGATAGTGCCATGAAGCTCCAAGAACTTGACTCGTATATAACGAAATTGGATCAGCTGAAACAGGAATACAAAGGCCAATTAATAGTAAAAACTGGGCTTGAGGTTGACTATATCAAAGAGTATGAAGAGGAAACAAGTGCCTTTTTAGACTGCTATGGTCCAGAACTAGACGATAGCATTTTATCTGTTCACTTTCTTCCTGCTGGCGATGATTATATTTGCCTTGATTTTGACGAGCATGCCTTCAAGCAGCTAATAAGCGCCTATGGCAGCATCGAACAGGTCTATCAAAGCTACTATGACCAAATTCATTCTTCTATTCTATCATCTTTAGGTCGCTATAAGCCAAAGAGAATCGGTCATATCACCCTTGTGCAGAAATTCAAACAGCTTTTCCCATTTGAGATGCCGCCTGAACTTTGTCAAAAGGTCACCCTTTGTCTTGAAGAAACGGCAAAAAAAGGCATGTCCTTAGATTTTAATACATCAGGTCTTCGTAAAACATATGCCAGAAGTATCTATTTAGATCAATGGATGATTGATCTTGCAAAACAGAAAAAAATTCCGCTCATATTCGGGTCTGATGCCCATCAAGCGGAAGATCTCGGATATGCTTATGATCAATTCGAAGACATCATGAGTTTTAAGTGAGAATCTAATGCCGGCTTTTTTGGTTCTAGTAAATGATGAAGCGAGCGGCTTAGTTCCTTAAAATACATTTGATAGAAATATGGCTCATTTGGATTCAAATAAAGCACCTCCGTTAAATATTGCGGCTGTAAATAGGGCATCATGAGTAGTGATTTCAGTTGAATCATAAACGATGAGAGTGAGAGCTGCTCACAAATCACATGGGTGCTTTTTCCTTTTTCAATAATGAGCTGAAACAAATATTTTTCTTTTGTTAAATAGGTCGACATTATTTCTCTAATGAGCGTCGAATCAATCGTCACCTCTCGATAAACGAAACGGGTTAATTGACGGTGCTTGTGCTGATAAGATAAAATATCAAAAACCACATGAAGTAAACATTCTTTTGCGTGACGAGTTTCCATGTGATGGATATGTGATTCAATCATGTGAATATAGCCTTCATAAAAATCGGATACAAGCTGCTCAAGCAGCCCTCCTTTTCCTTGAAAGTAATAAGATATGTGGGCAACGTTGACGTTTGCTTCCTTCGCAATCTCACGGACAGAGGTTCCAGAAAATCCTTTTTGGTTAAAAAGTCTGATGGAAGCTTCAATAATACGGTCTTTTGTTTGCACGGTTGTTGATGTTTTCATCCGCTCACCCCTCTTCATGTGTACATACTTCAAGATGAAGGCGGAAGTTCCTTTTACAATTGCTCGACAAATCCCACATGTGAGACGCAAGTTATGTATTTTTGAGATAGAAAGTAGGAGATTTTCATGTTTCATGTCGAAAAACAGTCTGGCGATCCATCAAAAGACTATCAATTGCTTGTTAAACAGGTAGAAGCCATTACAGATGGTGAGCCTGATCTGATTGCCAATTTGGCAAATGCTGCGGCGCTATTGTATCATTCACTCCCAGAGGTCAATTGGGCTGGATTTTATTTGGCTAAAGGGGGCGAGCTTGTGCTCGGACCGTTTAACGGACTGCCTGCATGTGTGCGCATCCCGTCTGGAAAAGGCGTTTGCGGTACTGCGTTTGCAACAGGTGAAGTCCAGCGTATCGCTGATGTGCATGCATTCCCTGGACATATCGCATGTGATGCAGCATCGCAATCTGAAATTGTCGTTCCGCTCAAGGTAAATGGACAGATCATTGGGGTACTCGACATTGACAGCCCCGTGAAAGACCGTTTCAGTGAAATAGATGAAACCTACTTAATTCAATTTACCGAGGTGCTCCAAAAGGCGTTATCCATCTCTACAGATGCGTAATCTTGCAAAAAAGCAGGCACATTGTCTGCTTTTTTATTTTTCTTCGCATAACGTGAAGCGTCACGTCTGCCTCTAAATAGGTTGACTTCTCCTATCCAGCGTCATATAATAGAATTTGTGTGAAATATGGCAGCCTTTTTGTTCGGCTTTTTTGTATCATTTTGTTCCTTCTATTTGAAGGTGCATCTTGTAACTCCCTGCTGCTGGAGCGAGGATGCATGAAAACATAATGACGGAAAAGACAAAGAACAGACGGTTTTTATTTTTCACAAATAAAAACAAATAAGGAGGAGTCACATTATGGCTCGCTATACAGGTCCAAGTTGGAAGATTTCCCGCCGTTTAGGCATTTCATTAAGCGGAACAGGTAAGGAACTTGAAAAACGCCCTTACGCTCCAGGCCCACATGGTCCAGGACAACGCAAAAAACTATCTGAATACGGTTTACAATTACAAGAGAAGCAAAAGCTTCGTCACATGTACGGTGTCAACGAACGTCAATTCCGTACACTATTTGACAAAGCTGCTAAACTTCCTGGTAAACAAGGTGAAAACTTCATGATTCTTCTTGAAACTCGCCTTGACAACCTAGTATACCGTCTTGGCCTTGCTCGTACTCGCCGCCAAGCTCGTCAGCTAGTCAACCATGGTCACATCCTTGTTGATGGAAGCCGTGTAGACATCCCATCTTTCTCTGTGAAACCAGGTCAAACGATTGCTCTTCGTGAGAAATCTCAAAACCTTGCAGTTGTGAAAGAATCAGTTGAAGTAAACAACTTCGTTCCTGAATATCTTTCTTTCGATGCTGAAAAGCTTGAAGGAACTTTCACTCGTCTTCCAGAGCGTTCTGAATTAGCGCCTGAAATCAGCGAACAACTAATCGTTGAGTTCTACTCTCGTTAATTTCATTACTCTCTTAAAGAGAGATCAAACAAACCCTAGAGACCTTGATTGTTCAAGGTGGTCTAGGGTTTTTTGTTTGTATTCTCGTATGAACAAATGAATTTAAAACATATAATGGGAAACAGACTATGCACAAGACGAGCACCGGGCAAGACTTCCAAGAAACGGCTGAAAAAAGATATTCAAATGAAAAGGTCCTTTTGAGTGCTTCTATAAGCATCTCTAAACATTTAAGTTAGTCTAATTTTTTAATAACAATAGAAGCGTTCACGTTTGTTTGAGTCCCTCCTGCTAGAGTTTGAAGAGTAACTGCTGCTGCGGAAGTATGGTTTACAAGAGTAAGCGTGTCACCCGCTGCTAGAGCGAGGATGGCCTGACCGTTATTCTGTTGAGTACCAGCTCCTGAACCATAAACTGTGTTCGTCACAGGAGCTCCATTTACAAATAGAGTGAATTGATTTGGCTCTACGCCAGAAACTGAAAAAGTAACCTCATAGTTTCCTGGATTGGTCACTATAATTTGAGAAGTTCCAGGGGCATGTGTAATACCAGGAGTAGTAATTCCAGTTGAGTCAAAAATCACCGGGGCTTCTAAAGCTACTGTTTGAGCACTTAGATTGTATACATATGCAAATTCAGCTAGCCCTGCACCTGTGACTCCCGTGGCTCCTGTTGGACCGGTCGCTCCGGTATCTCCTGTAGCCCCTGTCGGACCAGTGGCTCCGATATCTCCCGTGGCACCCGTTGGACCAGTGGCTCCGATATCTCCCATGGCTCCCGTGGCTCCCGTGGCTCCTGTTAGACCGATTGCTCCCGTATCTCCTGTAGCCCCTGTCGGACCAGTGGCTCCGATATCTCCCGTGGCTCCCGTTGCTCCTGTTGGACCGATCGCTCCCGTATCTCCTGTAGCACCTGTCGGACCAGTGGCTCCGATATCTCCCGTGGCTCCCGTTGCTCCGGTGGCTCCGATATCTCCCGTGGCTCCTGTTGGACCGATCGCTCCCGTCGCTCCGGTATCTCCTGTGGCACCTGTTGGACCAGTGGCTCCGATATCTCCGGTGACACCCGTTGGACCAGTGGCTCCGATATCTCCCGTGGCTCCTGTTGGACCGATTGCTCCGGTATTTCCTGTGGCTCCTGTTGGACCAGTGGCTCCGATATCTCCCGTGGCACCCGTTGCTCCAGTGGCTCCGATATCTCCCGTGGCTCCTGTCGGACCCGTCGCTCCGATATCTCCCGTGGCTCCTGTCGGACCCGTCGCTCCGATATCTCCCGTGGCACCCGTTGCTCCAGTGGCTCCAATATCTCCCGTGGCTCCTGTAGCCCCTGTTGGACCGATTGCTCCGATATCTCCTGTAGCCCCTGTCGGACCAGTGGCTCCGATATCTCCCGTGGCACCCGTTGCTCCAGTGGCTCCGATATCTCCCGTGGCTCCTGTCGGACCCGTCGCTCCGATATCTCCCGTGGCACCCGTTGGACCGATCGCTCCGGTATCCCCTGTAGCACCTGTTGGACCGATTGCTCCGGTATCTCCTGTGGCTCCTGTTGGACCAGTGGCTCCGGTGGCTCCTGTAGCTCCGGTGGCTTCTGCGGCCCCTGTAGGTCCAGTGGCTCCTGTAACTCCTGTAGCTCCTGTAGCTCCTCGAATCCCTCGTAATCCCCGTAATCCTCGTCGCCCTACAATTACTTTTGTTTCACAAATGATGCAACAGTTTGATTTTGATAGTTTATGTTTACAATAAGGGCATTTTTTATACTTATCACAACCCATCAGTTGTTCATCTCCTTTATCATTATTCATATGTTACATCCGTAAATAGGTGCAGATAAGTAAAACGTACAAAGAATAAAAAGATAATCGTAGAATAAACATAATTTGCTAGAGTCTTCCAAAAGTCTTTTGGTTGTGAAAATTTGATTGTATTTTGCGCTAAATTTGTCTATGGTTTTTTCATGATGACTAGCCAGTCTCAAGAAGCTATTCAAAACCATATAATCTATCATGAAAAAAATCCCCTAGAATTCCAGAGGATTTTTTTGTTACATGGTTCTCTCAAGTATTATTAAGCGTATAACGATATCTTTTATTTTACCATCCAATTACTAATCAATTGATCTGTTGTCATGACAGTAGCAAATTCATCATGCAGTGTTGCAAGTGATAGCCGATGAATCATTTCGGGATCATAATATGTACCGTTTTGATCTGTTAGTCCAAAGGCGGCAACTGCATCTGAGATAAGGTACGTATCAAAGCCTAGATTGCCGCTCATTCTTGTTGTCGTTGACACGCAGTGAGGGGTTGTCAATCCTGTGATCACGACCGTGTTAATATGGTTTGACCTTAACTGTTCATCCAAGTTTGTGCCAATAAAGCTGCTGTTGACTTTCTTTCGTATCACCGTTTCTTCCTCTAGCGGTTTGGCGATATCTTTGAAGAGATGCCCTTCATTTGCCGGATGAAATAAGGAGTCCGGCTTGTCAGATGTATGCTGCATATGAATCACTGTCCAGCCTTTTTCTCTCCAAAACGTCAATAAACGACTGATATTTTTCTCTGCATCTAGATTATTTCGTTCTCCCCATTTTTCATGCTCGAACGCCTTCTGTACATCCACAATGATCAAAGCCTTTTGATTCTTTTGCACAAACGCCCACCTCCGTAGATTCTCATTTACTACATGTAGTGTAAGGAATGGTGATCCATTTGTACATGCTTTTAATGATGTTTTGCCTATTTTTGCATCAAAAAAACAAACCACACACTGGCAACGATGTAATAGATACCAATGATCGATGTACAGTTGGACATCACCTCGCCTATTTGAACTGATTTAACAAACTTCATCCAGATGAAATAGATGAGGAGAAATGAGCACGGATAATAAGGGAAATATCCTAAAAAATATTGCTTGAGTTTTTGTGTCATCATTTTACCTCCATTATAACCTTCTTTCATCATCTAGCAGCTGTCATATGTCCGATGACATCAAAAAAAGACAGCACAAGTCGCTGTCTTCTTTCATTTTTTAATTCGTATTCTGTCCCCCGCCATTCAGTCCTTCTTTGATATAGCCTTTGACTTGGCTTGAAGCTAATAGACCGATGTGACCAACCCCGTGAATGAGGACGTTTCTTGCGCCAATTAAACGCGAAAGGCTGTTGACGACGATAAGATCGGCTGAGCTATAGACAGAGGTGTAAAGGATTTTTTGATTTGGATCGGTGCCTGGTAATGCTCTGAGTGAAACGAGTCCATTCGCTCCACCAAGTGTGACGACGTTTTCTATTTTATCGCCGCCGTCTAGATTCTTAATATAGTATAACGTGTTCGCCCCGCCCATACTATGCGCCACAATATCTACTTTTTTGGCACCCGTTTTGTCTAGCACATCTTTGACGAATCTGGATAAACGCGGACCATTGTTGCGGTTATTACCTGTTTTGTCTATGAAATCGATAGCAAATAATTGGTTTCGATCCCATCCTTGTGATACCAAGTAACTTTTAATCGAAGCAAAGTTATAAGACGCACCGCCCATGCCATGTACCATCACAACCGGATTATGCTCAGCCGCTTTGATCTCTTTTGGCTGGATGAAGGCCATTGAACCTATCACTAATGCAAGTGCAACAAGAATTTGCAAACTCTTTTTCTTAAAACGAATCACTTTCATTCCCCCTTATTCATCTTATTCGAACTCTATTTTATATAAGAAAAATATGTCAGAAAAGTGAACAAGGCACTGTTTGTTCAATCAATTTATAGAAAATAAATAATGAAAAAGCACCTTTGACTTTCTCAACGCCAATGCCAAAAGACTAGACAAAGTCTCTTTGAACAGTCTATTAGACTCTTCAAAGAGCACTCATCTCTCATTTTGCATAAAAAAAGCAGCCGGTTATCGCGGCCGGCTGCCCATCGTTCTTATTTGTAATTCACAAGGAAGTATTTCTTTTTCCCTCTTCTTAAGACAGTAAATTGGTTTTCAATTCGGTCTTCAGCTGAAAGGACGTAGTCTTTATCGGTTTGTCTCTCTCCGTTGATGGAAACTGCACCATTTGTGATGTCTTCACGTGCTTGACGTTTTGATGGAGACAGCTTTGATTCAACAAGGACATCGACAAGTGTTAATTCTTCTGTGCTGCTTTTCTCCATTGATGGAACATCTTTAAAGCCTACTTTGACTTCTTCGGCTGAAAGAGATTTGATCTCGCCTTTGAATAGCGCATTTGAGATGTTGACAGCCTGTTCTAGTGATTCACGGCCATGTACAAGTGTCGTGACTTCCTCTGCTAGACGGCGCTGTGCTTCACGCTTTTCAGGTGCTGTTTGCACTTTTTCTTCGTACGATGCGATCTCTTCTTTCGATAAGAACGTAAAGTATTTTAAGTATTTCACGACGTCACGGTCATCTGTGTTGATCCAGAATTGGTAGAACTCATAAGGAGACGTCTTTTCTTTATCTAACCAGATGGCGCCGCCTTCTGTTTTACCAAACTTCGTGCCATCTGCTTTAGTGACAAGCGGCATCGTTAGACCGAATGCTTTTGCCCCTTCTGCTTCAGACTTACGGATCAGCTCAAGTCCAGATGTGATATTTCCCCACTGGTCGCTTCCACCGATTTGCAGCTTACAGTTTTCATTTCTGTAAAGGTTTACGAAATCTAAAGATTGCAGGATGACATAGCTGAACTCTGTGTACGAAATCCCTGTCTCAATCCGTGAGCTGACGATATCTTTTGCCAGCATGAAGTTCACACCGAAGTTCTTTCCAATATCACGAAGGAACGTGATGACATTCATTTGGCTGATCCAGTCGTAGTTATTCACGATAACGGCTGGGTTCTCGGCTGCTTCAAAATCAAGAAATTGTGACAGCTGTCCTTTAATTTTCTCTGTCCATTGTTCTACGATTTCTGCAGGGTTTAGTGAACGCTCTGCTTTTTTGAAGCTAGGATCGCCGATTAGTCCAGTCGCGCCGCCAACAAGGGCAATCGGGTGATGGCCCGCTTCCTGGAATCTACGTAATGTTAAAATTGGCAATAGATGACCAATGTGCAAGCTGTCAGCTGTCGGATCAAAGCCGGAGTAAAGCTTGATTTTTTCTTCTGCTAATAATTTTGTTAAACCTTCTTCATCTGTTTGCTGCTGAATTAATCCTCTGAACGATAACTCTTCCATCAATTGACTCATATCCAATTCTCCTTTTTTTACAATTCAACATAAAAAACGCCCCTTCGAATGAACGAAGGGACGATATATATCGCGGTACCACCCTGCTTAAAAGACAACAAATCACGTCTTTTCACTTACACTGATAACGGACAGATCCGTTCTTTCACTAATCAGGGCAGCATGCATGCTCCTTTTCGTAAAAGCGGTTCGTGAGGGTAATTCGAATACCTCTTTGTACTGACTCGCACCAGCCGTCAGCTCTCTTGGACAGGGAAAGATAATTCTACTGAATCTCAGTCAAAACCTTTACATATTCAACTAATGTCATTTTAAACATACTTTTGGTATCAAGTCAACTGATGAAAAAAATTAATCTTCCATTGTCGATAGGTCGCCAGCCGGTAAATTCAGTTCCCACGCCTTTAGCACACGTCTCATAATTTTTCCGCTTCGCGTTTTAGGTAGTTTGTCTTTAAACTCGATTTCTCTCGGTGCCGCATGTGCAGCGAGTCCTTTTTTCACAAACGTACGAATCTCTTCTTTCAGCTCATCTGTCGGCTCATATCCACTTCTGAGCGCAATGAATGCTTTAATAATTTCACCGCGGACTGGATCTGGTTTTCCAATGACACCAGCCTCTGCAATGGCCGGATGTTCGACCAGCTTACTTTCCACCTCAAAAGGACCAACCCGCTCTCCTGATGTCATGATCACATCATCGACACGTCCCTGGAACCAAAAGTATCCGTCTTCGTCCATATAAGCTGAATCTCCTGAAACATACCAATCTCCCGGCATAAAGTAAGATTCATATTTTTCAGGATTGTTCCAGATCGTATGCATCATAGACGGCCAGCCTTTTTTGATGGCGAGGTTGCCCATCCGGTATGGCGGAAGTTCATTTCCGGCATTATCGACAATCGCCGCTTCTACGCCTGGAATCGGTTTCCCCATTGAACCTGGTTTGATGTCCATGCATGGATAATTACAAATCAGCTGTGCACCGGTTTCAGTCATCCACCAAGTGTCATGAATTCGTTTGCCAAATACAGCGTCTCCCCATCGGATGACTTCTGGATTTAGAGGCTCACCTACACTTAACACATGACGGAGCGAGCTGAGATCATATTTTTGAATGAGGTCATCTCCTGCTCCCATCAGCATTCTAAAGGCAGTCGGAGCACTGTACCAAACGGTCACACCTAGTGATTCAATGGTTTCATACCACGTATCAGGGTTAAACCTGCCGCCTAAAATGACATTCGTCGCCCCATTTAACCATGGTGAAAAAATGCCGTACACTGTGCCTGTTACCCAGCCTGGGTCAGCTGTACACCAGTAGACATCGTCTTCTTTCAGATCAAGCACCCACTTACCGGTCTGGTCTTGCTGCACCATTGCGCCATGGACATGCAGCACACCTTTTGGCGTACCTGTGGACCCTGACGTGTAATGAAGCAGAAAGCCGTCTTTTTCATCCATCCATTCAATCTCAAGGTTCTTTGCTGCCTGCTCAAACGCCTCTTCGTAATGGATTGTCCGAACGCCATCGACGTCTTCCTTTTCACCGCCGACAATGATGACGGATTCAAGCTTCGGAAGCTCTGCAAACGGAATTCGTTCAAGCAGATCCGGCGTTGTCACAATGACCTTCGCCTCACTATTTTCTAAACGGTCTTTGACCGCTCCTTCCATAAATGCCTCAAATAACGGACCAACGATCGCACCAATTTTGACTGCGCCAAGCAGAAGAAAATAGAGCTCAGGTGATCTTGGCATAAAGATAAATACGCGATCCCCTTTTTGCACATGCGCCTTTTCTCTGAATAGATTTCCCGCTTTATTTGTGTTGATTTTCATATCCCTGAACGTATACTTTTCATCACGCTGTGAATCTTTGTAGTGAAGCGCCACCTTGTTCTTACGAAACGAGTCCGCATGTCTGTCAATCGCTTCATAGGCTGCATTTATGTTTCCTGTTTCATACCACGAGAAGTTTTTTCTTGCTTCCTCCCATGAAAATTCTTTGTATGCCTGCTCATAATCATTTAAATGATAGTCCCCTTTTACTGATGGCAGCGTTTCCAATTTCATCAAACAGTCCCCCTTTGCATACGTTTACAATGACCATTATAGTATAGATGACTTTTTTTCTCAATTTTTAAAAAACTTATGGTGAAACCGTTTTAATTCTTGCAAGTTTTAAGATAAAATAGAGACGACTCACTAGAATTTGAGGCGGTGGATACGTGGAGCATCCTAAAACTTATTATTCAAAAACCATTGAGCAAGAAACAGGTTCCATCCTTATTGAAGGTCCGGTACCTGCACCAGAGCTTGCGAACTATACCTTTCATGAAGGACTGACGGCATTTCGCACGCCTGAGGAACAGAAACAAGCACTTGTTGAAATAGCAGACCTTCCAGAAGGACGTATTATCATTGCAAGAATGGATGAGCTTGTCGTAGGCTATGTCACGTATTTGTATCCTGATCCGCTTGAGCGCTGGTCAGAGGGTAACATGGAAAATTTAATCGAGCTTGGCGCGATTGAGGTCGCTCCTCCATTTAGAGGCTGCTCACTTGGCAAGCATTTACTTGATGTGAGCATGATGGATGAGCAAATGGAGAATTATATCATCATTACAACTGAATATTACTGGCATTGGGATTTAAAGGGGACAAAGAAAAACGTGTGGGAGTACCGCAAAATGATGGAGAAAATGATGAACGCAGGCGGTCTTGTCTGGTTTGCAACAGACGAGCCAGAGATTAGCTCACATCCAGCCAATTGTTTAATGGCCAGAATCGGGAAAAATGTGAGTCCTGATTCGATTGAGCGTTTCGATCGTCTTCGCTTCCATCAACGCTTTATGTATTAACGTTCAATTCGTTTTTTTGGCAAAGGGGATTGGTAAACAATGATGATTGAACAAATTATGGAGCGTGATGTGGTCACGCTGCGAAAAACCGATACGATTGAAGAAGCCATTCAAAAAATGAGTGCACATCACATTCGGCATATTCCGATCGTATCTGATCAAGGTTCTGTCATTGGGATGGTGACAGATCGGGATATTAAAAATGCCAGTCCAAGTATATTTGAAACAGAAAAAAGACAGCTCTTTATTCAGCGTCCTGTTGAAGAGATCATGGTATTAGAGACGATCGCTGCTCATCCGCTTGATTTCGTTGAAGAGATTTCAAGTGTCTTTTTTGAACACGGAATTGGCTGCCTTCCAGTGGTGAGACGAGGCAAGCTCGTAGGCATTATCACAAAGACTGATTTGCTTCGTACGTTTGTCAGACTGACAGGTGCAGATCAGCCTGGGTCACACTTAGAGGTTGAAGTGGACCAGATGACAGAAGGCCTCGCAGACATTACGGCCATTTTAAAGGAGCAGCATATTCAAATGCTGAGTGTGCTCGTGTATCCGCATGCAAATGAAGCTTCTAAAGTGCTCGTATTCCGCCTTCAAACCATTCATGCAGATCATGTGACGAAGCTGATTCGTGCAAAAGGCTATAAGGTGCTGTGGCCAATGGAGCAGACGATCAAATGAAGGAAGCGACCTTTGTTTTTTCACCCTCTTTTCAAACGTACCAATTTCACCAAGACCATCCCTTCAATCAGCTTCGTGTCTACTTAACATATGATCTTCTTCAAAAAATGAAGGCGTTAACAGATGATGAGATCGTCGCACCGCGTATGGCGACACTGGAGGAATTAAAGCTCGTCCATACAGCCGATTATATTCAAGCTGTGCAGCGGGCTAGTGAAGGAAAGCTCTCTACAGCAGAGGGTGAACGCTACGGCCTTGGCACGGAGGATACACCGATGTTTGCAGGTATGCATGAGGCAGCTTCTCTCCTTGTTGGCGGGACATTAACAGCCGTTGACCAAGTAATGATGGGACACTCGCAGCATGCACTCAATCTTGGCGGCGGACTTCACCACGGGTTTAAAGGACGTGCATCTGGCTTTTGTATATATAATGACAGCTCCGTGGCAATTCAATATATTCAAAAGACATATGGTGCAAGAATTTTATATATTGATACAGATGCCCATCATGGAGATGGTGTACAATTCAGCTTCTATGACGACCCAGAGGTCTGTACGGTCTCTATTCATGAAACGGGGCGCTACTTGTTCCCTGGAACTGGACAAGTACAGGAAAGAGGTCACGATAAAGGCTATGGCTACGCTTATAATATTCCGCTTGATGCATTTACAGAAGACGAATCGTTCCTCGAAGCATACCGAACAGCAGTGACTGAAATTGCTGCTTTTTTTAAACCAGATGTGATATTGACGCAAAACGGCGCGGATGCACACTACTATGATCCGTTAACCCATTTATCTGCCACCATGAAAATATATGAGGAAATTCCTAGACTTGCCCATGAGTTAGCGCATCAATATTGTGATGGCAAATGGATTGCTGTTGGCGGAGGGGGATATGATATTTGGCGTGTCGTTCCAAGGGCATGGAGCCTGATTTGGCTTGAGATGAAAGGCATCACACCGCCGGCTGAACTGCCTCAGGACTGGGTTCAGGCTTGGCATAAACAATCGCCTGTCAGCCTGCCATCGACATGGGGAGACCCTGACGATTTATATCCACCGATCCCAAGAAAAGCAGAAATCACAGAAAAGAATGCTCAAACTGTAGAAAAAGCACTTATGCCTGTAAGAAGAGAAAAGAAAAATGCATAAGAAAAGCAGGCATTCACTAATGTGTAAGCCTGCTTTTTCGTTTTATTTTGTTGATTGTCTTTCTTCAATTCTGTGCGGAAGCTCAACAATTTGATCGTCCACTTGTTCTTTGTTCATCAGCTTTGTCAGCAGTCTCATTGCGACAGCGCCAATATCATAGGTCGGCTGAACAACTGTTGTCAGCTGAGGACGCACCATGAGAGAAAGTCTCGTGTTATCAAAGCCAATCACTTCTAAATCCTCAGGAATCGATACGCCTCTATCTTGTGCTCCGTGAATGACACCTAGCGCCATTTCATCGGTAGCCGCAATAACAGCTGTCGGCTTGTCAGACTGCTCAAGTAAATGAGCAAGTGATTCAATTCCAGAATCATAGGAGTAATCGCCTTCAGCGACGAGCGCATCGTCAAATGCGATGCCCGCTTCTTCAAGCGCACGCTTATAACCTGCAAGCTTTCTCATAGAGTTAATCGGTTCTGACATTGGGCCAGATACGAAGGCAATTCGCTTATGTCCTTTCTCAACTAAAAGCTGGACTGAATCATAAATCGCTTGCTCGTAGTTGATATTGACAGATGGTGTTTGAGCCTGCTCTTCAACAGATGCTGCAAGAACAATTGGCACAGGAGAGCGCTTAAATTCTTCAACAAGCACATCTGTGATGTTTCCGCCCATAAAGACAATCCCATCTACTTGTTTACCTAGCATTGTATTTAATAGATGAAGCTCTTTATCGGTATTTTGATCTGAGTTGCTTAAAATGATGTTGTACTTATACATCGTGGCGATATCTTCAATTCCGCGAGCAAGCTCCGAATAGAAGATACTAGAAATATCAGGGATGATCACCCCAACTGTTGTAGTTTTTTTACTTGCAAGGCCTCGTGCCACAGCATTCGGACGGTAGCCAAGACGATCAATCGCTTCAAGTACCTTTTTTCTTGTTGTTGGTTTTACATTCGGATTACCATTCACTACGCGTGATACCGTTGCCATACTTACATTTGCTTCTCTTGCTACATCATATATTGTAACATTATTCACATAAATCACTCCTTCAAATACACTTCATATCTATAGCATTCACCAATTGGATAGAGACATGTCAGATACGAGGAAAATAATATCCTATTTGTCATTAAAACGATGAAAAGAGACACATAATTTTTCAATCTACATCAAAATGACATTCTTTTATGAAATTATACACGTTTTTTCACCATATGAAAACGTTCCCTTTCTTTTTATAACTAAATTAAACAAACTTTAATGAGCTTGTTACCTGTAAATTGAATCATATTTCATGAAAAATCGCCGAGAACGTCAGCTATGACAATGATCTTAGCAGATTCTATCGAATTTTAAAAATGAAAACATTGTGAACAAGCACTTTTGAGGCTTGTAATGTGCTCTTTTCCTTTCATTCCCAATCTCATCATATTTTATCCATAGAAAAACCGCCGGGCAGTTATCCGGCGGCTTTTCTATCTATGATTACGCGTGAATGTTGACAAGTGGTCTTAACGCATCTAACCATTTTTCGAATTGAGGAATGTCCATTTGCTGCGCTGAGTCAGATAGAGCAACAGATGGATCTGGATGCACTTCTGCCATGACACCGTCTGCTCCAATCGCAAGAGCTGCTTTCGCTGTTGGAAGGAGAAGATCTCTACGTCCAGTTGAGTGCGTCACATCAACGAATACTGGTAAATGTGTCTCTTGTTTCAAGATTGGCACTGCAGAGATATCAAGTGTATTTCTTGTCGCTGTTTCGTATGTGCGGATACCGCGCTCGCAAAGGATGATTTGGTCATTTCCTTGGGCGATGATGTATTCAGCTGCATTGATGAATTCTGAAATAGTCGCTGCAAGACCACGCTTTAAAAGAACTGGTTTCTTCACAGATCCGGCTGCTTTTAATAGCTCGAAGTTTTGCATGTTCCGTGCACCAATTTGGATGACATCGATATGCTCAATCGCTTCTTCAATATGAGCAGGATTGACGATTTCACTAATGACAGCAAGACCGTATTCATCCGCTACACGCTTTAGAATTTTTAGACCGTCTACACCAAGTCCTTGGAAATCGTATGGACTTGTGCGAGGTTTAAATGCACCTCCGCGAAGTAGTTTTAGTCCTTGCTGTTTCGCTGCTGCCGCAACTTCTGCGACTTGCTCGTAGCTTTCAACAGCACATGGTCCAACGATGAAGCGCTGTTTCCCATCACCGATCGCTTCTCCATTGATGTTCACGATTGTATTTTCCGATTTTTTCTTACGAGAAACAAGAAGTGCTTTGCTGTGGTCATCTTCTTGAAGCTCTAGACCTGCTTTGAAAATCTCTTTGAAAATATGCTGAATCGTTGAGTTTTCGAACGGTCCATCATTTGCTTCAAGAATTTGGTTCAGCATTGTGCGCTCTCTGACAGGATCATAACGGTTGACACCTTGCGCTTCTTTCGCCTTTCCAATTTCTTTTACAATGCTTCCTCTTTCATTGATCAGTTTTAAGATTTGAAGATTTAGTTCATCTGCCTGCTGTCTCAATTGTTCTAGTTCATTGTTGCTCATTTTTGTCATCCTTTCCTCTGCCTGTTCTCGCTTTTTATTTTTTCATTCTCTCATGATAGGGTTTATTATAAACAAAGATTTCGGAATTGTCACGAAAATTTTCTTTATTACCCAAACGCTTTTAAGCGATAAAGTATTATGTGTAAGATTATAGCATACTTTTGGTTGAAGTAAACCTTTTTTTATAAAAAAACGTCAGCAATTGCTGACGTTTCTTCTACAGATTATGTTCAAGCGCTTCTTTTGTAATGCTTGAGTGAGATGCATGCCACTTCACTTTTCCACCGCTAAAGACGAGTGCCTGGGGACTTTCATGCTTTACCCCCGACTTTTCAGTCACATAGGATGAAAGCTCTCTTGTGTTTTGGATTTGCAAGAAATAAGTAGGCACGTCTTCATGTGCAGACGCAAATGCTTCAAACTCTTGAAAAGCCGCTTGGCTGATCGGACATGTCAAACTGTGCTTAAAAAAGACAAACGTCCCATCTTGATTCGTTAGTTGATCAAACTGTTCTTCTGTTTCAATGAGTTGTTTTGACATGATGTTCTCCTTCTTCACTCCGAGCAGTGAGAGTTAGCCTTTAGTCGATTGTTCTACTTTTTCTTTGACATCTTTGATGCCATCTTCAATTTCTGATTTCGCTTCTTGTGCTCGTACTTTTGCTTCGTCTGCTACATCTGAAGCTTCATTTGCTAGGTCAGCTGCTGCATCTTCTGCTTCACTTTTCACATGATTAGCTTTTCCAGCTGCACGCTCTTTTATGTCTTTCACTTTGTCTAAAATCTGGTTTGACTGTTCTGCTACCAGTTGGGACAATTCAGACGTTTTATCTTTCGCAATCGTCACATATTCAGTGCCTCTTTCTTTTGCATCTGTTGTGAGGCGATCTGTTTTTTCTTTTAAAACATTCGCTTGGGTGTTCAAATCATCGCGAAGCTCTTTCCCTGACTTCGGTGCTAAAAATAAGGCTGTTGTTGCACCAACAATTCCACCAATAAGTGTTCCGATCAAAAAGTCTTTGCTATTGATTCCGTCTTTGCTCATGATTATTCCTCCTATGCGAAAATGGTTTATTTTTGGTGTTTTCGTTGTTTCCATTTTTTATAAATTTCAAGTGCTGCGTTACTCCAGCTTACCACATCCGTGACTTTTTCTTGATTTCGTTCAACGGATGAAGAAACTGCACCAGCTGCCTGCTTTATGCTTGTATTAAATTGGTTGATCGAGCCGCCAATTCCCTGCACCGCATCCACAACTGTGTTGAGTTTTGCCGATTTGTCTTGAATATCTTCAGCAAGCTGATTCGTCTTATGTAGCAACTGTGTCGTCTCTGTGGTGATCCCTTGCATCTGACCTTCAAGACCTTCTAAAGTTGATGCAACATTCTTTAATGTCAGCTGTAAGGATTTTAATGTTTTGGACAAATAGATGACAAGAATGAGGAAAGCAATTGCGATCAGTGCAACGCTTAGATATAGAATAATAATCATCTGATACCTCCTTTGCTGCGGGCATATGCAATTCATTACCCTCTCGTTGTATCATTCAAACATCGCCTAGAATGACCGATTGAATAATAATTCTACACTTATTCGCTGATTCCTGTCCACAGCGAACGAAAAAAAGCGGCAGATGTTGACACATTTAGCCCCTTTGTCACATTTTATTCAAAATAAAAAAAGTGCCGATCAAAACGGCACTTTCCCTTTAAGCATTTATACAGCGACTTTCTCATAAGCACGCAGATATTTTTGAATGTCTCCTGCTCCCATAAAGATCAGAATCCCATCTTCGTGCGCTTTCAGCACAGATGTATCTTCTTCCGCAATCAATTGGGCCTGCGGGATTTTTTCTCGTAAATCTTCGATACTCAGCTTCCCAATGTTTTCACGGGCTGAACCGAAAATATCGCATAGGTATACATAGTCCGCTTTTTTCAGACTGTCAGCAAATTCACTTAAGAATTGCTGTGTACGTGTGAAGGTATGCGGCTGGAAGACAGCGACAATATCACGGTCTGGATATTTTTGACGTGCTGCTTCAATGGTGACTTCAATCTCCGTTGGGTGATGGGCATAGTCGTCAATTAAGACCTGCTCACCGACCACTTTTTCATTAAAGCGGCGTTTCACCCCGCCAAATGTCATTAGTGCCCCTTTGATGAGCTCTACATCAATGGCTTCATAGTGACATAATGCAATCACAGCTAATGAATTGAGGACATTATGATTTCCGTAGGCAGGAATGTAGAAGGTATCATAAAACGTATTGCGTACAAATACATCAAATGTAGTGCCTTCCGTGTTTTTCACAACATTGCGTGCTTGGAAATCATTTTCTTCATTGAAACCGTAGTACACAACAGGTACCTTCGCTTGAATCTTGGGCAGATGCTCATCATCACCGCAAGCGATAATGGCTTTTTTCACTTGAAGCGCCATGTTTTGAAACGCATCAAACACGTCGTCAATGTCCGAGAAATAATCAGGATGATCAAAATCAATATTGGTCATGATCGCATAGTCTGGATGATAGCTGAGGAAGTGTCTGCGGTATTCGCATGCTTCAAATACAAAATACTCGCTGTTTTCTTTCCCCATACCAGATCCATCACCGATTAAGTATGAAGTTGGTTTCGCTGATTGCATCACATGGGCAAGCAGTCCTGTTGTCGACGTTTTACCATGAGCACCAGTAATCGCAACGTTTGTGAATGAATCCATGTATTCTCCAAGGAATTTATGGTAACGAATGACAGGAATCCCTTCAGAAAGGGCACGTTCAATCTCAGGGTGTGTATCAGGAAATGCATTACCTGCAATCACGGTCATCCCTGGCTGAATATTATCTGGGTCAAATGGAAGAATTTTAATATTTCGTTCTTCTAATGCTTTTTGTGTAAAGATATGTTTTTCGATATCCGATCCTTGGACAGTATACCCAGTATCATGAAGAATTTGGGCCAGTGGACTCATACCTGTCCCTTTTATTCCAACAAAATGATAAACAGTCATAATTGTACCTCCAACAAACGTCTATCTGACTTACAGTATATGACGCTCATTTCAATTTGCAACTTGTGATTTTCGCCTCTAGCGGCTCACAGATCGCAGCTCCAAATAAAGATTTTTTTCCGATCTTCCTATTCTAATCAATATTAACTATGATTAGTATCCGACAACTTTCCTATTTCTAACACCTGCTTTCGCTCATTTTACATAAAAAAGCGTTCTGACAGGCATACGAAAAGCGTCCAATTACAAAATTGCACCTATGTGCTATCATACCATGTTTATAAAAAAAATGAAGTGGTTTGTTTAGATCAGCTGTTCTAAGTCACTCAGTGTCATAAGGACTTCCCTTGGCTTACTGCCTTTTGCACCAGAGATCATGCCCTCGCGTTCCATCATGTCGATCAATCTGGCTGCACGATTGTAGCCAATTCTAAATCTTCGCTGCAAACTCGATGTACTAGCGCTATTCTGCTCAATCGCAAAACGGCAGGCATCCATAAACAATTCGTCTTCATCTGTAATCGCAGAGCCTTGGAGCATTAATTCCTCCTGTTCGAAAAGGAACACTGGCTTACGCTGTTTTCTTACATGTGCCACTACTTGATCAATCTCACGGTCTGATACAAAGTTCCCTTGCAGCCTCGTCGGCTTGCCGGAGCCATTTTCTAAGAAAAGCATGTCTCCTTTTCCGAGAAGCTTTTCTGCACCTGCCATGTCAATGATCGTTCTAGAATCTACCTGACTTGAGACAGAGAAAGCAATTCTTGTTGGGATATTGGCTTTAATGAGACCTGTGATGACATCGACAGAAGGTCTTTGTGTCGCAATCAATAAATGAATGCCGCATGCTCTTGCTTTTTGTGCGATTCGGCAAATGCTTTCTTCGACTTCATTTGGTGCGACCATCATTAAATCAGCGAGCTCATCGATCACAACGACAAGATAAGGCAGTTTTTCACCCATTTGTTTTTCTTTGACAAGCTCATTGAATCGTTTAATTTCTCTCACGCCAGAGTGCGCAAACAGTTCGTAGCGCCTTTCCATTTCATCCACTACCCATTTCAGAGCGGCTGTCGCTGTCTTGGCATCGGTGATGACAGGACTCACGAGATGCGGAATGTGATTATATGGCGCTAATTCAACCATTTTAGGGTCGATTAAGAGCATTTTTACTTCATCTGGTGACGCTTTAAACATTAAGCTCACTAAAATGGTATTGATACAGACACTTTTTCCTGACCCTGTTGCTCCAGCAATTAAGCCATGCGGCATTTTTTGCAGATCAACCACAACAGGCTGGCCAGATATATCTAATCCGAGTGCTGCTGTTAAAGGTGATGGATTGTCTCTAAATGCACTGCTTCTGATCATCTCTCGTAAGAAAACCATTTTACTGTGAAGGTTCGGCACTTCGATCCCGATCGTGTTCTTTCCTGGAATCGGTGCTTCGATTCGAATATCTTTTGCGGACAAACTGAGTTTAATATCATCTGATAGGTTCGTGATTTTGTTCACTTTGACACCTGGTTCTGGATGTACTTCAAACCTTGTCACAGAAGGGCCTTGCGTGACATGAACCACACTTGCTCTGACATTGAAATTTTTCAGCGTGGCATTGAGCAGCTCTGCCCGCTCTTTCACCCATGTCCCGTCCTCTTCTTTTTGAGCTGGAGGTACGTCTAAAAGGGCGAGACTTGGGAAAACATACCCTTGTGCATCTGCTGCTTTCTTTTGCCCTTGCACACGCTGATCACTTTTTAACATCATGACGTTAAAAGGAACCGTTGAGGTTTGTCCGCTTGTACGTTGCGTCTGCGGAGCTGCTTGTTTCGGTTTTTCTTCCTTGACTTCATGCACTTGTTCTTGCTTTTCTTGCTGCTCTATGACAGGTTCTGCTGGTTCAGTAGCGGTCTCATCGTCTGCTACTTGTTCTATTGGCATCATTTGATCTTCTACTATTTCAGCTTCTTCCAACAATTGGTCTTCTTGCAGATCATGCTTGGCGACTGGCTCAGCTTCTTCAAATGCTGCCGCTGGCACTTCTTCTTGATGATCTTCTATGGAATCAGCTTCTATTTCCGCGACCGGTTCTGCTGGGATGTCTTCTGTTACCTCAACTTCTTCTGCCGGCATGTCTACTTCCATTTCAATTGCGGGATGTGTGTCTTCTGCTGTTTCGAATGTCAACGGTTCTATTTCCTCCGTATGATCTACAAACTGATGTACCGGCTCGCCTTTTATTTCTTCATCATCGCTTGAGACATCCTGTTCCGGCTCAGCCTCTACCGGCTGTTCTTGATAAGCTTCGGCCTCCTGATTATGTAAGTCAGCTTCAATATGGTCTTGAGGCTCAGAAAAGGCTTGCTCTTTTTCCTCTGTTTGAATGAAAGGCTCGTCATTTAAACGCTCCATCGTCGATTGAACGTGATCCTGATAAGCGAGTTCCTCTTGCAAAGTAAGCGGGGTCACGTCTGTTTGCATGTCCACTCTTTCTTCTGCTGGGGCTGAAACCGTTTCTTCCATACGATTTTCTTTCCGTATTGACGGAATGTTCATTTGCTGTCTGACATTCCGTACACGCTCTGCCTCTTCTGATAACAGGGTGACACGCTGCGCTGTTTCTGCTGCTTTCATTTGAACAGGAGATGATTCTTCTTTCGCTTCTGTTCGTTTTGGACGCATATCCTGATGATAGCCATAGATCGGTGATGGAATTTGCTCTGTTTTGAATGGCTTTTTATTGATGTCAGGCTGCACCGTTTGTTTTGGCTCATAGGTCTTCTGCTTAGCCTTTGGCTTGCTTGGCTTTGCGCGTCTTCTTTCCTGCTTCACTCCGTCACGCAGAGGTTCATCTGGAACGAGCGGAAAGCGGAAGTTGCCTTTCGGATATTCATAATAGACTTTTGTATCTTCAATTTTTTTATATTCTTTATGCTGTTCAAAAACTGGCTGCGTTCGTGCAGCTGGACCTTCATTAGGTCTCACAGCTTTTTCTTCTTTCTTTTCTTCTTCTCCTAAAAATACACTAAAAAATTTATCTAACCAACTCATCATTTATCACTCACTTTAACTCCCCTTACGTTTTCTTGGGCGATTTTTAGTATACCATTGCTTTTTCATGCAGAAAAGCGAGAAAAGTGCTGCTCTTTGCTATTTGTGCTGTCTGTAGATGAAAAAAAGTCACTAAGTACGTACTTAGTGACTTTTGGTATAACACATTCTTCGCTCCTATGTGCCCGTTTATGGGAGGTTACGCTTTAAAGGGTTCGCCAGCTTGGTGGCTTCCCTCTAGAACAAGAATCCCTTTTTCAGCAGGCGCGTCTGGAAGATCTAGTTCTTTTGCTGAACAAATCATTCCGCTTGATGGAACACCTCTTAGCTCAGCATCTTTAATGACCAAACCGCTTGGCATCACCGCACCAACCTTCGCAACCACGACATATTGCCCTTGATCAACATTTGGCGCACCACACACGATTTGTAATGTTTCATCGCCAACATCTACTTGGCAAATGTTTAATTTATCTGCATTCGGATGCTTTTCTTTTTCCTTCACATAACCGACAACAAATTTTGGTGATAGATCCACAGTCAACGTTTCACTTACACCGTTGCGGTTTAAAATTTCGTTGATATCTTGAACAAGTGTTTCAGATAGCGGTACAGATCCGTTTTCTTCAATTTTCATGTAAGTGGATGCGTTGAAGATATTAAAACCTGTTGTTTCTTTTGTTTCTTGATTGAAGATTCTTACGACATCTCCAAACCTCTCATGACCTACTTCTTCTCTCGTCACATCTTTCAATGAAATAAGGAGTGTGTCGCCTACACCTTCTGCATTATAAAAAACGTTCATTCTTCAAAATTCCCTTCTACTGCTGTTTTGGTCTGCTTTTAGCAAGAATAAAGATCGGTTCAAGCTTGCCCTCGTCATATAAAAATGACAATGCGGTAATCGGAACCGTGCCGCTGGCGAAGAAACTCATCGACATCTGTCCTAAAATATCATAACCTGATTCATTGCGAACATCTGCAATGATGAATACATCTTGATGGGGAACAGAAATGGCCATCTGTCCTTCTATTTTTTGCGCGTATTCTTGTAAAATCGATTCATTTAAAAGTCTGCTGGCATCATATCCGTCATTCGCACGGAAGAAATAAAACCGATTGCCTGCAACTTCATCCATTTTCACCACAGTTTCAAGTGAGCGGACATTGAAGCTTGCAGTTTCCCTAATTCGCTCTTTTGTCCAGTTTTCCTTTTGAAGCATTTTCTCATCAATTAATCTGTAGGTGCTTCCAAGGTCAAGTGCGTAGAAGATTCTCGTTTCAGCTGTATGCTCATCAAAAACGAGGGGAATGCCATCACTTGATGTCTCAGGAAAGGAAGTGGAACGAATGACAGGATAGATCTGCTTTTCTTTTCCTGAGATGTGCTGCGCTTCGCCTTTCATGGCACTTAGCGCCTCTTTCACATAGTAAACGATCTCATCTAATGTTTCATCAGGCTTTACTTCCCACTTTGCAATGATTGGCGGGAGCTCTAGTGTAATACCTTTACTTGTTTGTTTATCTTCAATACGAAGCGTATCTTTTTCTCGGTCAAACTGGTGTGACCAGCTGTCATTTGTCAGACGGCTTTTGAGTTCGTTCGCAAGCTGTCTTGATGTCATTTTTGCCATGATTTAGACCCTCCTTTCATTATTTAGAAAGAGAATCTGTTAAAAATGCTTCAATCTCTTCCTTCGTCTTACGATCCTTGCTGACAAAGCGGTTAACCTCTTGTCCATTTTTAAAAACTAAAAAGCTTGGAATGCCGTAGATTTCCCACTCTGCGCAAGTGTCAATGAACTGATCTCTATCCACATAGAAGTACTCAAATTCTGGGTAGTTTGCTTCAAGCTCTGGCAAGAATGGTTCGATAAAGGTGCAGTCCGGGCACCAGTCAGCTGAAAATAGCAATACTGTTAAGTCTTCTTGAATCACTTTTTGTAATTCTTCGTTTGATTCAATTTTTTTCATGTTTCATTCCTCCAGTTTGTATGGTTAAATCTCCGAATTGTATATAGCCTTTCTTTCTCATCCATTCTGATACTACCAAACTAATCACTGCCGGGCCAACGATATGCAAAAGAGCGATCGCCAGAAAAACGGATGGATGAAATCCCATAACGGTCAGTGTCATGAGCTGTCCAACGAGGCCGCTCGTTCCCATACCTGCCCCTGCCGCATTATTGACCATCCCAAAGCCAATAATACCAATTGGCGCGAGAATGAGGCCCGCAATCGTCGGCGGAATAAGGATAAGGGGATTTTTCACAATGTTCGGCAGCTGCAATTTTGACGTGCCAATGCCGACAGCAGCAAGACCGCCAAAACGATTTTCTCTAAAGCCTGCAGCGGCAAAGCCGACCATTTGAGCGCAGCAGCCAATTGTTGCAGCACCAGCCGCTGTTCCGCTTAAGTCAAGCATGAGCGCAAGCGCCGCACTTGAAATCGGTGAGCTGAGGGCAAGTCCAACAATGGTCGCTACTAGCATGCCCATGATCAGCGGACTTTGGTCAGTCCCCCACATGATGAGCCTACCAAGCCCTGTCATCATGGCTTCAATCCCAGGACCGATCAAAGCGGCGGTGAAAAAGCCAGTAATAATGGTGACAAGCGGCGTTAAAATAATATCAATTCTTGTCTCACCACTGACCAGCTTGCCGAGTTCCACACCAATTAATGCTGCGACAAAGCTTCCAGCAGGTCCACCAAGTTCTGCTCCTGCAGCACCTGAGACAACACTTGCAAAAATGATCAAAGGAGATGCCTGTAACCGGTACGCAACAGCTACGCCAATCGCTGGTCCCATGAGCCCCATTGCGAGTGTTCCCATTTTGATGATGAGCGGAAGTGATAACAGACCGCCTGCTGTTTTTAAAATCAGCCCTACCACTAATGTAGCAAATAGACCTAAAGCCATATAAGAGAGTGCATCAATGAAATACACTTTTGGCGAAAGGGAGATCCCTTTTCTTTTCAAATAAGTCATCAACGTCGTCTTCCTGCTTTCTCATAGGAAAGACGAAGAGCCTGTCCTTCCCATTATATGTAGTATTCTTACGATGAAAAATAGTCTCTACCATGAATATCATAATCATATTTTTTTTGCTTTATCAAGCACTTCTTGTGTAACATGAAAAGAAACAGGGCAAACCTTTACTAAGTTTGTACAAAAGGAGGAGATCGTTATGCAATTAACCGTCTATTTAGCAGGAGAAATTCATAGCCAGTGGCGTGATGAAATCAAGGAGAAAAGCCAATCGTTGAAACTGCCGGTGACGTTTGTTGGTCCAATGGAGAATCATGACCGCTCAGATCACATTGGTGAGGACATTTTAGGTGAGCAGCCGAATGCCATTTTCAAAGATGATGCGGCTTCTGATTTGAACAATTTCCGTACTGAGATCTTATTAAACAAGGCAGACGTCGTCATTGCCCGCTTTGGTGAGAAATATAAACAGTGGAACACGGCAATGGATGCATCTGCTGCCATCACAAAAGGAAAACCTCTCATTTTGATCCGCCCAAAAGAACTGCACCATCCGTTAAAGGAACTATCAAACAAAGCGAATATCACTGTAGAAACCGTGAACCAAGCGATCAAGGCGTTATCTTACGTGTTTGAACAGCAATAAAAAAGGTGAAACTGCAACCTTTTTTCCTCTTTTCGAAACCTTTGCAGACCTGGCAATGAATGCGAGGTTTTGTCTACATATACACACTAAAGGCTGCTCTCATGAAAGAGGCAGCCTTTTCTATTACATTTACACCTGTTGATAAATAGAATCCACTGTACTTTGATCACAGTTTTTCACCAGGCGGACAATTAATTCTTTTGCCGCTGCGTAATCATCCACATGCAATACTGAATGACTTGTATGAATGTAGCGAGCGCACACCCCAATGACAGCAGAAGGCACACCTTGGTTGGAAATATGCACACGTCCAGCGTCCGTACCACCCGGTGATACGAAGTATTGGTATGGAATGCTGTTTGACTCAGCAGTATCGAGCACAAAGTCTCTCATCCCGCGATGCGTAATCATGGTTCGATCAAAAATACGCAGAAGTGCTCCTTTACCAAGCTGGCCGAATTGGGTTTTGTCACCTGTCACATCGTTTGCAGGGCTTGCATCTAAAGCAAAGAACAGATCTGGCTGAATCATATTCGCAGCTACTTCTGCCCCTCTAAGCCCTACTTCTTCCTGAACCGTTGCACCTGAATACAGATGACATGAAAGAGGTTCGTCTTTTATTTCTTTTAATAATTCAATCGCAAGTCCACAGCCATAGCGGTTATCCCAAGCCTTCGCTAAAATCTTTTTAGGATTCGCCATAGGGGTAAAGACTGTTGCAGGCACGATTTGCTGTCCTGGGCGAATGCCAAGTTCTTTTGCCTCTTCTTCACTGTCTGCCCCAATATCAATGAGCATGTCTGATGGTTTCACAGGTTTGCTTTTTTGTTCTGGTGTTAGAAGATGAGGCGGTGTACTAGAGACGACACCAGGAATTGGTCCGTGAACGGTATGAACGTCGACACGCTGTGCCAGCATGACTTGACTCCACCAGCCGCCGAGTGTTTGGAAGCGTATCATCCCGTTCTTCGTAATGGATGAAACCATGAATCCCACTTCATCCATATGACCAGCCACCATGATTTTAGGTGCGTTCTCTGGTCCCTTGCGTACCCCAAACACACCGCCAAGACGATCCTGAATGAGTTCGTCAGAATATTTCTCAAGTTCCTTTTTCATAAAAGCACGCACATGGTGCTCATTACCTGGAGTTCCCTGTAATTCTGTTAAATTTCGGAAAAGCGACAATGTTTCTTCATTCATTCTACGGTTTACCTCGTTTCTATGTAATGACCATATATATTCCTATAAAAATAACACTCACTTTATACTATAAGAATTCTTTCGGTTTTCCAAGTATCTCTCCAGAAATTTTGAATATGCTTTCAAGTATTCGGATTCCTTAACATCAATGGACAAGTTTTGTATAATGGAAAAAACAGCAATACGGAGGTGCAGCACGTTGAAGTTAAAACATGTTCTGATTGGTGCGAGTATTGGCGTAGCCGCTGCAATTGTTGCAAAGAAAGTATTTTTCCCTACGTATATCTCGTCTGAAAAAGCATTAAAAATTGTGAAATCTGCTTTTAAACAGCGCGGCCCGATTGATGGCTCTTGGATTTATACTGTACCAGAACCGTATACCGTAAATGGTGAAACGATTGATGTGTACAAATCTGGCATTACTCGCTCAGCCTTTGGCGAGCTTGAACAGTACGAAGTCATGATTGATGCCAAAACAGGCATGATCGTTGATGTCATTGATTCTGTGGCTTGATAAAGAAAGCTTCGCAAAGGCGTGTCCTTGCGAAGCTTCTTTTTTATATGGCTTTGATTTTTTTGTACACAGGATGCCACATGGCGTCCTGTACAGCCTGAATGAGATCCTCAGGCGTTTCCTCTGCAATTCCTTCATCGATCGCTGCTTGCGCCACACGGACAGCCACTGTCGCTGAAACAGTTCGAAGCTGATCCACACTTGGCAGCATCGCTGCACCCGGCTTTCCGACATTGACCATGCTAGCAATCGCTTCAGCACTCGCAACAAACATGCTGTCTGTTATAAGGCGGGCTTTAGACACAATCGTTCCAAGACCAAGCCCTGGGAACACAAGGGCATTATTCGCCTGCCCAATTTCATATGTCACGCCGCCATATTCGACAGGATCAAATGGGCTTCCCGTTGTCACAAGGGCGCGTCCTTCTGTCCACTCGATGAGATCTTCAGGCTTTGCTTCTGAAAGAGGTGTTGGGTTCGACATCGGTAAAATGGCTGGGCGCTCCACGTGTGACGCCATTTCTTTCACAATTTCCTCTGTAAATGCTCCTCCTACCGTCGAGGTGCCAACTAAGATGGTTGGTTTCGCCTGTTTGACGACCTCTAATAAATCAATGGAATGCTTAGGACCGTTACGGGCATAATCCTTTACTTCGTCAGAACGTCTTGCATATGGCTTTTGAAATGGCTGAATGTCAGGCGAATCATCTGTAAGCAATCCTGTTTTATCAATACACCAGAAATGATCATATGATTCCTCTTCTTTGACACCGTCTCTTACGAGAGCATCACGGATCTGCTCCGCTATGCCAATCCCTGCCGTACCCGCTCCGAAAATGACGATTCGGTGATCTTTCAGCGGAACCTTCGAAGCTTTTGCACATGCCAAAACCGCAGCAAGTGAAACAGCTCCAGTACCTTGAATGTCATCATTAAATGTACAAATACGTTCCTTATATTTTTCCAATATGGCTCGGGCATTTTTTGTCCCAAAGTCTTCCCAGTGAAGGAGTGCATTTGGAAAGGTTGCGCGGGCAAGCTCTACATATTGATCAATGAACCGATCATAACGTTCTCCTCGAACGCGAGAATGCTGATTTCCAACATAAAGCGGATCATTCAAGAGACTTTCCTGGTTCGTCCCGGCATCAAGCACAACGGCCAGCACGCGGCTAGGATCAATGCCTGCTGCGGCTGTATAAACAGCAAGTTTCCCGACTGAAATGGCAATACCGCCAACACCCCAGTCTCCAATACCTAAAATGCCTTCTGCATCTGTCGCAACGATTAAGTCAATTGATTCATCAACACCGTAAGAGGCAAAAATCTCTTCCATGCCTTCCAAATCATCAATCGATAAATAAAGCCCCCTTGGCTTTCGATACTCGTGGCTATAACGCTGAATGGCTGTTCCAACAGTCGGCGTGTAGACAATCGGCAGCATCTCCGCCAAGTGCTCATTTAGTAATTTGTAAAAAAGCACTTCGTTTCTGTCATGAAGTGATGTTAAATACACATTTTTCCCCAGTTCATCCGGCTGTGCCTTGAACTGCTCATATGCACGCTTTGCCTGATCCTCTAATGTTAAAACCTTAGGCGGTAGAAATCCCTTTAAACCAAGCTCTTCCCGCTCTTCCTTAGTAAATGCAACCCCTTTGTTTAAATAAGGGACGGACATGACTTCCATCCCTCTTAATGGTGTTTCAATGACATCACCATGTACACGATAAAATTGGTTCACCTGCACTCTTCCTTTCACAAGTTCATTTTGTCGTTATTTTGTGTGAAAGGCGAAAAAACATGCAGATGATCTTTTATCTTCCTGTTTCTCTTTTAACTTCATGTGTGATTTGCCCGTCTTCATCCCATTTTACAGCGCGGTAAATCGCATCATGATAAAACAAGTACCACGCATTTTTTTCTTCTGCAAATGCCTGCCATTTTTGCTTAGCTGGAATCGAAGTCATTGGGTAATCATCATAAGCCAAGACCCATAATGGATTTTTATGAGCGTGTGTTGGCATGATATCAGCCAAATGAATCGCTGTTTCGCCCTGACTTGTGAGCGTTAAGATGCTATGGCCATTGCTATGACCGCCTGTATGATGCAGCCCAATGCCTTTTGTTACTTCGATGCTTTCTTCAAATGGCACCACTTGATCTGCTATAGGCTCCCAGTTTTCTTTCCAATATGTATTTCTTGAGCGGATGTTAGGCGCCCTCATTTCATCCCATTCGATTTTGGATGTGATGATTTTTGCCTGCGTAAAAACAGACACGAGCTCTTCTCCCTCACGTTTTGTCAGCCCGCTTGCATGATCGAAGTGAAGGTGTGTCATTAAAACGTAATCAATATCAGCTGGTTGCAGGCCGAGTGCCGCTAGCGATTGTTCCAATTTCGTCTCTTCTGTTACGCCGTAATTGCGTTTTTGTTTATCTGTCAGCTTCCCTGATCCGATGCCGGAATCCACTAATAAATGAAGACCATTCCACCGAATGAGGATCGGATCACACCGCAGTTCAATTTGATTGCGATCGTTCACCGGGTATTTTTTTGACCATAACGGCTTTGGCACTACACCGAACATCGCACCGCCGTCCATGTGTGTATCTCCCCCATTTAACCAGAACAGTTCCATGTCACCTATTTTCATTGTCTCCATTGCTGTCATCCCTCCTTTTTCTATCGTAGCAAATACAGCTGAAAATCGCATGCATCAATCTTTTCATGAAAAAAGCTGACTGCAATTTTTCTTTACAGCCAGCTTGATGTCACTTGTTAATCTGGAAATTTTACTTCTGATCGATAGATGGGTTGTCCCATAGACGAGAATTTTTCTTCGTATTCAGTCATCACATTTCCTTCTAATCCGTCCTTATGTAAATCTAAGCTTACATACGTTAAAAGAAGGCCATATGCAGAAAAACTCTTTAAGGAATATTCAAATAATCCGCGGTTATCTGTTTTGAAATGCAATTCACCACCTGGACGGAGAATATGTTCATATCGCTCTAAAAAGGCCTTAAACGTTAATCTGCGCTTTTCATGCCTTGCTTTTGGCCACGGATCAGAGAAATTCAAATACACCCGGTCAATTTCATTTTCCGCAAACACATCTGTCAGCGTTTCAGCATTAATGTTCAAAAGCTTTACATTTTCAACATCTGTCTCTTTGATTTTATCTACTGCTGTCACAATGACACTTTTAAATAATTCAATGCCAATATAGTTGATATCAGGATGAAGCTTGCCCATTCCAGCGATAAAGCTCCCTTTTCCTGTCCCAACTTCGATATGGATTGGATGATCATTTCCAAACAGCTCATGCCATTTCCCTTTATATTGCTCGGGGCTAGCTAAGGCAATATGAGCATTTTCAGCTAAGTAATCATTCGCCCATGGTTTATGTCGCATTCTCAATTTGATACACCTCTATTTTCTTTACATTTTATCAAGATACCATGAAACATAAAGACCCGCAAGACAGCATCTTTATGCACATATGAAAAAGACCAGCCCTTCGCTTGAGCTGGTCTGCCGCATGTATAAATTGGGCGCTGAATGCACAGTTTAACCACATAAATGACACGCAGAAAAGGAGCATACGTATGGGATTAAACCGTCAACATCAGCTTCAATTAATCAAAGATATTTTAACCGATCACCAGTTGGATTGCTGCGGGACTGTTGCAGAATATGAACAGGTGGGACGTGTGATTCAATTAATGCTGGCAAAAGAAGACCTTGATGCCGACATTCGTCAATTATTAACAGATATTTATGATTACAGCCAAAAGGGCACTTCTGTCAGTTCAATTGATGCACATATCGAGGAGCATCAATCGCATTTGTCAGAGTGGGTCGAGAATATTCCTATGTCTTAATAGATGTTTAACCGCTTTAAGAGTGCGCTCAGCTCCGCTTGCACTTCTTGCTGCGCTTTTTCATTTCCTTTTCTTTTATGCCACACGACAAACGATACGGTTTCAGCGAGGACGTACCAATCCATACGTTTTCGCAAATTGTCCGTCAGCGGAGCACCGTACATCGAGAGCCAGCTTTCCCAGTTCTCTTCTTCAACATAATGGTATAAAAGTGGTCCAAGATCAATGGCTGGGTCAGCAATCATCGCCCCATCCCAATCGATCAAGTAAAGCTGATTTTCATCTGTCAGCAGCCAATTATTATGATTGAGGTCACAATGACACACGACCTTGTCCTCAAATTGGACTGCCTCCACATGCTTCTCTAAGTACTGGATGGCACGTGTAATGTCTTGTGAATCGATTTGCTCTTTTAATATGGACTGTTTTAAATGCTTCAAAATGGATTCTGGGTGTAGAGCGTGCTTCTCTAATCTTTTCAGCATATCAAGCAATTCTTTAGATGTATGAATTTTTCTTAGCTGCTCTGCTACAGGACGGTCATTCATGTCCTTTGGCTTCAGCTCTCTGCCGCTCAGCCAGTGCTGCGCAGTGATGACATCCCCATTTTCCATCCGTTTTGTCCAGACAAGCTTCGGCACAATGCCTTCAGCTGACAAAACCGCAAGAAACGGTGACGTATTGCGTTTTAAAAATAGCTTTTGGTCATTGTGTGTTGCGAAGTACGCATCTCCCGTAGCGCCTCCAGCAGGAGAGATGTGCCATTCGCTACCTAATATTTGTCCCAACCAGTTCATATCAATTTTCAACCCATCATTTCTTAAAATATTTTAAATCTTGCTTTTTTAGTCGACAAAATTCAGCCGATTGAAGATCAATTGGCTGTTTCTTTTTTATTTATATGATCATAAAAACAAAAAGGACAGCTATTGAGAATGAGATGCTAAACAATAGCCGTCCTATAGATTTTATCGTTACCTTCTTATACTCGTCAAGCAAAACTAGAAAATCAGGACAAGAACCTTATGAAAAGGAAGGCTTTTTTCATGGTTTTTGACTAGGGCATTCACGAGAAGCCATTTAAGCACGTAATTTTAAGGAGCGATCACTCGCCTTCACAAAGACAGGCGTTGCGCCGATCACTTCTCCATCTGCATGAAATAAGATTTTTGCATCTGCCTCCAAGTACGCTTCCTCGTGCTGATACAGGGTAACGCCCTTCATTCCAAGATGCTTTCGAAACACCATCGCACTTAAAAACAAGAGCACTTTGAATGGATTCAAATCTGTGACAACGATCGTTTGAAAGCCTGGCTGCCTCGCGCTCACTTCCGGCGCTGCTTCCAGCCCGCCTCCGTAATAGGGGTGATTGCATACAATCACAAACCACACTTGGCGAAAGACCTTCTTCTCATTTTCAATAAACAGCGCAAGGTCAAACGGCTTAAAGGACCATAAAGAATGGAGAAATGACAGCGGGTAGATGATAAACCCAAGTCCCAGCCGTTTCAGCCACTTTTTTCCTCTGAAATGCACTGTTTTCCTTAGCACATGCGCATCAAACCCAGCACCGATATGATTGAGAAAGAGAACGGATTGCGGGCTTTCTGCATGATCTTGAAAGGAGCCGAGAGAAAATGTTTTGGTGAGCATTCTCTTTTGCTTTCTCACTTCTTTTAGGACATCTTGACGATGGATGCCGAGGCCCTTCGCCGCATCATTCCAATGACCGGCGGGAACAAAGCTTAACTGCACATGATCCATTTCCTTTAAGCCATTCAGGACTTCATGAATGGTGCCGTCACCGCCAATGACAATCAGGCGCTTCAGCCTGTCATCTTGCATGGCGCTAATTTGTCTTGCCAATACTTCTGCATGACCTTCATGCTGGGTGAGAAACGATCGATAAGAGATCTCCATCTTTTGTAATTCTTTCTCTATGCTCCTCCATGTACGAAGTCCTTTTCCATGTCCTGCTGCTGGATTAACGATAAAGTACCATTCATTCATATATTAGCTCCACTCAGGTCTCATTTTTCGTGACCTTCCATTATGCCTTTAATCGAGCCATTCCTGCCTTCTTTTGCTGTCTGATTCACCATAAGCAAGCAATGCCTTTGTCGCCTTAAATTGCTGATGCTTTGTCGGCGCGGTATTTTTCCGCTGCTTTTCAAACCAATCTTCCGCCTTCTTCTTATCGACAACCTCCATCCCGTATGGAACTTCCGGTAAGTCAATATAAGAGGTTCTGCTGATCAGGATTTTTTTCACAGGAAGATCGACACCGCTTTGCTGTAAGATCTTTGACACGACGGTGCCAGAGCGCAGAAGGCTTGCGCAAGGATTCAAAACGGACTGAACAGCTTTCCCATTCGCCCGCTTTTCCCAAAAACGTTCCTTCGTTCCGATATATACGCTGTCAGGCTCTGCCTCTAAGAAGGATAAACAAATCACTTCCAGCGGCGTAATAAGTACTGAACATAATTCCATCTCTGCTTTTTGAATGAGCAGCACCGGCTTATACATCACAAAATATGAATCCGGAAGCTGCCTAGCAAGCATACGCAGCTTTTCATCATACCGAATATGATGGGAGACGGTTGAAATGTGGGAAATCGTCGAGCTCGCCCATTTTAATTGAACATCGTATAGATGATCCTTAAAAAAATGAATGAGCTTCGTTTCATCGGTAGGAACGTTTGTAAAGACACCTTGCTCTATATCTGTCGGCTCGTTAAAAAGACTCAGGTCCCGTTCCTTTTTCATATCGGCTTCTTTTTGCTTTCTTTTTAAGGAGAATTTCTTTCTCTTTTCTTCCTCTTGTTCAGGCACTTGTTCAGAGATTTGGTCAAATGAATGCTGCGCCTCCTGTTTTGAAGCCTTTTTTAACTCGTCCCACCTTTGCTTTTTCAATCGAATGAATTGATTGATGTAGTGATGCGGGTCTTGTTCATATCGTGATATATAATCTTGAATTTTGATAATTTGCGCCATCTGCTGCTCACTCCAACTTTTAGAATCATTTATGTAGTGCAAATTGTTTGATTGCGTGATAACGCGGGGTTTCTTTCGGACGTATTTCAAATAGAGTCATACAAGAAACCTCTATCACGTATGGCTCTTTGCGTAAAGGCGCTTGTTCTGCAAAAGAGTGATCCGCGTTCCATTTTCGCGCAATCGTCATATGCGGATGAAACGGTCTCTTTTCAACAGGATGTCCTGCTGACAATACGGCTTCTTTCACCTTTTCTCTTAATTGCATGAGCGGTTCACTTTCATTAGGTTTTGCAAAAAAGACTCTCGGGCGCTCCTTCATGCCAAACTGTCCTAACTCATTCAGCTCTAGTGAAAATGCAGCGGCTTCATTTGAAAGGATATCAAGCAGCTCGATGATCTTTTTTAAACGCTCATCTGGAATGGCACCTAAAAAGATCAGGGTCACATGATAATCATCTGGTGCTGTCCACTTTTGAAAGGATAGTTCACTCCTTAGATCCATGTCTTTTTTGATTTGATGCGCAAGTTGTTCAGGGATGTGAATCCCTATAAAATAATGACGGTTTTCTGCCACAATATCACCTGTCCTTTTTTAACAAACTTTACGAATCCCCATTGATGATAGTATAACTAAAGAAATGCAGAATGAGAAGAAAGGGTGTCACATGATGAAGGTTGCACAAAATATAGCTGAGCTGATTGGCGATACACCACTTGTTAAATTACAGCGGCTTCAGCCAGGCAATGCGGCAGCTGTTTATTTAAAGCTGGAATCATTTAATCCTAGCGGCAGTGTGAAGGACCGCGCTGCTTACAATATGATCGTCGAGGCTGAAAGGCAAGGAAAGCTTACAAAAGGAGCGACCATTATTGAACCAACGAGTGGGAATACAGGGATTGGTTTAGCCATGAACGCAGCAGCAAGAGGCTATAAAGCCATCCTTGTCATGCCAGATACGATGACAAAGGAAAGAATCAATATTTTGAAGGCTTATGGGGCGCAGGTCGTTTTAACCCCAGGAGAAGAAAAAATGCCAGGCTGTATTCGCAAGGCAGAGGAACTGGCGTCTCAAATTCCTCATAGCTTTATCCCGATGCAATTTGATAATGGGGCGAACCCAGATGCACATAGAGGCACAACAGCTGTTGAAATCATGGAAGCTGTAAAACAACTTGGAAAGCCAATTGGAGCCTTTGTCGCAACAGCAGGAACTGGCGGAACCATTACAGGCACCGGAGAGGAATTAAAGAAGGCATTCCCTCATTTGACCATACGTGTGGCAGAGCCGAAGGGATCTCCAGTCTTATCTGGCGGGAAACCTGGCAAACATAAACTTGTTGGCACAAGCCCAGGATTTATTCCCCATATTTTAAACGAGCATGTCTATGATGAGATCGTGCAAGTAAGCGATGAGGATGCGTACACCATCACACGTCAGCTTGCCCGGCTTGAAGGAATTTTAGTTGGTCCTTCATCTGGTGCAGCCTGCTATGCTGCGATTGAAACAGCCAAGCAACTGCCGGCAGAACAAATCGTGATCTGTATGACAGCAGATACAGGCGAACGATACTTATCAAGTGATGTTTTTCAAGATTAAAAAAGGAACAGGGTCATGAATCCCTGTTCCTTTTTCTTCGTTTCAAGGTTAGGACGATTTGTCGGACTTCACCTCAGCCTGCTCCCCTGTGATGAGTAAAACCTGCTCATCAGTAAGCGGGCATAAATCGAGCGTCTGCTCAAACTGTTCCATGATTTGCTGCGCAGCCTCGCCTAAATAGGTATTGTACATATGCGGTACCGGATAGTAGCTTATCTCATTGAATCCTTGACATGATGAAAGTTCTGCTGCCTTCTGCCGATCATCCATCACGGAGATATATTCAATGCTTGGTGCCATGATGATACTCCCTGCGGACTCTCCGATGTACAGCTTGCCTTTATTGATTTCTTCTTTCAGCACGTCATCAAGACGATGCTTTCTTAATTCCTGCAGCAAATAGAAGGTGTTGCCTCCTGATACGTACATCACATCATTTTGTTCCATCATCTTTGTGATTTCTTCAGTAGACTGCTCAGCTATCTGAACGGTCTCTAGATGCATACCTAGTTGATGAAAGGCTTCTTTCGCTGCCTCCACATAGTGCGTGACTTCTTCCACAGCACTGGCTGTTGGAAAAAATGTCACGCGTTTTCCTTTTAATGATTCACCCGCAAAGTCAGATAAGAGAGAATAGCTGTCTTTGAATGAAGAGCATAAGAACATTTTTTTCACTGTGAATCCCCTCTTCTCTTTTTCTATTTTGCCAATTCATACATGGCTTGTGCATATAGAGCGGTTGCTCTTAGTAGATCATCGATTTCGATATATTCATCCTTCTGGTGTGCGCAATCTGGTCTGCCAGGGAATAGAGGACCAAAGGCAACGCCCGCTTCTAAAGATCTCGCATACGTTCCTCCACCAATGGCAATCAGATTAGCTGGATCTCCCGTTTGTTCCTCATATACCCGCTGCAATGTTTTCACAAGCGGATGATCTTTTGAGACGTGATGCGGAGGGCTGTCGTCAAATTTCAGAAGGGTGGCCCCTTTGATGCCTTCGATCCCTTTTTTAACGTCCTTGCCGTCTGCTGTCACTGGATAGCGGACATTTAATCCTAGCTTCGCTTCCTCGTTTTGTGTATAGCGGATCGTTCCAACATTTAAAGTCAAATCTCCGCTAATCTCATCTTTACAAGCAATCCCCAGCTTTTTCCCTCTTGTATCCTGATCAAATAAAGCGTTGATTTGGGAGGTAAAAGCAAGCCCGTCTTCATCTAACTCTTGTCCACATAGGAAATTGGCCATATGAATGCCCGCATTGATGCCATGCGCCGGCTCCATGGCATGAACTGATTCACCTTTTAATGTGAGATGCAGTCCGTCCGCTGCATTCTTTACCTCACCTGATAAATGATTGTGAGCAAGATAAGCTTCAAAAGCTGTTTTTAATGATTCAGCATCGTGATCTTGTGCAGCTGTCACAGTGGCAGCTGCCTCATCCGGCACCATATTCAGCCGCATACCCGATGTGAATTGCTTGAGCGTATAGCGCTGATGATTTTCTGTAAGTTGATATGTAAATGACACGATGGCATCAATAATCCCTTTTTCAGCATGAATAATCGGAAAATCGGCATCTGGCGCAAATCCAATTTGCGGCATCGCCTCATGCTTGAAATAATGGTCCACACAGCGCCAATCACTTTCTTCATCCGTTCCAATGATCATTCGAATCTTTTTTGACAGCTTCATCCCTGTATCTTTTATCATCTTTAGCGCGTAGAAAGCCGCCATGGTTGGACCTTTATCATCAATGGCTCCTCGTGCAAACATTTTATTTTCTCTTATGTCCGCTGAAAATGGCGGGGTTGTCCAGCCATCACCAGCAGGCACAACGTCCACATGGCATAGCACACCTACAATGTCTTCGCCTTCTCCATATTCAATATGACCTGCATAGCCATCGACATTCTTGACTGTGAATCCTTCGTCTTCCCCTTTTTTCAACATATACTGAAGGGCCTGATCGACTTTTTCACCAAATGGCTTTCCTTCTTTTCCACCTTCTTCATCAAGGACACTTTCAATTTGCAAAAAAGATTGTGTGTCCTTAATTAAGTCGTCTTTTTTTCGTATCACTTCAGCTTCCCAATTCATTTTTCCATTCCTCCTTGAAAAAAGGTTGCAATCCACCCTTAAAACGAATATTATATTAATTGTTTTGTAATAATGTTCGTAAATGGAGGATTTTATGTTTCAGTTAAAAGAAAACCAAACCAACATAAAGAAAGAATTAATTGCTGGTATGACGACATTCTTTACCATGGTATATATTGTTGCCGTTAACCCAGGAATTCTTTCAAAAGCAGGCATTCCTTTTGACCAAGTCTTTACTGCAACAATTATCGCTGCTGTCGTCGGTACGCTCTGGATGGCACTATTTGCAAACTATCCGATTGCTATTGCACCAGGCATGGGGCTGAATGTCTATTTCACCTTTACAGTTGTCGGTGGCGGCGGCATCAGCTATCAAACAGCGTTCAGTGCGGTATTTGTTGCTGGTATACTCTTTATTATTTTATCGTTAACATCCCTTAGAAAACAACTGATTCAAGCCATTCCAGATAATTTAAAGTACGGCATTACAGCAGGAATCGGGCTTTTCATTGCATTTATCGGCCTCCGTCAGTCTGGGATTATCGCAGCTGACCCAGAAAATCTAGTGAAGCTTGGCAACTTAAGCTCGCCTGTTGTCATTTTAACGCTTGTCGGCTTAATGATCTCTGTTATTTTAATGGTTCTTCAAATAAATGGCGCTCTGTTTATCGGCATGTTAGCGACGACACTGATTGCGCTCGTAACAGGCCAGCTTCATTTCCCTAAAATGCTGATGGACATCCCTGCACTACCCGAAGGCATGCTGATTACAAATCCATTCGCTGCTTTTGGCGATGTATTCTCTCATCATTTATATGCTGTCGTCTTCTCCTTCTTACTAGTGACGATTTTTGATACAACGGGCACAATGATCGGAGTGGCTGAACAAGCAGGACTCATGAAAAAAGGTCAGCTGCCAAAGGTACGCAGAGCCCTACTCGCTGACTCTGCTGCAACGACGATAGGTTCTATGTTTGGGACAAGCCCAACAACAGCTTATATTGAATCATCATCTGGGGTTGCTGCTGGCGGAAGAACTGGACTAACGTCTTTAACGGTCGCTGCACTGTTTATTGTGGCATTGTTTTTCGGCCCGCTCGTTCAAGCCATTTCTTCTTTACCATCCATCACATCACCTGTTCTCATCATTGTCGGGTGCTTGATGATGAACTCAGTGTCACGCATTCGCTGGAACGAGCTAGACGAAGCATTCCCTGCTTTTCTTGTGATCCTTTCCATGCCGCTGACATCTAGTATTTCTACAGGAATTTCACTTGGATTTATCTCATATCCCCTTGTGAAACTGGCAAAAGGGAAATGGAGAGAAGTACATGTACTTGTTCTCATCTTTGCCATTTTATTTTTCATTCAGCTCTTTTTCTTAGAAGGATAACAGAAACAAAAAAGGCACATTCTAACAAGGGATGTGTCTTTTTGAGATGAGTGAATTTTTTATTTTGTAAATTTTCTGTGTTTATTTTTTGGATGTTTGAATGTGACGGTATTCTCCATACCCCTTACGCCTATTGAGTTGTAACCGAATTCAAAACATGGTATATACCATGTTTCGATTCATGAAGACAAGTTAAAAAACACGTAAAGTTGACTTTTTGGTGGAACTAGATGCATAATAACGTGTATAATAGAATAAAACATTAAGAAACACGAACATTTACCATTGTTGCATGTCCTTATTTCGCAGTTTTAGTGTAGTAAGTTGTGGTTAGTCAAGTCCATCCGATCTTATTGATAGGGAGTGGTTTTTTGAAACCTTCAACAAACCGTATGATGACTCGAATTAAATCAGTTTATATGTTCATTCAAGAGAAAGGTCTTGTGACGACACAAGAGCTGGTTGATGAATTCGGGATCACACCTAGAACCATTCAAAGAGACTTAAACGTGCTTGCCTATAACGATCTTGTTCATAGTCCAAGCAGAGGCAAATGGGAAACAACGAGAAAAAAAGTGAAAATATCATCTTAAGCGTATAATGAACTGTCCATATAACAAAAAGAACCGGCGATATGCCGGTTCTTTTCTTTTATTCTACATTTATGGTCGATTGATTAAGCTGTCTAATTCTTCATCCGTCAATTCACGGTACTCCCCAGGCGCTAGATCTTCATCTAAAGAGACAGCCCCCATCGAGAGTCTTTTTAAAAAAATGACTTCATTTCCCACTGCTTGCGCCATCAGCTTCACTTGATGGTACTTTCCTTCAGTAATCGTTAAACGGATGCGTGTATCTTCGTTTTCATTCGCATCTACTTCAACCTTCGCCGGCTTCGTGCGGTAATCATCTAAAATGACAACGCCCTCTTCAAGACGCTTGATGTCTTGATCTCCTAATGGGTATTTCAAATGAACTTCGTATGTTTTTGGCACATGCTTTTTTGGAGAAAGTAATTGATGAGCAAGCTGTCCATCATTTGTGAGGAGGAGGAGACCGACTGTGTCCTTATCCAGTCTCCCCACAGGAAATGGCTCCCTTGCGATATCCTCCGGCTCTAGTAAATCGACGACCGTTTCATCCCGCAGATCTTCAGTTGCTGAGATGACCCCGTCCGGTTTGTTCATCATTAAGTAAATGAATTCTTTATACTCTACACGCTCTCCGTGTACGAGCACTTCATCATTCGATGGATCAACATGATCTTTCACCTGCTTCGCCAGTTCTCCATTCACTGTGACCGCCCGTGCCTTGACCAGCTTCTTCACATCTTTTCTTGAACCAAAGCCGCTGCTAGCAAGCAATTTATCAAGCCTCATGAATATCCACCTCTTCTTAACTCTTTTTTCTTAAAAATTTCGGCATACGGCTGCCGAGTACACGCTCAAGTAATCCTACCTTATAAGACAAGAACAGATACACACCGCCGCCAGTGATCATTGAAATCAAAATGACGATACCCGCTTGTACAATTCCACCCTCATACGAAATCACTTGGCTCACAAGCTGACATGTCACATACGCCACAACAGCCATAATCGCCGTTAAAATACCAATGAGAATAAATCGTTTGAAAATCCTGCGGAACGAGTAGCCGGCATGGCGCTTAATCATGATAAACATATACAAGATGGACGCGCTATAGCCTAACGCAGTCGCAAGCACAGAACCATTTCCTTGCAGCCAGCTGATTAGCGGAATGTTCAGAACCGTTTTAATAATGATCCCTAACAACAGACTGACAATGGCGAATTTTTGTTTGTTAATTCCCTGCAAAATTGCTGCATTAATGGTGAATAAGGAAAACAATAACGCAACAGGTGCATACCAGAACAAAATTGACATCCCAATCTCAGGATGAACGGACGGATAGAAAAACCAATAAACCGGTCCAGCCAATGCCGAGATACCAAATGAAGCAGGCAGTACGAAAAATAAAATGACCTGCATCGTCTGATCAATTTGTCTATTGAGAAGCTTGTAGTTACGTGCTGTAAATGATTCCGTAATCGTCGGAATCAAGGTTAAGCCAAACGCTGTTGCAAGTGACACAGGAATCATCACGAGCTTCGGTAAATATAACGTCACAATGGACAATACCGCTGTACTAATATCCTGATGTCCTGATGCAATCATAGCTCTGTTAATGGTGTTTGTATCAATATAAGAATAAATTGGAATCGCAAGTCCAACAAACACATACGGTGCCGCATAGCTAAACAGCTCTGTAAACATTTGTTTATAAGATAAGTCAGAGGAAGCACCTGTATTCGGCTGCATGGATAAGAGCCGGTCCTTGCGCTTCAGCCAATATAAATAAAGCGTGAATAAACCCCCAAATGCGCCGATAAGTGCTGCAAATGTGGCATATCCGACAGCGATGACAAGCCCGCCGTCAAGCACTTTTAAAATAATAAACGTTGCAGTTAATAGGAAGATGATTCTGACAAGCTGCTCAATCACTTGGGAAACAGCTGTCGGTCCCATCATGGAGTGTCCTTGGAAGAACCCCCGCACAAGACTCATAATAGGTACAACCAAAAGACCTAAACTGACCATCCGAATCACATATACCACTTGATCGACAGTCAAACCGCCTGTTTCATTCGATCCGCCAAGCTGAATCTTGGCAAAAATCGGTGCGGTCAAATATAAAATAGAAAAGGCGATAATCCCGGTGACAAGCATGACCGACATACCCGCCCTGAACATTTTCCTTGTTGTCTCATAATCGCCGATTGCATTATATTTAGAAACAAATTTTGATACCGCTGTTGGAAAACCAAGCGTAGCAATACTTAAAAAGATCGTATACTGATTGTATCCATATTGAAATAGCGCTCCACCAGTAGCTCCAACCATTGCGCTAAATGGAATTAAGTAAATCATACCAAGAATACGAGAGAGATAAGTCCCTATCGTTAAAACCAACGTACCACGAAGCAGTTTATTAGACATGCGCTTAACCACCATTTTTCTAATGAATATTCAACTTAACTATTTTACCACATCATTTCGACGCACAGGTAACAAATCCAATACAGAAGGCACAAAACCAATCAATTCATATTTCAGCCTTCCCCAATTTTCGTTATAATAGAGGAATGACTGAAAGTAGAAAGAGGAATGTAACATGAAACATTATGATGTCATTGTCATTGGCGGTGGACCTTCTGGACTGATGGCCGCGATTGCATCAGCAGAGCACGGAGCGACTGTTCTGTTAATTGACAAAGGAAACAAACTTGGCAGGAAGCTCGCCATTTCTGGCGGTGGACGCTGTAACGTCACCAACCGCCTTCCAGTAGAAGAAATCATCAAGCATATTCCCGGAAACGGCCGTTTTTTATATAGTGCATTTTCTGAGTTCAATAACGAGGATATTATTTCGTTTTTTGAAAACCTCGGCATTGAACTTAAAGAAGAAGACCATGGACGTATGTTCCCTGTCTCAAACAAAGCACAATCTGTTGTGGATGCCCTTTTAGACAGGCTCCGCAACCTCAATGTCACCATTCGAACGAATGAAAAGATTAAAACAGTTCTGTATCAAGACGGACAAGCAGCTGGAATTGTTACAAATAATGATGAAAAAATTTCAAGTAACGCCGTTGTCATTGCTGTTGGCGGAAAAAGTGTGCCGCATACTGGTTCTACTGGTGACGGCTATGCATGGGCAGAAGCCGCTGGTCATACGATTACAGAGCTCTTCCCAACAGAAGTACCGGTCACATCAGATGAGCGCTTTATTAAAGAAAAAGTGCTACAAGGTCTTTCTTTAAGAAGTGTGGCTGTCAGTGTTTTAAATAAAAAGGGGAAACCCGTCGTCACACATGTCATGGATATGATTTTTACTCACTTTGGCTTATCCGGCCCAGCTGTTCTTAGATGCAGCGGATTTGTTGTGAAAGAATTGAAAAAACAGCCGACTGTTCGTCTGCAAATAGACTTATATCCGAAGCTTAATGACGAAGATCTGTTCCAAAAGCTTCATCAAGACCTAAAAGATGAACCAAAAAAAGCCATTAAAAATGTCCTAAAGTCTTGGATGCAAGAACGCTATTTATTGTTTCTGTTAGAACGGAACGGCATAGATCCGCAAGACACATTTTCTGGACTTGCTAAGGACAAACTGCGCGCATTCGTAAATGATTGCAAACACTTTATCGTTCATGCGAACGGCACTCTTTCCTTAGACAAAGCGTTTGTCACAGGAGGCGGCGTTTCTGTGAAAGAAATTGAACCGAAGAAAATGGCGTCTAAAAAAATGCCCGGTCTTTATTTCTGCGGAGAAATTTTAGACATTCACGGTTATACAGGCGGATACAATATCACGTCAGCACTTGTGACAGGCAGGCTTGCCGGTATGAATGCTGCACTCGAAGCAAAGGAGAGATTTTCATGATGAGACGTGCACTTCCGATTATCCTAGCAGTTGTGATTAGTTTGACAGCCGCTGTATTCTTAAAGCTGTCCATTACCCCTTTAAAAGTCGCCATTGTGTTGGCGTTTACCATCTTCGCTGTTTGTTTAAAAGAATACGTCTACCGTCTTCGTAAACGCATTGAAGAAAAATCATCTTCACATATCGATAGTTGATTAATGGAAGCAAAACATGTTACGGTAAAGTAGAGGTCGAGTGAGAAGCTCGCCTCTTTTTGTTTGAAATTAGTTGAGTTAGGGGATATTAAGCAAAATCCTCTGCTTAAACGTGTAGAACAACAGGAGAGTGAGATGGTGTGAAAAACGTATCAAGTGTATTTTGGATTGTGATTGCGATCACATTTGTTGCCGTCATATGGGGAGCTTTTTCTCCAGAAACACTGCAAAATGTCACAGATCAAATTCAAACATACATTACAAATGACTTTGGCTGGTATTACTTGTTAGTGGTGTCACTGCTCGTCGGCTTTTGTCTATTCTTTATCTTTAGCCCAATCGGTAAGATTACGCTAGGAAAACCTGGGGAAGAGCCTGAATTCGGCTTATTTTCTTGGTTTGCGATGCTATTTAGTGCCGGTATGGGAATTGGTCTTGTTTTTTACGGAGCAGCTGAACCGATCAGCCACTATGCCATACAGTCACCAACGGGTGAAACTGAAACGGCGCAGGCCTTCCGAGATTCCCTTCGATATACATTTTTCCATTGGGGGCTTCATGCATGGGCTATTTATGCCATTGTTGCACTTTGCATTGCTTACTTTAAATTTAGAAAAGATGCACCTGGCTTAATTAGTGCAACGTTGCAGCCAGTTTTAGGAAATAAAACGAATGGATGGATCGGAAAAACCATCGATTGTATTGCGGTATTTGCAACTGTTGTTGGTGTTGCGACAAGCCTAGGATTAGGTGCGGCACAAATAAACGGGGGATTGAATTACCTGTTTCAAATTCCGAATGCTTTTAGCACACAATTGATCATTATCATGATTGTGACGGTGCTTTTCCTTGCATCTGCTCTAAGCGGGATTGGAAAAGGCATTAAATATTTAAGTAATATCAACATGGTATTAGCAGCTGTTCTGATGTTTTTCTTACTTTTGGTAGGTCCAACTGTTTTTATCTTAAATTCATTTACTGACTCGATTGGGCAATACTTATCCAATATCGTTCAAATGAGCTTCCGTCTATCTCCAAATGATCCTGAGAAGAGAGAATGGATTAATGGATGGACAATCTTTTATTGGGCATGGTGGATTTCTTGGGCACCATTTGTCGGAATCTTTATCGCAAGGGTGTCACGCGGACGAACGATTCGAGAATTTTTACTAGGTGTCTTAGTGGCTCCTTCTATCCTAGTATTCCTATGGTTCTCGATTTTCGGTGTATCTGCGATGGATTTACAGCAAAAGAATATTGTCGATGTTGCAGGTCTTTCAACAGAAACAATGCTCTTCGGTGTACTAAATGAATATCCGCTGGCGATGATCACATCGATTCTAGCACTCATTTTAATCGCCATATTCTTTATTACATCGGCTGATTCAGCTACATTTGTGCTTGGAATGCAGACAACCTACGGATCATTGAACCCTTCTGGCAGTGTCAAAGTCAGCTGGGGTATCATCCAATCTGCTGTTGCTGCCGTGCTTTTATTTTCAGGGGGACTTGGAGCTCTTCAAAATACAGCCAAGCTCGCAGCCTTGCCGTTCTCCGTTGTCATTATTTTGATGATTGTCTCACTGTACAAGTCACTGAATGATGAACGAAAAGCTATCAAGCAAGCCAACAAAGTCAGTAAACCACGAAGTCCAAGAGTAAAAAAAGCATAATCTCAAGCGAAAAAAGCCGTTCCTCATCCGAACGGCTTTTTTCTATATAGACAATTTAAGATTGTTGCAAGCTTGAGGATTCCTGTAAAATAATGATGAAATCATTTCTACATAATGGAGGTTTTTATGACGTTACCTACATTCAAGTACAACCCAGATCCAGTTTCGTTAAACGTGATCAAAAAAGAGCATACGACATGTCCTGTTTGTGAGAAAGAAAGAGATTACGTGTATCATGGTCCATTTTATACTGTTGAAGATGTGGAAGGAATTTGCCCTTGGTGTATTAAAGATGGATCAGCCGCTAAAAAATACGATGGCATCTTTCAAGACGATGCAAGTTGTGATGACGTCGATCAAGAGGAATATGTAGATGAACTGATCTTCAGAACGCCAGATTATCGCGGCTGGCAGCAGGAATATTGGTTAAGCCATTGCGGAGATTTTTGCGCAATCGTCCAGTATGTCGGATGGAAAGAGATAGAACATTTAGAGGTTGAACTCACAGAAGATATCGAAGACATTTGCAGCGGCGGGGGATTAACGAAAGAGAACCTAAAACAATGGCTCGTCAACGGAGGAGACTTGCAGGGCTACCTCTTTCAATGTGTTCACTGCAAAAAGCATCTTTTATATATTGACGCTAGCTAATCAAACAAAAAGGGCCCTTCAAACAGGTCCTTTTTTGATGCCGTCTATTTTTTATATAAAATGAGTGCAGAAAAACAGTAGAGCTGTTCTCCTCCCTGCTCACAAATCACCGCTACATCGTACTTGATATCAATGATTTGGTCGTCATCCATTCCTTTTAAAAAAAGATTGATTTCGCTCTGCAAATCTTTTTCGTGTTCTTCATCAAATACAGCTACCTTTAGCACATATGCCACTCTCCCTTCTCTCGCTACTCTATCTTTATGCATATAAGGGCGGGCATATGAACAAAAAAGCCTTTCATCTCAAAGATGAAAGGTCGGACTTCTTTTACAGCTTCGGTTTTGTTTCTCCTGTCCAAGCAAGCATCCCGCCAATGACATTGGTCGCTTGATAGCCTTGGTCTTCTAGGAAATAGCAGACATTTTCACTACGTTTTCCGGAGCGGCAAATAATATAATATTCCTGCGTTTGATCGAATGCATCCAGCTTCTCAGGGATATCTCCCATTCGGATGTGGACAGCTTCTGGAATCATTCCTTCTGCTACTTCCTCGTCCTCACGCACATCAACAAGCTGAATGGCTTCTTCTTGCTCTAGCTTTTGTTTTAATTCTTCTATTGAGATTTCTTTTACTGACACGACGCTCATCTCTCCTTTTAATCACGGTGACACCATTATAGCAAATGATTCACATCACTGTGTATTCACCCGCTTCGATTGAAGGAAAGACGGCAGACGTTTCTTCACTTCGGCTGTCTGCTGATCACTTTCAAACTCTACCTTTTTGAATACTTGATAGGCCAGCCACATGTGGCCATAGGCGAGTATACTCACACTAAAGAACGGCACGATTCCCGGCAAATAAGCAAAGAGAACAAACAGCAGAGCCGAGAAAACGAGCATACAGAGTGTATATTGCAAATATGAGATACCAAGCAAAAGAGAGAATTTCAGATAGAGACGTTTTTTCCAATCATAATGAGCCAGCAGCGGAAAAATATAAAACAAGCTCACAACAAAGAGAAAACCAAAGATATAAATGGCAAAACGAAGCACATGCAAAAACCAGCTCGTTGGATAAATAAACGCAAGGTCTACATATATAATCGTCCCTATGATCAGCAGCGCCACTCCAATTAAGTTAGAGCGTACAAACTCCTCACGATACACCTTCCAAAAAGTCCGGAAAACGCTGACTTGCTCATGCCCTTGTATCCACTTTCTCATCACTGAAAATAGCGCAGTGGTCGCAGGCATCAATCCAAAGATCCCAAGCCCCAGCATGGTGAACAGCAGCCATAGCAAATTCGTATAGGCAAGGCTCATCACCCACTCACACATTCGAAGCATTCTGCTCATTGAACCATCATGATCCATCTCTTTCCCCTCCTCTCTTTCTCATTACACCGTCTCTTTTTGAAACAATTCTTCTATTTCAATTGGGCGCTTCTCTGCAACAGACCGCCACATGCCTTCCCCAAGCGCAATCGAATAAGCACCAGCCTCTGCTCCTGCTGATATGTCATAGTGAATTAAAGGATCTTTTCCTATAAATAAATCGGCCAGAAGCAGAGGGTCTCCGCCGCCATGTCCCCCTGGCTGTTTCACGACTTCAATTGTCTCTTTTGCCCCAAACATCGGATAATAAGAAATCGTCTGTTCTGGGAATTGAAAAGGAATTCTTGATGGCACATGAAACTCATTTGTTTCAATACGCCCCTTCGTCCCATTAATGGCAAGCCGGTATCCTTCATATGGCGCTGAGAATTGAATTGAATAGCTGAGCAGAGCTCCTTGGTCATATGCCACTGATGCCACATATGTATCCTCAATGTCAATTTCCTGATCAAAAATACAGGCGTCTGGGCGATAATTTGAGTACTGCTGCGTTTGCTCCTTACCGGATTCAATATGGTCGTCCTCTACCTTTGAGCGTTCTACCCGCGGATTCCACCTTGCTTCATAATGACATGTATCCTTCACATGACATGTTCCGCAATACCTGTTTTCTCCCCCCTGCAAGGGATTCCAAGGACTTTCATTTCCGTAATAGTTCAGCGCCCCATAGGCAAATACTTGCTTCGGCTTTTGATTGATCCACCAATTGACCAAATCAAAATGATGCGTCGATTTATGAATGGATAGTCCGCCAGAGAATTGCCTCGTTCGGTTCCACCTTTTGAAGTAACTAGCGCCATGATACGTATCAATGAGCCAGCTCAGTTCAACAGATGTGACCCTTCCAATCTTTCCTTCTAAAATGAGTTCTTTGATCTTTCGATGAAATGGATTGTAGCGATAATTAAAAGTGACTGTGACCTTCCCTTTACTTTCCTTTTCTTTTTCCATCACTTTTTTGGCGTCTTTTGCTGTTGTGACCATTGGCTTTTCAGTGATGACATCGAGATCATGGTCAAGTGCCTGCAAAATATACGTGACATGTGTGTCATCCCGGCCTGCCACAATGACGATATCTGGCTTTGCTTCCTTCACCATTTGATCAAATGCACCTGCATGAAAGAACGAGATGCCCCGCAGTGATGGAAAACGCTCCTGACAAAGTGTATACCGATGATGATCTATATCTAGGAGCCCTGTAATCTTGTAATGCTCATTGAAATCCTCTGTGAGCGGTTTAATAAACATATTGAACGCACGATGACTGAGTCCGCAAACTACGACCCGTTTCACAGTCCCCACCTCTTTTTCTATCGATTTTCACGAAGCTGTTTCATGAGAGACAGCGCCTCATTGGACTTGTAAGCATACACAGGAATAAAAGCGACCATATCTCGGTGTAATTGAAAGGTATAGCCGTTTAGCTTTTTTGTGCCTTTATTGACTTGAACCGCATAATCGACCGTTTTCCCTGTCTTTTGGTCCTCGACCGTATATGGTCCTGCCGCTTGATCATCTACGCCCATTTCTTCAAGCAGCTGAAAGCTTTCAGGATCATCATATGTTCTAAACATTTCTTCCGGGACAAGCATGATGTCCCCCTCTTTTGCGGTAATTTCAACAAGAAGCTTTTCAGGAATCGCCGGAAAGATGTGGACGCTATAAGACTCTTGTTCTGTCTGAAAAGCCTTCTCGACTAATTGATCCTTCATCCCCTTTGACATGTCAGAAAAAATCAGAACATCAATACCGTTTGTTTTCCCTTGGCAGGCTGACAAACAAAGGGCAGCGATGAAGCTGAGGAGCCATACCGCACCCCTTTTTCGCCTCTTCATGCCTTCTGAAAAACAGACAGCTTCTCTAGCTCAGTTAACGCCATAATAAAAGCGCCTGCCCCGTGCAAGTCATTTGTGCTTCGCTCTCTTTCAACGTAGTAATCATAAAATCCTGCAGATGTTCCGATACAAATATCATTGATGGTAAAATCACCGTTTTCTGTCTCAGCCGTCTTATGATGAATTAAGCCTTGGTATGCTTTCACCACATGATCGACATAACGAAAGCTGACATACCCTTCATTCATGGCTTTTGCCATGGCGTACATGAATAAACACGATCCTGAGCTTTCAAGCCAATTGTCGCTATGAGTACCTTTATCAATGATTTGATGCCAGAGACCTGTGTCTTGATCCTGGTACTTGGATACACTTTCCAGCATGTCTGTCAGCGTTTCCTTCCAAACCTTTCGTCCCTCATGCTCTTCTGGCAGATCCTCGATCATATCTGCTAATGCAAGGACATACCAGCCAAACGATCTTGCCCAAAACTCGGGGGAACAGCCAGTCTTTTGATCAGCCCATGGCATCACTTTTCGTTCGTCCCACGCGTGATAGTACAGACCTGTTTTTTCATCTTTTGTATGCTTTCTCATGAGATACTCTTGATGGATCACCATATCCACCAGTTCCTCTTCACCTCTCAGCTTTGCATACTTTAAGGCAAAAGGTCCTCCCATGTAGAGACCATCCAACCACATTTGATAGGCATAATTGTCTTTATGCCAAAACCCGCCCTCAGATGTGCGATTCAATGTGCGGTAAAGCCCCCGAAGCTTCTCCGCTGCCAGCACATACCGCTTCTCTCCCGTCCGTTCGTAAAGAGGGAATAAAATGAGCCCTGCTTGGATCGCATCAAGCTCATCTCTGCGAAATAACAGGTTTCCATACTCATCAATGAGCGAATCTGCGTAGCTTTTCACATAATTGAAATACGTCTCGTTCTTCGTTGCCTCATATAGCTTCATCACACCGCAAAGAAAAACGCCTTGATGATAATGCCATCTTCCAGCTGGAGGCAGCTCAATTGGTGTATGCGCTTTCATAATTGTTTGTGCTAATTTCTCTGCATGCTCAAGTGGTGATCCCTTTTCAGTCGATAATGTCATTCTTCTTCATCTCCCTTTTTAGTAAATACCTTCTTCCCCGAATTTCTTCGCTAAACGGTTCGCCAGCATGACCAAAATGAGTCCAACGGCTGCTTTAAATAGACCAACAGCGGTACTATAGCTGAATTGTCCTTGCTTAAGACCAGCTGTATAGACGTACGTATCAAAGATTTCTGCTACTTCCCGGTTCGTTGCATTGAGTAATAAGTAGACATGCTCAAAGCCAAGCTCTAATGTGTCACCAATTTTCAAAATAAGCAGAACGACAATCACACTTTTAATGGCAGGAAGAGTGATGTGCCACATTTGTCTCAGTCTGCCGGCTCCATCCATTTTTGCTGCTTCATATAGCTGCGGATCTACCGCTGTAATCGCCGCAAGATAAATGATCGTCGACCAGCCTGCTTCCCGCCAGATCACCTGTAAAATGTACATGGGTCTGAACCATTCCTGACTAAGGAGGAAGTTAATCTTTTCCCCTCCAAAGAAAGCAATCAATTCATTGATTAACCCGCCATCTACTGTTAACAAAACAAAAGATAAGGACACGACAATCACCCATGACATGAAGTGAGGAATGTATATCATCGTCTGGACAAATTTCTTAAACAATGCCAATCTGACCTCGTTTAAAAGCAGGGCCAATAAGATCGGAATCGGAAAGAAAATCACGATATTCATGGCAAATAAAATCAGTGTATTTTTTAATAAGATGAAAAATGTTGGTTCTGTAAACAATCGAATAAAGTGTTTGAAGCCAACCCACTCACTCCCAAGAATACCGAGAAACGGCTGGTAATCTTGAAAGGCAATGATAAGCCCCCACATCGGCACATATTTAAAGACAAGAAAATAAATGAGCCCTGGCAAAATCATTACATACAAAAACTTTTGACTAAGCAATTGATTAAGTAAGCGCTTTCTCTTTTCTTTTTTCAAAGCTGCCGCAGGCACACCCTTGGCAGTGACATCCTCTGTTTTCATAGATAAAGCCTCCCCTCATGCTGATGCATGTGTTAACTGTATCTTAAGGATGAAAAATCCGTCTACAATCATATCATCAGATCATATTTACTTAGGGGAAGCTACTCAAAACGTTACATAAAACATAAGAAAATGATCCTAATCTCAGAAAATGATTATTGACAAACCTACCAAATTTTTGGATTAATAAATTAAGGGGAAAAGATTGTTCTGTTTGAAATGGGGGGTTTTATGAAAAGAAGGCAGTATAAATTTTATTACAAGCTTGTGACGTTTTTTTTCGTGCTTAGTACGATTCCTGTCATCATTGTCGGTATTTTTTCTTATCAGCATTCGCAAAAAACCGCACTCGAAAATATCTCAAATGAAAAGCTGGACAGCGTCAAACAAACGCAATCCAATATTGAGCATATTTTAAAAACAGTGGATCATTCTCTCACTCACTATGTCAGTTCGCCGCCTCTCCTTCAAACACTGGCAGAACCTTTAAATCCAGACCAATTCCAGCTTTATAATCAAGTACAGCAGGAACTAAACTACCTGCAAACCTTTGACACCGATCTTTCCAATATTACACTCGTGAGTAAAATGGAAGACTGGTACATGAACAATTCGGGACTTTATCATGTCACAAGCGGAGACCAAGAGAAAGCGCTCACCTCTTACCTCAATATACCGAGTCATTCCAGCTGGGCACTTGAAGAGAATAATCCACTTGTTGCGACAAAAGAAGGAAAGGCCTCCTTTTGCAAATACAATGTGAACTTAATCAAACAACTCCCTATGAACAGTGTCCAGAAAAAAGGGATCGCTGTCGCCAGCATTCCGAGCTGCACGATTGCTGACAATATGCCTGACTTCTCTCAATCTGACAGTATGTTTGTCATTGATACAAACGGAAAAGTGCTGCTACATAACCGCAAAGAACAAATTGGTGAATCCTTGAAGAATCAAGAGCTCGTCAAGCATGTCCTATCACGTGAAGAACGATCAGGTCAATTTAACATGAAGATCGAGGAACTAGCCTATCAAATTACGTTTCAAAAATCAGACTATAACGAATGGACGTACCTATCCTTTGTTTCCATTCCAGAACTCAAGGCACAAACGAAATCAATTGGGTGGATCACCTTTATTATCTGCTTTATTTTGTTAGCGCTTTCATTACTATTTTCATGGTTTGGGTCCAGACATTTTTATAAACCAATCCGCTTGTTATATGAGTCCTTTGCACGCAATGAATCCTTTTTGCAAAAACAGCCTTTTCAAAATGAATTTGAGTTGATTGAGTCGAGTATTAAACAAATGAAGGATCAAAACAATGATTTAGAGGAACGTATTGAGCAGCAAGTCACGCACCTTCAGCAATACTTTATGGTGCGGCTATTGCTCGGAAAGCTGACAGAAGAAGAAATTAAAAACCGGTTCCAAAGTTTAGGATTCCCTCAGGGCTGGTCTCATTTATCCATGCTTGTGACCCAAATCGATACGTTAAAAGGAACACCTTATGAAAAAAAGGATGCTGACTTGCTGTTATTTGCCATCAATGGACTGATCGAGCAGATGATTCCGCAAGATGAGCACCTTCAGCCAACGGTTGTCAATCAGCATCAAACGACGATTATCTTGAATCACTCAAAGTCAGATGAAGAGTTTACTGAATATTTAAACCAATTAGCGGAAACTATTCAGCAGCGCATCGAGGAAGAGCTTGGTTTATCGATCAGCATCGGGATCAGCCGCCAGTTTAAGGAGCTCACGATGGCGAAACAGGCTTACATTGAAGGAAAAGAAGCCTTAAAATACAGGCTCAAAGCAGAGAAAAAATCCATTATCTTATATGAACATATTCAGCAAGGAAAAACGTTTAAAACCCATTTTCCAAAACAGCTGCAGCATGATTTATTCGATGCGATGAAAGCAGGTGATCAAGGCAAGGCGGATCATTATTTACATGTGCTCCTGCAATCCATTTTCTCTAAAAATGCTGGACCGCATGAATACCATATCGCTCTCGCCCGTTTTTTAAACAATTTGATTGAGCTGATGCATTTGCTTGGCATTGAATTATTTGAGGTCGAAGACAACAAAATGCTGTATGATACGATTTTTGAATTTAAAACCTTTGAAGATACCGAAGCATGGCTGAAACATGAGATCATTCGGCCAATTATTGACCAGCTAGGTGCACGTGAGGACTCACAATACAAAAACATCTCAGAGAAAATCATTCATATCATTCATCAAGAATTCGACTCAGATCTTACATTGGATGAAATCGCCACACGCCTGCATTACAACCCCAATTATTTAAGCAGTATTTTTAGAAAGGAAATGGATATCTCCTTTAGTGAATATCTCTCGTCCTACAGACACCATGTCGCCAAAAACTGGCTCGTGGAAACCGATATGTCCGTCAAAGAAATTTCGGAAAAACTGAAATATAAAAATCCGCAAAACTTCATCCGTTCCTTCAAAAAACTAGAAGGCACGACCCCTGGCAAATACCGCGACCACAAAAAAGGCACATAAGACAAAAAGTCCCGCTCGCACAGGAAGCGGGACTTTTTTATTTAAATTGTTCATTTAAAATGCTGTCTTCCAGCACTGAAAGCGGCTCTCCGTACACACGTTCAATATGAGCTGCTCCCCAATCACAAAGCGCATTCAGAATTCTTTCGAGCGACTGTCCGTATTCACTTAATTCATATTCCACTTTAGGCGGTACTTGCTCATACACAATTCGGTTAATCACCCCATCACTTTCAAGCTCTCTCAGCTGTTGTGTAAGCATTTTTTGTGTGATGTTTGGCATGAGCCGCTTCAATTCACTCGTGCGTTTTTTTCCATGTGTTAAATGACATAAAATCACGCACTTCCACTTCCCGCCAATGACCTCAAGGGTCGCTTCCACTGAGATATTATATTTTTTCTTTTCCATCAAATCCTCACTCCTCTTTGTGCGAACAGGCACTTTTTAGTACCTATATTACAAAAAAGTACGTACTTTTTTTTTCGTCATCTATGTTAGATAATAACTCTTGCCGATCGGCTTCGTCTATCAAAATGTCATCATAGAAGGATGTGAACACTTATTCATGAAGAAAAAGCAAAACCACTTTGCCCTTCTCGCACTAGCCATTAGTGCTTTTGCTATAGGAACCACTGAGTTCATTAGTGTCGGTCTTTTGCCGATGATTTCAGAGGACTTTGGAGTGAGCGTCAGCCAGGCGGGCTGGACCGTCTCTTTATATGCACTTGGTGTGACATTCGGCGCGCCTATTTTGACTTCTCTGACTTCAACGATGAAAAGAAAGACATTGCTATTGCTCATTATGCTCGTCTTTTTGATTGGAAATACACTAGCCACGATTGCTCCGACTTTTTCAGTGCTATTAATCGGACGGGTCATTTCAGCCTTATCCCATGGAATCTTTATGTCCATCGGCTCTACGATTGCTGCAAGCCTTGTAGTGAAAGAAAAACGGGCAAGTGCGATTGCCTTTATGTTCACTGGATTAACAGTTGCTACTGTGACGGGCGTGCCATTTGGGACATTTCTTGGCCATGAGCTCGGCTGGCGGACGTCATTTGGTGTGATTGTCATCATTGGTCTGATCGCACTGATATCCAACTATTTTCTTGTTCCATCTCAATTAAAGCAAGGCGTGAAAACATCATTTAAGGATCAAGCTGTCTTATTAAAAACAAAAAGAATCTTGCTTCTATTTGTCATTACAGCAACAGGATACGGAGGAACCTTTGTCGTCTTTACGTATTTATCCCCTCTCTTACAGCATGTGACAGGTCTTGCGCCTGAGGCGGTGGCCTTGATCCTGCTTTTATACGGGATCACGATCGCAGCCGGAAATGTCATTGGCGGAAAGGCTGCTAATGAGCAGCCAATGAAAGCACTGATTTACATGTTTATCATCCAAAGCATCATTATGTTTACCCTTAGCTTGACTGCTGGATTCACGGTGCTAGGCATTGGAACCGTCATGCTGATGGGACTGTTTGCTTTCATGAATGTGCCTGGATTGCAAGTAGCTGTCGTTGACTTTGCAGAAAGATACACACCAGGAGCAGTCGACGTCGCTTCCGCTATGAATATCGCTGCCTTTAATGCCGGTATCGCCATCGGCTCATTTTTAGGCGGCATCGTGACAGATACTCTTGGGCTTGTGCATACAGGCTGGGTCGGCGGCATCATGGTCCTTATCGCAGCAATTCTCACGATGATTAGTTTTCGAATGGAACAACAAGAACAAAATCAAACCATCTAAAGGAGTTTTCAATATGAACCATTTACAAAGTACAAAAACATTAAACAATGGGATCCACATGCCAGGATTTGGTCTTGGTGTATTCAAGGTTGAAGATGGCGCAGAATTAATAGACGCCGTCAAAACAGCCATTCAATTAGGCTATCGCAGTATTGATACAGCGGCTATTTACGGAAATGAAGAAGGTGTTGGACGAGGCATACAGCTTGGTTTAGCAGAAACAGGACTGCGCCGCGAGGACCTCTTTGTGACATCAAAAGTGTGGAATGCCGATTTAGGATATGAATCTACCCTAAACGCATACGAAGAAAGCTTGAAAAAGCTTCAGCTTGATTACCTTGATCTGTATTTAATCCATTGGCCGGTTGAAGGAAAATACAAAGAAGCTTGGCGTGCACTGGAAACCTTGTATCGTGAAGGAAAAGTCAGGGCCATCGGAGTGAGCAACTTCCAGCCGCATCACCTAGACGAACTATTAAAAGATGCAGACATCATACCAGCTATCAATCAAGTGGAGTTTCACCCAAAACTGACGCAGGAAACACTCTTTACGTATTTGAACACACATGGCATTCAAATGGAAGCTTGGTCACCGCTAATGCAGGGGGAACTGCTTCATCATCCGGTGATCAAAGAGCTCTCGGACACATACGGCAAAACACCTGCTCAAATTATTTTGCGCTGGGATGTGCAAAAAGGCGTCATCACCATTCCAAAATCAACGAAAGCCCATCGTTTAAAAGAAAATGCAGACATATTTGATTTTGCCTTATCTGATGAGGATATGAAGCGCCTTTCTGACTTAAATGAAAACAAACGTATCGGTCCAGACCCAGACAACTTTGACTTTTAATAAAAACACCCCCGCTTTTTAACTGTGCGGGGGTGTTTATGTTGATCATTTTGATTTTTTAAAGGAAGCTTCATATTCTTCTATGATTTTATGACCACCGTTTGATTTCCACTTCTCTACATCTTTCTTAAATTGATCTTCACTGATGTCTCCAAGAATGAACTTATAAGTCGCATCATCGATGATTTTTTTCAACTCGTTTCCTCGCTCTGAGGCTGTTTCTGAATACAGGCTTTCAGCAGGATTGGCGACGATGATGTTTTGATTGTCTTCTTCTAGCTCTTCATATTTTGTACGAACCGCATCTCCTTTATTTTTCAAGTAACGTTTATCAATTCCTACTAGACTGACAAGCGGCTGTACGTCTGTCTGCCAGCTTTTCACTTGGCTTTCTTCTCTGACAAATGTATTCCCTTCTTCTTTCTTATAATGCTCGCCATCAATACCGTACGTCATGAGACCATATACATCTTCTTCTGCAATGCGGTCAAAGAAGGCCAAAATCCGTTTTAATTCTGCCTCTGATTTCACGCTTGTTTTAGGGAATGCAAAGATGCCATTATGACCACCTGATGCCCACACACGTTCTTTGCCATCTGGGCCTTTGATTCGGTTGATGATATCTATTTCCATGTTTTTATCTGTCGCGTCATCTCTCAAGTTCACTGCGTCTACCATATTCCCAACATAGATCCCTGCTTTTCCTTGTGAGAATAATTCCTGCTGCTGTGTTTTGCTTGTAACAGGGAAGTCTTTGTTGATATAGCCATTGTCACGCAGTTTCTTCATGTATTTCATTGTATTCATGTACTCATCTGTCATGAAGTCTGGCGTGAATTTGCCGTTTTCTTCTTTCCAGTCTGTCGGCATTCCCTCATATGAACCGAGTGTTTTAAATGCCCCATAAATCAAATCGTTCCGATCCGTAAAGCCAATTGTATCCGCTTTTCCGTTTTGATTCGGATCTTTTTCAGTAAAAGCTTTAGCTACCTCATAAAGATCATCCAATGTTTTTGGTGTATCCAAATTTAAATTTTCAAGCCAATCCTTTCGAATGACAATTCCTTGTCTTGAAAGTGGTCTCTCTCTATAAATGCCATAAAGCTTACCGTCTATAGAGGCGTTTTTATTAATCAGTTCGTTCATCTTACTTAAATTTGGATAATCCTTTAAATACGGACCGACTTCCCAGAACATGCCTGATCTGAACGCATTAATAGCAGACGAATTCTTAATGTCTTGAATCGTGACAATCTGCGGCAGATTCCCTGCGGCAAGTGCGGAATTTAAACGGTCTTCCTTCACGGCATCAGGCACCCATGTAATATCAAGCTCTGTATTTGTGAGCTTCTCAATCTCTTTTATGACGGAATCCTTCGGCGGCTGCTGATGATACAAAATAGCCATCCAGGTCAGCTTTACCTTTTTATCTAAATCAACCTTTTCATCTGATGAACTTGTTCCTTTGCTTGAACATGCGGATAGAATACCGCTTGCTGCAAATAACAGGACAAACGCAATCAACCATAATTTCTTTCTCCCCATAAGATCCCTCCGTTGTTCCATCTTTTTAACCTTTTACAGAACCTAGTAATGCCCCTTTGTTAAAATGCTTTTGAATAAATGGATAGACAAGCAGAACTGGAATGGTCGCTACCACAATGACAGCCATTTTAATCGTTTGGTCTGGCGGTGGTGTGGATGATCCCATATCCGACATATCTCCCTGCATTCCGCTTGAGACAATGACAATCTGCCTTAGCAGCACCTGAATCGGCCATTTCACTGAATCATTTAAATACAGGATGGCGGTCATGTACGTATTCCAATACGTCACGGCATAAAAAAGTGAAATGGTCGCAATAGCTGGCAAAGAAAGTGGCAGCACAATTTTAAAGAAAATCCCTAAATCGTTACAGCCATCCATCTTCGCTGATTCCTCAAGGCTTGCCGGGATGTTTTGAAAGAAGTTTTTCAAAATGATCAAATTGAATGCATTGATCGCAACCGGTAGAATAAGTGACCAATAGGTATCAAGCAGACCAAGTGTTTTCACCACAATAAACGTCGGAATCATACCTCCACTAAACAACATCGTGAAGACAACGAGAAACATCAATGTTCTCCGGCCTTTTAGCTCCTGACGAGACAGCCCATATGCCATGAGTGAGGACAAAAACATGCTGACAGCTGTTCCAACGAGCGTCACAAGAATGGACACAATAAGGCTACGATACACAATATCCGTAGAGAAAATATATCGATAGGCCTCTAAAGAAAACGTGGTCGGGAACAAGATAAACTTCTTCGTGATGACCTCTTCTACTGTAGCAAAAGAGGCTGCAATGACATGGATGAACGGAAGCACACATATTAATGCGAACATGAGTAGAAAAGAGTAATTAAATAAGTTGAACAATCGGCCTTTAATAGAACGATCTATGTTCATCACGCCCTTTCTTTGAAAGCGTTATCATTTCGTCCGAAAATAAGCTGCAGCCTGTGACGATATCGTGATTAAAATGTAACAAACGGGGGAAGAAAGCGTCTATAATCATCTTGACAGACCAACTGGATGGATCATGTCAATCGTGCTTTTATGCTCATGAAACAAAAGAATAAGATCATCAGCTAATGACATGATTATGCCCTATGCCTGATCATTTTCTTCTAGGATTTCCGTCGTATTCACATCAGGTCTGTAGCCTAACTCCTGCTTTATTTTTTCTGTAGACCAGGGCTTTTCTTCGTTTTCTGATACGGCATAATATGTCCCAAAGGGGACGGTCGTTTCAATCGCTGCCTTTGTCATCCCTATAAGATCTTCATGTGACAGAAGTGTTCGTTTCGTTCTTCGTTTCTTGTGTAATGCCTCCATCTCATCCGTCACAACCGTTCCAATCCGTAAATTGATAACAGACATCCCCGTTTGATCGTGGAACAAACGGCCTAGCTGTTCTGAAGCAAATTTTAAAATACCATAGACATTTTTAGTCGCTGGCACATCGTCTGTTGTAATATTTCGCCCTAGTAAGGAGCGGCCACCCTCTTCATAACGATCGGTCACATGATTGCTGCTTGCAAAAATGACTTTTCGTATGCCGAGACGTGCAGCTGACCGAAACATATAATAGGAGCTCCTCCAAAAAATATCATTCATTTTTTCAAACTCCTCAAGATTCATCACATCATGCGTCATATCCATGTTTAAAAGGTGCATGATGACATCTGTATCTCTCGGAATCGCCTCATATAATTCCTGTTCATTCGCTGCATCTGCTAAAATGGCTCCTTTTACACAGCTCGTTTGATCAATGATGGTGATTTCGTACTCAGAAGAGAGCGCTTTTGTTAAAATACGGCCTATCACACCGCATCCGCCAATGATCGTGATCTTTTTCATCTGTTTCCTCCTTTCTATTGACGTAGTATGTCCAAGCCTTTATGGGTTACAGCCATTTTTTCAAAAATCGAGTGGCCTCGTGACGCATAGCGGCTGTTTCAAAATGACCTGCATGAAGACCAACAAGCTGATACCGTTCTTTCAATGAAGCAGCTTGATAGGTTTGGCTCAATTCCTTTTGAATGCGTGCGACGCCTTCAGCTGGCGTGAGCGGATCAAGTTTTCCAACTAGGCTTAAATGCGGCCTTGGAAAAATCATTTTCTGAATTTCAGCTGCTGTAAAGTGCTTTGCTAAGCTTGGTACATAGTAATAAAAGCCATGCCTGTCTAAATTGTTCGTTTTAATTAATGTGTGATGATCGACCTGTGCGCAAAGATCAATACACACACTGACCCTCTCATCAAGCGCAGCAGTCCACCAGGAAAGAAGCCCTCCCATTGACATTCCAAAAACAGCTAACCGGTCCGGCAGCACATCAGATCGAGACAGCACATAATCAATCGCACACATGCTTTCATACAGCATCATACCCCACATCACTTTTCCTGTTAAAAGCATCTCCTTAAAAATTTCACTTTCTGTTCTTCCTCTTCTCTCACCAAACCCTGCATGATCGATAGCCAGGACACTATAGCCTTTTGATGTGAACTCTTTCGCATATGAAGGCGCTTGCAAATAATGAGCACCTTTGATCAGTTCTTCCTTCCCATCCACGTAGTTCCCGCCATGAGAGTGCTGGAACAGCACAACAGGTCTTTTTTTCACCGTATCCTTTGGCTTTACAAAATAAGCGGGCACTTCCTCTACACCATGAATCGAAAGAATGAGTGTTTCGACTACATACGATTCACGTTCCTCGATCTTTAACGTATATGCCTCCACGCGATGGCGTTCTGGCATTTCTCCTAACAGACTGAGCAGTTGTTCACGTTTGATTTCCTTTTCCATTGACGTCACTCCTCATTTTCTTGATCACCTGTTAAAATACGAGGTCGATGAAGTAATCACCTTGTTTTCGACAAAATTATGTCCCGGGAAATAAAGAACACCCACCGGTTCATACCGATGGGTGTCATCATTAGTTCGCAACAATATTGACAAGCTTCCCAGGAACCGCAATCACTTTGCGAATGGTTTTCCCTTCAAGCTGTTCTTTTACGCGTGCATCATTTTTCGCAAGCTCTTCTAACTGTTCTTTTGTTGCATCAGCAGGAACGGTTAATTTTGCTTTCACTTTTCCATTCAACTGTACGACAATTTCTACTTCATCGTCGACAAGTTTTGACTCGTCATATTGCGGCCATGCTTCATAAGAAATAGACCCTTCATGACCAAGTTTATTCCAAAGCTCTTCCGCTAAATGCGGTGCAATTGGAGAAAGAAGTTTCACAAAGCCTTCTGCATATTCTTTCGGCAGTGTATCAGCCTTGTAGGCATCATTGATAAACACCATTAATTGTGAGATCCCTGTATTGAAGCGCAGGCCTTCATAATGGTCCGTTACCTTCATCACGGTTTCATGATAGCTGCGTTCTAATGCGCCTCCAGTTTGCTCCGTCACTTTATCACTGATTGTGCCATCTTCATTTGTGAATAGACGCCATACACGATCAAGGAAACGGCGAGCACCATCAAGTCCTGTTTCAGACCAAGCGATTGATGCATCTAAAGGTCCCATGAACATTTCATAAAGTCGTAATGTATCCGCACCATGAGATTCTACGATATCATCTGGATTGACAACGTTCCCTTTTGATTTACTCATTTTTTCATTATTTTCTCCAAGAATCATTCCTTGGTTGAACAATTTCATGAAAGGTTCTTTTGTAGGAACAACACCGATATCATACAAGAACTTATGCCAGAAGCGCGCATATAGAAGATGCAGTACAGCATGTTCTGCTCCGCCGATATATACATCAACAGGAAGCCATTTCTTTAGTTTCTCAGGAGATGCAAGCTTTTCTGAGTTATGCGGGTCAATATAACGTAAGAAATACCAGCAGCTGCCTGCCCATTGCGGCATTGTATTGGTTTCACGGCGTCCTTTTTTACCTGTTACAGGATCTACAACCTCAACCCACTCTTTGATATTGGCTAAAGGTGATTCACCTGTACCACTTGGCTTAATCTCAGTGGTTTTAGGCAAAATCAGTGGAAGCTCTTCCTCTGAAACGGCTGAAGAAGTTCCGTCCTCCCAATGAATAATTGGAATTGGCTCACCCCAGTAACGCTGGCGGCTAAATAGCCAGTCTCTTAAACGATATGTGACTTTCTTTTCGCCTTTTTGATGTTCTTCAAGCCATGCAATGGCTTTTTCAATCGCTTCTTCTTTTCCTAATCCATTGAGGAAATCAGAGTTAATGTGTTTTCCATCACCTGTGTAAGCTTCTTTTTCAATGTCTCCGCCTTCTACAACTTCCTTGATTGGAAGATCAAATGTTTTGGCGAATTCATAGTCACGCTCATCATGGGCAGGTACCGCCATAATCGCGCCTGTTCCATAAGTAGCCAGCACGTAATCTGCAATCCAGATCGGCATCTTTTCACCATTTAATGGATTGATGGCATAAGCGCCTGTGAAAATACCCGTCTTCGTTTTTGCAAGATCTGTCCGCTCTAAGTCGCTCTTTGATTGAATTTCTTTGATATATGCTTCGACTGCTTCTTTTTGAGCAGCTGTTGTAATTTTTTCAACAAGTGCATGTTCTGGTGCAAGTACCGCATATGTTGCACCAAATAATGTATCCGGACGCGTTGTGAAAACAGTAAACTGTTCGTCATGTCCTTCTACTTCGAAATGAACGTGTGCACCTTCTGAACGTCCGATCCAGTTACGCTGCATATCTTTGATGCTTTCAGGCCAATCAATGTCTTCTAAATCTTCTAACAGCCTGTCCGCATATGCCGTAATCTTCAGCATCCATTGCTTCATCGGACGTCTTTCAACTGGATGCCCTCCGCGTTCACTTTTTCCATCAATGACTTCTTCATTTGCAAGAACTGTACCAAGCGCCGGGCACCAGTTCACTGGTACTTCATCGATATACGCCAATCCCTTTTCGTACAATTTCAAGAAAATCCATTGTGTCCATTTATAATAATTCGGATCAGTCGTGTTGATTTCTCGATCCCAATCATATGAGAATCCTAGTGATTGAATTTGGCGGCGGAAGTTATTGATGTTCTCTTCTGTAAAGACCGCTGGATCATTCCCTGTATCTAGTGCATACTGTTCTGCTGGAAGACCAAATGCGTCCCATCCCATTGGATGAAGAACATCATATCCCTGCATACGTTTCATGCGTGATAAAATATCCGTTGCTGTGTAGCCCTCAGGGTGCCCGACATGAAGCCCTGCTCCTGATGGGTATGGAAACATATCAAGCGCATAGAACTTTGGTTTATCTTCCGAGTCAGATGTGGCGAATGTTTTATGTGTCAGCCAATAATCCTGCCACTTCTTTTCAATTTCCCGATGCTGAAAACTCAATGTGAAAACCTCCTTTAATATGTACGGCTGTATCTGCTCAGATGACCACTGCAAGAATTCAGATTTTTCTAAAATCAACAAAAAACCCTCATCCCTGGAAAGGGACGAGAGATTTTTTGGTTCCCGCGGTACCACCCTTGTTAGCGTCACTTTCTGTTTGTACGCTCACTTAATATCTTTAACGCAGACATGCGACAGAAGCTTTAACGCAACTGCAACTCTGAGGCGAGTTCAGAAGCAGATTTGATTGACTTTCACCAGCCGTCAATTCTCTAAAGACAAATACTGCTTTCCTACTACTCCTCTTCACTGTTCTTATCGTAACCGTCATCTAAGTAGTATTTTATAGAATTATGATCATAAGTGCAAGCAGGTTTGTATACAATGGGAATGTACCCTAGATCAGGGTAAAGTAGAGGATATTATTCGTGTGGAGATCGGTTATGACGGTTGGAGTCTGCATCCTGTGAACGCTGTTCTCTTACAAAATCAAAGCTTCGCAGAACTGCTTCTCCTCCGTAACCTGAAATAATTGATAAGATGACCAAGTGCAGACTAGAATCGGGATTTGAGGATAAGACAAGCAGTGTAGCGGCAATCATCCCAACGAGCCAATCTTCAATAAACCCTAAATAAATAAACTTTTTTGTCATTCTGGGCTTCTCTAGCCTGCCTTTTTTCTTTACGTGACCGAGAATGCCCATGACCCCTCCAATGGCGCAAGCAATAATGACTTGTTGCAGCATTTTCATCACCTTCCTAAAGCCCTTAGAATAGTAAAGCGACTTCAGGCTGTCCAGCCCCCTGTAATGCCATTCTGCTGTTCCGTCATAATCCATGTAAAAGGTCTATTCTCTCTAACGAAGAAAAAAAGCTTGTTTCTTCCATTATATGTGAATGACCCAAAAACAATCTTGATGCATTGGAATCATTTTTACCTAATCCATATTAACTATTTTTGTCATTTTATGAATTATGAGCAATTGATTCCTTCTTTTTCTAAAGAAAAGTCTCCTTACTTACTATATTCTAATGGAGGACAAACTATGATGACAAATTTAACAAAGCCATTGCAATCATTGAAACAGAACATATGTTATGTTACGTTATTAAGGAATACTTTTGGTTGAAAAGACAGCCATTTGATATGTCTGCTAGTAGCAGCAAAGGAGGGTAATATGGTCAGCTCGAACATCTTCGGCTTGCAAAAACAGCTTGAACTCATAAAAAAAGCGCTAGATCATGCGCGGATCGGTGTTGTCATTACAGACCCTTCTTTAGAGGATAACCCTATCGTTTATGTGAACCATGGCTTTACACACATGACTGGATACAAACCAGATGAGATTCTTGGGCGTAATTGTCGATTCCTTCAAGGAAAAGACACAGATCAAGAGCAGCTTGATTTAATACGTCATGGAATACAGAATAAAATACCTATTACCACACAGCTAAAAAATTATAAAAAAGACGGTACTTTTTTTTGGAATGAACTCAATATAGATCCTCTATACATTGAACAAGATGATAAAACATTTTTCATTGGCTTTCAAAAGGATATTACGAAACAGAAAGAATATGAACAACTCCTAGAAGATTCCTTACAGGAAGTCACCTCTCTTTCGACGCCAATCGTCCCAATCAAAAATGGTGTATCTGCTCTACCACTCATTGGAAAACTATCTGAAGAACGCTTTGATGCCATTGTTGCGAAGTTAACTTGTATATTAGATGATTCAAAGGATGATTATTTAATTGTCGATCTTTCTGGCTTAATCGATGTCGATGATTCCGTTGCAGGACGCATTTTCAAGCTGCATCATCTTCTCAGTTTAACTGGAACCGAACTGATCATCACAGGGATCAAACCGCAGCTTGCGATGAAAATGAAAGACTTGGATACAGATTTCCAGGATGCGATCACATATTTGACGGTTAAGGAAGCAATCAAAGGATTAACATTAGCTGAAAACCCTGTGTAAACAGGGCTTTTTTAGTTAAACCGCCCCTAAAAATGGAAAAATGAGGTATGATAGGAGTAAATAGAGATTTAGGGGGGCTTCTAGATGATGATGTTACTCATCATAGGTCTTTTATGTGTTTGTTTCGCCATAGGATATGCCGTCAATTTCTTATTACTCAAACACCAGAACGAGCATATCTTTTCAAAGAAACTATTTTATCCTTTTTTGATCTTGGGTCTCGTCTTTTCCATTATGTCATTACCGTTTGCTGCCACAGATGCACCGAAGGCACAAGCAGATCCATCTTCAGAACAGCTGTTAAAGGATCAAAAGCAGCTCACATCTGACATATCGCGCTTAAAAGCTGATAAAGAGGAGCTTACTGCCTCTTTAGAGGACGCAACAAAGGATAAAGAAAAACTAGCTAAAAAGCTAGAAACCATCACCTCAGAAAAAGAAACAGTCAAAAAGCAAGAAAAGATCATTCAAGCGCTTGAAGAGAAAATAGACAAGCTTGCCTCAAGCAATGAAACACTCAAAAAAGAGAACAAGAAAAGCAGCAGCGATACGAAGTCTTCCACTGTTCAGCGCTCCGCTCCTAAAGATGAAGGAAAAAGTACAGGCGGTCATGAATCGCAGAAGGAAACAAAAAAAGAATCAGCAGCCTGTAACATCAAAGGAAGTGTCAATGGCATTTATCACACACCGAGCAGCAGATACTACTCTAGAACAAAAAATGTAACCGAACTATTCTGCTCCGTAGAAGAGGCAGAACGTGCAGGGTACCGGGCACCTAAGCAATAGCCATGTGTCACAAAAAAAGAACCTCCTGTCAGCCCAATCGGGTGTCTTAGGAGGTTCTTTTTTTAGATTTCTCTTCTTAATGCTGCTAATACATTCGTTTTTGTTGCTTTACGTGCTGGGTTAAGCCCTGAAAGGATCGCTACCCCTGCGCTAATCACTGTTGCTGTGATCACAAGGCTGAGCGGAATATAGGAGAAGGTGATCGAGAATTGATCGCTTGACCCTCCCTCTGACATGGACGACAAAATGGCTGGAATGATTAAATTGACGGCGAAACTAATGATATATGAGATGATAATACCGATGATCGACCCAATCACCCCAATATAAGCACTTTCCATGAGGAACATTCGCTTGATAATCGATGGATTCGCACCAATGGCTTTCATAATCCCAATCTCTTGTGTTCGCTCTGTTACTGCCATTGTCATCGTATTAAAAATACCAATTGCAGAAATAATGACTGCGATACAGCCGACAAAAATGAGTCCAATTTTGAAGACAGTAAAGAACATATCCATACCTTCGAGCTGATTCGTCACAGAGATGACTTGGTAGCCCTCATCTGTCAGCTTATTCGTGAGTGCACCGACATTGTCGAATTTATCCGCATAGACAGAGGTCATTTTCTCGACATTTCCTGCTTCAGGAGATAGATCAAGTATTTGACCAAATTCCTTTTCATACGCATTCGGAATGAGAATTTTATGATCCTGCTGCCACTCCAAATTTGGCTTTTTCATGACTCCTACTACACGGAAATCAAATGTTTTTTCTTTGACGACTTCATTTTCTTCGTTGAGTTTTGGTACCTTGATTTGAATCACTTTATTTAAAATATCTTTCGTGTAGCCTTTTGGCTCTTTTGGTTCTTCTTCACCGTTTGACGTTTGATTTAATTCTTTTTCATAGGCTTTGCGCTCTTTTTTTGTCCACAGTTGTTCTGCCATATGGTACCCAACCACAATTTCGTTTGCTGATGTTGGGACTTTCCCTCTGTCTAGTTCAAGCCCTGCTTCTTTTTCCTCTTTCATATCGGTCAGAGCAGCCTGCGTTTCACTTGAGCGGTCATCGAGCTCGACGTTTACCGATGGAACGAGAGACGTTCTTGAGACGACAGATTTCACATGATCATATTTCTTTAAATCATCTACCTTGACGGCACCTTTTTCCTTGCCTAACACTTTCACTTCAGTGATGATTTGCTGTTTCATGATTTCATCTTGCGCCGATTTTTGCAAACCAAAACCGACAGATGCTAGAACGATTAAGAAAGAGCATGCCATTGTCGTCGCAAGAATGGTCATAAACACACGCAATCTATTTTTCTTCATGTTTCTTCTAATGAATTTGACCTGATCTCTAAATTTCAATGGTCTGTTCCCCTTTCTTTAATACACCATCATGAAGCTGGAACGTTGTATCTGCAATTGAAGCGACTTCATCGTCATGTGTAATGATGACAAACGTGATTCCTTTTTCACGATTGAGCTGCTGGATAAAGGCTAGAATTTCTGCTTCGGTTTCTGAATCTAGACTGCCTGTTGGTTCATCCGCTAATATAATAGATGGATTTAAAATCAAGGCTCTTGCAATACTCACACGCTGTTGCTGCCCGCCGGACAACTCATTCGGGTAATGCCCTGCATGATGTTCGAGGCCTACTCGTTTCAGCATTTCTTTTACTTTCGTCTTTCGTTCAGACGGCTTCACACCTTTTAAAGTGAGCGGAAGTTCAACATTTTCATACGTCGTTAAGCTCCCGATCAATTGAAAGCTTTGAAAGATAAAGCCAAAGTGATCTAAGCGGAAGTCCGCCCATTCTTTTTCATTAAAGCCGGTCACATCGGTACCATCAATGACAATTTGTCCGCTCGTTGGCGTAATATATCCTGAAATTAAGTTCAAAAGGGTAGATTTCCCCGAACCACTTCGTCCCACAATACAAGCAATGTCGCCTCTTTTGATGGATAGGTCAATCCCTTTCAGCACAGGAATTTCATTCTCTCTGCCCTTTTTACCAATTTTAAACACATGATCTAACGCTTGAACCTGAATCATCTCTACTCCCCTACTCTCTGTTTATCTTTTTCGATATATTAAAAAATAACTCGTTAGTGCGCCTACAGCACCGCCGATTATCATGCCAGCGATATAACCAAACATGGAATTGTCTGAGGAGAATCCACCCCAGCCAAAACCTAAAACACCAAAAGCAATGACCATAATTTGAATAGGCCGATCCATTTTTGGGTAAAGGAAAAAACGGCCACTTCGTTCAATTGGATGTTTGATGAAGCTAAACAAACCAATGAAATAAAATAAAATCATCATGACAATTGGTACGATGAATTCTTCACCGCTGAACCAAATCGTATATTCATACTGATTAAATTCAGCTATATAAGTGATTGGAGAAATTGCCAAGATAATATGATTAAGCCACTGATCAACCCACTCCCCATTTGTTCTCAATATAAATTCTAAATGAACCAATGGTAGACCAATTAGTAAAAAAGGTAAAATGGCTGTACTGAATGCAACGATTGCTTGGGCAATTGCACTTCCTGTTAAAGTGCCTGCTGCAAAAAACAGGGCATATATCATCAAGGATGACACCAAAGCATATAAATACATACTGTTAAATCCAGGTGTCTCAACAGGTTTGATGCCTAATATAAGTAAGTAAGTTAAGGCATATGAGAATGCATGAATGAGTGCAATGATCCCGGCACCCAAGAAAAATTTTGTCTGATAGATGGTACTTCTACTAAAAGGCAAGGCTAAGGTGAAATCCATTTGCCCTTTATTTCTCTCAAAGCCAAGCTGAATTATGGCAAAAAGGATTCCCATTAACCATGAAAGAGCGAGAAAAGCATCTTTCTTAAAACTATAGGAAAAATGTGATGTATCCAAAATACATGTGGGATCCTTTAAACATGTTTGAAAGGATGAATATCCCATTAGGAGGGATAAGGGCGTCGCAAGCGCCGCAACCAGCATCACTAAAATAAATGTCAGCTCTGATTGCTTCCACTCCTTATATAATAATTGCCGCTTTACCATCTCCGTTTCCCTCCAAACTTTGCAATGAATACTTCTTCTAAATTCACAGGCAGTTCATGCCATACTTTTGGCTGCAGCGACTTCAAGTACTCTTTAGCCTCTACATCGGTTTTAAGAACAAGCGCTGTATAAAAAATGCCCGCTTGATCTAATATAGCAACGCCATTTTTTCGTATACTCAAGTTCATATCTTCTTCAAAAGCCATCTGAATTTTGACATAATCATTCTTTAATTCATCTAGATCCATGACACTTGTGAGTTCATTTCCTTCTAAAAACCCGATTCGGTTACACATACGCTCAATATCCTCTAATCGGTGCGATGTAATGAGAATCGATGTTTCACGTTCCGCTACCTCGTCGATCATGAGCTGAAGAACATCATTTCTTGTGACGGCATCAATTCCATCTGTCGGTTCATCTAACAAAATCACCGCTGGCTTGATCGCAAAGCTTAAAATTAATGACAGCTGTTTTTTTAACCCTGTCGATAGTTCACGATATTTCACTTTTTCCGGAATTTCATAGCGGTTCACAAGCTCATTGGCATATGTCACGTCAAACTTCGGATAAATATGCTTTAACAGCTGGACAAGCTGTCCGTAATTGTATCTGTCAAAGTAGGGATTGACGACTGGCATATACACAATATTTTGCTTCACTAAAGGATGGTCTTTCACAAGCACGTCTTTAAAATAAATCTCTCCTTCATCTGGAAGAAGAATTTGCTGAATCAAGCGGAGAAGTGTTGTTTTTCCTGAGCCATTCCTGCCTAGCAGACCGAAGATCTCACCTTCGCCTATTTTGAAGGAAACGTTACTGAGTACTTCACGTCCATTTAATGTCTTTGATACATTTCTAACCTCAATCAACTTGTTTTCCTCCCTCAAGACTTGAGCCGATCTCTTCTATCCATTCCTTCAGTTGTTGAATATCAATACCGGCATAATGAGCTTCTATGATGAGTTGTTTTAATTGCTCCTTCATCTCCAACACCTTCCCTTCATTCAGCTTTAACTGAGCCCCTTCTGTTACATACGTACCGCGGCCTCTTAGTGTTTCAATAATCCCTTCCCGCTCAAGCTCTTTATATGCTTTACTGACGGTGTTTGGGTTGGCGATGATAATGGTGGCGAGCTCTCTGACAGAGGGCAGTTTGTCACCAGGTTTCATTACACCTTTTAGACATAAAATTTTCAACTGCTCAATGATTTGTTCATATAATGGCGCAGCGCTTCGTGGATCTATTTGAATCATGATGGCTCCCTCTTTCCTCATTCATGCTTTTGCAGTCCTATCGCTTGTTCATGCCCTTGCATTAAAGGGATTGAATTAGGTATCAAATCTTTTTGAACTTCAAAACCAATGAAAACGAGAACGAAAAAAAATGTACATGCTAACGCAACAGCCAGCACCATCCACTTCAAATTGATTGGTTTTTTTTCTTTTTTCATGGTTGAACACCTTTCTTCACTTTTTAAGTGTCTTTAGTGTATTAGTTGTTGTAGTACACTTAACACAATAAAGACACTCAGCCAAAAAGTCAATAGCCTTTTAAAAAATAAAAAACAGACCCTTAAAAAAAGGATCTGTTCATCATTCGTTGTCGTAAGAAATACCTAAAATCATTTGATTTTGCAAGCTTTGAATTTGAACACGCGCCCTGTCTAATCGCTCTCTTTGCTGATCATTGGCGACATCTTTTAATTTTTCTAATTCGTTCACCGCATCTTCAAGCATAAGCTGCGCCTTAGAAAATTCGTCCTCATTATAATGCTCTTGGCGTAAGTTCAAATCAAATTGCTCATTTGCAAACTCAAGGGTTTCAGTACTTTTTTGGATAAATTCATCGATCGACTGCCTTGTTGCCATCTTGCATTCCCTCCATTTCATCATTGCTCCCGCCTATTTTGCCCACGTAAAGCTTTTTCACTAAAGAAAATGTTGGACAGATTCAATTGTCCTCCTTCATGATTTTTGTTAAACTTTAAGGATGCCTATTATTACGCAAGGAGGTTACTGACTTGGATCAGCATAACCCTTTTTTATATTCAAACAGCGAAAAACGCTATCACACATGGAACTATCATTTGCGAGAGCACTTTGGTCATAAAGTATTTAAAGTGGCCTTAGACGGCGGCTTTGACTGCCCAAACCGTGATGGTACTGTAGCCCACGGAGGCTGTACATTTTGCAGTGCAGCTGGGTCTGGTGATTTTGCAGGAAACCGGGCTGATGATCTCATCACTCAATTTAACGAAATCAAAGACCGGATGCACACAAAATGGAAAGACGGAAAATATATGGCGTATTTTCAAGCGTATACAAACACACACGCCCCGCTTCCTGTTCTAAAAGAAAAATTTGAAACCGTCATGAATCTGGATGGAGTGGTTGGTTTATCTATTGCGACAAGACCTGACTGCCTGCCAGATGACGTGGTGGAGTATTTAGCCGAATTAAATGAGCGCACTTATCTCTGGGTAGAGCTTGGTCTTCAAACGGTTCATGAACGTACAGCGATGCTCATTAACCGTGCCCATGATTATGAATGCTACGTAGAAGGTGTAGAAAAACTGCGAAAACACGGAATTCGTGTCTGCTCGCATATCATCAACGGACTGCCTCTAGAAAACCGGGACATGATGATGGAAACAGCAAAAGCTGTCGCAGATTTAGATGTGCAAGGAATTAAAATTCATTTACTTCACCTTTTAAAAGGAACCCCAATGGTCAAGCAATACGAAAAAGGCAAATTGGAGTTTCTAAGCCAGGAAGAATATGTTCAGCTTGTTTGTGATCAACTGGAGATCCTGCCGCCAGAAATGATTATTCACCGCATTACAGGGGATGGCCCAATTGAATTAATGGTTGGTCCGATGTGGAGTGTAAACAAGTGGGAAGTACTAAATGCCATTAATGCTGAGCTCGAAAGACGTAACAGCTACCAAGGCAAACGTTTCGTCAGATTGGAAGAAGCAGCCAAATGATTTTGAAACGCATGCTCCCTTTTAGTAAAGAGCTGTTAGAACGGGCTTGTCAAAAAGGCGACATCGTCATTGATGCAACAATGGGAAATGGCCACGATACACGCTATTTAGCTGATCTTGTAGGAAATGATGGACAAGTTTTCGCATTCGACGTACAAGAGGAAGCCCTACAGCAGACGAGAAAAAGGCTTGGCGAGGGATATCCTTACGTTCATCTGATCCACGATGGGCATGAAAAACTGGCTCATCACCTGCCAAAGGATGTTTATGGACATATTTCTGGTGCGGTGTTTAACCTTGGGTACCTGCCCGGAGGCGATAAAGCCGTCACCACTCAGGCTCCTACAACCATCGAAGCCATCGAGCAGCTCCTCGACTGGCTTAAACCCGGCGGTCTGATCGTCCTTGTGATTTACCATGGACACTCCGAAGGAAAAAGAGAAAAAGAAGTACTTCTTGACTATTGCAGATCACTTCCTCATGAAGAGGCACAAGTTTTATCATATCAATACATGAATATTCAAAACGACCCGCCTTTTGTGGTCGCCATTGAAAAAAAGCTCAAATCCATTAGGATTTGAGCTTTTTATGAGGATTTCATCCAAGGCATTTTCTGATAGGTCCGATAGGCTCTTCCGTTGATATAGAAAAAGAATGATGTTTTCCCGCTTGATTTGATCAGCCGTTTTGCCAGCTTATTCATCTCTTTTTGGGCTGTCACTTTTTCATCGGACAAATAGACTGCCAGTAACCCTCTGTTAATCAATTTGTGAAAGTTTTCGTGCGGAATGCCTTTCAGCTGCTCATCCGCTTTTTCAATAAAATGCTGAAGTCTATCCATCATCTCATGATGAGAGGCATAGTAGGAGCAAAAGTTCAGATCTCCCCCAAGCCGGTCTTCTTCTTGGTCAATTAAATAATCAAGTAAAATGTGCAGACCTTGGATATAAGGGAAATAGCTTTCGTAAATTTGCTTCGCCTGCTTTTCTGTAAAATCCGGCTGCAGCGCATACGCCACAAGACAGAAAATCCCTAACGTTGATCCTGCACAAGCTGAAAATTCATACCATTCCATCTTAGGCAAATCCTTTTCATACTGGCGAAACCACGATTCTAGCCGCGGGACCCGCTCATGAGGAACGACGTGTTTATGTACTTGCAAATCACTGTAGTAATCACACAGCGTGTGTAAATATGGCTGAATGATTGGATAATGCTCAAGGCGCGTAAGCACGTCTTGACATGTGCGGACAAGCGCATGTAAATACCCATAATCCTCTTGATCATCACGGAATTGATAGTACGGCTTGAGCTCAGCATGAATATCAAGCGCATCTCTCATCGCTTGATGCAGCATATGAAAATCTTTTGGATCCAGCGACGTGCTGCGGTCACATAGGTTATCTAAGTAATCACTGATGGTTTGATACGCCACAATGAATTCAATACACGTTTCTTTCGCCTCACCTGCTAGAAGAGATAAAATGCCTCCGCCTTCACAGTGAAAGGTTTTACTAGATATGCTCGCTAGTGCCTGCGTTCGCAGTTCTTCATTTTCAATCATTTCTGCATGAGCCCGCCACTTTTTCAGCTCCTGATGAACAAGCGGAAAAATATCTTTATACACCTTTGTCATCAGTGCAAAAGGACGCTCTGGTACTGACAAATCAATCCACCCCCAACTTAAAGCTCACCATCAAATATATTGATCTGTAAAGGCTCTTGCTGCCTTAAACACATCTTCTCTTTCCGGTTCATTAAAAATTTCGTGATACAGTTCTTCCCATTCACGGTATGATTTATTGGTTGATTCAATGCCATTGAACCATTTGATCACCCTCGTTTTATCCACGATCTTATCATCGCCCGCCTGCATTAAAAGGAGCGGAATCGATTTAAAGACATTCGTTGGCTGCATGGCCGCATCAATATTTTTGATCAGCTCTCGGTACCAGCGAACCGACACCTTTGTTACGTAAAGAGAATCATTTGAGTCTGCCTCAATCACAGCCTGATTCCGTGTGGCTAGTTCAATCGACAGCCCTGACTCGACTTTAAAGGACGGTGCCAGCACATTTAGACCTTTTGATGCAAAATCCATTAGCTTCTTCGGTTTAAATTGCAGACCTAAACAAGGTGATGATAAAATAAGGCCATCAATCTTCGTATGGGTATACTGCTTGATCCACTCAATTGAAATGAGTCCACCCATACTGTGTCCAAGTAAAAAAGTAGGAAGCCTGAATGATTTCGCATGTTCGATCCATTCATCTATCGTATCAATGTATTCCTGAAACGAGCGAATGTGGCCGCGCGCACGTGTCGATGTCCCTTGCCCAGGGAGGTCACCCATAACGACGTGATAGCCTGCATTTCGCCACATTTCGATCAGCCATTTATATCGGCCGTGATATTCACTCGCACCATGTACAATTACAATTGTACCAACTGGTCTTTCAGCATGCCAAGTCCACAAAGTAAACACCTCACAAATGTTGTATTAAGAAAGGAAGTCGAAAAAGTGATTTATCCATATCATCAGTTTACACCTGAGATTCATGAATCGGTCTTTGTCGCAGATAACGTCACCATTACTGGTGATGTCACGATTGGAGAATATTCGAGCGTGTGGTTTCAAACCGTCATCAGAGGCGATGTCGCTCCTGTGAGAATTGGAAAAAACGTCAATATTCAAGATTTATCCTGTCTGCATCAAAGTCCTGGAAAAACACTTCTTATAGAAGATGGTGCTACCATTGGACACCAAGTCACATTACATAGCTCAATCATTCGAAAAAATGCCCTCATTGGTATGGGGTCCATCATTCTCGATGGTGCAGAAATTGGCGAAGGTGCCTTTATCGGTGCAGGTAGTCTTGTCCCTCAAGGAAAGGTTATTCCAAAAGGATCACTCGCTTTTGGCCGTCCAGCCAAGGTCGTCCGTCAGTTAACAGATGAAGATATCCAAGACATGGACAGAATCCGTAGAGAATATGTAGAAAAAGGACAATACTATCGTTCCCTTTTATCCCGTTAACATCATACGTGTATCTTCACTTTATCATGTTTTTTTCAGGATATTAAGCAATAACTATGAACCGCTTGTTATTTTACCCTTTTCCACTGCTTTCTATCATGACAAAAAAGGTTTTCAGCACAAAGCTGAAAACCTTTTTTCATTAACTAAAGATGACTTCTTTCGGTTGATGATTCAACTGCTCTGGATCAATGCTGCGCTCCACATAAATGCTGTGCCAAATCATAAAGATGAGGACGGTCCAAATCTTACGGCTATGATCTGCTTTGCCAGCACAATGCTCATTTAATAAATCAAGCACATATTGCTTGTTAATGTATTCATCTGTTTGACTGTTTTTGATGATGTCTTTCGCCCAAGCATTCATCTCATTTTTCAGCCAATGACGAATTGGCACAGGGAAACCAAGCTTTTTACGGTTTAACACATGGTCAGGCACAATGCCCTCTGCTGCTTTACGCAATAAATATTTCGTTGTGCCATCTTTTGTTTTCAGCTCTTCTGGAATTTTAGAAGCCGCTTCAAAAACGACCTTATCAAGGAATGGAACACGAAGCTCAAGAGAATTCGCCATCGTCATCTTGTCTGCTTTCAGTAAGATGTCTCCGCGCATCCACGTATGAATATCAACATATTGCATTTTGTTAATATCACTGTAGCCTGCGCTTTCCTCGAAGTATGTCTTCGTTACGTCACGATACGTGATGCTTGGATCATAATGTTTTAAGAGATTTTTCTTCACTGGCTCTTCAAAGATTTTCGCATTACCGATATAACGTTCCTCTAATGGCGTACAGCCGCGAACGATAAAGCTCTTCCCTTTCATTCCTTCTGGCATTAATCGCGCCAGACGAAGAAGAAGCTTTTTCAGCATAGATGGTACAGATTCAAATGGTTTAAGAGAAAGAGGCTCACGGTAAATATTATATCCGCCGAACAGCTCGTCCGCTCCCTCACCTGAAAGAACAACCGTCACTTGTTTCTTCGCTTCTTTTGCCACAAAATACAATGGAATCGCCGCCGGATCAGCTAAAGGATCGTCTAAATGCCAGACAATCTTCGGAAGCTCGTTCATATATTCCTCTGGAGAAATGACGGCACTGAAGTTTTGTAAGCCTAGCTTATCAGCTGTTTCCTTCGCGACATCGACTTCACTAAAGCCATCCTGCTGGAAGCCAACAGAGAATGTCTTCAGCTCAGGGTGTAATTCCTTTGCGACAGACACGATGAAGGAAGAATCAATACCACCTGATAGGAATGAACCAACAGGTACATCACTTCTCATGTGAACTTTCACAGAATCATAGATTGCATCGCGTACTTCTTCTATTAATTTCTCTTCTTGTGTTTGTTCAGGCTTGAATTGAACCTTCCAGTATGTCTTAAATTCGATCTCCTGTCCTGGGCGTAAAATAAACTGATGACCAGGCTCAACTTTGTGCACCTTTTGATCAAGTGTATTTGGCTCAGGAACGAACTGGAACGACATGTACTGCTGCAATGAAGTCTCATCAAATAAGATGTTCTCGTTCACAGCCATCAAGCTTTTGCGTTCAGACGCAAAGTACACTTGCTCATCCATTTGTGTAAAATAAAGCGGTTTGATGCCAAAAGGATCTCTCGCGCCATATAATTGCTGCGCTTCTTTATCCCAAATTAAAAATGCAAACATGCCGCGAAGTTTAGAAGCCGCCTCTTCTTTATAATGACGGTATGTGGCAAGCAGTACTTCCGTATCAGAATCTGTGCTGAACGTATAGCCCTTTTTCACAAGCTCTTCCTTCAGCTCCACATAGTTATAAATTTCTCCGTTGAAAATAATCCAATACTTTTCATCTTCATAAGAAAGCGGCTGCTTTCCGTGCTCAACATCTATAATACTTAAACGTCTAAATCCAAATCCTACATGCTCGTCATGAAAGTAACCCTCATCATCGGGACCACGGTGAACGATGAGACGATTCATTTGTTTAATTAACTCTTCCTGCTCAGTAGTTTCGGACAATGGACGGTGATTAAATACACCAACAAACCCACACATATTATTGCCTCCACGTTATGTTATTTCTTAAAAGTAGACCTATAATTAGACAGTATTTTGTCCGATTTTGTTTCACATTTTTTCACTTTTTGTAGAATTTTTTTTAATCAAAAGGAAAACCGCTTAAAATAAGCGGTTTTCTATGTTGTTATTGTCCTAATGCTTCTTTACGAAGCGTATCGGCTTTATCCGTTTTTTCCCACGGAAGATCTAAATCATGACGGCCGAAATGTCCGTATGCAGCTGTTTGTTTATAGATCGGACGACGCAGGTCAAGCATTTTAATAATGCCAGCTGGACGAAGATCAAAGTTCGCACGAACCACTTCAATTAATTTTTCTTCAGAAGCTTTTCCTGTTCCGAATGTATCAATTGAAATCGATACAGGCTGTGCAACACCAATTGCATAAGCAAGTTGTACTTCACAAGAATCTGCAAGACCGGCAGCTACGATGTTTTTCGCTACGTAACGAGCAGCGTACGCCGCAGAACGGTCAACCTTTGTTGCGTCCTTCCCAGAGAAAGCACCGCCGCCATGACGAGCGTACCCGCCATACGTATCAACGATGATTTTACGTCCAGTTAAACCAGCATCTCCTTGAGGTCCACCGATGACGAAACGGCCTGTTGGGTTAATAAAGTATTTTGTCTCTTCGTCAATGAGTTCGCTTGGAACCACAGGGCGGATGACATGCTCTTTTAAGTCGCTTTGAATTTGTTCAAGCGTCACTTCTGGTGCATGCTGCGTAGAAATAACCACTGTGTCAATACGAACAGGTTTATTTTGCTCATCATATTCTACTGTTACTTGTGTTTTTCCGTCTGGACGAAGATAGGCAAGTGTTTGATCCTTGCGCACTTCTGTTAAACGCAGAGATAATTTATGCGCTAGTGAAATCGGCAGCGGCATGAGCTCTTCGGTTTCGTTGTTGGCAAAACCAAACATCAATCCTTGGTCACCTGCACCGATCGCATCAATTTCTTCTTCAGTCATTGTTCCTTCACGTGCTTCAAGCGCTTTGTCTACACCTTGCGCAATATCAGCAGACTGTTCATCAATGGATGTGAGCACTGCACATGTTTCCGCATCAAAACCATATTTCGCACGTGTGTAGCCAATTTCCTTAATCGTGTCACGCACCGTCTTTGGAATATCGACATAAGTAGACGTTGTAATTTCACCGCTTACTAATACGAGACCCGTTGTAACAGAAGTTTCACAGGCAACACGTGCATTTGGATCTTTCTTTAAAATTTCATCCAAAATGCTGTCTGAAATTTGATCACAGATTTTATCCGGATGTCCTTCTGTTACTGATTCTGAAGTAAATAAACGACGATTTTGACTCATAATGGCTATTTCCTCCTGTACAAGACCACATCATCCCAAGATGAGGCCTCCAATATGATACGGAACTCGTTCCCTCTTATATTTGAAAACGTTTCTATTAGAGATGTTATTGGCAATTTGTTCATATGATATCCCAAAAATAAAAAAACCATTTCCTTCATTGCGAGGAAAGGGTCTGAGATCGCATGCCTTTCACTCTTATCGCTCAAGGTGTTCTTGTACCTTGCATCAGGTTAGCACCTTGGTTTCTCAGCATATTCATGCCTTTTTCACAAGAAACCGGTTGCTGGGCTTCATCGGGCCTGTCCCTCCACCAACTCGGGATAAGAGTATCCGTTCAATAAGATATCTTATCTCAAACCCTTGCATCATGTCAATGCTTCATCAGAATTATCTCCCCTCTTTTTTTACCTCACCCTTAGCATCACCAAAAAGCATATTTTCATAGCAGAAATGAAAAAACACACACAAAAACATTTAAATAGTATAGACTATTATTATCAATGTGTTATACTAATCGAAACAAACAAATTCAACGGTAAAGGAAGGGTTTTTTTATGAACTCAGTGGATTTAAAAGAAGATTTGCAGTCATTGTTCTCATTAGAAAATACGCACCAAAATTTATCTGTTCCGAAACTTGTTGAAAAGATTTTGGCACGTGATGAAGGCGTCTTAACATCAACAGGAGCTGTCCGCGCTACAACTGGTGCCTACACAGGACGTTCGCCTAAAGATAAATTTATCGTCAAAGAAGAAAGCTCTGAACATAAAATTGATTGGGGTCAAGTCAACCAGCCGATCTCTAAAGAAGCATTTGACCGTTTATATACAAAGGTTGTGTCATACTTAAAAGAACGTGATGAACTATTCGTCTTTGAAGGATTTGCCGGCGCTGATGAAAGATACCGTATGCCAATTACAGTGGTAAACGAATTTGCATGGCACAATCTCTTTGCAAAGCAGCTGTTCATCAGACCTGACGGATCCACACCTTCTTCAAACGAAAAACCGTTCACCATCTTATCTGCACCGCACTTTAAAGCAGATCCTGAAACAGATGGCACAAACTCTGAAACGTTTATTATCGTTTCTTTTGAAAAACGCACCATTCTGATCGGTGGTACAGAATATGCAGGAGAGATGAAAAAGTCCATTTTCTCTGTCATGAATTACCTGCTTCCTGAGCAAGATATTTTATCCATGCACTGCTCAGCAAACGTCGGTCAAGAAGGCGATGTCGCATTATTCTTCGGCCTTTCAGGTACTGGGAAAACGACGCTTTCTGCAAGTGCAAGCCGCAAGCTGATCGGTGACGATGAACACGGCTGGTCTGGCTCAGGAGTCTTCAATATTGAGGGCGGATGTTATGCGAAATGTGTGAACTTAAGCGAAGAAAAAGAACCGCAAATCTACAAAGCCATCAGCTTCGGATCAGTTCTTGAAAATGTTGTGCTTGATGAAGAAACACGTGAAGCGGATTATGATGACACATTCTTCACTGAAAACACACGCGCTGCTTACCCAATCGAAATGATTGATAACATCGTGAAGCCAAGTATCGCAGGACATCCTTCTGCCATTGTCTTCTTAACAGCTGATGCATTTGGCGTTTTACCTCCAATCAGCCGTTTAACAAAAGAACAGGCAATGTACCATTTCTTGAGCGGTTACACAAGTAAATTAGCAGGAACTGAGCGTGGTGTCACATCACCAGAAACGACATTCTCTACTTGCTTCGGTTCACCGTTCTTGCCGCTTCCAGCTCACGTCTATGCTGAAATGCTTGGCAAAAAAATTGATGAGCACGGCGCAAAAGTATTCCTTGTGAATACAGGCTGGACTGGCGGAGGCTATGGTACAGGCAAACGCATGAATCTAGCGCATACTAGAGCAATGGTGCAGGCAGCGATCGAAGGTGACCTCGACAACGCCGAAATGATCACTGATGACATCTTTGGATTACACATCCCGCTTCATATTCCTGGCGTACCAGATGAAGTGCTTCAACCTTCTAAAACATGGGATGACCAAGAGGCTTATCAAGAAAAAGCACACTTCCTTGCCAATGAATTTAAAAAGAACTTCCAAAAATTCAGCCACGCAGCAAGTGACATTGAAGCCAAAGGCGGACCACGCGTATAATCAAATGACAAAAGCTGAGGGGAATCATTCCCTCAGCTTTTTTTGTTAGTTCGTTGAATGCAGGGACACAAGACGGTAAGTCACTTTTGTGACATTGTCTGTAAGCTCCAGCTTTTCAACGTGTGCTGTCCCTGTTTTTTCTCCGTCTTTCGTTTTACGCACCTCAAGCGGAATATTTAATGGATAAATGCGGTACCCTTCCTTCATGAGCTCAAATACATTTTCTTCAATTCTTGTCTCTTTTCCCTTCGTGACAATCATTGTATTAAATTCAACAGGCATTCCCATATTGAAAATCCCCCTACTTTCTAAATTTCGTTATACTGCTTATTTTACCACATTTCCGCTTTTCCGGCTGTGCATCCATGTCGTCAGCCTTCTGACAATTTCCCGATTATGCTGCGGTGGGAAATAATGGTTGTATCCGTGAAAATACCAAGTCTCCACTGACTTTCCGTGCTGGCGCAGCGCATCTTCTAATAAATACGCATGCTCAATCGATACATTCTGATCCTCTTCTCCGTGGATGATGAGAACAGGCGCTTCAATTTTGTCCACATCATTTAAAGGCGTTCTGTCCTCATAGGCCTCTGGCACCTTGTGCGGGGGACCGCCAATCACACGCTTCATCATTCTTCTCATATCCACACGCTCTTCGTAGGTGAGCTTCATATCACTGACGCCTCCCCATGTCACAAAGGAAGCCGCCTCTTGTTTCATTTCAACAGCGGTCCAAATGCCCATAATCCCTCCGCGCGAAAAACCAAAGATATGAATACGATCCTGCTTCACCTTTTTGTGGTGCTTTAACAATTGAAAGGCAGCAAAAGCATCTTTCCGGTCCTCTCCGGCAAAATCTTCGTTCCCTTCGCCTCCCTGATTTCCTCGGTAAAAGGGAGCAAATACGACAAAGCCCTGCGCTGCAAATTGCACAATCCGGCCTGGTCTCACCATCCCCACATTTTTAATGCCGCCTCGTAAATACAAAAAGCCGTCATAGAAACCTTCTCCGGCCGGTTCAGCGAGCAGCCCTTTGATCCGAAGCCCATCTGCCTCATAGGTCACTGTAAATAAGTGAATATGCGGATGGGGGGACGGAAACCTTCTTTTTTCCACAATCACTTGATTTCTCTCCTTTTCATCTGTTCTTACGTCAAGTGCTTAAAATGATCGCTTCTGCGACGAGCTGGCCTGATTTTGTCACCATCGGCGTGCCGCCGCCTGGATGAGTTGTTCCTCCAACAAACCAAAGCCCTTCAATGTCCTTTGACTGATTATTGATTCGGAAGAACGCCTGCTTGAACGAGTTGGAAGACATGCCATAAATGGCGCCATGATATGCTCCTGTTTTCTGCTGCAGATCAAGCGGAGTTTGAAACGCTTCATATTCGGCAACCTCATCCATATCAAAGAGACCCTTTTCCTTTAATTTTGTTTTCAAATGCTGCCGATACGTCTCCTTTAGCATGCCCCAATCTTGCTCTTTTGTCACATAAGGCGCATTCGTCAGTACAAAAAGGTTGCTTCTTCCCTGTCCTCCGCTTAAAGCTGGTTCTGAATGACCTGAATAACATATGTAAAGCGTTGGATCCTGAGGCAGTTGTTTTTTCTGAAAAATATCTTTGAATTCTTGCTCATAATTCTCTGGGAAAAACACATTGTGATGGGACAGCTGTTCATAGACTTTAGGTACACCTAATAAGAGAACAAAGCCAGATAATGACGGTTCAATATTAGCCAGCTTTTGATTTAAAAAGCTCGGGCGGTCTTTTTCATCAATCAGATGGCGGTAAACAGTCAGCGCGTCCGCCCCTGCAATGACTTGATCTGCTTCATACATCTGCTGAGCCGTCTCTACTCCTTTGATTCGCCGGTCCTTCACATGAATCTTGTTGACTTGTTCATTGAGGTGAATCTGTACGCCTAATTCCTTTGCCAAAGTCTCAAATGCTTCAACTAAACGATATGTACCGCCCTTTATTCCATAAATCCCTTTCTCCCCTTCTAAATACGCCATCATATTAAAAATAGCCGGTGCCTCATAGGGAGAAGAGCCGATGTATGTAGCATACCGTCCAAACATCGCCAAAGTATGCGGATGACGGAAATATTGACGCAGCAGGCGTTGAACGGTTGTAAACGGTTTGACTGAGAGAAGTGCTTTCATGAGCTTTACATCCGCCTTATCCTTCCACGTCAATAACAAACGATTTAAAAACTGCTCCTCAGCCTTTTGAAAAAGCATCTTTGATTCCTGTAAAAATGCACGGTATTGCTTCGCATCTTCAGGACTGAATGCTGCAATTTGAGATTCCATTTGCTCAAAATTGGGCGTAAATTCGACCGTATGTCCATCTGAAAAAACGTTTTTGGTCAGAGGAGAAATCGGATAAAATGTGACATAATCCTCCATCCGTCTATGACAGGAAGCAAACACTTCCTCAAAGTATGACTTCATTGTAATGGTACTCGGTCCTAGATCAAAAGAGTAGCCAGCTCCCTGATGGCGCTGCAATTTCCCGCCTAAAGCCGCTTCTTTTTCTAATATGGTGACCTGAACCCCGCGTGACTGTAAGCGGATCGCTGCTGATAATCCGCCAAGCCCGCCTCCAATGATGATCACTTTTTTCATTCGTACCTTCTCCCTTTCCATTCATACCCTTCTTTTTTCAGCCCGATTTTCATAGAAGCAAAGCCTATGGCGATCAAACTTAATATGCTGACTGGCAATAAAAAGGCCATTGCAGATGTTCTCCCGTTCTCGATATCAATTGCCGCTTTGATCGACACACCCAGCCCGTAGCAAAGAATGGCTATGCATATACTCAGCACATCTAGCTGCAGCAAAGCAATCATCACACAAATGACAGGAGCCAAATAAAGCATGGTGTATAAACAAAAGACGCTGCTTAATAAAGCAATGCTTCGATTGACACCTGGGAATAAATTTTTCCGGTAGCCTTTCCAAACCTCTTGTCCACTCTCATACATTCTCATATACACAAATGGATGAATGCTTGCAAGTGTGAACGGAGAGCCTTTTTCCTTCACTCGTCTAGCCAAGGCCATATCATCCACTAGCGAATTCTTAATCGCTTCATGCCCGCCGATGTCGTGATAGCAATTCTTTTCAATGGCAATAAAGCCTCCATGTGCTGCGGCAAAAGCGGGGTTCCTTGAATTCCTTACCCACTTCACTGGCAGATGACAGCCTATGGTAAACATCATCATGGGAACCACAAGATGCTCAAAGAATGTACCTGTTTTTTGTTCTGGGAAACCTGACAGCATGCCCGTATTTTGCGTGCATACCTGCTGATACACTGCTTCAATTGCCCCTCTTTTTAACCGGACATCCGCATCTAAAAATAGCAGCCAATCAGAAGCTGCTACCTCAGCGAGCTGAGAACAGGCAAATGATTTACCTAGCCAGCCTTGCTTTAACGCTTGGCCTGACTGGACACGAATCCACGGATACGCTTCTGCAAAGCGCTCCACAATCGCTCTTGTCTGATCTGTCGAATGATCATCAAGAACAATGAGCTCTTTCGGATAAAGACGTTGATCAACGATCGACTGAAGACAGGCTTCTATCCGCTTCTCCTCATTTCTAGCCGGAATCAGTATCGATAACGAAATGGGTTCATCTGGCGAAAAAGAAGCGGACTTTATCACGGGAAACTGCTTCATATTCCATATGGTGAACATAAACTGACAAAGCAGCAGCACACTGATCACGGTTAAGAAGAGCGCCATGTTTTCACCCACTTTTTAAAAGAATCAAACGCATCACTTGTTGACTGACTTGTCCTTGTCATCTGTTTAAATTCTTCGTTTAATGAAAGATCAGGATCAGCGATGACCTGCGCTTGATGTCGGTTTAACTGCGTTTCAAGCAGATCTCCAAGCATACGCGTCACGTCCTTGCTTCGTAGTGCCCCGCCAGATACTAAGGCATCTTCGCCGAACACAACAGAAACTGTCGGCTTTTGAAATTGATTAAATGTATACTGCAAGGTCACAGGCTTCACCACGACCTGCTCAAATTGCTTCACTAAAAAAGAAGCCCCTCCTTCCAGTTCAAGCGGCCGCATATCCTGATGCATAATTTTCCCCTGTGGAAAAAGCCATACAGCCCCGCCAGCCTGCATGTTCTCTCTTGCTGTCATCAATGCTTGTTTGACACTTTTCAGGTTCTCTTTATGAACCGGAAACGCTCCAAGCTTACGGAAAAAAGCATATTGCTTCAGCTGCTTCTCTTCCATCATCATGTAGTGATCAAGTTCAGACGCTTTTTCTGTTAAAAGAAAAATGATCAGTCCATCCCACCATGAGCTATGATTGGCGAGATAAAGAACAGGCAGCTTCTCCTTCGGGTCCACCGAGCCTTTCATCATCACACAGCGGAAATGCTTATGGAGTAAATAACGCTCAAGATAAAGTAAAAATATACGTCTAAACGATCGGCTTTTGTCGCTTTCTTTCAAATCGAACCCTTCCTTCACACAAAATGACAATGATCAGTGCTAAATAAAAAATGACATCGAGTCCGCCCTTTGATGCCAAAAGACCAAAAAAGAACACCATCGCCTGATAAATACGGCTCGTCCAGCTGAATGCCTTTTGATCAATTGAAACAAGCGGGAAAAGAAATGAAAGTCCTGCTCCAATCATACCCCAGCTCATAAAATTCTCAAAAGGAATACCATAAAACCCACCGCCGTCATACCACACCCAAAACTTCCGCTCAGCTGCTACTGGATCTAATATGAGGTCAAGCAAGACAATCCATATCCCCGTTTCGACGGCTCGTCTCCACTTTGACTGCTGACTGGATAAAAAAAGGCTGTTTAAAAACACGCCAACCCATGCAAACGCAATGGTTAAGGGCACCCCTGCCACTAGAAAACCTAATGTCGGATAATAGTCATAGGCCCCGAATGGAAACCCCGTTGTGATACCTACCCACTCAACCGTAAATGTAAGCACCCCAACAATGGCTGCCCTTTTGATCACAAGCCCCCATGAGCCATAAATATGTCGCCCAATCTCTATGACGCAGCAGGCATACAGTACAAGAAAGATTCCGTTTGCAAACTGAAGCCATGCTGGCACTTCAAAAAAGACCATTAAGATAAGACCTACTAAATACCATCCAACAAATACCCAACTCACTTTATACACGAAACCGCTCCTTTATTTCTGCCAAATTCAAGAAAGCATTCATTCCCCTAGTATAGAAAAAAAGACGCGTTCTATAAATAAACAATGCGCTTCTTATTTTCATCTAGGCACTCACCAAAAATCCCTTTTCACATACTTTAATAGTGATCTAGAACAAAGGAGGCGAATTACTCTTGAATCGTTCCATCAAAGTCAGACTGGCATTCATCGTCGTGGTCCTGCTCTTTATTCCATTTGTCGCCTGTAAAAAAGAACAAGAGCAGACCGTACAAGTAGCCGAGGTGACCCATTCGGTCTTTTATGCTCCGCTATATGTCGCCTTATCAGAGGATTTCTTCAAAGAAGAAGGCTTGGAGGTTGAACTGAAAACCACTTGGGGCGGTGATAAAACGATGACAGCTCTCTTATCAAGCGGTGCTGATATCGCCCTGACCGGGTCTGAATCCTCTATCTATGTAGAGGCTCAAGACACAAAGGACTCTGTCATGAACTTTGCACAGCTGACACAAACAGACGGCACATTTCTTGTTTCAAGGGAGGAAATAAACCAATTCTCTTGGGATCAATTAAAAGGGAAAGACTTCTTAGGACAGCGGAAAGGCGGCATGCCGCAAATGGTCGGTGAATATGTCTTGAAAAAGGAAGGCATTGATTTAAAAAAGGATCTTCGCATGATTCAAAATATTGATTTTGCCAACATTTCAGGTGCGTTCTCCTCTGGAACTGGCGATTTTGTGCAGTTATTCGAACCGACCGCTTCCTTACTTGAAAAAGAAGGTAAAGGGTACATTACCGCCTCCTTTGGAGAAGCTTCTGGCAAAGTGCCATATACTACCTTCATGGCAAAGAAGAGTTACTTAGAGGAAAACAAAGAGACAGCTGAAGCCTTCACCCGAGCCATTTACAAAGCGCAGAAATGGGTAGAAGCCAAGCAGCCTGAGGAGATCGCAAAGGCCATTCAATCTCATTTTCCTGATACAGATCTTGATGTCTTATCAACTGCCATCAAACGCTACAAACAGCAAGATTCCTATGCAACAGATCCCCTTCTGAATGAAGAGGAATGGAACAAATTGCAGGAAATCATGAAGGAGAGCGGTGAATTGCCGGAATTTATCCCGTACAAACAACTTGTCGATTCATCCATTGCAAAGAAGGTCACAGATCACAAATAGAATAGGAGGTAGCACATGTCTTTCCTTCAAATTGACCATGTGACCCACACGTACTTCTCTTTAAAAGAAAAAACAACGGCTATACAGCACATCAATATGGAGATAGACCAAGGTGAATTCATCTCATTTATTGGTCCCAGCGGCTGCGGAAAAACCACCTTGCTGTCTATCATCGCAGGCATTACGCCGCCCTCTGAAGGTCGAATTTTAATCGAAGGAAAAGAACCAAATCAAAAGGAGCATCAAATCGGCTATATGCTCCAGCAAGATTATTTGTTTCCTTGGAAAACCATCAAGGAAAATGTGATTCTCGGGTTAAAAATTGCGAAACAAGATTCACATGAGGCCACCTCAGCTGCCCTTGATTTACTGCCAAAGTTTGGACTGCATGAAGTAGAGGAAAAATATCCTAAGGAGCTGTCTGGCGGAATGAGGCAGCGTGCGGCTCTCGCCCGAACGCTTGCAGTTGATCCCGGTCTGCTTTTACTAGATGAGCCATTTTCAGCGCTAGACTACCAAACCAAACTGACATTAGAAGATCTCGTCTTTCACACATTAAAAAACTATCAAAAAACAGCAGTCCTTGTGACACATGACATCGGCGAAGCCATTGCGATGAGTGACCGCATTTTCTTATTCTCAAAGCATCCAGGCTCTATCCAGCGAATCTTTACCGTACCAGACGATATAAGGGCTCTCTCTCCTTTCGAAGCGAGACAGACCCCGCGTTTCCAAGAGCTCTTTCAAACGATTTGGAAGGAGCTGAAAACAGTTGAAACACAGTGACCTTTTACATGAAGCCTATCGCAAAAAATACCGAATGGAAAAACGTATCACACGTATCTATCAGTTCATCATATTCGCCAGCTTCTTTTCGCTTTGGGAGCTTGCCAGTCATTTCAGGCTCATCGATCCGCTGATTTTCAGTTCACCATCTGCGGTCTGCCAATTATTTGTGCAAAAAATATCAGATGGTTCTTTAGTAAATCATATGAGTATTACGTTATTTGAAACGGTGCTCGGTTTTCTACTTGGTACCTTTTGCGGCATTTTGCTCGCTGCCGCCTTATGGTGGTCCACCCGATTAGCAAACGTTCTTGATCCTTATTTAGTCATTTTAAATGCCATGCCGAAAGTTGCCCTCGCCCCCATTTTAATTGTTGCCCTTGGTCCTGGCATGATCAGCATCGTCGCGATGGGTGCGATCATTAGTGTGATTATTACAACGATCGTCATTTACACTGCCTTTCAAGAGGTCGATGAGAATTATTTAAAGGTGATGAAAACCTTTGGCGCGAAAAAAGGCGTCGTCTTTCGTGAGGTCATGTTGCCAGCCAGTATTCCAACGATGATTTCTGCCATCAAAGTCAATGTCGGTCTTTCTTGGGTTGGGGTCATTGTAGGGGAATTTCTTGTATCCTCAAAAGGGCTCGGCTACATGATTATTTACGGCTTTCAAGTCTTCAACTTTACACTCGTGTTCTTAAGTCTTTTCATTATTGCTGTGTTTGCTACCATCATGTACCAGCTTGTGGAATGGCTCGAACGCCGTTTTCTCCAAAAATAAAAAAAGCACAGGGATGGTCTCCCTGCGCTTTTTTTAACGAATCAAACCGTTCTTTTCTAAATAAGCAAGACTTTGTCTTAGCACATCATCTTTCATAATAAAACTGAAATTCTTATTTTTTGCGATGGATCTTGGCAAGTCTGCGAAAAGAACAGGTCCTTTCGTTTCAAAATACGTGTCCTGCTTCACTAGCCTTTCAATATCAGCGAAATAAATATTCTTTACGATGACCTTTTCTCTGCCTAGCACCTGATATTGGCCAATATACGTTAATTCACGAACAACAGCACCCGTCTCTTCTTGAATCTCACGTATAGCGGCTTGGTCTGCTTCTTCATTTGGCTCAACTTTCCCTCCTGGAAACTCATAGCCCCGATCCTCATGTTCAGTGAGCAGCCATTTTCCCTGGTAGCGGCAGATGGCCCAAACATGCTTTGGATGACTTGAAAAAGGCTTCTCTTCAAAGGAGAGCTTGACCGTATTATGATAATAGTCTTTAAATACATGCATGTGAAATCCCTCATATCCTGTCCTTGCTTCTTGTAAAACATCATACCACAGATCACATTTCTCTGAAGAATTTTTATCAAAAGTGAAACAAACGAGTGGTTTCATCTCGTCTGTATTTAAAATGAGGTATTGTTGCTAAAACCTTTTTATCATTTCCAACTTCACCCAATTTTAATCATGAAACCTTTTATCCCTTGATGACGTAAATCAATTAGTGTTTGTCCTATCACGACGAGGAGGAAAACAGCATGAATATAACAAATGGGTCAAAACAAGAGAAAGATCAAGCGCTACCGCTCAGGAAAAATGAGAAAGAAGACGCACCTCATGAGGTGATCAAGAAACACCTCATCAAAGGACAAAAGCTAGATTTAACAAAAGACAATCCAAATATCGACCAAATTCATATCGGGCTTGGCTGGGATCTGGCTGGCCAGCCAATTGATTTAGATACGCAAGTGTTTCTCTTAAATGAAGAGGACAAGCTGTTGTCTCCAAGCCATCTGATCTATTATCATCAGCAGCAAAGCTTAGACGGGGCTGTTCGTCATCTTGGTGATCATCAATTTGGCGGCGGATATCGAGACAATGAAATGATCATTATGCAATTAAGTAGAGTCTCACCTGATATTCATAAAATCGTCGTAACAGCCACGATACATGATGCACACGAGCGCAAGCATCATTTTGGACAAGTGACCAATGCCTACGTGCATCTTACTGATCAAATCTCGCAACAAGAGATTTGTACCTTTCAATTAACAGAAGATTATTCGTATTGCACATCCATTATTTGCGCTGAACTCATAAGAGATGAGGACGAATGGAAAATCATCGCGACCGGGCAAGGAACTACGCTAGATTTAAACGACTTATGCCGCATCTATGGATTCACAGCTTGACGCAGGAAAGGAGCCGGCACCAATGGGATTTCATTTCAACACGATAGAAGAACTCACTTTACAAGCAGAAGGCAGCGGAATCTTTTTTGCGAAAAAAGGCGCAATGATTGCCGATCAAGGAACGTTTCAATACCGCAAACGACTACTCGGAACAAATAAAGGAAATATGGTCAGTCAAGTATTTAACCATATCAGCAGAAAATTGACAGGTGAAAACCTTGAGGTGATGGAAGTGAGTGGACAAGGTACTTGTTATTTGGCTGATTCCAGCGAGCACGTGACAGTGATTAATCTTGAGCCGAGCGGCCCTTGGCAGTATGTAAGTGTAGAAAGTGAAGATCTACTTGCCTTTACTGAGGAGTGTCATTACGGCGTGACACCAGTAGGCGTTGGTATTTTATCACAGAAAGGACTGTTTACATCAAAGCTCTCCTATCAAGGCCACGGAGCGCAGGTCGCCATTAAAACGAATGGAAACCCGCTCATTTTAAAAGCCCCCTGCCGTGTAGATCCTGACGCCATTGTCGCTTGGACAGGCAAAGCACCGAAGGTCAAATTAGATGTGAACTGGAAAACCTTCATTGGACAAACATCTGGTGAATCCTACTTATTTGAGTTTCAAGAACAAGACCAAATTGTCATTATCCAGCCATCTGAGCGCACATCTGGCTTACGGGTTGGTTTAGATGATAATCGCTACAAGCCTCAAAGCCAGAGCTCTTCTCATGATTTCACTAATTCACAGACATCACAGCAAGAGAATAAAGGCGGGCTTAGTGACCTGATCGGAGGCATCTTACAACCGCGAAAATAAAAGCATGTAGAAAATCTCTACATGCTTTTTCAATTCATTAATCCATTTGTTTCAATAAAGTTCTTTGTCTCTTCATTCCCGAGCTCATAAATCATTGAGTAAATCTCTTGTCTTTTCCGATCCATTTCATCATTCGGACTGTCATAATGATATTCAAGAAACGGAACATGCGCTCGAAAGAAGCCTTTCCAATCTGTCATATACTGTTCATCGAAATAGTCTCTCAGCTGCAAAATTTGATCATCATCTGCTTCTATTTGAAATTGCCAAGCCGCCGCATCTCTATGCTGCGATATCGACCCATCCTGTACAGATACATAATATGTGTGTCTCGCCATCTGATTCATCCTTTTTCCTTTAGTATGACCAGATATGAAAAAATTACGGCTTTTTGCGCAATTTATTTTTCAACATGTCCAACACATCAATAAACAACTGTGGAATGGGAATTCCGAGGGCATTGGCTGTCGAGACGATTTGGTAAGATTCATAAATAATATAAAAGATGATCGCTAAATCCTTAATCATCCCATTTGTCTTCAGCATGACATCGAAGAAATGCGCCATCGATATTAAGGAGACCGTCACAATCTTTCGAACAAGCCGTGTAAAAAAACGTTTCATTGTGAGCTGCCCAGTCAAAGATTCTCTTAGGCTTGAACAAATTAATTCAATGGCCATCAATGTTACTAATATCATCAGTAAATATCCTGCTCCACCAAACAGAAAGCTCATCGCTGACAAACTGACTGTAAACAACGAAAAGATGCCTAAATCCTTGCTCACTTGGCATCAACATCCTTTCATAGTGGAACTCCTTACCTCAATAGTATATGCCGGATCCTCGCAATAGCTTGGACGACAAAAAATAAAGGCGTCGTCTTTTAAATCGGACAGAGTGATGACAAGAAAAAAAGCCGCCTTGTGCGGCGGCTTCCATTCTTAGACTCTGACATCAATAAAGCGAGCGTCTGAATCCTTTGGCTGAACAGCTTGAGGCTGCTGCTGAACTTGATCCAGCATGACCATGGCTTGTGCTGTATTCGTAGCAAGCTGTGAATTCAACAAACTAATATTGAGTGTTCTTTGAATGCTCGCGACTTGCTGACTCATCATTCCTGCAATGGAAGACATCTTCTCCCCTCCCTTCTCTTTTCTCTTCGGCTGAAAGCCCTATGATTTCAATGGGCTGTCTGTCACAAATCCATCAAAAAAGAATGCCGATCTTATGATCGACATTCCTTTCACATTCGTATTATCCTAAAAATGCTTTAAGCATCCAGTTGTGTTTCTCAATAGATTGATGTATCGCAAGCAGCATATCACCTGTTGTTTCATCGCCAACTTCTCCAGCCAGCTCCATTCCTTGCTTTAATTCCTCTGCGATATTGGAGAAATCATCATATAGATTTTTCACCATTTGCTCCGCTGATTCATTGCCTTCAGCTTCTTGAATGCTAGAAATTTCTAAGCATTCTTTCATTGTCGCAACAGGCTGTCCATTTAACGCAAGCATACGCTCAGCCAAATCATCAATGTATGTCGCTGTTTCTGTATAAAGTTCCTCAAATTTCTCATGGAGTGTAAAGAAGTCTTTTCCCTTTACGTACCAATGATAGTTATGTAATTTCACGTAAAGCACAGTCCAATCAGCTACTTGTTTATTGACGACGTTTAATAATTTTTCAGACATGTTCATTCCTCCTTATGTAATTGCGTTTAGTATGAGAATACCCTTTTCCTATTATACTGAAACCTGCCATGAATTTCTTCTATTTTGACTGCATGAAATATATGTTAATATGGAAATAAGGAGGGAGTTAGATGCTGTTACTTGGGATTATCAGCTTTATCATTATCTCAATCGTTGTCTTTTTATCACTGTGGACAACATCGAAGGCTTATGAATATAAGCATAAAATCGATTCACCACAGGATGCTGAACCAAACCAACGTCCTAACCCTAAATAAATCGCACTTAATGATGTGAGGTTTCTGCTTCAGTAGATGAACTCTCTTTTTTCACATCACCTACGTGGATGTTCGTCTTCGGCATATTATGCTGCTGTTTAGCTGTCACATGGACTTGTATGATATAAAGGCCATCTTTTTTAAAGGCTGTATGCAATTCATATACACCTTTGTTCTCTTTCTTTGGCTGAATCATCTTGCTGTTATCTTTGTCACCATCTTTCCACACTTCAAATTGAACATCGTCTGCATCATCAACAGGGGTATCACCATATGTGACAGCTGCTTTTACTATAACGCTTTCATTTTTCTCCACTTGCTCAGGTCCTGTAAGCTTCACTTCTAATAGCTCAGGCACCTCCCCTTTGCCGCTATTTGCTGCAGAGTTCCCACATGCACTTAGTAACATGAGCATCAAAATCATTCCCAACATTTTTCGCATCCCGAGTTTCCCCCTTCTTTTACTGACATGTCCATTTTAACAAATATCCCCTATTTTGACATCTCATGATCGAATTCAAAAAACCGGACATCAACATGTCCGGTTTATGATCTATTAACCAAATACTTTTAGAAGCTCTTCTTGATCTTGAGAAAGCCAGAAACGCATCAAACGTTTTGCCCCTTCAAGGTCATGAAGCTTCGCTTGGCCGCATTGCTCTTCGTTTGCAGCAGGAATCTCTGTTACCTCAACTGCATCCTTGAATGTTGCATCAAGAAGTTCAACGATCTCTTTTGGAGTAGGTGCACCACTGACCACTAAATAGTAGCCTGTCTGGCAGCCCATTGGAGAAATATCAATGATATCAAAATGATCGTATTTCTCTGAGTGTGTTCTAATGTTAAACGCAAGTAAATGCTCTAATGTATGAATCGTATCAGGTTTCATCGCCTGCTTGTTAGGCTGACAAAAACGAATATCAAATTTATTTACTTCCCCATCTGATCCCACTTTATGAACGCCACAATGACGAACGTATGGCGCTTTTACAGCATTATGATCAAGTTCAAAGCTTTCAACTGAAGGCATAATCACCACTCCTATAATTGCAATTTCCTATATTATAACATATTTCTCCGACCAGCTTAGTTTATAAAACTTTCCTTCCTTGTCCTTTTTTCTTATACTGTGAAAGACAGACAAGGAGGAACCTCTATGAAACAAATTTTTATCGGCATCATACGCTTTTATCAAAAATGTATTTCCCCTCTTACACCGCCTAGCTGCCGGTTTTACCCAACATGCTCAAACTATGGGCTAGAGGCGATCAAAACGCATGGCGCTTTAAAAGGCGGCTGGCTCACCATCAAACGGATTTTAAAATGTCATCCGCTCCACCCTGGCGGCATCGATCCTGTCCCGCCGAAAAAGGAAAAATAACTTATTTTTCTTCATATCCGTTGACGACTAAGTCAAGCTTGCCTGTTCCAGGATCAATGACAAGACCGTGCACAGGCACATCTGATGGAAGAAGCGGGTGATTTTTTACAACGGACACACTGTCCTTCACGCTCTCTTCAACAGAACTAAAGCTTTTGAGCCACTGTTTAAAGTCGATTCCTGAGTATTCCAGTACTTCAATACGCTTTTCTGGAATACCACGCTCAATGGCTTTGTTTAAAAGTGTTTGACTGTCTATTTTGCTCATACCACAATCATGATGCCCAATGACATAAACCTCGTCAGCATTTAATTCGTAAACAGCCACTAAAATGCTTCGCATAATACTTCCAAATGGATGAGAAACAAGAGCACCAGCACTTTTAACGATCTTGATATCTCCATTTTTCATGTTCATTGCACGCGGAAGCAGCTCGACAAGTCTTGTATCCATACATGACAGAATGACAGCTTTTTTCTGTGGAAACTTCGTTGTTGTAAATTCTTCGTATTTCTTTTCTTCAATAAACTGTTGATTATATTCGATGATTTCATCTAAAAGTTTCATACGTTTGCCCATTCCTTTATCTTTTTTAAAAATAAATATAGCACAATGTGAGAAATTTCGTCACGTTTTGCAGCGCATTTTTTTAAAGGAAACATCTGCTGATGAAATTTTTTTATTTTCCTCTTTTCAAATCGTAATTATTACGATACAATAACTCAGGACATTAAATCGTAATCATTTCTATCTAATAGATTGAGAGGAGACATTTCTACATGAAAAAAATCTTTTATATTTTAACAGCTGCTTTATTTGCGATCGGTCTTGCCGCTTGCTCAAGCAGTACGGGGACAAATGCTTCAAAAGGAAAGGCAGACGGGAAACTAACCATTTACACCACGATCTTCCCGATCCAAGATTTCACTGAAAAAATTGGGGGTTCTCACGTTCATGCGCAAAGTGTGTACCCGGCCAATGCAGATGCACACAGCTTTGAACCAAGTTCAAAAACGATGGTTGAAATGGCTGAAGGTGACGCCTTCATCTACAGCGGTACAGGAGCTGAAGCATTCGCTGACAAAACCGCTTCTACGTTAAAAGACCAAGGCGTGAAAACAGTCAAAGCAGCCGAAGGCATCAAATTGTTATCGACAAAAGAAGAGCATGCACATGAAGAAGGCGAAGACCATGACCACGATCATGAAGGTGAAGATCATGACCATGATGGACACGATCACGGAGATAAAGATCCTCACGCATGGTTAGACCCGGTTTATGCAAAGCAAATGGCGAAAAACATTAAGGACACGCTCGTTTCATTAGATCCAGATCATAAAGACGAATACACAAAAAACTATGAAAAACTTAAAAAAGATTTACAATCGCTAGATCAAGAATTCAAAACAACGTTATCTAAAGCAAAACATAAAGAAATCCTTGTTTCTCACGCAGCCTACGGTTATTGGGAAAAGCGCTACGGTATTGAGCAAATCAGTGTATTAGGGTTATCCGCTTCTGAAGAGCCTTCACAAAAGCAGCTCGAAAGCATTGTACAAAAAGCTGAAAAGCATCACATTCAATATGTGATTTTTGAAAACAACGTCAGCAGCAAAGTATCAGATACAATCCGCAGTGAAATTGGGGCAAAAAGCCTCACACTTAAAAATCTAGAATCTATTACTGAAGATGATGCCAAAAATGGCGAAAGCTACATCAGCTTAATGAAACAAAATCTAAAGACCTTAAAAACCGCTTTAAATGATTAATTACTAGAACCCCGGGTGATCATCCGGGGTTCTTTGCTGCAAAAAAGCACACCAATTCAGGGTGTGCTTTTTATTACATTTGATATTTTTTCTTAAACAACTCGGCTCTTCCGCCTTTTTCTCCGAATTTTTGTCGTCCTGTATAAAAAGGATGCGTATCAGAGCTTGTTTCTACTTTAATCACAGGATACGTTTTCCCATCTTCCCATTCTACTGTCTCATTGGATGTCTTTGTCGATTTACTCAAGAAGCGGTAACCGCTGTTTACGTCCATAAATACAACTTCATGTGAGGTTGGATGAATATCTCTTTTCAATGTCAAAACTCCTTTCGTTATCAAAACGTAATGATTACGCTTTATATTTATATTTTACTCCCTCTTTTACAACTTGTCAAAAATCAAGCTTTCTTAGTCAGGAAGAATAATCTAAAAATGGTGGAGAATAATAACATCATGAAAAAGAGAAGCGATAAGAAAGGCGGAGAAAAAATTGACTGATCTCGTTTTAGCTAGAAGCCTGTTCGGCACAACCATGGGCTTTCATATTATTTATGCCTCGCTTGGCGTCGGCATCCCGCTAATGATTTTGTTAGCTGAACTCATCTTCCAAAAAACGAAGGATCCTCACTATGCTGTCATGGCCAAACGGTGGACGAAAGCGCAGGCTGTCTTGTTAGGTGTCGCCATTCCAACAGGCACGATTGCTGGTACCCAGCTCGCTCTTCTATGGCCAGGTTTTATGGAGGTCATCGGAAAGGTCATGTCACTGCCATTTCAGATTGAAATTTATGCGTTCTTTATTGAAGCATTATTTATGTCTATTTATGTGTACGCAGCGGATCGCCTATCACCTGCTATGCGCATCATTACCGTTATTTTTGTCGTGATTGGCGCAGCCGCTTCAGCGATTCTGATCACAAACGTACATGCGTTTGAAGGAACACCTGCTGGCTTTCAAATGGTCAATGGAGAGATTACAAATATCGAGCCTTGGAAGGCCTTTTTCAATCCAAGCTTTGTGGTGACTGCGACACATGTCGTGCTGTCTGCTTTTACAACAGGTGCTTTTGTGATTGCTTCGGTGGCCGCTTTTAAAATGCTCAAAACAAGAAAAAATGAGAAACTCTATACTTTTCATCGAAAAGCCCTTTTTCTTGGACTTATTGTAGGAGGCCTTTTCTCATTTCTTACGGCCTTAAATGGTCATGAGTCTGCTCAGCTTCTGTATGAATATCAGCCTGAAAAGTTAGCCGGTGCTGAAGGTTTATTTGAAACACAATCACATGCGCCTCTTGCAATAGGTGGTTTTACTGATGCCGATTCACAGGAAATTAAAGGAGCAATTGAAATCCCTTGGGCGCTTAGTTTTCTGGCAGGAAATAGCTTTGATACGGTGGTCAAAGGCTTAAATGATTTCCCTCGTGACGAGTGGCCGCCTTTATTTATTCACACATTATTTAACGGCATGGTTATCATTGGCTCAGTCCTCATTTTGTTTGCGGTGTTAGCACTGCTTTACCGTAAAATTTTAAAACGCGAACATTATCCGAAGTGGCTCCTTTTTCTTTACTTATTCGGCGGGCCCCTTAGTCTTTTGGCCATTGAGTTCGGCTGGATCTTTGCATGTACAGGCCGTCAGCCATGGGTCATTTATCGAATGCTCAAAACCTCAGAGGTCGTCACATCATCCGGTTCAATCGGTACGCTCTTTATCCTTTTTGCCATTGTCTATCTCATCTTAGGCATAGCAACCGTTATTGTACTGACGTACTACTTTAGAAAACATTCGATTGAAGAAGACCTACGGTTAACAGAATCTTAAAAAGGAGCGATCTAGATGCAAATGGATGTTACAACTGATGCGCTCATTGCAATCACCATCTTATGGGGATTCGTTTTTATCTATGCAGTGATGGCATCAATGGATTTCGGCGCAGGATTTTGGTCGATGATTTATATGAATAGAGAACAAACAAAGGCCGCTAATATTGCAAATAAATATCTTTCTCCAACATGGGAAGTGACAAACGTCTTCATTGTGGCGATTGTTGTCGCATTGTTTAGCTTGTTTCCAGGTGCGACCTTTGTACTTGGTACCGTTTTATTAATACCCGGCAGCATCATATTGTTACTTCTTGCACTGCGAAGCGGGTTTCTCGTGTTTTCTCATTCACTCCCTAAAAAATACCGAAAAGCGGTTACTTACATTTCAGGGATAAGCGGCTTTATCATTCCGTCCATCCTGATCATGGTTCTTCCGATTACTCATGGTGGATTTATCTTTCAGGAGAACAACGTCTACTCATTAGATCTTGGACTGGTCTTTACGAGTGCAAATGTCTATTCTTTTGTCGGCTTTGCCATTTTCAGCACCCTTTTTCTTTCGTCTTTGCTTTTAGCTGATTTCTCTAATGTGGCTGATGAAGATGAAGCTTACAGCATTTATAGAAGAGGGGCTCTCATTACGGGTCCGCTTTCACTCTTGATGGCCTTTTTTATCATGCTGACATTAAGAAGCGAGGCCAATTGGCTGTTCACAAAAATGATGCAGAACATTCCTATTCTTCTTGTATCACTCCTGATGTTTTTGCTAGCAGGACTGGCTCTATTTTTACCAAACAGCCGGTTTAAGCAGCGGAAAGGCCGGCCCCGTTTAGCTGTCATTGCGATTACCATTCAATATTTTTTAGCAAGCTACGTGTACGGACGTGCCCATTTGCCTTATATGGCCTATCCAGATATTACAATCATGTCTGGATTTACAGACCCTGTCACATTTAGAGCATTGTTTATCACTTATATAGTAGGTTTTATCATCTTATTCCCTGGGTTCTATTTCTTCTGGAAATTGTTTATGAAGGATAAGCGCTATATTCGTCAGGAAGATTAACATGAATGGACGAGGTTCATTTCGGTTACATTATAGAAGAAAGACATACTCAAAAGGAGGTCATCTGTATGAGTCAAAAAATCCTTTGTGAAGTCAATAACTGTTCCTATTGGAATGCTGGAAACCGCTGTGGGGCAGATGCAATCTATGTCGTCAGCCACACAGGAAATACGGCTGAAAAAAGTGAAGAAACGGATTGTAAAACGTTTAAACCACAAGATCTTTAAGTCTCATTAAAGGAGGCGCTTCACATTGAAACACGATCGGCTGCTTCAAACGTTTTTTGACGAAATTCATGACGCGGACGAAGCCGCATTTTATCAGGCTGCTCACTCCTTTTTAAACCTTTGGGATTATGAATATGGCCATGCAGCAGACATGCCCAATGAAATGAATCACTATATCGGACAGCTTGCTTACGACAGCGAGCTTGTAGAAGAGTAAGAAAGAGCGGTGATCCGCTCTTTCTTTCTTGATGAGACAGGAAGGAAAAACTTTCTCTCACTATACATAGATTTTATTGGATGTGCAAAAGGTGATTCACTCGTTTTCACATCACAAAATCATGTTTTGTAAACACGTCAATTTTATCTGAAAAAGAACGAAGCGCTTGATAATCCACTTCTACGCCCATTCCTGGGGAACGAGGTACCTCAATAAAACCATTCTCAACCTTGATTTCAGGAAAAATGATATCTTGCTCCCAATATTTTGATGAAGCTGAAATATCACCTGGGATTATAAATTGAGGAAGGGAAGCAAGTGCCACGTTCTGCGCGCGGGAAATGCCTGTTTCAATCATCCCTCCGCACCATAATGGAATTTGATGCTCCTTACTGAATGTATGGATTTTAAGGGCTTCTGTCAGCCCCCCAACTCGTGAAGGCTTCACATTAATAATTTGACAGCTGCCAAGCTCTACAGCTTTTCTAGCATCATCTAAAGAACAAATACTTTCATCCAAACATATCGGTGTTTTTAAATGCTTTTGCAAATGGCGATGATCCACGATATCATCTGCAGCTAATGGCTGTTCAATCATTAATAAACGAATGTCATCGAGCTGCTTGAGCTTGCTAATATCCTTTAATTCATAAGCAGAGTTTGCATCCGCCATTAATGGAAGGTTAGGGAAAGACTCTCTAATTTTTTTAAGAAGTCCAAAATCCTGTCCCGGCTTAATTTTCACCTTCACACGCTGATAGCCTTGGTCAACATATTGCTGAATTTGTTTCAGCATGTCGTCAATGGGTCCTAACCCCGCCACAACACCAGAAGGTATTCTCTCTTTGGTGCCGCCTAATACATCGCGTAACGACTTATTCTCACGCTTCGCATAAATATCCCAAACAGCCGCTTCGATTCCCGCTTTCGCCATCCTATTACCTTTAAATTGGTACAGGCTGTCTGGTATTTCTGAAGGGTGTGTAAAGGTGCGTGTCAGTACATTCGGTATAAAGAAAGCTCTCAGCATATGATAGCAAGTCTCAATGGTTTCTTCTGTATACCATGGAGAAGAAAAGGCTGACACCTCTCCCCATCCAGTCAATCCTGTTTGATCTTTTACCTCGACAATAATAAACTCACGCTCTGAGATGGTTCCAAGACTTGTTGTAAATGGTTGCTTGAGCTTCATCGTGACATGATATAAAATCACTCGTTCAATTTGAATCATCTAAAAACCCCTTTGATCCTGAGTCTGTGCCTCTGCAATTTATTCGACGCATTTCTTGGCAGCTCGTCCACAAAGTGAAAAGCGGCGGGCCATTTATATTTTGCTAAATGCGACTCACATAAAGCATAGAGCTCATTCTCCGGTATCTTATGGTCTGTGACAAGAAAGGCAGCCGGTACCTCTCCCCATCTATCATCATACATACCCGTCACTCCGGCTTCTTTTACATGCGGATGTGTTAACAGAACCGCTTCAATTTCAGCAGGATAAATATTCTCACCGCCAGAAATAATTAAATCTGAACGGCGGTCAAGCACAAATAAGAACCCTTCCTCATCCACATAGCCAATATCACCCGTTTTCAGCCAGCCTTGATCAAAGGCAGCTGTGGTTGCTTCTTCACGGTAAAGGTACCCTTTCATGACATTTGCCCCTTTCACCATAATTTCGCCATGCTCAAAAGGACGACAAGTGCGTGTACCATCTTGAATTTTCAGCTCACACCCAAAAAGGGGTTTTCCCGCTGATCCAAGCTTCTCTACACTAAATTCAGGCGCAAGGGTCACAATTTGTGAACAGGTTTCCGTCATACCGTACGATTGAAACACAGGGAAGCCTTTCTCTTTGCTTTCTTGAAGTATCGCAAAAGGCGCAGGTCCTCCGCCTAATAAAAGACAGCGCAAAGAAGACGGGCATTCTTCCAGTCTGCTTAATAAACGGGATAACATCGTTTGAACAACAGATATCATCGTCACACGATGCTGTTCAATAGAATCCTTTACTTCATCGACATCAAACTTCTCATGAAGTACGACAGTCATCCCATAGATCACAGACTTAAATAAAGCGGATAACCCGCTAATATGAAAAAGAGGCAGTGCAATAAGCCAGCGGTCATCCTCTCTGATGCCCATATTTAGTGCAGAGGAAACGGCACTATGAAAATGATTGCCAAACGTTTGCTCCACGCCTTTTGGGCGTCCTGTTGTGCCAGATGTATACATGATGGTCGCTGTTTCATTCAAATCAAATTCGCTCTCGATTTTCTTTTCATTATCTTGACCTGCTTCAGGTAAAGTCTCCATTGTATAAACGGGGAGATCACCTTTATGATCACTGGCATAAACAGGTTCAGTTAATAAAGCGGCTGCTTTTGCATCTTCAAGCTGATAGCGCCTCTCAGCTTTTGTTAACTTATTGTTCAATAGCACGATTTTTAATCCTAATGAAAAACAAGCATGAACAAGCATCACCATTTGAGGCTGATTGTTCATCAAAAGCCCCACCGTTTCCCCTTTTTTCAATGATGCATCTGCAAGTCTATTAGAAAGCTCATTTACTTCATCAGCTAAATCGCGAAATGTCCACTTTTTATCCTGATAAATGAGCGCGACTCTTTCTGGCGTTAAATAAGCACGGTACAGCAGCCAATTAGGTTGCTTCATCATGACACCTCCTCTTCTTAAAAGAAAACAGCTTAGTCTGATGCACTAAGCTGTTTTTCATCGATATGATTGAATCAAGGGAAACGCGGGAACTGACCGAAGTCCGGCTTGCGTTTTTCCTTAAAGGAATCGCGTCCTTCTTTTGCTTCATCTGTTGTGTAATAAAGAAGTGTCGCATCTCCTGCAAATTGTTGAATTCCAGCTAATCCATCCGTATCTGCATTAAATGCAGCCTTCAAGAATCGTAAAGCAGTCGGGCTCTTTTCTAGCATCTCCTCACACCACTTCACAGTTTCTTCTTCAAGCTGCTCTAATGGTACAACTGTATTGACAAGTCCCATATCAAGCGCTTCTTGTGCATTGTATTGACGGCATAAGTACCAGATTTCTCTCGCTTTCTTATGACCAACAATACGTGCAAGGTAGCCTGAACCATAACCAGCATCAAAGCTGCCTACTTTTGGACCAGTTTGTCCAAAAATCGCATTATCTGCTGCAATTGTCAGGTCACATACAACGTGAAGAACGTGCCCGCCGCCGATTGCATAACCAGCAACCATTGCAATCACAGGTTTTGGAATCACACGAATCAAACGCTGTAAGTCTAATACATTTAGACGCGGAATTTGATCGTCTCCTACATAGCCGCCATGGCCGCGTACTTTTTGATCTCCACCAGAACAGAATGCTTTGCCGCCAGCTCCTGCAAGTACGATCACACCAACATTTGAATTATCACGAGCACGTGAAAATGCATCAATTAATTCACTCACAGTCTTTGGTGTAAACGCGTTATGTACATGTGGACGATTAATCGTGATCTTTGCGATCCCATTGTACGTTTCATATAAAATTTCGTCATACTGACGCTCAGTTTGCCATTCAATAGCCATCAATAGTTCCTCCTCTAATCTTGCGTAATAAACTCACTTACTATTTTACCAAAAAAATGTGGTTGTTCCACATGAACTGTATGCCCGGCCTGCTCAGCCAATATGAATTGACTGCCTTCAAGCTCCTGCTGCATACTTTTGGCGATATTGCAGAACTTTTCATCAAGCGCTCCGCAAATCAACAAAACAGGTAAATTCATATGCTTTAAAGCCTTCCAAACAGAGGGCTGCGAACCTGTTCCTAGGCCTTCTAAGCTGCGAGCCAGTCCAAGTGGATTGGCTTTCAGCCTTCCCTCTCTCAGTTGAGCCTGCGTTTCAGCTGATAAAGTTTTCTGCGAAGCAAACAGTGGAATACTCTCCCAAAAATCCACAAACTTCACTAAACCTTCATGTCTAAGTTTCTGAGCGAGCTGATGATCGTGTTTGAGTCTTGCCATCCGCTCTTTAAAAGTGCGAAGCCCTGGAGAGGTACTCTCAAGGATCAATTTGTTGACTTGATCTGGATAACGAGAGGCAAATGATATAGCAATACGTCCTCCCATAGAATATCCGAGAATATTCACTTTGTGAAGCTTTAATTGGTTTAAAATCTCTGCAAGATCTGCCAGCTGATGCGACATCGCATATCTTCTTATACTTTCTGGTGAGTCCGTGCGGCCATGTCCAAGCAAACTGACTTGAATCAATCTTGTATTTTCCATATAAGCATTCAAGAACGTCCAAGAAGCCGCGCTTCCAGTAAAGCCATGTAAGCATAGCGTGGCATTCTCAGCCAATGGATTCTGATCCACCACCTCGTACGCCACACCATCACGCATCCGTATTATGAAAGAAGACATTCTTTTTTCACTTCTTCCAATATGTCATCCATCATTTGACGATGCTTGCCTACACGGGAATGCCGATCAGTTTCAATTTCAATTAAATGAAGTCCAGGCTCTTCTATATGCGCCATGTAGACATCATGTAATTCTTGTTTCGTTGACGGTTTCGAATAGGTTCCCCCATACAGCTTCGAAGCATACTCAAAATTCAGTCCAGTCGGCGTACCGAAGAGTTTTTCATAATACGGTTCATCAGACGCCTGTGGAAGGAAAGAAAAGATGCCTCCCCCATCATTGTTTAACAACACAACCGTCAGCGGAATGTCCAGCAGCTTAGCTGCAAGCAAACCGTTCATATCATGATAAAATGATAAATCTCCAATCACTAAGGTGACTGGCTGTTTCAAAGCCGCATACGTGCCAAGTGCTGTAGACACAACGCCATCAATGCCATTGGCTCCTCGATTCGCCATCATCCGAAAAGGCTTCGATTGCGCTTCAAAAAATGTATCCACATCACGAATCGGCATACTGTTTCCGATAAAAAGGACACTCTCCTTCGGCAAGAGATGCTGAAGCTGACGGTACACATTCCCCTCAAATGACAGATTCTCATCAGAATAATGGGATGCATGCGTTCTGAATGAAGAATTAACATTCTGCCAGCGTTTTAGAAAACTTGTATCCTCACGTTGATCCGCTCTCTTGAATACTTCATCTACAAAAGTTGCCACATCACTTTCAATGACGTATGAAGCACTCAATCCAGGATCTCGAAAACCTCCGGCAGCATCAACGACAATCTGATTCACTTCCACATGTTTTTCCAGCCACTTGAATAAAGGTTTGGACACAGGCATCGGTCCAAAACGAATGACCATATCCGGCAATAGATGCTGCTGCAATGCTTCATCTTTCAATAATGAATCATACGCATCAATAATAAGATCTGCATGTTCATGACCATTTCGCAAATGAGAAAGCGGGTCCGCTAAAATCGGCATATGCAAGGCTTTTGAAAGACATAATATTGCCTCTTTCTCTTCCTCCGTATGAAGCTCACCACACACAATCAGTCCCTTTTGGGAACGGTTCATGACCGTCACGATTTCAGATATCGCATCTTCATTTGGGAAAGCCTGTCCTGTAGCTAATACTTTTTTCCGGTCTGTTTCTTCTCGCTTGAAAGGATCAATAGACAAATCAGGAAGCAATGGTTCTCTCAGAGGGACATTGATCTGAACAGGTCCCTTCGGCTCTTGCATTGACATATGATTTGCTCTTGCCGCAGCCGTCTGAACATAGCGTAACATCGTCTGACTTTCTTCCGGCAATGCTAAGTCTGTGAACCATTTAACAAACTTACCGAATAAGAATTGCTGATCAATCGCTTGAGGTGCCCCAACTTCCCTCAATTCGTGCGGCCGATCAGCAGTTAAAACAATAAGTGGTACACGGGAATAATGTGCCTCTACAATGGCTGGGTAAAAGTTAGCAGCTGCCGTACCTGATGTACAAATAAGCAGCACCGGTGCTTGACTTGCTTTTGCAAGACCAAGCGCATAAAAAGCAGCAGACCGTTCATCCACTAATACATGAACATTGATGTCTTGATGGGCAAGAGCCAGCATCGCAAGCGGGGTTGAACGGGAACCAGGACAGACAACCGCTTCCTTCACACCACCTTGTACAAATTCATCCATCAATCTGCCAATATATGTTGTCATGATTTGATTATTCAATCGGACGACCTCCAAGAGCAGATAGCATTGGTCTTAATTTCACTTGCGTTTCCTCGTACTCCTGCTTTGCAAGGGAATCCTCTACAATGCCGCAGCCAGCGAACAAACGAACATGGTCTTCCTCAATAAGACCTGACCGAATGGCGACAGCAAATTCTCCATTATCCTGAGAGTCAATCCAGCCCACCGGCGCCGCGTACCAGCCACGCTTCAACGGTTCGATTTCACGAATGACCTCAACCGCTTTTTCCTTCGGATATCCGCCTAATGCTGGCGTCGGATGGAGCTGTTCAATTAATGAAAAGAGGGAACAGCTGCTTTTAATTTCTCCCACAATCGGTGTAAACAAATGCTGAATGTTTTTTGTTTTATAAAGACTAGGTTGATTTGGTTTGTGCACGTGAAGGCAATTGGCCTCAAATGCTTGCTCAATCATATTGACGACAATTTGATGTTCAATCAAATTCTTCTCATCATGCAGCAGTTCCTCGCCTAATGCTCGATCTTCCGCTTCATCTTTTCCTCGAACAATCGAACCTGCTAAACAAGATGAAAAGACCTCGCCGCCGCTTTTTTTTACTAAGCGTTCCGGCGTAGCTCCAACAAATGCTTGTCTTCCTTGTTCAACCGCAAATACATAACTCGTTGTTTGATGCTTTAATAATTCTGCTAACAGTGGAGCAAGTTCAATTTGATTTTTATAGTGAAGCAAGACTTCTCTTGCTAAAACAACCTTTTCATATTCGTTTGCACGAATGCGGTCTGTCGCTTCTTGGATCGCCTTCATCCATTCCTTCACATCTAGTTCTTCCATATGAACAAGTTCAGCTTGTCCATCATGTCTGAGCGGTAATGTTTCGAAATGAGAGGCTTTTTGTTCTAATTCTTGAATGAGCTGATGAACATTCCCGTCCACCTGCTTCCATTCATTGATCGTAAGAAACGTGCCTTCTTTCGAGACAGTGAGCATCATCGATGGCACAAAAAAATGAGCCTCGCCAAAAGCTTCCCAGTGACGCGCCTTCTCTTCATACGGATCAAATGAGAATCCTCCAAATAAAAGCGGACCAACAGCCGCTTGCCTTAAATCCTTCTCATCATGAAAATGGAACATGTGCTGCTTCAACTGTTCCCATTCTTGATGGACTATATCAAATCGTTCCTTGCCTTGCTCAGTTGATTTAATGACGGCCGCTCTGCCAAGTCCAGAAAATATCATTTGGCTTTCTGGATCAGACCAAAAAAACCGCTCGCCTAAAAAATCCGCTTCGCCGCTTTGGAAAAAGGCAAGAGGATCCAGATCGTCAACTCTTCTGGAGTAGCTTATCAAAACAGCATGGTTGACGTTATTCGCTTCTTCTAATGTCGCAAGCGCTTCCTGCCGGAAAGTACTTTGCACTGTTGTCACCATGATACATTCCTCCAAAATCCATGAAATAACATAAAAAAATAAAACCATAATGAAAAAATACATGAACATTCGAGTATGTCGAATGGCCTGCTTTTCTATTATAAACCTTAACAGATGAACTTAGTAAAGAAAACAGCTTTTAAAACCTCGAATCCTTATTATATCACGCTTTCTAGATTTTTTCGCTCCTGCTTCTTGAAACGAGAGCATCTAAAGGAAAAATGGCAAGTCCTGTTCTAAGATCAAGCTTTCTCTCGATATGGCAACGATTAGCAAACATCTTTTTCCGGTTTCATCGCATCAATATATTGACACCTTTTTGAACTTTGCTAAACTGGAATTTGGACGTGTACGTATTTTTTTATTTAAAGGAGTATATTTTATGCAGCATCAATCGATATCAGATCAGCTTTCACCGATTAAGCCTGATAAGAACTGGCGGATTTGGTGGAATTTACTACGACCGCATACATTAACAGCGGCATTTATTCCCGTTACTTTAGGAACTGTTCTAGCACTTCCAAGTGGTCAAATACATGTTGGGCTATTTTTAGCTATGCTGTTGGCATCTATGTTTATCCAAATCGCAACGAACATGTTTAATGAGTACTTTGATTATGTTCGCGGATTGGACAATGAGAAATCTGTTGGCATCGGTGGAGCCATTGTAAGAAACGGTGTGAAGCCAAAAACAGTCCTCGGCCTCGCTTATGCACTATTTGCGCTTTCTTTACTACTAGGGGTGTATATTTGCATGATGTCTAGCTGGTGGATTGCACTGATAGGACTCATTTGTATGGCAGCAGGCTATTTCTATACCGGCGGCCCTGTACCCATTGCATATACGCCGTTTGGAGAACTTGTGTCAGGTGCTTTTATGGGACTAGGAATCATCTTGATTAGTTTCTATATCCAAACAGGCACACTGACATCTAAAGCTTTTCTCGTTTCACTACCAATTTCTATTTTAGTTGGTGCCATCTTACTATCGAACAATATCCGCGATTTAGACGGCGATAAAGAAAATGGACGAAAAACACTTGCAATCCTTGCTGGGCGAAAAGCTGCAGTGAACATTTTACTTTCCATGTTTTTGGTCTCATATGTACTTATTTTTGTTTATATCTTCACAGATATTGTCGGCCTTTGGAGTCTTCTTGTTTTACTCAGTGTGCCAAAAGCATATACAGCTATCAAAGAATTTAAGCAAAAAGAAAAACCAATTGAATTAATGAATGCCATGAAATCTACAGCTCAAACCAATACATTTTTCGGTTTCCTGCTGACAATCGCTTTGATCTTACAATACTATATTGCGTAACAAAAAACGCCTGCAGCCGCAGGCGTTTTTTCATGAGGAATTGCTTCAAATTGGAACTAGTCTTGCAGACAAAATTGCTCATACTAACATTATGTTTGATATGAAAGGATGATCGCTTTGTTGTCTAAAGACGAATTACATCATTTGAAGCAGCGACTTCTCGATGAAAAGCAAGAACTCGAAGCTAAAAGCCATGACGATGAACAAAAAGTATCATTTCCTTATGATTCGCTCGGAGAACTGTCAGCCTATGATAACCACCCAGGTGATCAAGGGACAGAGCTATTCGAACGCGGGAAAGATATTGCGTTAAACAGTTTGGAACATGAACATTTGTTAGACATCAATGAGGCACTTCAAGCCATCACAGACGGCTCTTATGGCCTGTGCAAGGTCTGTAAGGCCCCTATTCCAAAGGAACGCTTAGAAGCCTTGCCTAGTGCCGTCACATGCACAGAGCATTCAAAAGAACAAACCGTTTCACAAAACCGTCCGATTGAAGAGGATTTATTAAGTCCGCCATCAGGTCAATTTGAAAATGAAGAAAGCGCAGCCTACGATGGAGAGGATGCCTATCAAGACGTAGAACGCTATGGAAACTCTGATACCCCGTCCGATATGGAATTCCCTCCATTGACATACGATGATGTGTATACGCAATCAGAAGATGAAGATTATGTGGAGGACTATGAAGGATTCGCAGCAGCTGATATTGAGGGCAAAGCAAGCAAGGTATATCCAAATAAAGCCCACGAAGCCTATGAAGAGGCATTAGACGAAGAAGGTGTCATGACGGTATTTGGTGACTTGAAGCCGTACGAAGAAGAACCTTATACAGAAGAAAATCATTAGTCCCCTCATATTGGGGGCTTTATGTTTATATCATGTAATGATTGGGAAATCACTTTAAGAGTGAATTTGATTGGAGGAGATTCTTAATGGCAAGAAAAAGTATCATTTGGGCAGTGGTTGTCTTCTTTATTACATACGCATTATTCTCTATTGCCGGATTCTTGTTTCCGATTGACAGAGAGTGGTATGATGCACTGAATAAACCAGAATGGACACCAAGTGGTGGTGTAATTGGTGCTGTGTGGGCTGTCTTATTTGCTCTGATCTCGTTGTCCGCAGCGATCATTTATGGAAAGTACGGATTTCAAAAAATCACTTTACCATTTTGGATTCTTTTTCTTTTAAATTACGTATTTAATCAAGCCTTTAGCTTTTTTCAATTTACACAAAAAGATTTATTTGCCGCTACGATCGACTGCCTGCTTGTAGCACTGACAGCACTTGCACTTGTCATCGTCTCGCGTAAACTAAGCAAAGTCGTTCCAATTTTACTGATCCCTTATGTCTTATGGGGCTTCTTTGCGACATACTTGTCTTATACGATCTATTCCATGAATATGTAAAAAAAGACCGCTATGATGGCGGTCTTTCCTTTTGAAGAAAATAAAAAAGAGATCTTTGACAAGACCTCTTTTAAACATGACCCGTACGGGATTCGAACCCGTGTTACCGCCGTGAAAGGGCGGTGTCTTAACCGCTTGACCAACGGGCCAGATAAATGGCGGAGAAGGAGGGATTTGAACCCTCGCGCCGCTTGCGCGACCTACACCCTTAGCAGGGGCGCCTCTTCAGCCACTTGAGTACTTCTCCATTTGGCTCCGCAGGTAGGACTCGAACCTACGACCGATCGGTTAACAGCCGATAGCTCTACCACTGAGCTACTGCGGAATATCATGGTGGGCCTGAGTGGACTCGAACCACCGACCTCACGCTTATCAGGCGTGCGCTCTAACCAGCTGAGCTACAGGCCCATGAACGGATATACAAATGGAGCGGGTGATGGGAATCGAACCCACGACATCAGCTTGGAAGGCTGAGGTTTTACCACTAAACTACACCCGCAAAAATATGTATGGGGCGATTGATGGGAATCGAACCCACGAGTGCCAGAGCCACAATCTGGTGCGTTAACCACTTCGCCACAACCGCCATACTGTCAATATTTTTTTATAAAAGTGGCTCGGGACGGAATCGAACCGCCGACACACGGATTTTCAGTCCGTTGCTCTACCAACTGAGCTACCGAGCCAAGTATTCTTTTTAAAAATGGCGGTCCGGACGGGACTCGAACCCGCGACCTCCTGCGTGACAGGCAGGCATTCTAACCAACTGAACTACCGGACCATTTTGGTTGCGGGGGCAGGATTTGAACCTGCGACCTTCGGGTTATGAGCCCGACGAGCTACCGAACTGCTCCACCCCGCGATGATATGGGTTTTAAAAAATATGGCGGAGGAAGAGGGATTCGAACCCCCGCGGGCTTTGACACCCCTGTCGGTTTTCAAGACCGATCCCTTCAGCCGGACTTGGGTATTCCTCCGTATAGATGGTGGACCTTGTAGGACTCGAACCTACGACCGGACGGTTATGAGCCGTCTGCTCTAACCAACTGAGCTAAAGGTCCTTTATAGCGGCGGAGGGGATCGAACCCCCGACCTCACGGGTATGAACCGTACGCTCTAGCCAGCTGAGCTACACCGCCATGATCAAAATAATCTTTTAAAAAGTGGAGCCTAGCGGGATCGAACCGCTGACCTCCTGCGTGCAAGGCAGGCGCTCTCCCAGCTGAGCTAAGGCCCCATAAAAGATGGTCGGGAAGACAGGATTCGAACCTGCGACCCCTTGGTCCCAAA
>NZ_PVRB01000008.1:0-212775 GCF_002998575.1 Bacillus sp. LNXM65 | reverse complement strand
CGTATCGTGTCCTTTCCTTGAGAGCTGTACAAGATCGAAAAATCATCAAAAAGTGATCTCAAGACATGTATGGGAGGAACACAAAGAAAAGATCAGACAAAATCGTCTGTCTGCCTCTGGAAAAGAGATATATATAAAAAGAAAAGAAAAAATAGAGCGAAGCTTTGCAGATTCAAAACAACTGCACGGGCTTCGCTACTGCCGGTTGAGGGGAAAACAAAACGTGAGTGAGCAAGTGCTTCTCACAGCTGCCTGTCAAAACATGAAGAAGATTGCCACACACCTAGCGAAGCTAGGCTAGGTGTGTGGGAGGCCTTTTTCATTAAATCTCATCCATCATAATTACGATGAAAATAAAAAAGATTGTAGAAAAACATGAGTTTCTCTACAATCTGAAAGCCGGCATTCCAATGCCGGCTTTTTTTGTTTACGTGTATCGTGCTGAAAAAGACAAATTGCTATTAAAAGCCTCCTGCCCTTATAATGAAACATAGATGAAAACGCTGAAAACAAAAAGGGTGAACGGGATTGGCGACAAAGCATGAACAAATTTTATCGTATATTGATTCATTAGATGTTGGAGAGAAAATTTCTGTCCGGCGTATTGCGAAAGAAATGAAAGTGAGTGAAGGGACCGCTTACCGGGCCATCAAGGATGCTGAAAATAAAGGATTCGTCAGTACCATTGAACGAGTTGGTACCATTCGGATTGAACAGAAGAAAAAAGAAAATATTGAAAAGCTGACATATGCAGAAGTGGTCAATGTTATTGATGGACAGGTGCTTGGAGGACGAACGGGCTTACATAAAACATTAAACAAATTTGTCATCGGTGCGATGGAGCTTGATGCGATGATGCGCTACACGGCAGCTGGAAACCTGCTGATTGTCGGAAACCGGATCAATGCACACAGACAAGCATTAGAGGCAGGAGCAGCTGTGCTGGTCACGGGCGGCTTCTCAACAGATGATGAAATCATTCAGCTCGCAGATGAGCTTGAGCTGCCGATCTTATCGACAAGCTACGATACATTTACCGTAGCAGCTCTCATAAACCGAGCCATTTATGACCAACTCATAAAAAAAGAGATTGTGCTTGTGGAAGATATTTTAACGCCGATCGAACGAACGGTGTATTTATCACCAGAGGATAAGCTTGAAAAATGGTATGAAAAGAATTATGAAACTGGCCATGGCCGTTTTCCGGTCGCAGACGACCAAATGAAAATTCACGGAATCCTCACCTCAAAGGATATCGCGGGGCATGACCGCTCTACACCGATTGAAAAGGTGATGACGAAAAATCCGCTGACAGTCATTGGAAAAACCTCTGTCGCCTCTGCTGCTCAAATGATGGTATGGGAAGGCATTGAGGTGCTGCCAGTCGTAGATGATTATGCGAAACTAATTGGGATGATCAGTCGTCAGGATGTGCTGAAGGCGCTTCAAATGATTCAAAAGCAGCCGCAGGTCGGCGAAAAACTGGATGATGTTGTCTCAAGAGGCTTTAAAGATACCGATACAGATAAGCCAAAGGCAGATGCTGTGTATCAATATGAGGTCACACCCCAAATGACAAACCAGCTTGGAAACATTTCATATGGAGTGTTCACGCAAATTTTAATTGAATCCGCCAACCGCTTCTTAAAGTCTCATAAAAAAGGGGAGCTGATTGTCGAAAGTCTCTCTGTCTACTTCTTAAAACCGGTTCAAATGGAATCCACGATACAGATCAAGCCAAATATTTTAGAAGTAGGACGCAAGTTTGGAAAGCTGGAAGTGGAGGTTTATCATCAATCGAATATCGTTGGTAAAGCGATGCTGATGGTGCAGCTCATGGAGAGAGGATAATCGTAAAGGCGATGATGAAAAAGACAAAGGGCTAAAATAAACATCATTTTAGCCCTTCTCTCTTATTATGCGTGATCTTTTTCGCCTTCCTTTAAAAAGAGCGGAAGGTAATGCTTGTAGGCTTTATATCCAGCCCACGTACTGCCGATACCGACAGCAACAAAAATAAATCCAATGACAAATGCGAGTGACGAGCGGTTTAAAAATAATTGATTCACACCGAAGAGCAGGACAAAGCAGCCAAGTGCCATACTGGATTTCGCCGACCAGAATTTCTTTTCGACTGGACGGTTCGTACGGACATTCTTTGCTTTGTAGTATAAATAAAACATGGCAGAACAAATAATAAACACAATCAAAACAAGCATGTGCCAAGCCTCCATTGTAAGTGGTTACAACCCTATTTTAAACGTAAATAGGCTTGCTTACTAGAATAAATTGTCTATTTCTCACTTTTCCGTCAGGATAGATTATGATTTAATAATAAAAAGAGTATCGGATAAGAAGGAGTTTTTATGAAAAAAGAACTGATTAGAACCATATCATTATATGACACCATCATCATTCATAGACATGTAAGACCAGATCCAGATGCGTATGGATCGCAGTGCGGCCTTACGGAAATCTTGCGTGCCACCTATCCAGAAAAAAATATTTATGCGACAGGAACCCCGGAGCCATCCCTTTCATTTTTGTATGAACTTGATGAGGTGCCGGATGACGTGTACAAAGATGCCCTTGTCATTGTCTGTGATACAGCCAATCAAGCAAGAATTGACGATCAGCGCTATTCAATGGGCGATAAGCTGATGAAAATTGACCATCATCCAAATGAAGATCCGTATGGTGATTTGCTTTGGGTGGATACAGAGGCAAGCTCTGTGAGCGAAATGATTTATGAATTGTATTTAGAGGGGAAAGAAGAAGGATATCAGCTGAATACAAAGGCGGCTGAACTCATTTATGCCGGCATTGTAGGAGACACAGGCCGCTTCCTTTTCCCAAACACGACGAAAAAGACACTCAAATATGCTGGAGAACTTATTGAATATCCATTTTCATCTTCAGACCTTTTCAATCAATTGTATGAGACGGATCTGAATGTCGTGAAATTAAATGGCTATATTTTTCAACATATTTCTTTGTCAGAGAATGGGGTCGCCTCTGTTTTCATTAAGCAGGATATTTTGGAATCGTTCCAAACAACAGCGCAGCAAGCCTCACAGCTTGTTGGGACACTTGGAAATATTGCAGGGATTAAGGCATGGGTCTTTTTTGTGGAAGAAAACGATCAGATTCGTGTTAGATTCCGCTCGAAAGGCGTCGTCATTAATACCATTGCGAAAAAATATCATGGCGGCGGCCACCCGCTTGCAGCTGGTGCGTCTATTTATGATTGGGCCGTGGCAGATGAGATTTTGCGTGATTTAGAAGAAGTATGTAAATCATCATCATGAGAGAGGGGGGCTTCAAGTCCCCTCTCTCTTTTTTTGTCATGGAGAAAAGGGTTACTTGCATACAGGGATAAACCAGCAGCCGATGTCAGTTGAATCTTCATAGGCTTGGAGATTTTGATGCTTTAATTCTTTTTTAATTAAATGAGCCATCATTTCTGTCTCAGCATAAGCGCACATACCGTCTTTGATCCGGCTTGCTTTGTCTCGTGCCATTTGACGATAGCTGTAAACCTCCATTGTCCTCACCTCTTTCTGTTTTAGATCTCGTTCTACTTTTAGTGTATAAAAATAATGAGGGAAAAGCGATCATTGAGGGCAGAAATTCATAAAAATTCCACATGATCATTTATTCAGCAAATGAAATGCGCACTTCAAGTGAAAGCTTCGTATAAATCGTCAGCTCTGTCACTTTGGCGCGGTATGCCTTTTCCCGAATGGTATATTCTTTGTTTTCCACCGTCCGTTTTAATAATTCCTTTGTTTTATAGACACTTTCAATATCCTTTGTAATGACCTCTGAGATATCCTCTTTGACCTGATCTTCAAATTTCAGTGTATCTGGCTCTGGGATTTTATATTGCTCACGATTGACGAGATGGACATCTACGCTTTGGATCAGCAGCCGTTTCTTATTATCCTCATTTAACTTATGCAAATCTTCCCGATAGAGTGTGATTTGTTCTTTCAGACTGTCCATATGGTGCTGCTGGCTTCTAAGCTGTGTCACCTGCTTTTCCTGAAAGGTTCCGTATGTAAAGAGGAAAATGAGCCAGCTCACAATCGCGCCAAACATCATCCCTGCAAAAAAACGCTGCCAGCCTGGACGTTTGTACAGCTCCGGCACCCTCATGATGACACATGCTCCTGTGTGAGCCACGTAATAATGAGATAACCTGTTTGCGCACCGCCCATGGCAGAGACAATTAATAAAATCTGCTTGAAAATATCACGCGTGTTCCCTTCGAAAATGCCTCTTTCAAAGCTATAAACGGCATCAAAAGTTCCACCGATAGCTGCGACAAGCGCCCAAATCTTTAAACGGTTGGCAAGACTCGTAATAATGGATAAAGGCGGCTGACCAGATAAATAAGCACCAACACCACCTATGATGGCACCGCCCAAAATGACCCCAAGAGCAATAAAATAACAGCTAATAAAATTCGGAATAAAAGCTTCCTTCACATCCATTGTGTCCACCTCACTCTATTCAATATATGGTGTGTGCGGGACAAGTATGAACGGACAGAAAAGAAAGAACATTTGTTTCTCACCGCATCGCGTTTTATAATGAAAGAATGACTTTAGACGAAAGGAGTGGATTAAGCATGTCTTATGTTCATCTTCAGGTCCACAGTGGATACAGCTTATTAAGCAGTGCGGCAAAAGTAAAGGAGCTCGTGCTGAAAGCAAAGGAACTTGGCTGCAAGGCGCTCGCTCTTACCGATGACCATGTGATGTATGGAACGGTTGAATTTTATAAGGAATGTAAAAAACATGGCATCAAGCCGGTCATCGGTTTAACAGCTTCTGTCTTCATAGATGAACAAGAGACAGAGTCTTATCCCTTGGTACTCCTTGCCAAAAACAATGAAGGCTATCAAAACTTGATCAAAATCAGCAGTGTGCTGAAATCAAAATCAAAAGCTGGACTGAAAGAAAAATGGCTGAAAAGCTATCACCGCGGGCTCATTGCCATTACGCCAGGCGCTTCTGGCTACATTGAAACGCTGCTTCAGCATGATCAGATAGAAGAAGCGCATGATGCGGCGAAACAATTGAAAGATATTTTCGGTGAGGGACATGTGTACATCGCACTTCAGCCATTTCAGCAAGACGAATCGCTTGCCGGTAAACTCAGGGACGTCTCAAAAAGTGCGGAGATTCCTCTTGTTGCGACGGGAGATGTCCACTATATCAATCGAGAAGACAAAACCGCCTATACGTGTTTAAAAGCCATTAAAGCAGGGCAGCAGCTGTCAGAGATTGAGGAAGACCGAGGAGAAAAGCATTTCAGAACCCTTGAAGAAATGAAGGAATGGTATGCGCAAGGTGAGGAGCTGCTGACAAGAACGGTGGAGATCGCAGACCGCTGTGAAGTCGATTTAAATCTTGGGCAGACAAAACTCCCTTCCTATCCGACTCCTGATCAATCAACAGCAGATCAGTTTTTACGCAAAGTGTGCGCAGAAGGGATGAAGCAAAGAAAGATTGCTTCAAATGATACGTATGTGAAAAGACTTGAGTACGAACTGAGCATTATCCAAAAAATGAATTTCAGTGATTATTTTCTCATCGTGTGGGATTTTATGAAGTATGCCCATGACCAAGGCATTGTCACAGGGCCAGGACGGGGATCTGCAGCAGGGTCACTTGTTGCGTATGTATTGTTTATTACAGATGTTGATCCGCTCCGTCACGGTCTGTTGTTTGAGCGTTTCTTAAATCCTGAGCGAATCAGTATGCCAGATATTGATATTGATTTCCCCGATACGAGAAGAGATGAAATCATTTCTTATGTAAAAGACAAATACGGAGACATGCATGTGGCACAAATTGTCACGTTTGGAACACTTGCAGCAAAAGCAGCCTTAAGAGATGTCGGACGTGTGATGGGGATTGATTCAAAGGCAGCGGACCGTCTTGCAAAGCTGATTCCGTCAAAGCCAGGAACGACGCTGAAAGAAGCGGTGACTGCATCCCCTGAATTAAAAACGATGCTCCAGCAATCCGAGGAGCTTCGAAAGGTCTTTCAAACCGCTTTAAAGGTTGAAGGCTTGCCAAGACATACCTCGACACATGCAGCCGGCGTTGTGCTGAGCGAGGAGCCGCTGACAGAGGTCGTTCCAATTCAAGACGGCCATGATGGTGTGTATTTAACGCAGTATGCGATGAATTATTTAGAAGATCTCGGACTTTTAAAGATGGATTTCTTAGGACTAAGAAACTTAACCTTAATTGAATCCATTAAAAACCAGATTGAAAGACAGGAAAACGTCCACATTAACTTTAGTGACATTTCATATGAAGATCAGAAAACATTTGAATTGTTATCAGCGGGAGATACAACTGGGATTTTCCAGCTTGAATCACAAGGAATGCGTCAGGTGCTGAGACGCCTGAAGCCCTCTAGTTTAGAAGACATCGTGGCGGTCAATGCCCTCTACCGTCCAGGTCCAATGGAGAATATCCCGCTCTTTATCGACCGAAAGCACGGCAGAGTCAAGGTCTCTTATCCGCATCCTGATTTGTATGACATTTTAAAGGACACATATGGGGTTATCGTCTATCAGGAGCAAATCATGCTGATTGCGGCGAAGATGGCAGGCTTTCAGCTGGGCGAGGCAGATCTATTAAGAAGAGCAGTTTCGAAGAAGGATAAAAAGGTCCTTGATGAAGAGCGAAGCCATTTTGTTGAAGGATGCCTAAAAAAGGAGTATCCTGTTAACATTGCAAATGACGTTTATGACTTAATCGTCAAATTTGCAAACTATGGTTTTAATAGAAGCCATGCTGTTGCATATAGCATGATTGGCTTTCAGCTTGCTTACTTAAAAGCGCATTATCCGTTATATTTTATGTGCGGACTTTTAACGAGTGTGATTGGAAATGAAGACAAAGTCGCTCAATATTTCTATGAGGCAAAGGAAAAAGGGATATCTGTGTTGAAGCCTTCTATTAATAAGAGTGAATTTCCATTTACGGTTGAAAAAGGGGAGATCCGCTACAGCTTAAGAGCGATCAAAAATGTCGGAGTGTCAGCTGTAAAGGATATATACAGGGCAAGACAGGAAAAGCCGTTTGAAGATTTATTTGATTTTTGCGCAAGAGTATCAGCAAAGAGTGTCAACCGAAAAACGATTGAAGCGCTCATTTTTTCAGGGGCGATGGATGAGCTTTATCCAAATCGTGCTTCGTTATTGGCATCAATAGATATTGCATTAGACCACGTGTCATTTTTAAATCCAGATGATCAACTGGACTTTCTGGGGGATACAACCTTCTCCATTAAGCCAAAATATGCGGAGATAGAAGAACTGCCGCTTGTCGATCTCCTGCAATTTGAAAAAGAGGCACTTGGGTTATATTTATCAAATCATCCTGTACAAACGTACCGAGATCGCTTAAGAGAGAATGGTGCAGTGGAAATCATCAGACTTTCTTCCTATATAAAGCGAAAGATCTCAATGGGTGGTCTTTTGACAAAAGTGAAATCGATTCGGACAAAAAATGGACAATCGATGGCATTTGTCACATTTGGGGATGAAACGGGAGAAATGGAAGGCGTCGTCTTTCCAGAGCAATTTAGAAAGCTGTCCCCCTTACTTGAGGAGGGCGCCATGCTTTATGTTGAAGGCAGAATAGATGTCAGAAATGACAGCAGCCAAATCATCGTGCAAGAAGCCGTTCTGCTTGAAGAGATGGGCACACAAAGAAAAGAGTCTGTCTACATTCGGGTGAAAGAAGAAAACCATACGCAGGAACTGCTAGAGCAAGTAAAGCGGGTGATCTCGATGCACAGCGGAGAAGCAGATGTCTATTTGTATTATGAGAAGCAAAAAAAGACAGTGAGACTTCCAGATGCATACAAGGTTCATGCAGATCATGCTGTGATTTTCCAGTTAAAAGAGCTGCTCGGTGAACAAAACGTTGTGATTAAATGATGACAAATCACCTGAATATGTTTTACAAATTCACCTATTGTGTTATCATTTTAAAGATTCTGTGTATTTAAAACTGCCAGTATGTGCTTATCAACTTAGCAATTCATTAAATCATTTTCCACTTGAAGGAGTGTTCTACACATGTCATTAAGAGAAGAAGCATTACATATGCACAAAGAGAATCAAGGCAAACTCGAATCAAAATCAAAAGTACAAGTGAAAAATGCAAAAGACTTGAGCTTGGCTTACTCACCTGGTGTTGCAGAACCATGTAAAGATATTTATGACGACACAAGCAAAGTGTATGATTATACAATGAAAGGCAATATGGTCGCTGTTGTCACAGACGGAAGCGCTGTTTTAGGGCTTGGTAATATTGGGGCAGAAGCATCTCTACCAGTAATGGAAGGAAAAGCTGTATTATTCAAAAGCTTCGCGGGCGTTGATGCCTTCCCAATCGCGCTTGCGACAAACGATGTAGACAAAATCGTTGAAACAGTAAAGCTTCTTGAGCCAACGTTTGGCGGTGTCAACCTTGAAGATATTGCAGCTCCAAACTGCTTCATTATCGAAGAGCGCTTGAAAAAAGAGACAAACATTCCAGTGTTCCACGATGATCAGCACGGAACAGCGATTGTCACAGTAGCAGGACTTGTAAATGCCCTGAAACTGTCTGGAAAATCAATGTCCTCCATCAAAGTGGTGGCAAACGGCGCTGGAGCAGCGGGAATTGCGATTATCAAGCTTCTATATCATTTCGGTGTACGTGATATCATCATGTGCGATACAAAAGGCGCAATTTACGAAGGCCGCCCGAACGGTATGAATACAGTGAAAAATGAAGTCGCTAAATTCACGAACCAAGACCGTAAAGAAGGTTCATTAGAAGAAGTCATTGAAGGCGCAGACGTCTTCATCGGGGTTTCAGTAGCAGGCGCTTTAACAAAAGAAATGGTTGGAAAAATGGCAAAAGATCCTGTCATCTTCGCTATGGCGAATCCAAATCCAGAGATCATGCCAGAAGATGCACATGCAGCAGGTGCAAGTGTTGTAGGAACTGGCCGTTCTGACTTCCCGAACCAAGTGAACAACGTACTGGCATTCCCAGGAATTTTCCGCGGAGCATTAGATGTACGTGCAACTCACATTAACGAAGAAATGAAAATTGCAGCCGTTGAAGCGATTGCTTCTCTTGTTTCAGATGAGAAATTGTCAGCTGAATACGTCATCCCTGAACCATTTGATGCACGTGTAGCACCAGCGGTAGCAAAAGCGGTAGCAAAAGCAGCAATGGAAACTGGCGTTGCAAGAATCAAAGTCGATCCAGAAGCAGTCGCTGAAAAAACAAGAAAATTAACGATTATCGGCGAATAATCAATTGGAAAAGTGTGCACGTTCTTTCTGAAATTGGAGGAAAGACGTGCACCATTTCCTCTCTTACGCGAAAATTTTTTCATCCGGAATGATATTTTTTTGTAGACGTTCACAATTCACATATATCAACTGCTCAGCGCCCCAAACACATACTCATTTCTCATCAATTCCCCATTGAAAAAATTGAATGAAGGATGACAGCGTTTGACAAAAAAAGTACAATAGTTTCGGTACAGTTATGACATGTCCTATAATAGTGGATGTGCGTGTAAAGAAAAAACCCTTCAAAAAGGGAGGTAGTCATTTGTCAATCAAAAATATTTTCAGTAAAAAGAAAAAATATGCATCTGTACCCTCTGAACAGGCAAGCCAAGATGTGCCTGAAGGCATCATGACCAAATGTCCGCAATGTAAAAAAATAATGCTCACCAAAGAATTAGATAAAAATTTACGTGTTTGCATGAATTGCGGCAGACATTTGCAAATGAATGCAAAGCAGCGTATTGATAGCCTTGTAGACGAAGGCACATTTGAAGAATTTAACGGGCACCTGATCTCAGAAAACCCGCTCGGATTCCCAGGCTACGAAGAAAAGCTTGAGAAAGACAGAGAAAAAACGTCTTTGAATGAAGCCATTGTCACAGGTCAAGGTGAAATTGAAGGCCAGCGTGCTGTGATCGCTGTCATGGATGCCACATTCCGTATGGGCAGCATGGGCTCGGTTGTTGGTGAGAAGATCACACTGGCGATTGAGAAAGCAAAGGCGGACAAGGTGCCATTTATCATCTTTACTGCATCGGGCGGAGCGAGAATGCAAGAGGGGATCCTCAGTCTCATGCAGATGGCAAAAACAAGCTCAGCATTAAAACTGTTCAGCGAGGACCGAGGTTTGATTATCTCTGTGATGACCAACCCGACAACTGGCGGTGTATCAGCTAGTTTCGCCTCTCTTGGTGATTACAACTTTGCAGAACCTGGTGCTTTAATTGGGTTTGCAGGCCGTAGAATCATTGAACAAACAATCCGTGAAGACCTGCCAGAGGACTTCCAAACGGCTGAATTTTTGTTGAAGCATGGACAGCTGGATGCTGTCATTCATCGTGCAGAGATGAAAGAAACACTAGGCCGAATCTTAGCATTACACAGCACAGGAGGTGAACGAGAGTGGCTGGAGAACTAGAATTTGAAAAACCTGTCATTGAACTTCGAGCGAAAATTGATGAACTGAAAAAGTTCACACAAAACTCTGAAATGGATTTAAGTGCAGAAATTGAGCGCCTTGAAACACGTCTGAGCAAGCTTGAAGCAGACATTTATACAAATTTAAAGCCGTGGGACAGAGTGCAAATTGCTCGTCATGCGATGCGTCCAACAACTCTCGATTACATTCAAGAGCTGTTTGACAACTTTTTCGAATGTCATGGTGACCGTTTCTATGGTGATGATGAAGCCATTGTTGGAGGAATCGCCACGTTTAAAGGGCTTCCTGTCACAGTCATTGGCCATCAGCGCGGAAAAGACACAAAAGAAAACTTGCGCCGTAATTTCGGAATGCCTCATCCAGAAGGCTACCGTAAAGCGCTGCGCTTGATGAAACAAGCAGATAAATTTAATCGCCCGATCATTTGCTTTATTGATACAAAAGGAGCTTATCCTGGGAAAGCAGCTGAAGAACGCGGACAAAGTGAAGCAATTGCGAAAAACCTATTCGAAATGGCAGGACTTCGTGTACCGGTTGTCTGTATTGTCATCGGAGAAGGCGGAAGTGGCGGCGCACTAGGCTTAGGCGTAGGAAACCACCTATACATGCTAGAGAATTCAACGTATTCAGTGATTTCACCTGAAGGTGCAGCAGCACTGCTCTGGAAGGACTCATCACTTGCGAAAAAAGCTGCAGAGACAATGAAAATTACCGCTCCAGACCTAAAAGAATTAGATATTATAGATGATGTTATTAAAGAAGTGCAAGGTGGAGCACATCGAGACGTGAAACAACAAGCAGCCTACATTAAAAAAACATTAAAACAGTCACTTACATCTTTGCTCAAACTAACACCTGAAGAACTAGTCGAACAAAGATATCAAAAATACAAAGCAATCGGGAAAGTATCGGTTGAAAATCAATATATTGGGGTAAACTAAATAAACGTACAGCCTTTTTGGCTGGCGTTTATTTTTTTCATCCTTTTTCATGAAAACCGTCCTCATGTAAGCGCTATTTGAAAATAATTTTCTTTTGTTTTCATAAAATTTGAAACGTCTGAAAACCTTGATATGATAAGCTTTAGAAGGATCGATCTTCCTCGTTTTTGAAAGAATTGCTTTCATGACTTTCTTAACTTTTGTTTAAAAACGGTTTATTTAATTGTATAATAAGTACGGTTTTAGAAATACGTATTGAAAACATCCGGTTTTGCTCATGATTGTTTTCAAGCAGTGGAAATGGTATGTTTAATTCATATATGGTCTCTGAGGTGAAAAAGATGAAGCGTATAGGAGTTTTAACGAGCGGTGGGGATTCCCCAGGAATGAATGCAGCTGTGCGCGCAGTTGTAAGGAAAGCGATTTACCATAATGTTGAAGTTTACGGTATTTATAATGGATATTCAGGTCTAATTAACGGTAAAATTGAGAAACTTGAAATAGGTTCAGTTGGCGATATCATTCATCGTGGAGGAACAAAACTTTACACGGCAAGATGCCCTGAATTCAAGACAGTTGAAGGTCGTGAAAAAGGCATTGAGAACTTAAAAAAATTCGGTATTGAAGGACTTGTTGTGATCGGCGGAGACGGTTCATTCATGGGAGCGAAGAAATTAACTGAGCTTGGTTTTCCATGTGTAGGTGTCCCGGGTACAATCGACAACGATATCCCAGGTACTGATTTCACTATTGGCTTTGATACAGCACTGAATACAGTCATTGACGCCATTGATAAAATTCGTGATACAGCCACATCTCATGAACGTACATACGTAGTGGAAGTAATGGGAAGACATGCTGGTGATATTGCTCTTTGGTCAGGTCTTGCAGGCGGAGCCGAATCTATTTTGATTCCTGAAGCAGACTATGACATGGATGAAATTATTGCGAGGTTAAGAAGAGGGCACGAGCGCGGCAAGAAGCACAGTATCATTATCGTCGCAGAAGGCGTAGGCAGCGGTGTTGAATTTGGTAAGCGGATTGAAGAGGAGACAAGCCTTGAAACCCGTGTATCTGTCTTAGGACATATTCAGCGCGGAGGTTCTCCAAGCGCATTTGACCGAGTACTGGCAAGCCGTTTAGGAGCATACGCAGTAGAACTTCTTCTTGAAGGAAAAGGCGGACGCTGTGTGGGCATTCAAAGCAACGAACTCGTTCACCACGATATTTTAGATATCTTAGATAAAAAACATACAGTCGATCAAAATATGTACCGACTTTCACAAGAGCTCTCTATATAAAACGAGAAGACCTTAGGAGGAACAGTAATGAGAAAGACAAAAATCGTTTGTACAATCGGTCCAGCAAGTGAAACCATTGAAAAGCTGACTGAATTGATTGAAGCAGGAATGAATGTAGCCAGACTAAACTTCTCTCATGGAGATTTTGAAGAGCATGGTGCACGCATTGAAAACATTCGTAAAGCAGGTAAAACATTAGGCAAGGACATTGCGATCCTTCTTGATACAAAAGGTCCAGAGATCCGTACACGTACAGTTGAAAACGGCTCAATTGAGCTAGTCGCTGGTGCAGATCTTATCGTGAGTATGGAAGATATTGTTGGAAATACGGAAAAAATTAGTGTGACGTATGAAGATTTAATTCATGATGTAGAAGTGGGCTCAACGATTCTATTAGATGATGGTCTTATTGGTTTAGAAGTGAAAGAAATTAACATGGACCGCAAAGAAATCGTCACAAAGGTCATGAATACAGGCACGCTCAAAAACAAAAAAGGTGTAAACGTACCAGGTGTAAGTGTGAACCTGCCAGGTATTACAGAAAAGGATGCCAATGATATTCTGTTCGGAATTGAACAAGGCGTCGATTTCATCGCTGCTTCTTTTGTTAGACGAGCTTCTGATGTCCTTGAAATTCGTGAGCTTCTTGAAAAGAATAATGCAGCTGACATTCAAATCATTCCTAAGATTGAAAACCAAGAGGGTGTTGATAACATCGATGAAATCCTTGAGGTATCAGATGGTTTGATGGTTGCGCGTGGAGATCTTGGTGTAGAGATCCCGGCAGAAGAAGTACCGCTTGTTCAAAAAATGCTGATCAAAAAATGCAATCGTTTAGGCAAACCTGTCATCACAGCTACCCAAATGCTTGATAGCATGCAGCGTAATCCTCGTCCAACTCGTGCGGAAGCAAGTGACGTGGCAAATGCCATTTTTGATGGCACAGATGCGATTATGCTTTCTGGTGAAACAGCAGCAGGAACATATCCAGTGGAAGCTGTACAAACGATGCATAACATTGCATCACGTTCAGAAGATGCACTCAACTATAAAGCAATTCTTTCTCGCAGAAGCGAAGAAGTAGAAGTCAGCATTACAGATGCCATCGGTCAATCTGTTGCACATACAGCGATGAAGCTTGACGTGGCAGCGATTGTGACACCTACGGAAAGCGGTCATACAGCGAGAATGATTTCAAAATATAGACCAAAAGCACCAATCGTAGCGGTCACAGCAAACGAATCAGTAGCAAGAAAGCTGTCTCTCGTATTCGGTGTATTTGCAAAGAGCGGATCAAAAACGACGTCTACTGATGAAATGCTTGAGAATGCAGTCGAGAAGTCGATCGAAACGGGCTATGTGAGACATGGCGATTTAATCGTCATTACAGCTGGTGTGCCAGTTGGTGAAACAGGTACAACGAACTTAATGAAAGTATATGTTGTTGGTGATATCATTGCGAAAGGTCAAGGAATTGGCCGTAAATCTGCATTTGGACCGGTTGTCATTGCACAAAGCGGAAAAGAAGCAGACGAAAAAATGTACGATGGGGCGATTCTTGTCGCAAACTGTACAGACCGTGATATGATGGGTGCTTTAGAAAAAGCATCTGCCTTGATCACTGAAGAAGGCGGCTTAACAAGCCATGCAGCAGTCGTTGGACTCAGCCTTGGTATTCCAGTGATTGTGGGTCTTGACAGCGCAACAACACTGCTAAAAGAAGGCGAAGAGATCACAGTAGATCCGGCACGCGGAGCGATCTACAAAGGCCGAGCAAGCGTCCTTTAAATCATACACACGAGGGGAGTTATCTGACTCCTCTCTTTTTTTATGTTACACTAAAAAAAGTAAAACAGCTTTCGATGAAAGATACCCCATGAGGTGATATGGTTGAAAAAATATTTGCTACTATTATTGATTCTGTTCCCTGCAGTGGAAATCAGTTTATTTTTAATATCAAGTAAAATCATTGGCATTTTGCCAACGATGCTGATGATCGTGCTCACGAGTGCACTAGGTGCTTATTTTGCAAGAAAGCAAGGAATCGAAGCTTTTCAAAAAGTGCAGAGAGATTTACAGTATGGTAAAATGCCAGGCATAGCGATTGTCGATGGTTTTTGCATTCTGATTGGCGGTCTGCTGCTGCTCATTCCCGGCTTCTTATCGGATATCATTGGTGCACTGCTACTCATTCCGATGACGAGAAAGCAAATCAAGCCGCTCTTTGAACGCTGGCTTAGAAACATGTCTAATCGCAATCGCTATACGATTATTCGCTAAAGAGACCTTGAGCTCAAGGTCTCTTTTACTTTTGCATGCCGTACCGAATGTATTGATAGATATCTCTAAAAACACCTGCATTACGAAATGCCTGCCACACGACAAGGGAAGCAGGACCAATGACAAGTCCAAGAAAACCAAAGCATTTTAACCCGACAAATAATGCCACAAGCGTTGCTAAAGGATTAAGCCCAATGGACTTGCTTAAGACTTTTGGCTCTGAAATTTGTCTTTGAATGAGCACGACAATATACAAAATGCCGAGCCCGATAGCGAGTGAAAGATTTCCTGTCATAGCGGAGTAAATGATCCAAGGCAGAAAAACAGTACCGCTCCCGATATAAGGAAGTAAATCGACAAACCCAATACATAAAGCAATGACAAGGGCATGCTCGACTTTTAAGATGATCAGACCAATGACGACGAGGCCGATGGTCATAGCAACAAGCAGAAGCTGCGCCTTCATAAAACCGGTAATGGCTTTTTTGATTTCAGATAAAATGGCGCGTGTATGCTGCATCCATTTTGCGGGAAAGATACGAGAGCCATATTTTTTTAACGTAAACCAATCTTTCGTGATAAAAAAAGTCGCCAGTGCAGAAAACAAAAGGGTTGCGGCTGCATCAGGCAAAAGACCTAAAAAAGCCGGGATAAGCTCGAGCGTTTTTGAAAGAAAAGTCCCTATTTTTGCGGCAGCTTCATCGCCTAGCGCTTGGATTTGTCCTAAAATCGATTCCTTTTGACCTGCTTGAAGCGTATTAAATTGGGCGGTGACATCATGGTACAAAGGCAGAATCTTATCTGTAAAAAACCGTTCGACAATACCAATCATTTGATCAAGGTGTCCAGGCAGAACCTTTGCTAAATAAGCACTTCCTGAAATGATTTCTGCTACTAAGAGTGTGATGAAACCGGCTGCTGCCACTAAAAAGAGCAGTAGTACAATGACTACTACAATTCCTCTCGGCATTCCGGTGATCTCTTCTATTTTGCATACGGCAGGATGAATCAGGCAGGATACAATAAGTGCAATCCAAAAAGGATATAAAAACGGAAAAGACTGATATAGAAAGACAACCGCAATTACAGCAATGCTGATCATCATCAAACTTCGCAGAAAAATGGCCATATAGGCGTGATTCACACAATCCCCTCCAAAAAACAAGCATGTCCGATACTTCATTTTATTCAAAAAGATTAGTAATATGAAAAGGTCGCAATAAAAAGAAAGGAAGGGGCGGCGTATGTTTACTCAAGCAAATTTATTTTTGGTTCTTTTACTCGTTATTGCACTTATTGCAAAGAACAATTCATTAATTTTAGCGGTTTCTGTGCTGATTGCGATTAAGCTGATTGGTTTGGATCAAAAAATTTTCCCGGTTCTCCAATCAAAAGGCATCAATTGGGGTGTCACCGTCATTACAATTGCTGTGCTTGTTCCTATAGCAACAGGTGACATTGGATTTAAGCAGCTTGGAGAAGCCATGAAATCTTCTTATGCTTGGATTGCACTTGGAGCGGGTATATTAGTAGCATTAATCGCAAAAAACGGTATTGTGCTACTCGAAAATGATCCGCATATCACGGCAGCGCTTGTGTTCGGGACAATTTTGGCAGTCAGCTTATTTAAAGGTGTAGCTGTCGGTCCGCTGATCGGAGCAGGAATTGCTTATTTGGCGATGCAGGCTGTGAAATTTTTCAGCGGTTGAAAAGAGAGTGGTTCATGCCACTTTCTTTTTTATTTTTTTCTTGCGTGAGCTTTTGCAAAAAAACATAATTAAATATAATAAAAGAAGCAAAATCCCTTTATTCCATGCCTTATATGGAAGACTGGAAAAAAAAATATCAAAAAAAATTATAGTTAAACATTTAACAAATGTCTGATTATTGTTTATAATGGGAATAGGCTTAATTTTGAACTCATTGATCACACAAGAGATATGAGGCTAAAAGCGCTCTAACCGTATAGGTAAATGTAAGCATTTTCTTTTCTGAACCTGCCGTCTTATTCGGATTGGATAGCGCTTTCAAAAAGCGAGAATTCTGCAACGAAGGGGAATCTTTTTAAAAAGGGGAGATTGAACATGACAGCAACAAGAGGTCTTGAAGGTATTGTGGCAACAACTTCATCCGTAAGCTCAATTATTGATGATACTCTTACTTATGTAGGGTACAATATCGATGATTTAACTGAAAAAGCTACATTCGAAGAAATTGTCTACCTGTTATGGCACTTAAAGCTGCCGAATGAGCAAGAGCTGAGTGAGTTAAAACAGCAGCTCAATGAAAATGCTCACATTCCGCAAGAAATCATTGAGCACTTTAAATCGTATTCGCTGGACGGGGTTCATCCAATGTCTGCGATTCGTACAGCGGTATCCTTACTAGGTTTACTCGATGACGAATCAGAGATTATGGACAAAGAAGCGAATTACAGAAAAGCCATTCGTTTACAGGCGAAAATTTCTGGACTAGTCGCTACGTTTTCACGCATTCGAAAGGGACTTGAGCCTGTACAGCCAAAAGAAGAATACAGCTATGCTGCGAACTTCTTGTATATGCTAAATGGCGAAGAGCCGTCACCAGTAGAAATTGAGGCAATTGATAAGGCACTCATTCTACATGCGGATCATGAATTAAACGCATCGACATTTACAGCACGTGTATGTGTTGCTACACTATCAGATATCTACTCTGGTGTAACAGCGGCTATCGGTGCGCTGAAAGGGCCACTTCATGGCGGAGCCAACGAAGGCGTGATGAAGATGCTTTCAGAAATTGGCGAAGTTGAAAACGTAGATTCCTATATTCATGGTAAGCTAGAGAAGAAAGAAAAAATTATGGGCTTTGGCCACCGCGTATACCGTCAAGGTGACCCGCGTGCAAAGCATCTAAAAGAAATGAGCCAGCGTTTAACAAACCTCACTGGCGAGCCGAAATGGTATGAAATGTCTGTTCGCGCAGAGGAAATCGTGACATCAGAGAAAAATCTTCCACCAAATGTTGATTTTTATTCTGCATCTGTATATCACAGTCTTGGGATTGATCATGACTTATTTACACCAATTTTCGTGATCAGCCGATTCTCTGGATGGATTGCTCACATTCTAGAGCAGTATGACAACAACCGTCTCATCCGTCCAAGAGCTGACTACATTGGACCTGATCTTCAAACCTTTGTTCCGATCAGTGAAAGAGACTAATGTTTATAGAATAAGCGGGGGCTGATCCTCAGGAAGGCCAATCAGCCTCTATATCAACAAAAAACGAATCACGTGAAAAACTTCTTCGCTTGCAGACATCAAGCCAAGAAGTTTCAAATATTCACTACATAACCTGGGAGGTAATATCATTGTCACAAGGCGAAAAAATTACAGTTACTGGCGGCGTATTGAATGTACCAAATAATCCAATTATCCCGTTTATCGAAGGGGACGGAATCGGTCCTGACATTTGGAAAGCAGCATCAAGAGTACTTGAAGCAGCTGTAGAAAAAGCATATAAAGGTGAAAAGCAAATCACTTGGAAAGAAGTATATGCAGGTGAGAAAGCTTACAATAAAACTGGAGAATGGCTTCCTGAGCAAACACTTGAAGACATTCGTGAATACTTAATCGCGATCAAAGGACCACTGACAACACCAATCGGCGGAGGAATCCGTTCATTAAACGTGGCACTTAGACAAGAGCTTGATCTATTCACATGCTTACGTCCAGTTCGCTGGTTCCAAGGCGTACCTTCTCCTGTGAAACGTCCAGAAGACACAGATATGGTCATCTTCCGTGAGAACACAGAAGATATCTATGCTGGCATCGAGTATGCAAAAGGATCAGACGAAGTGAAGAAGTTAATTGACTTCTTGAAAAATGAATTAGGTGTAAACAAAATCCGTTTCCCAGAAACGTCAGGTATCGGAATCAAGCCAGTTTCTGAAGAAGGAACTTCTCGCCTTGTCAGAGCGGCTATCCAATATGCAATCGACCAAGGCCGTAAGTCTGTGACGCTTGTTCACAAAGGAAACATCATGAAATTTACAGAAGGTGCCTTCAAAAACTGGGGCTACGAAGTGGCTGAAAAAGAGTTTGGCGACAAGGTCTTTACATGGGCACAATATGATCGTATTGTAGAACAAGATGGAAAAGATGCGGCAAACAAAGCGCAAAGTGAAGCAGAAGCTGCTGGCAAAATTATTGTCAAAGACAGCATTGCAGATATTTTCCTTCAACAAATCCTAACTCGTCCAGCTGAGTTCGATGTTGTGGCAACAATGAACTTAAACGGAGATTACATCTCTGATGCTCTTGCAGCACAAGTTGGTGGAATTGGTATCGCACCAGGTGCGAACATCAACTACGAAACAGGACACGCTATTTTTGAAGCGACTCACGGAACAGCACCTAAATATGCTGGTCTTGATAAAGTGAATCCATCTTCTGTTCTTCTATCAGGCGTGCTTTTACTTGAGCACCTTGGCTGGCAGGAAGCAGCTGATCTAGTGATTCAATCTGTTGAAAAAACAATTGCATCAAAAGTCGTCACTTACGATTTTGCTAGATTAATGGATGGCGCAACAGAAGTGAAATGTTCTGAGTTTGCTGACGAGCTCATCAAAAACTTGTCTTGATTCTTAAACTTTAAAGTTAAAGGGGAAAAAGGAAATGGCAAACAAGCGTAAAAAAGTATCTGTCATCGGAGCAGGCTTTACTGGAGCAACTACAGCATTTCTAACGGCTCAAAAAGAATTAGCGGACGTCGTATTAGTCGATATCCCGCAGCTTGAGAACCCAACAAAAGGGAAAGCACTTGATATGCTGGAAGCAAGTCCTGTTCAAGGCTTCGATGCAAACATTACAGGAACTTCTAACTACGAAGATACAGCCGGTTCTGATGTCGTGGTCATTACGGCGGGAATTGCAAGAAAGCCGGGAATGAGCCGTGACGATCTCGTGTCAACAAATGAAAAAATCATGCGCAGTGTGACACGCGAAATCGTTAAATATTCTCCAGAAGCCATCATTGTTGTGTTAACAAACCCTGTTGATGCAATGACGTATGCAGTTTATAAAGAATCAGGATTACCAAAAGAAAAAGTCATTGGACAATCGGGCATTCTTGATACAGCACGTTTCCGTACGTTTGTTGCTCAAGAATTAAACCTATCTGTTAAAGATGTGACGGGCTTTGTACTTGGTGGACATGGCGATGATATGGTTCCTCTTGTTCGTTACTCTTATGCAGGCGGTATCCCGCTTGAAACATTGATTCCAAAAGATCGAATTGATGCAATTGTTGAAAGAACGAGAAAAGGCGGCGGCGAAATCGTGAACCTATTAGGTAACGGTAGTGCATATTATGCTCCTGCTGCTTCACTAGTCGAAATGGTTGAGGCGATCCTTAAAGATCAGCGCCGCGTCATGCCGACGATTGCTTACCTTGAAGGTGAATATGGCTACGAAGGCATTTACCTAGGTGTACCAACAATCGTAGGTGGCAACGGTCTTGAGAAGATCATCGAGCTTGAGCTGACAGAAGAAGAAAGAAGTCAGCTTGACCGTTCTGTTGAATCTGTTAAGAATGTCATGAAAGTATTGTCTTAATATGAATAAAAAAGAAGGCTTCTCTCATGAGGAGTCTTCTTTTTGTTTACAAAACAAATCTTGTCGAAATTTTAAATTGTCCTCTTGTTAAGCTTTCGTTAAAATGAAAGAGAAAGCATGACTTCTCGCTTTTCACATAAGATACAAAAAACGGATGCAGGGGAAATCACTAATTGGAGGCACAACATGAATAAAAAAATATTAGTTGTGGATGATGAAGAATCGATTGTAACACTTCTAAGCTATAACCTTGAAAGAGCGGGCTATGATGTCGTCACAGCAAGAGACGGGGAAGAAGCGCTTGAAAAAGCAGCAAGTGAACAGCCTGATCTCATTGTATTAGATTTAATGCTTCCGAAGATGGACGGCATTGAAGTGTGCAAACAACTGAGAATTCAAAAAATGATGTTCCCTATTTTAATGCTGACAGCAAAGGACGATGAATTTGATAAGGTGCTAGGCCTTGAGCTTGGAGCCGATGATTACATGACAAAGCCATTCAGTCCTAGAGAAGTGGGTGCTCGGGTAAAAGCCATCTTGAGAAGAGCACAGCAATCTCAGCCTGCCCCCACGCAAGAGGAGAAGGAAGAGATCATTGCAGACCAAATCAAAATTGGTGAACTGCGCATTTTACCAGAACACTACGAAGTCTATTTCCAGGAAGAACGTCTAGAGCTCACACCAAAAGAGTTTGAACTGCTGCTTTATTTGGCGAAGCATAAAGGACGTGTCCTCACGCGTGATTTATTGTTAAGTGCCGTTTGGAATTATGACTTTGCAGGTGACACTCGTATTGTGGATGTCCATATTAGCCACTTGCGGGACAAAATTGAAAAGAACACGAAAAAACCAACATACATTAAAACGATTCGCGGCTTAGGCTACAAATTGGAGGAGCCAAAGTCAAATGAGTAAAATTAGAACCCGTCTGTTTTCGGGACTCATTTTTCTCCTTTTTATTGTGTTTGTGGCACTTGGTCTTTTCTTGGACCACATGTTCCATGTTTTCTATGAAACCAAATTAACGGAACGAATGGAAAAGGAATCGAGCTTCCTAATGTCTTCCATGAATGGTGACGATCTGAAGGCGAAGCAAAACAAGGAGGTCCTCCATCAGGCAAAGCAGCATTTTGATATGAATGCGTCGATTGTGGACCTGAAGGGGAATATCATACATACAACGGGTCAAGCAGAACAAAGGGCCATCATTCGAAACACGCTGAACAATGAACGTCTCCAAACAAAAGGGGTCGTCATTGACGATGAGAAGGATGCGCTGTTTCATTATGCTGTCCCGATCCTGAAACAAAACGAACCAGCGGGTTATTTATTTCTCCATGCGTCATACGAGCCTTTAAATGAAATTGACGGTCAGCTCTGGCTTGCATTAGCCTTTTGTCTTGGCTCGGCGATTATCATCATCGTTTTCTTTGGGTACCGCATGTCGATGAAATATGTGAAACCAATTGATTATGCTACAAAGGTAGCCAAACAGCTGGAACGCGGGAACTATGATACGAATAACTATGAAGAGTTGATGATTGAAACAAGTGAACTGAATACTTCCATGAAGCGTTTGGCAGGAAGTCTTCAAGAAATGACAAGTGCCGGTGAAATGCAGAGAGACCGGCTGCAAACGGTCATTGAAAATATTGGAGCGGGGATTATTTTGATTGATAAGATGGGTTATATCCACCTAGTCAATCGAACCTTCCGCAAGCAGTTTAAGGTACAAAAGCACATTTACATGCACAAGCTGTATCACGAAGCGTTTACACATGAAGAGATTATCGAATTAATTGACGAAATTTTCATGACAGAAACGAAGGTGCGGAAGTTTTTACGTCTAGCCGTTGACATTGAACGCCGCTACTTCCAAGTGGATGGTGTACCCATTTTAAGTACAGACGATGAATGGAAAGGAATTGTCCTCGTGTTTCATGACGTGACAGAAACGAAGCAGCTGGAGCAGATGCGAAAAGACTTTGTTGCCAATGTGTCTCATGAGTTAAAAACACCGATTACATCGATTAAAGGATTTTCTGAAACCCTTCTTGATGGCGCAATTGATGACAAAGAAGCACTGACAGAATTCCTTTCTATCATTTTAAAAGAGAGTGTCCGTCTAGAAACATTGATTCAAGACTTACTTGATCTTTCTAAAATTGAGCAGCAGCAATTCAAGCTGAATATTCAAGAAGCCAATGCGACAGAAATCATCCAAGAGATTCAAGTGCTGTTAAGTCAAAAGGCTACAGAAAAAGGCATTCAACTACATGTGCGTGTCCCAAAAGAACCGGTCTATGTCATGGCAGACCCGCTAAGGTTAAAGCAAATCTTCCTCAATCTCGTCAATAATGCCCTGACCTATACACCAGAGGGAGGAAGTGTTACCATCTCAGCAAGACCGCGGAAAGGTGCCTATGAATTTGATGTAGCAGATACAGGAATCGGCATGAAGAAAAGCGAGATTCCAAGAATATTTGAGAGATTTTATCGAATTGATAAAGATAGAAGCAGGAATTCAGGCGGTACAGGTCTTGGTCTAGCCATTGTCAAACACCTTGTGGAAGCGCATGAAGGAACGATTTCTGTCCACAGCAAACAAGGTAAAGGGACGACTTTTACAGTGAGTCTGAAATCGACTTAGAGAAAAAAAGGAAAGTCACGTTAAAATTTACATGATCTTTACAATGAATTCATGTTTTGTTAAACATTCATTGATAGGATGAATAGGAACCCCTTCATCCAAGGAGCCAATTTTGGAAGGACGAAAACACTTGTTGTTTTCGTCCCTTTTTTATGCAGGCTCGACTATTTTCTTTTCAAAATAAACTTTGATAAAATGAAGATACAATGTGTGAAAGAGACGGCTGAGATGGCTCAGCCGATGGAGGATTAAAACATGACAGACAAAAAGAAATTAGTGTTAGTGGATGGAAACAGCCTCGCATATCGAGCCTTCTTTGCTTTGCCGCTATTATCAAATGATAAAGGCGTACATACAAATGCTATTTATGGATTTGCGATGATCTTAATGAAGATGCTGGAGGACGAGAAGCCTACCCATATGCTCGTCGCATTTGATGCGGGAAAAACAACGTTCCGCCACGAGACATTTAAAGAATATAAAGGCGGAAGACAAAAAACTCCGCCAGAGCTATCAGAACAAATGCCGTTCATCCGTGAACTATTAGATGCCTATCAGGTGAAAAGGTACGAGCTTCCTCAATATGAAGCAGATGATATTATCGGTACATTGGCTGTCGAGGCAGAAAAAGACGGCTTTGAAGTCAAAATCTTCTCAGGAGATAAGGACTTAACACAGCTCTCAACAGATCATACGACAGTGGCTATTACGAAAAAAGGCATCACAGAAGTAGAATATTACACACCTGCTCATATTGAAGAAAAATATGGCCTGCGACCAGATCAAATCATTGATATGAAAGGGCTGATGGGAGATTCCTCAGATAATATCCCAGGCGTCCCAGGTGTAGGCGAAAAAACAGCGATTAAATTGTTAAAGCAGTTTGAAACAGTTGAGAACCTGCTTGAACATATTGATGAAGTGAGCGGGAAAAAGCTAAAAGAAAAACTTGAAGAATATAAAGAACAAGCAGTCATGAGTAAAGAGCTGGCGACGATTCTTGTAGAAGCACCTATTGATGTGTCAAGCAAAGATTTGGCATATGAAGGCCCTCACATGGATCAAGTGATCTCTCTTTATAAAGAACTGGGCTTTCAAACGCTGCTAGAGCGTCTAGGAGAAGCACCAGAAACAGATGAACAGGTCGAAGTAGATGCATTAGAAGTGAAAAAAATGACAGCTGTAACGGACGACATGCTGACAGATCATGCAGCCCTTGTGGTAGAACAGCTTGGAGATAATTATCACGAAGCGGATTTGATCGGTTTTGCGATCCATAATGAAAATGGTGCGTTTTTTATCACGAAAGAAGATGCGCTTCAATCAGAAGCATTTAAAGAATGGGTACAGGATGAAACAAAGAAAAAATGGGTCTTTGATTCAAAAAGAGCAGTTGTCGCCCTGAGATGGCATGATGTCGATCTAAAAGGTGTCGATAATGATGTTCTGCTCGCTTCCTATGTCGTCAACCCGCAGAAATCATATGAGGACGTCGCGAGTGTAGCGAAGGAATATGGTCTGAATATCGCTCTTTCTGATGAAAAAGTATACGGAAAAGGAGCAAAGCAGGCGATTCCACCTGAAGATGAACTGAAAGAACATCTTGGACGAAAAGCAGCGGCGATCTCAGCCTTGCATGATTTAACACTTGAAGCATTAGAAAAAAATGATCAGCACGAACTGTATGAAGATTTAGAGCTGCCACTTGCTCTCATCTTAGGTGAAATGGAATCTCTTGGAGTAAAGGTAGATATAGAGCGCCTAGAGAAAATGGGTGAAGAATTAACGAAAAAACTCAAAGAATATGAAGAAACCATTCACCGCTTAGCAGGAGAAACGTTTAACATCAATTCTCCTAAACAGCTTGGCGTCATCCTATTTGAAAAATTAGGTCTGCCGATTATCAAGAAGACAAAAACAGGCTACTCGACGTCTGCAGATGTGCTTGAAAAGCTTGAAGATAAGCATGAAATCATTCGGTCCATTCTGCACTACAGACAAATTGGAAAGCTGCAATCGACCTATGTAGAAGGGTTAATGAAAGTTACGCGCAAGGATACACATAAAGTGCATACAAGATTTAATCAAGCACTCACGCAAACAGGAAGATTAAGCTCAACAGATCCGAATCTTCAAAACATCCCGATTCGTTTAGAAGAAGGACGGAAAATTCGTCAAGCATTCGTTCCTTCAAAAGAAGGCTGGCTCATGTTTGCAGCAGACTATTCACAAATCGAGCTGCGTGTGCTCGCTCATATTTCACAAGATGAGAATTTGATCGAAGCGTTTACGCAAGACATGGACATTCACACGAAAACAGCGATGGACGTGTTCCATGTCTCAGAAGAAGAAGTGACTTCCGCTATGAGAAGACAAGCCAAGGCTGTAAACTTCGGTATTGTATATGGAATCAGCGATTATGGACTTTCTCAAAACCTTGGGATCACAAGAAAAGAAGCAGCCGCTTTTATCGAACGCTATTTAACAAGCTTTAAAGGCGTGAAAACCTATATGGAAGAAATCGTCCAAGAAGCGAAACAAAAAGGCTACGTCACGACGCTTCTCAAACGCAGACGGTATATCCCGGATATCACAAGCCGTAATTTTAATATCAAAAGCTTTGCAGAACGAACAGCCATGAACACACCGATCCAAGGCAGTGCAGCTGATATTATTAAAAAAGCGATGATTGATATGGCGCGAAGGCTCAAAGAAGAAAACCTGCAGGCAAATCTTTTATTACAGGTGCACGATGAATTGATCTTCGAAGCGCCGAAAGAAGAAATCGCCATCCTTGAAAAGATTGTTCCTGAAGTCATGGAAAACGCACTTCAGCTTGATGTGCCGCTAAAAGTTGATTTTGCTTCAGGTCCATCTTGGTACGATGCGAAATAAATAATAGAGAGAAAAAGGAGCGAGGAGCATGCCGGAATTACCAGAAGTTGAAACCGTCCGGCGCACTCTCAAGCGGTTAGTCGAAGGAAAAACGATTGAAACGGTCGATATCAAATGGCCAAACATCATCAAACGTCCTGGGGAGCCGGAAGAGTTCGCAAGAAGAATGGTAGGAGAAACCATACAAACCATTGAAAGAAGAGGAAAGTTCCTCCTCTTTCATTTAGACCATTATGTGATGGTCTCCCATTTAAGGATGGAAGGGAAATACCGTGTACATGAAGCGCATGAGCCTTATGATAAACACGTACACGTCGTCTTTACGTTTACAGATGGTACTGAGCTTCGGTACCATGATGTGCGTAAATTTGGCACGATGCATTTATTTCAGCCGGGTGAAGAGGAAAAGGAACTCCCGCTTTCTCAGCTGGGATATGAACCATTTGATGAACAGTTCACTCCTGAGTATTTATGGGAGCAATTGAAAAAAACAACCCGCGTGGTTAAAACAGCACTGCTTGATCAAAAGATTGTCGTAGGACTTGGTAACATTTACGTAGATGAGGTCCTGTTTAAATCAGGTATTCATCCAGAAACGAAAGCGAATCAGCTCAGCCTGAAATCCTGCAAAGTGCTTCACAAACAGATCATCGATACGCTTCAAGTAGCGGTAGATGCGGGAGGAAGCACGATTCGTTCTTATATCAACTCACAAGGAGATATTGGAACATTTCAGCTGCAGCTTCTTGTATATGACCGGCGGGGAGAGCCTTGCCAAACATGCGGAAGCATCATCGAGAAAACAGTGGTCGGAGGGCGCGGCACGCACTTTTGTATGACCTGCCAAAAACGTCCTCAATAAAGTTTAGCCATGAGCATGCTTCCTTTTTGCTATGCATACGATAAAAAACATTCATTTTTCAGCAAGGTGTAGACTGACACACAGCCCACCTGCTCTTCATATAGTGAAGAAGAGTCTAAGGACGCCTAGAGACTCTTGATCATCGTTGCATGAACAGAAAGGAAGAGTTCAGGTATGATTTCGATTTCGCTCCTGTTTTTAGCTATTGCAGTCAGCATCGACAGCTTTTCTGTAGGCTTTACGTATGGGCTTCGCAAAATGAGGATCCCATTTAAAGCCATCGTCATTATTGCATGCTGCTCAGGGATTGTGCTGCTCATTTCTATGCTGATTGGCAGCCTGCTGACGACATTTCTCCCTGTCTCAGTGACCGATAAACTGGGGGGAGGCATTTTAATTGCCATTGGCCTTTGGGTCCTGTATCAATTTTACAAACCAGCGAAAGAGCGTGATTTGCTTCTTCATGAAAAGACATTGCTCAATGTGGAAGTACAATCGCTTGGGCTTGTCATTCACATTTTAAGAAAGCCGACAAGTGCAGATATTGACCGATCTGGGACGATTAATGGAATGGAAGCGGTACTTCTTGGAATTGCTTTATCCATTGATGCATTTGGCGCAGGGATTGGCGCAGCGATTCTTGGCTTTTCTCCAATTGTTATGAGTATCACGGTGGCAGTGATGAGCTCACTTTTTGTGTGTATCGGGCTGCGTGCCGGTCATTACTTGGCAAATTGGCGCTGGATCAATAAACTCGCATGCTTACCAGGGCTTCTGCTCATATTAATTGGGGTTTGGAAGCTGTAAAAGGAGGAAATCAATTGACGCTTGTCATTGGATTAACAGGCGGGATTGCTAGCGGAAAAAGCACAGTCTCGCAGATGATAAAAGAGCAGGGCATTCGGGTTGTGGACGCAGATGTGATTGCAAAAGAAGCGGTCTCCAAAGGAACATCCGCCCTTCATCATATCGTTCAAACCTTTGGTGAGGGTGTCCTCCTGCCAAATGGAGAGCTGAACCGGCAGGAGCTGGGAGCCATTATTTTTTCTAATGAAGAGAAACGAAAGCAGCTGAATGCGATCGTTCATCCAGAAGTGCGAAAGGAAATGCTCAGGCAGCGAGATGAAGGGATCAACAGCCAAGAAACATTCGTTGTCCTTGATATCCCGCTTTTATTTGAAAGTCAGCTGGAAAGTCTTGTCGACCGGATCATTGTGGTGTATACAACACCTGAATTGCAGCTATCACGACTCATGAATCGAAACGACCTCAGTGAGGAAGAAGCGCTGAATCGGATTCACTCTCAGCAGCCCCTTGGAGAGAAATGTAAAAAAGCAGACCGCGTGATAGAAAACACACAAGATCTCGCTTTTATCAGAAAGCAATTGCAGAACATATTAAATGAATGGGAACATACAGATAAGTAAGAGTACATACACGTACTCTTCTTTTTTTATGCTTTATTCTTATTTCCTTTGAAAAGAACAGCCCTTTTTAGAAAATATACGTTTATATACTGGCAATTACATTCTAATGTGATATACTAATTTCATAAATAAATTTATTGAGTATAACACATAATAGAGGAGTGACCTGTTCATGAAGGTAAAAGCAGCGATCAATGGGTTTGGCAGAATTGGACGCATGGTCTTCAGAAAAGCAATGCTTGATGATCAAATTCAAATTGTAGCGGTGAACGCAAGCTATCCTGCCGAAACGCTAGCACATTTAATTAAATATGACACAAATCATGGACGTTACGAATGCGATGTGACAGCAGAAGATGACGCACTGATTGTAAATGGGAAAAGAGTGCTTTTGCTCAATGACAGAGACCCAAAGCAGCTTCCATGGGGAGAGCTTGGGATTGATATCGTCATAGAAGCAACAGGGAAATTTAATTCAAAAGAACAAGCGATGGGCCATATAGATGCAGGAGCGAAAAAGGTCGTACTCACAGCTCCAGGTAAAAATGAAGACATTACAATTGTGATGGGTGTCAATGAAGATGATCTTGATCCTGAAAAGCACGTCATTATTTCAAACGCATCTTGTACAACAAACTGTTTAGCACCAGTTGTTAAATTGTTAGATGATGAATTCGGCATCGACAACGGCTTAATGACAACGGTTCATGCGTATACAAATGATCAAAAAAATATCGACAACCCGCATAAGGATTTGCGCCGGGCAAGAGCGTGTGCCCAGTCCATCATTCCAACTACGACGGGTGCCGCTAAAGCGCTTTCTTTAGTGCTGCCGCACATGAAAGGGAAATTGCATGGACTTGCACTGCGCGTGCCAGTTTCCAATGTATCGATGGTTGATCTTGTCGTCGACTTGAAAAAAGATGTCACAGCAGAAGAAGTAAATGCAGCCTTCTCAAATGCATCAAAAACTTCTCTATCCGGTATTTTAGATTACACGGATGAGCCGCTTGTTTCTACAGACTTTAACACGAACCCTTATTCAGCTGTCGTGGATGGACTGACAACGATGGTGATGGAGGATAGAAAAGTAAAAGTTCTTGCATGGTATGACAATGAATGGGGTTATTCATGCAGAGTGGTGGATCTTGTGAGGTTTGTCGGTTCGCAGATGAAAGAGCTTTCTGCTGTTTGAAATGAAGAAGACGAACGTCCCTTTTCAAGAAATGAGAGAAAATCCCACTAAAAACACAGCTTGCAAAATGGGTCTAAACAAAGTATACTATTTTTCGTGAACTTCTTGTTCGCAGACTCATTCGGGTATACTTAAAGGGTTAGGACCTCTTTGGACTAACTTTCCCCCGTGGTATATGTCCGGTCCGGCTGCTTAGAACTTCACTCTTTCATTCTTGTTTAAGGGGGGTCCATGATGGAAACAATCGGACGTCACGTTATCTCCGAGCTATGGGGATGCGACTGTGATAAACTGAACGACATGGATTTTATTGAAAAAACGTTTGTAAACGCAGCTTTGAAATCAGGAGCTGAAGTAAGAGAGGTTGCTTTTCACAAATTTGCACCTCAAGGAGTAAGTGGAGTTGTCATTATTTCTGAATCTCATCTGACAATTCACAGCTTTCCTGAACATGGTTATGCGAGCATAGATGTTTATACTTGCGGCGACCTAGATCCGAATATCGCAGCAGATCATATCGGAGATGAATTAGGTGCCGAAACAAGAGAAAACATCGAAATTCCTCGAGGCATGGGACCTGTACAAGTGAAACAGGCACAAGCCAAAGCACTGTAAACATAAAAAAGATTGCAATGGGAGCTGGCCAAAAGCATTGAAATGCCTTTGTGTTATGCTCCTTTTTATATTTGTTTGATATACAAAATCCAACATTCCCCAACTTGTCTATACTTTTGTTCTAGGAAAACAAAGGTTTTTTTTATAAAATAAAGAAGAGGCATTATGGCAAAGGGGATACGTATATGACTTTAGGACAAAAGTTCAAACGGTTCATGTCAAACCATACAGAAACATCTGACGAGCATCCAGTGTCAGAACTGAAAAGCCATTACTACAAAACGACGAATGCACAAGTTTTTCAAGCGGTGGAAGCCATGCTTTCCCGAAACGATTCCTATCAAGTGACATCTGTTTCAGCAGAACGAGGTGAAATCAGCGCAAACATCAGAATGCCGAAAAAAGCCTTTCTCGTAGCGACTGTCATTTCAATTCGTCCTTTTGAAACAGCTGTCGATTTTAATGTGACAACAGAAACGGTCCTGCCAACAGATTTTGGTTATAGTCAGAAGGCCGTTTTGTCTCTTTATGATGAACTAGACAAACAACTTCCAAGAATAGATCGGAGCTGATGAAATGAAATGTCCCACATGTCAGCACCTTGGCACAAGGGTGCTTGATTCAAGACCAGTAGATGAAGGGAAATCCATCCGTCGTAGAAGAGAGTGCGAAAGCTGCCAGTATCGCTTTACGACGTTTGAGAAATTAGAAGAATTACCGCTGATTGTGGTGAAAAAAGAAGGGATTCGAGAAGAATTCAGCCGCGAAAAGATGCTGAGAGGACTCATTAAAGCGTGTGAAAAGCGTCCTGTTGCTTTAAAGCAGCTGGAGGATGTCTGCTTTAATATCGAAAAAGAACTGCGTAATCAAGGCATGTCAGAAGTGAAAAGCGAGCTTGTAGGTGAAATGGTGATGGACGAGCTGGCAAAAATTGATGAAGTGTCTTACGTCAGGTTTGCCTCAGTTTACCGGCAGTTTAAAGATATCAACGTCTTTATTGATGAATTAAAAGATTTATTAAAGAAAGAACGCTAAAAAAGAGCTGAAGATTCTTCACGCTCTTTTTCCTGCGTAAAGCGTAAAACGCAAAAAGGGTGTACAATAGAAACAATTGCAATTCATGGGGAGGATCAGCATATGACAGAGCATTGGAAGGAAGTGCTAGCCGTCGATCCGTATGTCGTCAAAAGCGCTTCATTGCTCGGTGACATCGATAGACAGCTCATTACTCTTTTATATCAGCCGCTTATAGGCATGTCCGCTTTCAGCTTATATATGACGCTGTGGGGAGAGCTGGAACAAAATCGTATGTGGGGGAAACCCGCACCTCATCGGCAGCTCATGGTCATGCTGCAAACGAATTTAAATGATATTTTTGAGGAACGTTTAAAGCTTGAAGCGATTGGTTTACTCCGCACATATGAACAGGAAACGGAAGAAGGCAGACTGTTTACATATGAGCTTGTGCCGCCGCTAAGACCAGATGAGTTTTTCCAGGATGGTATGCTGAATGTCCTGCTGTACCATCGTGTAGAGAAAGCAAAATATAAGCAGCTTCGTGATTATTTTTCTTATCCAGGTGTTCCTGCAGAGGCAAAGAACATCTCGCGGTCGTTTGAAGAAGTCTTTCACGTATTGCAGCCAGGTGAACGAAGGATGACAGAAGAAATCAATCAGGCGTCGTCACTTGATCAGGGCTATGAATATGTGACCGTTGGATCGAGTCAGCCGGCTCCGCTCTCAGACGATTCCTTTGATTTCGATCTATTGCTAGCGGGCATGTCTGATATGATGATTCCAAGAAAGGCTTTGACAAAGCAGGTGAAAGAAACCATTAAGAAGTTAGCCGTTGTATACGGCATCACCCCGCTTCAAATGCAAAATATTGTAGCAGGTGCCTGCGGTTCGGATCAAATGATCTCAACAGAAGAGCTGAGAAAAGCCGCAAGAGACTGGTACCAAATTGAATACAGAGGCGAGCAGCCAAAACTCATTGATCAAAAACAGCCGAGACACTTGCGTCAAGATGCTTCAAAGGCGCCAGTGGCAGATACGCCAGATGCGAAATTGATTGAAAAGCTCGATCATATTTCGCCTAGGGAGCTGCTAAAAGATATGGCTGACGGCATTGAGCCAACGTATGCCGACTTAAGAATTGTCGAAGATATTATGCTCGAGCAGCAGCTAGAGCCAGGTGTCATGAACGTTTTGATCTACTATACATTACTGAAAACAGATATGAAGCTGTCGAAAACATATATGCAAAAAATCGCCGCTCATTGGGTGAGAAAGAAAATTAAAACCGTAGCGGCAGCCATGAAAATTGCCAAAGAAGAGAACAAGCAAATGACAGAGTGGGCGCAGCAGAAAAAGCAGCGCAGCACATATGGATCAGGGAAAGTTGTTCGAGAAGAAAAGCTTCCTGACTGGATGAAAGAAACTGAAACGAAAGAACAGCCGGCAAAAGAACAAACAGACAGTCTGTCGACAGAAGACCTCGAACGAGAAAAAGAAAAACTGTTAGATCAGTTTAAAAATATGAAAAAGTACAATGCACATTAAGGTGAGGTGAGATGGGGATGAAACCGATCGGTCGTTCATTTGAACAGTTAAAAGGACGAGTAGATTTTCGTGTGAGATACAATCAGATTAAAGAGAGTGTGTTATCTGATGAAGATGTAAGGGCCTTTTTACAGGAGCATCAAGAAGAAATACACGAAGACATGATCAATCGTAGCTTGAACCGGCTTTTTGAATATGTGCAGCAGTCGAAGGGCTGTTCATATTGCTTAGATGAAGAGAACGTCAATGCGATTTTAGACGGGTATCACCCGAAGCTTGTGATCAAAGGTCAGAGTATTGATATTGAATATTCCCCCTGCCCAGTCAAGCTGCGGCTCGATAGACAGAAAAAACAGCAAGAGCTTATGAAAAGCATGTACATTCCGCAAAATGTTCTTCAAGCGACGTTCACTGATCTGAACGTTGTGGGAAGACAGGAAGTCATTCAAAAAGTAGGTCAATTCCTGCAAAGCTATGATGAGACGGGCAAAGGGAAGGGCTTATATTTACACGGAAAGTTTGGAGTAGGAAAAACGTATATTCTGGCAGCCATTGCGCAGCAGCTAGCGGAGAAGGAATACCCATCTCTCCTAGTGTACGTGCCTGAATTTGTGAGAGAGTTAAAAAATTCGTTAGCCGATCATACACTGGAAGCAAAGCTGAACATGGTCAAATCCACCCCTATTTTAATGCTTGATGATATTGGGGCAGAGTCGATGACAAGCTGGGTTCGAGATGAACTGCTCGGAACGATCTTACAATACCGTATGGCAGAGCAGCTGCCGACTTTCTTCTCTTCTAATTTCTCACCAAGTGAACTGAAACATCACTTTACGTACTCACAGCGCGGGGAAAAAGAAGAGGTCAAAGCCGCTCGTTTAATGGAACGGATTCTTTATTTAGCAGAGGCAGTCTTGCTCGAAGGAGAAAACCGCCGTCATTTATAAAAGCGTCTATCACCTGAAGGAGGAGCAAATGAAATGAACAAAAGAAAATGGCTGCTTTTTCTCGTGATTGCAGGTCTCGCTGCTTTACTTTGGTGGCTGAACAAACAGCACCTTCAGCTGGCGCCGAAAGATGTGAAGAATTGGGTGCTTCAATTTGGGCTGCTGGCTCCCTTTGTTTTTCTGTTCTTATCTCTTTTTCGCCCGTTTGTTCTCGTCCCACTTACGGTCTTTTCGCTGGCAGCAGGTTTAGCATTCGGCAGTGTTCTTGGGACGATTTATGCCCTCGTTGGTGCTACCGCCGGAGCAACAGGCTCCTTCCTGCTTGCCACAACCTTTCGTGCAAAAAAGAAAGGCAGAGAATCAAGCAGCCGGAAGCTGAGAGCGGTGACATCCCGCATTCAGGAGCATGGGTTTCTTTATATTTTGTTATTGCGTATTGCCCCGATCCATTTTGACTTTGTCAGCTATGCGGCAGCAGTTTCACGTGCGAATTATCGTGCATTCACGGCAGCTACTTTTTTAGGCTTAATACCGGGTACAGTTGCATTAAATGTCCTTGGCTCAAGCTTTGTCAGCGGCAATTATGCCGCCTTAGTGATCGTTTGTTTGATTTATCTGATCTTTATCTCCGTTCCGCTCATTTTAAAAAGAAAGATGCCTGATTTATTTTAGGCGTCTATTTTTTATGTTTTCCCCATATATATGTAACAGATGTCGTTAGGGGGGACAAACATGCTTGAAATAATCTTTGAAGATGAATATGATACCGCCGCTTTTTTACATCTTGCTGAACACTTGGACAGTCGGCATCACATGTCAATTCAACAAGGGAAAGACCGGCTTCTCATAGAGGCGAAGGAATCAGAAGAAGGACTTGAGCCCATTGTGCGGCCATTACTGGTTCACTTTTTTTTGGAATGCAAAGAAAATGAGCGCATGCGCAGCATCCTTGAAAACACCTATTTATTTAAAGATCCTGAAGAGCAGCACCAAATTCTTTCAATCGCCCACAGTATTATGAACGGGGATTTAGATGATATTCCCGGCATTCATCAAGAACCGTCAAGAGAAGCCCTGTTAACAAAGGAGCTTGAGACCATTTCTTTACAGCAAGGTATTTTTTCAATTGGTTCATTTATGACATTTAGACTGTCAGAGTATGACAGGAGGCTGAAGAACTATGTTGAAGTCTCCATTGAAGAATACAAAATGGAACAAGAATATCAAAACTTCATTCAATCCCTTCGAGACTATGTGATGGCAAGAGAACCTAAGCTCGAAAAAGTACATGTTGTGCATCAGGACCGCCTGATGATTTGGGAATTTCGGTACGCTTCTGAGCGTGATCAAAAACAATACATAGACAGACAGTTTGTAAGAGAGCATCCAATGTATATTGATTCGCAGCTGATTGCACCACTCGTATCCATAGCGCCGCAAAAGATTGACCTATTTACAAATGATACGGGTCACTCGATGGTGCAGACCATTCAAAATATTTTTCAAGAAAGGGTCGAGGTATTCCCGGCTCATTCATTTCAAGAACAGAATGTTCAATTTGTACATGACCATTTGGAACAGAAAAGTGAAAAGCTTTCTTGATTTTCACGAAAAAACGTTTTATAATACGGTGTAACTTCATACAGAGACCGTATTGATAAGGACATGAACAAATGAACACCCGCTTAAAGAGAGGGAAGCCGCGGCTGAAAGCTTCCTAGCAGAGGACCATTTGCTTTACCACCTTTGAACATCAGCTGTGAACTTTTTAGTAATGGCTGACGGGAATTCCCGTTATCGAACCACAAGCCGTGTTTGCTTATGAAAACGTAAGCTGCAAATACGGGAAAAAGGGTGGAACCACGATTCCGTTTATTCAACCTCGTCCCTTTCCAGGGGGCGGGGTTTTTATATTGCCAAAAAAAGGAGTGACCAGAGATGTCAGAACAAATTCAACTTACATTTCCAGATGGAGCAGTCAAGGAGTTTGACAAAACAGCTACAACAGAAGACATCGCGGCATCAATTAGCCCGGGCCTAAAGAAAAAAGCGCTTGCCGGTAAATTGAACGGCAAAGAAATAGATCTGCGTACGCCACTATTAGAAAGTGGAACAATCGAGATCATCACAGATAAAAGTGAAGAAGCACTCGACATTATGCGCCACAGCACAGCACATTTGCTAGCACAGGCGATCAAACGTCTTTATGGAAAAGAGCATCATGTCCAGTTTGGCGTAGGTCCTGTGATCGAAAATGGTTTCTACTATGATGTCGACATCGATGTTGCCATCACACCTGAAGACTTACCTAAGATTGAAAAAGAAATGAAAAAAATCATTAACAGCAATTTGCCAATTGAGCGAATTGAAGTAACAAGAGAAGAAGCGAAAAAACGCTTTGAAGCGATTGGTGATCAATTGAAGCTTGAGCTGTTAGAGGCGATTCCAGAAGGTGAAGCCGTGACGATTTATGAGCAGGGTGAATTCTTTGACCTCTGCCGCGGCATTCACTTGCCATCAACAGGGAAAATCAAAGAGTTTAAGCTGTTAAGCCTTGCGGGTGCATACTGGAGAGGTGACAGCAACAATCAAATGCTTCAGCGTATTTACGGTACAGCTTTCTTCAGCAAAGAAGATTTAAATGAGCACTTACGCCTGCTTGAAGAAGCGAAAGAACGCGATCACCGTAAACTAGGAAAAGAGCTGAAACTGTTTGCGAACTCTCAAAAGGTAGGTCAAGGTCTACCGCTTTGGCTGCCAAAAGGCGCAACGATCCGCCGTGTTATTGAGCGTTACATTGTCGATAAAGAAGTACGTCTTGGTTATGAGCATGTGTATACACCAGTTCTTGCGAATGTCGAATTGTATAAAACTTCAGGGCACTGGGCGCATTATCAAGAAGACATGTTCCCAGTGATGGAAATGGATAACGAAGATCTTGTTCTTCGTCCTATGAACTGTCCGCACCATATGATGATTTACAAAAACGAGCCGCATAGCTATCGTGAATTGCCAATTCGTATTGCAGAGCTTGGTACAATGCACCGCTATGAAATGTCAGGTGCTTTATCCGGCCTTCAGCGTGTTCGCGGGATGACATTAAACGATGCACATATCTTTGTTCGTCCAGATCAAATCAAAGAAGAGTTCATTCGTACAGTTCGCTTAATTGAAGAAGTGTATCAAGACTTTGGCTTGAATGACTACACATTCCGCTTATCTTACCGTGATCCAGAAGATACTGAGAAGTATTTCGACGATGATGCGATGTGGAATAAAGCGCAATCGATGCTAAAGGATGCAATGGACGAGCTTGGTCATGATTATTATGAAGCAGAAGGAGAAGCGGCATTTTATGGTCCGAAGCTTGATGTACAGGTCAAGACAGCTCTTGGAAAAGAGGAGACATTGTCTACTGTACAGCTTGACTTCTTACTACCAGAGCGTTTCGATCTCACTTATATCGGAGAAGATGGCAAGCATCATCGTCCGGTCGTGATTCATAGAGGTGTTGTCTCTACAATGGAGCGCTTTGTTGCCTTCTTAATTGAAGAATACAAAGGAGCCCTTCCAACATGGCTGGCACCTGTACAATTCCAAGTCATCCCGGTTTCACCGTCTGTCCATTTAGACTATGCGAAAAAAGTACAAGAACGTTTGCAGCTTGAAGGCCTTCGTGTAGAGCTTGACAGCCGTGATGAAAAGATTGGATACAAAATTAGAGAAGCGCAAATGCAAAAGATCCCGTACATGCTAGTCGTCGGAGATCAAGAAGCAGAAAATGGCGCTGTCAATGTAAGAAAATACGGAGAGCAAGATTCAGAAACAATGGATCTTGAAGCCTTTGTGAAACATGCAGTAGCAGAAGCGAAAAAATAATCCTTTCAATGAAGCAGTCAGTGATCTTTCTCTTGAGATCACTGGCTTTTTCTTATGGGAAAAAATTTTCCACTGGTGATCCAGTTTCTTGAATGATACGTTTGGAAAGTACGAAAGTATGGTCAGCAGCGGAACGAGCCGGGCCAAGACAACGGTGTTTACAAATCGCGATCTTGTAAAGCAGGCAAGCGAGGAATTTATGAATGTAGTTAGGAGAAGCAGCCACAGCTTAGACAAGCAAGCGCAAAGTCTAGCCGCCATTGTGTAGTTTGAAAACACAAAAACACCCAAACTCGTTAGGAGAAGGGTGTTTTCTCTTTTGTTCTATTTTAATATATCAAACAATTCATGTAAGTCTTTGATTTCGTAATCTGGCGTTACATCTGTTTCATTCTTTTTGCCATGTCGATTGATCCAAACGGTTTGAATCCCAGCGCGAGATGCCCCAAGAATATCTGTTTTTGGATTGTCTCCAACCATGATCACATCGTCTTTTGTTAGATTTAACAGCTGAAGGCAGTGCTCAAAGATGCCAGGGTCAGGTTTGCCTTTCCCGTAATCTCCTGAAATCACAATTTCATTAAAATAAGGTGCAAGCTCAGGAACACCTGCCAGTTTTTCCTTTTGAAGACTAGGATCTCCGTTTGTTAAAAGGAGCAATTCATAGCTGCCTTTCAGGCGGTCTAAAACAGGATACGTTTCTTCATAGACAAATGGACGTTTTCTCCGCTCGGCTGCAAAGAAATCAGCCAAATATTGTCCAAATGCCTCATCGTCAATTCCTGCTTCTTTTAAGCCATTTGTCCAAGCGTTCTTGCGATACTCTGGTGCAAGGGCATTCAGCTTTTGAAAGCCTTCGCTAATCGGTTCACTAAAATTTGACCACAGTCCTTCGAAAGGATTAATTCCGATCATGACAGTATAATCATATGTTTCATAGGACGAATACAGCTTTCTTGCTTCTTCACGTACAATCTGTTCAAATGTTGCTGGATTCAGTCCATATTTCTTTTCCGCTTCGCGGCATGTTTCCTGGAAAGTTGTGTGAATGCTTTTTTCATCCCAAAGCAAAGTATCATCTAAATCGAAAAATACGGCTTTCATGATCTTCTCCCTTGTTATGTATGTGTTACCTTCAATTGCAAGTGACGGCTCATGTTCATTTTACAATAGAAGATGAGGGCAATAAAGAAAAGATTTGAGAGATCTTGGATCATTGACCGCACATGATAGAATAGAAAGACAGTAGATATAACATACATCAATTGAGGTGGCCGGTTTGCTTCATTTAATTATTATGATGATCGAGCGTGTGGGGATCATCGTTATTTTAGGGTTTGTGCTTGCCCATGTGAAGGGCTTTCGCAATCTATTGCTTCATAATGAAGGGTTTCGAAAAAAGGCAGTCCTTGTCTTTATTTTTGCTTCTTTTAGTATTATCAGCAATTACACAGGAATTGAAATCCAGCAGCAGATGGTCATGAATCATGAGTTTTCCTATCATCTTGGCTCATCAAGCTCGATCGCCAATACGAGAATCATGGGGATCGAAATGGGCGGATTGATAGGAGGGCCGTTTGTTGGCATTGGTGCAGGGCTTCTAGCTGGGCTTCATCGCTATTCATTAGGAGGGAGCACGGCACTCAGCTGTGCGATTTCTTCGATTTTAGCCGGTGTGATTGCAGGCTATGTCGGCAGCAGGTTTAAACGGAAGAATCGAATGGTGACACCTCGCCAAGCCGCACTTTTTGGTGTGGCAATGGAATCCTTGCAGATGATCATTATCCTTCTATTTGCAAAGCCATTTGCTGATGCTTGGGGGCTTGTGAGTATTATTGCCCTGCCGATGATTTTTGTGAATGGAATTGGCAGCTTTATCTTTTTATCGATTTTACAGTCAGTCATTCGGCAAGAAGAGCAGGCAAAGGCGATGCAGACACACCGCGTATTTTCGATCGCCGATCAAACGCTGCCTTTTTTCCGCCAAGGGTTAAATGAACAGTCATGTAAAAGTGTGGCGGAGATCATTCATCGATTAACAGAAACAGATGCGGTCTCCTTAACCGATACAGAAAAGATTTTAGCGCATGTCGGTGATGGGACGGATCATCATATTCCATCGAAAAGCCTAATTACAGGGCTGTCGAAACAAGTATTGATGAGCGGCAAAATTATGAAGGCGCATTCGAAAGACGAAATCAATTGTTCAGTCACTCATTGCCCGCTTCAAGCAGCGATTGTGCTGCCCCTCACCTCCAATGGTCAAACGATCGGAACATTAAAAATGTATTTCAATTCTCCGGTCGGATTAAGCAGGGTGGAAGAGGAGCTTGCAGAAGGCTTGGCGATGCTGTTCTCCACACAGCTTGAACTTGGAGAGGCAGAAACCCAAAGCCGCCTGCTGAAAGATGCAGAGATCAAAGCGCTTCAAGCGCAAGTGAATCCGCACTTTTTATTTAACGCCATTAATACCATCTCTGTTTTGTGCAGAACGAATGTAGAGATGGCAAGGAAGCTGCTGCTGCAGCTGAGTATTTATTTCCGGTCTAATTTGCAAGGCGCCCGCCAGCTGCTGATTCCGCTGCATAAAGAAATTCAGCATGTAGAGGCATATTTGTCGCTTGAACAAGCGAGGTTTCCAAATAAATACCATGTGGCCTTTCAAATTGAAAAGGAGCTGGAGCAGGTGATGATTCCTCCATTTGTGCTTCAGGTGCTTGTTGAAAACGCAGTGAGACACGCTTTTCCTAAACATCAAACGAGTTGTGAAGTCGTCGTTTCTGCTTTGATGAAAGATGGGCATGTTTATATGAAAGTGACTGATAATGGACAGGGAATCGAGAATGACAAGATGGCTCAGTTATTAAAAGCGCCTGTTGAATCCAAAGAAGGAACAGGTACGGCTCTTTTTAATTTAGATCAGCGGTTAAGAGGGATTTTTGGCAGACAAGCCGCTTTATCCATTCATAGCGGCCAAGGCACTGACATCTCATTTCGCATTCCAATGGACTATGTAAAAAAGGATGATTTTCGTTGATAAACGTATTAATCGTAGATGATGAAGTGTTAGCAAGAGACGAATTAAAATACTTATTACGCAGAACGAAAGAGGATGTTCAAATAGAGGAAGCAGAAAATATAGAATCAGCTTTTGACCGGATGGTGGATCATAAGCCGGACCTGCTCTTTTTAGACATTGATTTATCTGGTGAGAATGGATTTGATATTGCCAAAAGGCTCAACCGGATGTCTGATCCGCCAGCGATTGTATTTGCGACAGCCTTTGATCAATACGCGCTGAAGGCGTTTGAGGTAAGTGCGCTTGATTACTTAACGAAACCATTTGATGAAGAGCGGCTTTTGCAAACGATCCAAAAGTTTAAAAAGTGGAAATCTGTTGAGACGCAAGAGCACCAGCTGTCAGATGAGAAAATACCCCATCAGCAAAAATTAGCCATCTCTGTCGATGACTCAATTGTCATCCTGCAAGTTGAAGAGATCATGTATGTAGGGCTCAGTGAGGGGAAAAAGGTCGTGAAAACAAAGGATCACATGTATGAGGTCACAGAACCGCTTGTGGTCATTGAAAAGAAACTGCCTGAGGCTTACTTTATGAGGGTTCATCGAAGCTATATCGTGAACACCTCTCATATGAAAGAAGTACAGCCGTGGTTTAATTCGACGTATAATCTGCATATGACAGACGGGTCGATCATTCCTGTCAGCCGCACTTACGCCAAAGAACTAAAGAAGTCGCTCCTGCTAGAGTAGGACGGCTTTTTTTGTTTGTATTTCAATACTCGTTTTCTGCATTTCATTCATTGAATCCGGCGAGTTTGGTTGTAAACGCTTCATTCATTTATTTCATGCCGTATACTGAGGGCAGTCGAAGAAAGAGGTGAAGGGGCATGAGTGCCACTAAAGTATATGGATTTCTATCTCAAGCATTTATCTTTGCAACCGTAATGTTCGTTTCTAATCTCATTTCAATGTATTTACCAATTCCGATGCCTGCATCTGTGATTGGTCTGGTTCTATTATTTGTTTTGCTGACAACGAAAATCGTCAAACTGGAGCAGGTGGAGCAATTAGGTACATCATTGACAGGGCTCATTAGCTTTCTATTTGTTCCCTCTGGTATCTCGGTTATTCAATCACTAGGTGTCATGCAAGAAGTAGGTGTGCAAGTCGTCGGTGTCATTATCATTGCAACGATTATGTTACTAGCAGCGACAGGGCTATTCTCGCAGCTTCTCATGCAATTATCAGAAAAACCACAGAAACATAAAGAGACAAAGGAGAGCAAATCGACTCCTTCTCATTCTAATAAACCAGCTTCAAGTACGCATTAAAGGAGGAAAGCAAGATGGGTACAAGTACGATGAGTCCTTATTTTGGTATAGTCGTCTCATTAGTCGCCTTTGGAATCGGTACATTCTTATTTAAAAAATCAAAAGGCTTCTTCTTATTCACACCACTTTTTGTGGCGATGGTGTTAGGCATTTTATTTTTGAAAATTGGCGGTTTTTCCTATGCAGATTATAATGAGGGCGGCAAGATTATCAAGTTTTTCTTAGAGCCTGCGACCATTGCTTTCGCTATTCCGCTTTATAAGCAGCGCGCATTGCTTAAAAAATATTGGTGGCAGATTTTATCCGCTATTTTTGTAGGGTCACTTTGTTCCATTACGATCGTGTATGTCGTAGCAAAAGGGATTCATCTTGATACGGCTGTAATGAAAAGTATGCTTCCGCAAGCAGCGACGACAGCGATTGCTCTTCCAATTGCAAAGGATATTGGCGGAATCGCAGATATCACAGCCTTTGCGGTCATATTTAATGCAGTCATTGTGTATGCACTAGGTGCTTTCTTCTTAAAATGGTTTCGAATTAAAAATCCAGTGGCAAAAGGGCTTGCACTCGGTACATCAGGACATGCACTTGGCGTCTCTGTTGGGATTGAGATGGGTGAAGTGGAAGCAGCCATGGCAAGTATCGCCGTTGTGGTCGTAGGAGTTGTGACCGTCATTGTCATCCCAATCTTTATGCAATTCATTCTTTGATGGTGTCATTGTTTTGAAAAAGCCTTGCCCAATTCGTTTAATCATGCTAAAATGAAAAAGTTGTTTCAAGAGTTCGGTTACTTGACGGACAAATGAAAATTGTGTAGAATAATTAACGAATTGAATAGATATCACAAGCAGAAGCACCCGCTTCTCACCTGATTGACACGTGTTTGTAGTTGACAGGTTGACCGTACATTTATTTTTTCATGCAAATGTTCGCAGTGTGGGTGTTTTATATGCCCACACTTTTTGTTTGCCTGTAAAACATACAACGAAATGGTCAAAATGAATTGTGAACTCAATTCAAAATCTCATGGAGGTGGCTCACTATTAGCAAAGATCAATTAGTTAATGAAGGTATTCGTGCGCGTGAAGTTCGTTTGATCGGACAAAATGGCGATCAGCTGGGGATTAAAACCCGCCAGGAAGCTCTGGAAATTGCTACGAAAGCCAATCTTGACCTTGTGTTAGTTGCTGCAAATGCAAAACCACCTGTTTGCCGAATCATGGACTACGGTAAGTTCCGATTCGAACAGCAGAAGAAGGAAAAAGAGGCACGTAAGAATCAAAAAATCATTAGCTTAAAAGAAGTTCGGTTGAGCCCGACAATCGATGAACATGATTTTAACACGAAGCTCCGTAATGCAATCAAATTCCTTGAAAAGGGCGATAAAGTAAAAGCTTCTATCCGCTTTAAAGGCCGTGCGATTACGCATAAAGAAATCGGACAGCGCGTGTTAGACCGTTTCTCTGAAGCTTGCGCTGAAGTAGCAACAGTAGAAACAAAACCTAAGATGGACGGACGCAGCATGTTCCTCATGCTTGCACCAAAAGTCGAAAAGTAAAGTAACAGAGGGAGGAAACATCCAATGCCAAAAATGAAAACTCACCGCGGATCTGCTAAACGTTTCAAAAAAACAGGTTCTGGTAAACTTAAACGTTCTCATGCGTACACAAGTCACTTGTTCGCTAACAAATCTACAAAGCAAAAACGTAAATTGCGTAAGAGCGCAATCGTAAGTGCTGGAGATTTCAAACGTATCAAACAACAACTTGCAAACATCAAGTAATTTGGAATAGGAATCATAGGAGGGAATTACAATGCCAAGAGTAAAAGGCGGAACTGTGTCGCGTCAGCGTCGTAAAAAGGTTCTTAAATTAGCAAAAGGTTATTTCGGTTCAAAACATAGATTATACAAAGTAGCAAACCAACAGGTGATGAAATCTGGAAACTACGCTTTCCGTGACCGTCGTCAGAAAAAACGTGACTTCCGTAAACTATGGATCACTCGTATCAATGCTGCAGCTCGTATGAACGGTCTTTCTTACAGCCGTTTAATGCATGGCCTAAAGCTTTCTGGTATCGAAGTAAACCGCAAAATGCTTGCTGACCTTGCTGTGAATGACCTAAGTGCATTCAATCAGCTTGCTGATGCTGCAAAAGCACAACTAGACAAGTAAGTCATATAAAAGATCATTCCGTCGAGGGGTGATCTTTTTTGCTCATCATGTGAGGTGAAATGAATGAATATCGCGTTGATTGTGCTGCTGATCTTGGTAAATGGCTATGGTTTCTTTCTCATGGGAGAGGACAAGCGCAGGGCAAAAGCGCATAAATGGAGAATTTCAGAGGCGCACTTATGGAGTGCTGCCGTGCTTTTTGGGGCTGCTGGATCGTATCTAGGGATGCAGTATTTCCGTCATAAAACAAAGCATCCTGCCTTTCAAATGGGCATGCCTGTGTTAATCATGGTGCAGTTGATCATATTAGGATATATAAAGTTCATCTGAAAAAGGAGCAGACGCCATCAAGACGGCGTGTCTGCTCCTTTTTTTTGTTTGATTTTTTTAATGGGCTGATCCCAATCAATTTTTGTTTGAGGATAACGTTCGATAATGTTTTCCTCCAATTTTTCAAAGTCTTCTAATGTAAATTCACTTAGCTTCTCGGGTGACTCTGTCCAAACGTAAATGGAGTGGACAAACAGAGGATGATCCTTAGAAGGAACATGCTTCTCCCCTTCAAACAAGACACCTTTATAGACGAAATTAAAATTTTTGCGCGCATTTTGCTGTTCGTCCATAAAATAAAAGCCTTCTTTTAATTGTGCTTGTTTCAGCTTTCTTCTCGGATTTGAGAAGAATTTTACCGCCATGTAGAAGATGTAGACAAGCAGTGCAACAAGAGCAAGTCTAATGAGGATTACAAACATGACAGGATGCACCTCCAATATACCGTTATCTGATGTACTACGAATGAAAAGCCCAAAGGTTTCAACTTTTTTTAAAAAAATATTTCGTTAAACGAAAAAATATTCATAAAAAGATCGTATTGAACGAAAGAGGTTTTGTATAATAAGAATGCACCATGAAGATAAAGGAGGATAAATGGAATGACAAAGCTAGATCAAACATTAACTATGCTGAAAGACCTAACGGATGCAAAAGGGATTCCAGGAAATGAACGTGATGTCAAAAAAGTCATGCAGACATACATAGAATCATATGCAGATGAAGTCTCTAGTGACCGCCTTGGCAGCTTAATCGCTAAGAAGGAAGGAAACGCAAACGGACCTAAAATTATGCTCGCTGGTCACTTAGATGAAGTAGGATTCATGGTGACAAAAATTGATGACAAAGGCTACATTCGCTTCCAAACAGTCGGCGGCTGGTGGTCACAGGTCATGCTCGCGCAGCGTGTCACCATTGTAACGAAAAAGGGAGACATTACAGGTGTGATTGGCTCAAAGCCGCCGCACGTCTTGTCACCTGAAGCTCGAAAAAAATCGATTGAGATTACAGATATGTTTATTGATATTGGTGCATCAAGCAAAGAACAGGTAATGGAGTGGGGCGTTCTGCCTGGAGATCAAATCGTTCCTTATTTTGAATTTACAGTGATGAATGATGAAAAAATGCTCCTTGCAAAGGCATGGGACAACCGTATCGGCTGTGCAGTAGCGATTGATGTCATGAAGAACTTACACAATGCTCAGCATGAGAATATTGCTTACAGTGTTGCAACTGTACAAGAGGAGGTTGGCCTGCGTGGTGCCAAAACAGCAGCGGCTACGATCCAGCCTGATATTGGATTTGCCATTGATGTTGGTGTAGCAGGAGACACGCCAGGCATCACTGAAAAAGAAGCAACAAGCAAGCTTGGCAAAGGACCAACGATTGTTGTATTTGATGCTTCGATGGTATCCCATAAAGGGCTTCGGGATTTTGTTGTCCAAACAGCGGATGAATTGAACATCCCTTATCAATATGACTCAATGCCTGGCGGTGGGACAGATGCTGGCGGGATCCATTTAACAGGTCATGGCGTGCCATCACTATCTATCGGGATACCAAGCAGATATATTCATACCCATGCAGCGATGATTCACCGAGATGATTATGAAAATGCAGTGAAGCTTTTAACAGAAGTGATCAAAAGACTTGATCAAAAAACGGTTGAGCAGATCACGTACGGTTCTTAATAGGTAAGCCTTTCCTCAGTATAGGGGAAAGGCTTTTTTATTCCTTTGAATTTCCCAGGAAATGAACGTTGTTTTTTGATTACGGTCAAAAGAACTGTTTTTAACAGAAGAAGAAAAAATATTCTAGTGAATAAGGCACATGTGATCTGGCTTTTATTTTTGTAAGATGAAAGCAATAAAAAGGACAGAGCCTAAAGAACGCCCTGTCAAAAGAGAGTTTATGGAAGTAGGTGAAGCTATCTTAAGAATAAATATATTATTCCTATTTGTCAACTTGGTTTTAAAAGAAAGAAAAATCAATCAATTTATGTTATATTTGTAACAAATTGTTTGTGCGAAGGGGATGGTTAAATGAATGCGGTTACAATTGTCATAGGATCTATGTGTATTTTAGCGATTGCCTATCGTCTTTATGGCACATTTATGATGGTCAAGGTATTAAAGGTGACAGACGATCATCCTACACCGGCTCACACATTAGAGGACGGGAAAGATTATGTGCCAACCAATAAATGGGTCACATTTGGGCATCACTTTGCTGCGATTGCAGCTGCCGGTCCGTTAGTGGGTCCGATTTTAGCCGCACAATTTGGGTATTTACCGGGTCTCCTTTGGCTGTTAATTGGCGCAGTGATTGGCGGAGCTGTACATGATCTTGTCGTCTTATTTGCGTCGATGCGAAAAAAGGGGAAATCATTATCAGAGGTAGCAAAGGAAGAGCTAGGACCTGTAGCAGGATTTTGTACAGGGCTTGCGATGCTGTTTATCATTACGATCACAATGGCAGGACTGTCTATGGTTGTGCTTCATGCATTAGAACGTAACCCTTGGGGGACATTTGCAGTCGGAATCACGATTCCAATTGCGATGGGGGTTGGTCTTTATTATAAAAAGACAGGCAATTTAAAACTGGCCACAACTGCGGGATTTATTTTGCTGATGGTTGGTGTATTCCTTGGACCGAATATTCAAGGAACGGCACTTGGTGATCTTTTAACACTTGATACAAAAACGCTTGCTCTTGCCCTGCCGATCTATGCTTTTTTTGCTGCGGCATTGCCGGTTTGGCTGCTGCTCGCACCGAGGGACTATTTAAGCAGCTTTATGAAAATAGGTGTTTTTATCGCATTGATTGCTGGAATTTTTGTCGTCAATCCAACGATTCAATTCCCAGCCTTTACGGAGTTTGTGAATGGAGGAGGTCCTGTTTTAGCTGGTCCTGTCTGGCCGTTTATTTCGATTACTATTGCTTGCGGGGCCATATCTGGTTTCCACGCATTTGTTGGATCTGGGACAACGCCTAAGATGCTTGACCGCTGGAGCGATATGAAGCCTGTCGCTTTTGGCGCAATGCTAGTAGAATGTCTAGTTGGCATTATGGCGTTAATTGCCGCTACGGCTCTTCATCCAGGAGATTATTTTGCGATTAACAGTACGCCAGAAGTGTTCCGAACGCTCGGGGTGAGTGTCGAGAACCTTCCGCAGCTGAGTAAGGAAATTGGTCTTGATTTAGAAGGAAGAACGGGTGGAGCTGTGACATTAGCTGTAGGGATGGCGTATATCTTTACGGGAATTCCGTTCTTTAGTCATTTGGCGTCTTATTTTTTCCAATTCGTCATTATGTTTGAAGCTGTCTTTATTTTAACCGCTATTGATGCTGGAACGCGTGTGGCGCGATATTTGATTCAAGACTTCTTTGGCGAAGCATATAAACCGCTTAAACGAAATGACTGGGTAACTGGGTCGGTGTTTGCAAGTGCGCTTGCTTGTTTTATGTGGGGATACTTGCTTTACTCTGGAGACATCGGGTCTATTTGGGCATTGTTTGGTGTATCGAATCAGTTAATGGCATCAGTCGGATTAATCATCGGGGCAACCGTTGTATTAAAAATTGCAGATAAAAGGCGATATATGCTGACTTGTTTAATTCCACTTGCCTACTTATATGTGACAGTGAATTATGCGGGCTATTGGATGGTAGCAAATGTATACCTTAATCCTGAGGCATCAGGTTACAGCGTGCTGAATGCGGTGCTGTCAATTATCATGCTGATCTTAGGATTTGTGATCATTGTGTTTGCAATTAAAAAATGGGTCGACATTTGGCGTGATCCAGCACTTCGGATGGAAACACCGATCACTGGCTAAATGAAAAAGCCGGTTTGCTGTGATAAGCAAACCGGCTTCTTTTATTGCTGCTGATGAGGCTTTAAGCCTTGCTCTAGTGTCTCGAGGATCTCGTTCTTCTCGTTTTCTGATGCTTCTTGCCATAGCACCTCGAACAACACGCCAAGGCCTGGCAGCATTTTTTCCTCGCCGCTTTGAATAGCATCTAAAATCGTATGTTCAAGCTGCTCTTGATTATGGCCAGTGATATTTTGAATGACTGCGCCTCTTAAATTAAAATCCATTGCCCACACTCCTTTTTTGATGGTAATAGCCCTATTCTGTCTCAAAGACAGGTTTATTATGTAGTGTGCATGAGATATAATAAATTCATGATATTTAAAGGAGTTAAAATCGCTTGAAATATATAGAATCAGCTAAAAACACAAACATCAAACAGTGGAAAAAGCTCCATACGAAAAAAGAACGTACGAAAACGGGGCTGTTTCTCGTTGAGGGAATACACTTAGTCGAAGAAGCATTGAAGAGCGGAGTTGTGAAAGAATTAATGGTCACATCGCCTGATAAGCTTCCTTCTCATATCGATCCTGACATTGAACTTTATGAACTGAGCGAAGAAGCCTTTTCTGCCATGACCGAAACGGAAACGCCTCAGCACATCGCGGCGGTTTGTACAGTTCCTGTATTTGAAGAAAAGAAGTATGAACGACTTCTTCTGTTAGATGCAGTGCAGGACCCAGGAAATCTAGGCACACTCATTCGGACAGCAGATGCCGCTGGTCTTGATGCTGTAATCTTAGGTGATGGAACAGTCGATGCGTTTAACGGAAAAACGCTCCGTTCAGCACAAGGATCGCATTTCCACCTGCCAATTTTAAAGCAAACCCTTCAGCAGGCAATACAAGCATGTAAGGAGCAAGGCATACCTGTATACGGAAGCGCCTTGAAAAATGCGAAAGCGTATAGAAGCGTAACGGCAGAAGGTCCTTTTGCATTAATTGTTGGCAATGAAGGAGCAGGGATTGACCAAGAGATTCTGCAAATGACAGACCAGAATTTATATGTGCCGATGTATGGTCAGGCAGAATCATTAAATGTGGCTGTTGCAGCAGCTGTTCTCGTCTATCATTTGCGTGGATAGTGTTGCAACATGCGCTTATTTTCACTATAATGAAACTAATATTTTAAAAACCATGATAGAGGAAGATTGTTTCAAGGAGCGTCCTTATAGGGAGAATGCATCGTAGACTGAAAGTGCATTTAAGGAATGCTGAAACAGGAATTCACCTCTGGAGTTGTCACCGGGACCGCAAGCTTTGCGTAAAGGTGAACCGGATTCGTTTGATTCCGTTATGTCAATGAAGCTTATTCGCACATGCATTTGTGCTCAACAAGGGTGGTACCGCGACCACAACTCGTCCCTTCTTTTTTAGAGGGACGGGTTTTTTTATTGTCTTCAAACGATCAAACAGCCGTTTATCCAGGCGGTTTTGTATATCAAAAGGAGGATTACACTCATGCAAGAAACGTTAAAACAGCTTGAAACAGAGGCGATAGCGAAGGTTGAAGCAGCTAGCTCGCTCAAAGAAGTTAATGACATTCGTGTTCAATATTTAGGGAAAAAAGGCCCGATCACAGAGGTGCTTCGCGGAATGGGCAAGCTCTCCGCAGAAGAAAGACCGAAAATGGGCGCACTCGCAAACGAAGTAAGAGAGCAGATTGCAAATGCCATTGCTGAAAAAAATGAGCAGCTGGAAAAAGAAGAAGTGAAGAAAAAACTTGCATCTCAAACGATCGATGTCACATTGCCAGCAAGTCCAATCAAAATGGGGGCAAGACATCCATTAACGATTGTTGTCGAAGATATTGAAGATTTATTTATTGGTATGGGCTATACCGTTGAGGAAGGTCCTGAGGTAGAAACGGATTATTATAACTTTGAAGCGCTGAATCTTCCAAAGGAGCATCCAGCACGTGATATGCAGGACAGCTTCTATATTACCGAGGATACACTGATGAGAACACAAACGTCACCAGTTCAAGCACGTACACTCGAAAAATATAAAGGACAAGGTCCTGTGAAGATCATCTGCCCTGGGAAAGTATATAGACGAGACAGTGATGACGCGACTCATTCACATCAATTCATGCAGATTGAAGGCCTTGTTGTCGATCACAATATTAGCATGAGTGATCTAAAAGGAACGCTTGAGACAGTCGCAAGAAAAATGTTTGGTGAAGATCGTGAAATTAGACTCCGTCCAAGCTTTTTCCCATTCACAGAACCATCTGTCGAAGTGGATGTGTCTTGCTTTAAATGCGGCGGAAAGGGCTGTTCTGTATGTAAAGGAACAGGATGGATTGAGATTTTAGGAGCAGGGATGGTTCATCCAAATGTCCTGAAAATGAGCGGATTTGATCCAGAAACTTACCAAGGCTTTGCTTTTGGAATGGGTGTTGAACGTATTGCGATGCTAAAATACGGCATTGATGATATTCGCCATTTCTACACAAATGATATTAGATTCACAAAGCAATTCAAGCAGGACTAAGAGGAGGAAATCAACATGTTTGTTTCATATAAATGGTTAGAAGACTATGTCGATTTAGAAGGCATTCAGCCGGATGAATTAGCAGAAAAGATCACAAGAAGCGGAATTGAAGTGGAAGCCGTTGAATATAAAGGAGAAGGCATTAAAGGGGTTGTCGTTGGACATGTCATTGAGCGTGAACAGCACCCAAATGCGGATAAATTAAACAAATGTCTTGTTGATATCGGCGAAGACGCTCCAGTGCAAATTATTTGCGGGGCTCCGAATGTGGATAAAGGACAATATGTGGCCGTCGCAACGGTTGGCGCAGTCCTTCCAGGGAACTTTAAAATTAAAAAAGCAAAGCTGCGTGGCGAAGAGTCTCATGGCATGATTTGTTCTCTGCAAGAATTAGGCGTAGAAAGCAAACTCGTACCAAAGGAATATGCAGAAGGCATTTTTGTTTTCCCAAATGACGTCAAACCCGGAGATGATGCCCTTCAGGCACTTCAATTAGACGATGCAGTACTTGAGCTTGGTTTAACACCAAACCGTGCGGATGCCCTGAATATGCTAGGTGTTGCCTATGAGGTTGCAGCCATTTTAGGGAAAGACATCAAACTTCCTGATACAGCACATGACACCTCTTCAGAAAAAGCAGCAGACTATATCTCTGTGAAAATTGAGGATCAAGAAGCAAATCCACTTTATGCAGCGAAGATCATTAAAAATGTAAAGGTTGGACCAGCACCGCTTTGGATTCAAACAAGATTGATGAATGCAGGCATTCGACCAATTAACAACGTCGTCGATATTACAAACTTTGTACTGCTTGAATACGGTCAGCCGCTTCATGCATTTGATTATGACCGCTTTGGTTCAAAGCAGGTGGTCGTACGTAAAGCGTCTGATAGCGAAATCATTCAAACACTGGATGAACAAGAACGTACATTGTCATCAAAGCATCTAGTGATCACTAATGGGACGAAAGCGCACGCTGTAGCAGGCGTCATGGGCGGTCTTGAATCTGAGGTGCGTGATAAGACGACAACGATTCTTTTAGAAGCGGCATATTTCAACGGTCAAACGGTCCGTCAAGCATCTAGAGACTTAGGGCTTCGCAGTGAATCAAGCACACGATTTGAAAAAGGACTTGACCCGCAGCGTACAAAACCTGCAGCCGAAAGAGCAGCGCAATTGATCAGTCTCTATGCAGGTGGTGAAGTGCTAAGCGGGACTGTGGAGGAAAACCACCTTGAAGCAAGTATGAATGTCATCCACGTATCAACTGAGCGTGTGAATAAGGTGCTTGGCATGAGCATTTCAAAAAAAGATATGATGCAAATTTTCAACAAACTTGGTTTTACAGTGGGCGAATCAAATGACGTTCTTGTCGTAACGGTTCCTTCTCGTAGAATGGATATCACGATTGAAGAAGACCTCATTGAAGAAGTTGCCAGATTATACGGCTATGATAATATTCCGTCTACACTGCCTGCGACAGCTGGTACAGTTGGCGGTCTCACGCCGTACCAAGTGAAGCGCAGGAAGGTCAGACGTTTCTTAGAAGGCGCAGGTCTTTCTCAAGCGATCACGTATTCATTGACAAATCAGCATAAGTCTACAGCTTTTGCACTGAATCCAGCTTATAAAACGAGACTTTCCCTGCCAATGAGTGAAGAACGAAGTGTGCTCAGACAAAGTCTACTGCCAAACTTACTGGATTCTGTTGCATATAACTTGGCAAGACAAGCTGATTCCTTTGGTTTTTATGAAACGGGTTCTGTGTTCTTAGCAGAAGCTGAAGGAGAAAAACCAGTGGAAAAAGAGCATGTGGCTGGTGCGTTGACAGGCTTATGGCACAAAAATCTTTGGCAGGGCGAGAAAAAAGCCGTCGATTTTTATGTAGCAAAAGGAATTGCTGAAGGTCTGTTCGAAAAGCTTGGTGTATCAGACCAAATCACATATGTTCAAGCAGAACGTGAGGGTCTTCACCCAGGCCGTACAGCAGATGTTCATTTAAATGGAAAAGTGATTGGGTTTGTTGCTGCTCTCCATCCAGTCATTGAAAAGGAATTAGATTTAAAAGAAACATATGTCTTCGAGTTTGATTTAACAGATGTGATGACGTCTGAATCGAAGGATATGAAATATACAGCGATTCCGAGATTCCCTGCTGTGACAAGAGATATTGCACTTGTTGTAGATCAGCATATCTCAAGCGGACAGCTGGAGCGGGTCATCTATGAGGCAGGCGGGGATTTATTGACAGACCTATCCGTCTTTGATGTGTATGAGGGTGAACATATGGAAGAAGGCAAAAAATCCGTTGCATTCTCTCTCCAATATTTAAATCCGGAGCAAACATTGACAGAGGAAGAAGTGACGGCTGTTCATACAAAAGTATTGAAAGCATTAGAAGATACGTATCAAGCCGTCTTGCGCGGTTAAAGAAAAAAAGAGCTATGGCCTTATGGGCCTTAGCTCTTTTTTATAACCATTTTTTCGCTTTTTGTGTGTTGGCAAAATGCAGCTTTGTAAATTGACGTAAAGCATCTTCGCCGTGCAGCTTGATGAGCTTCGCTGCCGCCTTGTCCACATGAGGACCGGCTCCTTTTGGAATGTCAAAGCCTGCTGCTTTTGACAACTTATCCATTTCAATTAAAAAGGCGTACCTTGCAATAATGGAAGCCGCAGCAACTGACAAATGAATGCCTTCTGCTTTTGTGCTAAAGTACGTCCGCTCCCGAATGATTTTTTTCCCTGCAAGATGCTTGAAATAAATGCCCGGTTCTGCAAATTGGTCAATCAAAATAGCTTCGGGCTGCTTCCCGTCTAGTTTTTCTAGCACAGAGGTAATGACTTGGTTATGAAGCAGCGCCTTCATTTTTCCTTGACTCATGCCCTTTTCCTGCATCGCATTGTACTTTTCATTTCGGAGCACGAGAAGGCTGAACGGAATGGTTTTGATGAGATCTTTGGCAATATTGATAATCTGCGGGTCCTTTAGACCTTTTGAGTCTTTTACGCCAAGCTCTTTCATGAGAGCAAGCTGGCTGGCATCAACATAGGCGGCACAGACCGTCATCGGTCCAAAATAATCACCTGTTCCTACTTCATCTGAACCGATGACGGACATAGAAGCAATTCCTGACGGCGGACTGTATTTTGTGACAGCAGGTGCTTTTTGACTTTTCGTATCAGCTGCTTTTAAATGGCTGAATTGACTGGCTTCAGCTTCTGCCTTTTGTCCTTGAAACAGCACTTTTCCAGATCGATAGGCTGTAATCGTACAGCCAGGAACCTTTGCTTGAAAAAGGGCGCCTGGTGGTAAAGTATCAGTTAAGTGGTGCGCATACGCGCTCTTCATCTTTTTAAGGTCTTCTGATGTTGCTTTTAAGACGGATTGGGGCACAGTGGATAACTCCTTTTTACCTTGATATCATTGATTTCTAAAGTGTACCATAACAGGGAAGGGCTCGTCTTTCCATTCAATGTCTAAACATGTTATGATAGAGACTAGGATTCTCGTGGAATGGAGGAGAAACGTTGTCTGACGGCGGTAAAACGAAAACAACAGTTGAGATTTACGGACAGTCCTATACGATCATCGGTCAAGAAACGAAGATGCATATGCGACACGTTGCTTCAATTGTTGATGATAAAATGAGAGAAATAAATGAAAAAAATCCATACCTTGATATAAACAAATTAGCTGTACTGACAGCAGTCAATGTCGTCCACGACTACTTGAAATTAAAAGAGCAATACGAAAAACTAGAGATTCAGCTTAAAGAAAAGGAATGAAATTACCGTGATCGATATCATCATTTTGTTTTTGCTTCTTATGGGAACGCTTGTCGGTCTAAAACGTGGGTTTATTCTTCAATTGATTAAATTGATCAGCTTTGTTGTTTCTATCTTAGTGGCTTCCATGTTTTATCAGTCACTTGCACCACAGCTTACGTGGATTCCAGCGCCTAATTTTAGCGGCGGTCAAGCGCAGCTCGCTTTCTTTAGTGGGAATCTAGAAACAGCTTATTATAATACCATTGCGTTTATCATTCTGTTTATCTTGACCAAAATCCTGCTCGCCATCATTGGCGGATTGCTCACAACCATTGCAAGTATACCTGTGATTAAGCAGGTCAACAAACTGCTTGGCGGTGTTTTAGGATTTCTTGAAACCTATCTATTTGTGTTTATTCTCTTGTTTGTCGCTGCATTACTTCCAGTCGATGCACTGCAAACAATGATGAGCAAATCCATATTAGCAGATGTGATCGTAGGCAATACCCCTTATCTGTCCAGTCTTGTCAAAGACTTATGGACGACGTATGGAGTTTAAAAACTTCTCCTTTCTTGGAGAAGTTTTTTCTCATTCCATGACAGAAAGTTGTAGGATGAAGGAAAAGTTTGTATATTTATAAAGGAAGATGCCAAAGCGGCTGGAGGATGAGAGATGAATAAAAAAGATATTATCAAACTTCTTGAAACAATTGCAGTATATATGGAGCTGAAAGGAGATAATCCTTTTAAGATTTCTGCCTTTCGTAAAGCAGCGGCGGCACTGGAACAAGATGACCGCAGCCTTTCTCAAATAGATGATCTATTAGCATTACCCGGCATTGGAAAAGGAACCTTTGCTGTGATCACTGAGTATATTGAAAAAGGACAATCAGAAACACTCGAACAATTAAAAAAGGAAGTGCCTGAAGGACTTGTCCCGCTCTTAAAATTACCAGGACTTGGCGGGAAGAAGATCGCTAAGCTTTACCAAGAGCTTGGCGTCCACGATGCACAGTCGCTAAGAGAAGCATGCGAAGCGGAAAAGGTACAAGCACTTGCTGGCTTTGGCAAAAAAACAGAAGAAAAGATTCTCGCGGCTCTTGAGGAAGCGGGAAAGCAGCCGGAACGACTGCCAATTGGCTTTGCATTAGATGTGGCAGAGCGGATTGATCATGCGCTTGAAGAGACGAAAGGTATCATCCGTTTTTCAAGAGCTGGCAGTTTAAGACGTGCACGTGAAACCGTGAAAGATTTAGATTATATCATTGCGACAGATGATCCTGAGCAAGTCAGAGAGCAGCTCGTTGCACTTGATGATGTGAAAGATGTCATCGCAAGCGGTGATACGAAGGTATCTGTCATTCTTGCCCTTGATTTTGAGATCAGTGTGGACTTCCGGCTTGTGACATCAGACCAATTCGCGACTACGCTGCACCATTTCACTGGATCAAAAGATCACAATATTCGAATGCGTCAGCTTGCGAAGGAACGCGGAGAGCGCATTAGCGAATATGGTGTGGAAACGATTGAAACTGGAGAAGTGAAAACGTTTGAAGACGAGAGCGCTTTTTATGCGCATTTTCAACTTCCGCTCATTCCGCCAGAAATTCGTGAAACCGGAGCGGAGATTGATACGTATAAAGAAAGTATGCAGTTTGTAGAACTGAAAGATATCAAAGGCGACCTTCATATGCACTCGACATGGAGTGACGGAGCATTCTCTATTCGTGAAATGGCGGAAGCATGTATCGCAAAAGGCTATGAATACATGGCCATTACAGACCACTCGCAATATTTAAAAGTAGCCAACGGTTTAACAAAAGAACGTTTGCGTCTGCAAGCTAAAGAAATTGACAAGCTTAATCAGGAATTCGAGCATTTTCACATTTTCAAAGGGGTCGAAATGGATATCCTGCCGGATGGATCGTTAGATTATGATGATGACTTTTTAAAAGACATGGATTTTGTCATTGCGTCTATTCATTCTAGCTTCTCTCAGCCGGAGGAAGTCATTATGGAACGCCTTGAAAATGCCTTGCGAAATCAGCATGTCGATTTAATTGCACATCCAACAGGCCGTTTGATCGGCAGACGGGATGGCTATGCCTTAAATATAGATCAGCTCATAGAGCTTGCGAAGAAAACGGGCACTGCACTTGAGCTCAACAGTAATCCGTCAAGACTTGATTTGAAAACAGAGCATTTAATGAAAGCAAATGAAGCGGGTGTGAACATCATGATCAATACAGATGCGCACAACATCGCCATGCTGGAACATATGGAAGTCGGTGTAACAGCTGCAAGAAAAGGCTGGACACCAAAAGCAAATGTCGTGAATACTTTTACTCTAAACGAGATCAAAAAGTTTTTAACGCGTGACAGGTAGTCGTTAGGAGGCTGGACCATGCTGCAACAAAAAGTGTTAGCATCATTAGAATTTCATAAAGTAAAAGAAAAAGTGATGTCCTATACCGCATCCACATTAGGAAAAGAAAGAGCGCAGGATTTAACACCTCTGACGGATATAGAAACCATTCAGCATTTGCTGGAAGAGGTAGCAGAAGCACAAGATGTGATTCGCTTAAAGGGGTCTGCGCCATTTGGCGGATTAACGGATATTAGACGCGCAGTGAAACGGGCAGAAATCGGCAGTACATTAAGCCCATCTGAGCTGATGGAAATCGCAGGACTATTATATGCGGTGAAAAATATGAAGCACTTTCTCACGTCCATGTATGAAGATGGAGTAGACATACCGCGCCTTCATACATATGCTGAGACGCTGATATTACTGCCTGAAATCAGAAAAGAAATCGAAAGCTGTATTGGTGATAATGGAGAAGTGCTTGATCATGCAACCCCTGCACTTCGTTCATTGCGCATTCAATTACGCTCACTAGAATCAAAGGTTCGTGATAAATTAGAATCGATGATTCGTTCACAATCGGCTTCGAAAATGCTGTCAGACACAATTGTCACCATTCGTAATGATCGGTTTGTTATTCCGGTGAAACAAGAGTACCGCTCGAATTACGGCGGAATTGTTCATGACCAATCATCATCTGGGGCAACACTTTTTATTGAGCCGCAAGTGGTCGTGGATGTAAATAACACCTTGCAGCAAACCCGTTTAAAAGAGAAGCAAGAGGTTGAAAAGATCCTCCAAATGCTGACAGAGAGCGTGTCAGAGCACATTGGGGAACTGCTTCACAATGTAAAGGAGCTGCAGACGCTAGATTTTATTTTTGCTAAAGCTAAATATGCAAAGGCAGAAAAAGCCACAAAGCCTGCTGTGAATGATCAAGGAGAGATCTATTTAAAACGAGCAAGACATCCTCTATTGCCTCGGGATCAAGTTGTCGCAAATGATATTGAGCTCGGCAAAGATTTTTCAACGATCGTGATCACTGGACCAAATACAGGGGGGAAGACAGTTACTTTAAAAACGCTGGGTCTTCTGACGCTGATGACACAGGCGGGCCTCCATATTCCAGTTGAAGAAGGCTCTGAAGTGGCTGTGTTCGACCAAGTCTTTGCTGATATTGGAGACGAACAGTCCATTGAACAAAGCTTGAGTACGTTCTCATCTCATATGGTCAATATTGTAGATATCTTAAAGAATTTGACATCTAACTCACTCGTGTTATTTGATGAATTAGGGGCAGGAACAGACCCAGCTGAAGGTGCGGCACTTGCGATGAGCATTTTAGATGAAGTGCATCAAACGAATGCACGCGTCATCGCAACGACTCATTATCCCGAGCTGAAGGCATATGGGTATAACCGGGAAGGCGTCACGAATGCAAGCGTGGAGTTTGACATTGAAACTTTATCACCAACGTACCGCCTGCTCATCGGTGTGCCTGGACGAAGTAACGCATTTGAAATTTCCAAACGTCTTGGTTTGCCTGACCACCTCATAGACCGGGCAAAAGCAGATATGCATGCAGAGCATAATGAAGTAGACCAAATGATTGCGTCATTAGAAGATAGCAAGAAACAAGCAGAAGAAGAACTGCATGAGACAGAAGTCTATAGAAAAGAAGCAGAAAAGCTTCATAAAGAATTGCAAAGACAAATTCTTGAATGGAATGAGCAAAAGGACAAACTGCTCGAAGAAGCTGAACATAAAGCGAAAGAGAAAATTGAACAAGCATCAAAAGAAGCAGAAGATATCATTCAAGAGCTCCGTTCGATAAAAAGTGAACACCGCTCATTCAAAGAGCATGAACTCATCGATGCGAGAAAGCGTCTTGAAGAAGCGGTCCCTGAGTTTGACCGGAAGAAAAAGCCAGAGCCAGCGAAAAAAGCAGTAAGACAGCTGAAGTCAGGCGACGAAGTCAAAGTGCTCACCTTCGGGCAAAAAGGAACGCTGCTTGAACAAACAGGTGACAAAGAATGGAGTGTCCAAATGGGCATTCTGAAAATGAAAGTAAAAGAAAAAGACATGGAATTTATCAAATCAGCACCTGAATTTAAGCAAGAAAAAGCCATCACGGCAGTCAAAGGGAAAGACTATCATGTCTCGCTTGAGCTCGATTTAAGAGGAGAGCGTTATGAAAATGCCTTAAGCAGAGTCGAAAAATATTTAGATGATGCTGTATTAGCTGGTTATCCGCGCGTGTCGATTATTCACGGAAAAGGAACTGGCGCCCTCAGAAAAGGGGTTCAGGAATTACTGAAACAGCACCGAAGTGTGAAAAATGCTCGTTTTGGCGAACAAGGTGAGGGAGGATCAGGCGTCACCATCGTCGAATTAAAGTAAAAAGGAGAAAACGCATGAAAGCCTTTTGGGAAAATGAACTTGTGGAAATTGCCGCCTATTACAGCGTGGCCGTCCTATGTCTCGTCTTATTTCTAACCATTTTTGAACTCGTCACCTCCTATAAAAACTGGGAAGAGATCCAGCGGGGGAACTTAGCTGTTGCTATGGCAACAGGCGGGAAGATCTTTGGGATTGCGAATGTGTTTCAGCATTCCATCGCACAGCACAATTCCCTTCTTCAAATGGTTGGATGGGGCGTATACGGCTTTGTGATGCTGCTTGTCAGCTATTTCATTTTTGAATTTTTAACACCGCGATTTAAAGTAGACAAAGAGATTGAAAATGATAATAGAGCGGTCGGGTTTATTTCACTCATCATTTCAGTTGGGCTGTCTTACGTAGTAGCAGCCGGCATTTAAGGAGACGACATGGAAAAGCTAGCAAAAGTATTAATCGTAGTTGCCTGCACTTTTGCGGTCATTGGTGCCGTTTATCTGTTCCTGTGAAATGAAGAAAACAACGTTAGAGAGCTGTCAGGGAACCCCTTGGCAGCTTTTATCTCATCAAAGGCGGCGAATGACATGAAGCACATTCTGCAAAAAGACGAACTGATCAAGCGTATTGATACATGTCTTCAAATGACATCCCTTCCAAGAGACATATATGAACCGTATATTGCACGTCCATTTCAAACGTCAGGACTTTTTGATGATTTGAGTCCCTATATTCAGATCGTTTCAAGTGGTTATATCCTCATTCAATATGAACGAGGGATGAAAATGCTGCATAAAAGAACAAAAGTGGCGGATGAAGTCATTTACTGGATTTTAGAAGACATCATTTTTCTCACGGTTTACATTGACATGATGAGGAAGCATCAAGTCGACAACATCCAGACGCATTTACCGAATGACCCTAGTATCCATCAACAGATCGTGGAAAGAGTCAACGAGTCATTTCGTGCAATCGGCGGTTTATATGAACAGTGGCATCATGAAGGAAAAAGAGCCTCTATAGAAACACCGGCGAAAAAGTAAACGTGTGCAATTGAACCAAGCTCTATTAGAAAAAAGCAAACTGTCCTAAGGAAAAGTTTGCTATAATAAAATAGTACGAAAGTTCAGGAAGGAGGGTTTTTATGCAGTCAGATAAACGTTGGCTTCTGCATTACCCGAATCAAATTCCCCACGAACTCACCATCCCAAATGAAACATTACAATCTTACTTATTCAGCTCCGCAGAGGCTGCACCTGAGCATACAGCCATTCATTTTCTAGGAAAGAACATCACCTATGAACAGCTGCAAAAAGACGTATTGAAACTAGCCAGTCATCTGATGAAAATTGGCGTAAAAAAAGGCGACAGAGTAGCGATCATGCTGCCGAACTGCCCTCAATCGGTCATTTCTTATTATGCTGTTTTAATAGCAGGCGGCATCGTTGTTCAAACAAACCCGCTTTATACGGAGAAAGAACTGGAATATCAAATGGAGGACAGCGGCGCCAAAGTGCTGATCACGCTAGATCTGTTGTATCCAAAGGCTTATAAAATGAAAGCGCTGACAAGTGTGGAACACTTAATCATTACCAAACTACAAGATTATTTACCATTCCCGAAAAACATACTGTTTCCTATTGTGCAAAGAAGAAAAAATAAAATGGTCATCCAAGTGGAGAAAAATGACACCATTCATCACTTCTCGCAGATCACGAAAGAATCGGCAGGTGAACAGCAAATTCCCGCACTTGCCTTTGAGCCGAAAGAGGATGTCGCTGTTTTGCAATATACAGGCGGAACGACCGGTTTACCAAAAGGGGTCATGCTCACACATGAAAATATTTTAGCGAATACTGAAATGTGCGCTTCCTGGATGTACAAAACGACCAGGGGGAAAGAACGCATCCTTGGCATCATTCCGTTTTTTCATGTATACGGAATGACGACCGTCTTAAACCTTGCTGTCAAAGAAGGGCATCAATTGATTCTTCTTCCACGCTTTGATGTCGCAGATACCCTCAAAACCATTGAAAAACAGAAACCGACGCTATTTCCAGGCGCACCAACAATGTATATCGCCTTGCTGCATCATCCGAACATTGAAAAGTATGACCTGTCGTCCATCACTGCATGTCTAAGCGGCTCAGCGGCACTTCCTGTAGAAGTCAAACAAAGCTTTGAAAAATTAACAGGAGGACGCTTAGTGGAAGGGTATGGTCTTTCAGAAACCTCACCCGTCACCCATGCTAACTTTTTATGGGGAGCGAACAAAACAGGCAGCATTGGGTGTCCGTGGCCTAATACAGATGCCGGTATTTATTGCGAGGAAACTGGAGGCCTCAAAGAACCATATGAGCATGGAGAAATCATCGTCAAAGGGCCGCAGATCATGAAGGGATACTGGAATCAGCCAGACGAGACAGAGGCTGTATTACGAGATGGCTGGCTTTTCACCGGAGATATAGGGTATATGGATGAGGACGGTTTTTTCTATATCGTCGACCGGAAAAAAGATGTCATCATTGCGAGCGGATATAATATTTACCCAAGAGAGGTCGAAGAAGCCCTTTATGAGCATGAGCTTGTACAAGAAGTCGTCGTCGCAGGTATTCCAGATCCGTACAGAGGAGAAACAGTGAAAGCATTTATTGTGCCGAAAAAGGATGCCTACTTAACAGAGGACGAACTTGATCGCTTTGTCAGGACGAGAATTGCCTCATTTAAAGTACCGCGCGTGTATGAATTTAAAGAATCACTGCCTAAAACAGCCGTCGGGAAGATTTTGCGCAGAGTATTAATTGAAGAAGAAAAAAGAAAGCACGCTTCTTCATCTGAAACGCCTGCCGATCAATCTAAGACATAACGGTCTGCATCATCCGGTCCATCGGCCGGATGATTTGAATGATGACCGTCTGCTCTGGTATGCTAAAGGTGGAAAAAAAGAAGAAGATGACTTGACAAATCACCCGTTTCTTTTTAACATGAAGTTATGAATGAATACTCATTCAATTTAGAAAGGGACGAAGCACATTGAAGCAGAAAAGACCGAAGTACATGCAAATTATTGATGCAGCAGTTGTGGTGATTGCAGAGAACGGCTATCATCAATCACAAGTTTCAAAGATTGCGAAACAAGCAGGGGTAGCAGACGGAACCATTTATCTTTATTTCAAAAATAAAGAGGATATTTTGATCTCATTGTTCAAAGAAAAAATGGGACAATTCATAGAACGGATGGAAACAGATATTCAAAAGAAACCGTCGGCGAAAGAAAAGCTTTTACTGCTCATTGAGGAGCATTTTCGTATGCTTGCGCAAAATCATCATTTGGCTCTTGTGACACAGCTCGAACTCAGGCAGTCAAACCTTGAGCTGCGGCAAAAAATCAATGAGGTGCTGAAAGGGTATTTAAATATGCTCGAGTCGATTTTAGCAGAAGGAAAGAAAACAGGAGAATTTAGACAAAATCTAGATGTCCGCTTAGCGAGACAAATGGTATTTGGGACGATTGATGAGACCGCTACAACATGGGTCATGAATGATCAAAAATATGATCTTCCTGCACTCGCAGAAAACGTACGTGATCTACTCTTAAACGGAATACATCAATCTTAAAGACATTTTGAAAAAGGATGATTGACATGGAAAAGATACTCACCTTACATCATGAAGGACAGACAGCACTTATTACGATTCAGCATCCACCAGCAAACGCCTTATCTTCTCAGCTGCTCACCGAGCTAAATGACATGTTTGACCAGCTCGAACAAAATGAAGAAGTAAGAGCCATTGTGATCCACGGAGAAGGTAGATTTTTCTCAGCAGGTGCTGATATTAAGGAATTTACGACGTTACAGGAAGAGTCTGACTATTCAAGCCTTGCAGACAGAGGGCAGCAGGTCTTTGAACGGATTGAGCAATGTCCAAAACCAGTCATTGCCTCGATTCACGGAGCTGCATTAGGCGGGGGCCTTGAGCTTGCAATGTCTTGTGATATCCGAATCGCAACAAAAGATGCGAAGCTTGGACTGCCGGAACTAAACCTCGGCATCATTCCAGGATTCGGCGGCACGCAGCGCCTGCCGCGCTATGTTGGTTCGGCTAAAGCTCTGGAAATGATGGGTACAGCTGAACCGATTACAGGTGAAGAAGCATTCGCCTGCGGACTTGTTTCAAAGCTGGCAGAAACAGAGGAAGAGGCGCTTGAAGAAGCCAAAACACTTGCGGCAAAATTTGCAACGAAAAGCCCAAAATCACTCGAGTATGTGCTGGATTTATTGAACGCAACAAAATTGTATTCATATGATGGCGGAATGAAACTGGAAGCCAAAAAGTTCGGTGAGATTTTCCAATCGAATGATGCCAAAGAAGGTATCCAAGCCTTTATCGAAAAGCGCAAACCGAATTTTAAAGGGGAATAAGGGATTAGAACGACACAAGGGGGAGAAATGGATGAATATATTTGTTTTGATGAAGCGTACGTTTGACACGGAAGAGAAGATTTCCATTCAGTCTGGTGCAATTCAAGAAGATGGAGCAGAGTTCATTATTAATCCTTATGACGAGTACGCCATAGAAGAAGCCATCCAGCTTCGTGACGAGCACGGGGGAGAAGTGACCGTTGTGACAGTTGGCAGTGAGGATGCGGAGAAGCAGCTGAGAACAGCGCTCGCTATGGGCTGCGATCAAGCCGTTTTATTAAATGTGGAAGACGACTTAGAAGAGTGGGATCAATATTCAGCTTCTACGATTCTTTACCACTATTTAAAAGACAAAGAGGCTTCCTTAATTTTAGCAGGGAATGTGGCAATTGACGGGGGCTCTGGACAGGTTGCCCCGCGTCTTGCTGAATTACTTGGCTTTTCATATGTCACAACGATTACAAGTATTCAAATTGACGGAGGCTCTGCTTCGATTGAACGAGATGCGGAAGGTGACGTGGAAGTAATTTCTGCCGAGCTCCCGCTTGTCGTCACTGCCCAGCAAGGACTCAATGAGCCTCGCTATCCATCATTACCAGGCATTATGAAGGCAAAGAAAAAGCCTTTAGAAGAAGTGGAACTTGATGATTTAGATCTTGATGAAGACGATGTGCCATATAAAATCAAAACAATTGAACGTTTCTTACCGGAGAAAAAAGAGGGTGGCAAGGTGCTCAGCGGTGAGCTTCAGGATCAAGTCAAAGAACTGACAGATCTACTAAGAAACGAAGCAAAGGTCATCTAACTATCCGCTTTACGATATCACGAGAACAAGGGGGAACTTGAAAGATGAGTAAAAAAGTTGTTGTACTTGGAGAAAGTCGTGACGGTAAATTAAGAAATGTGACATTTGAAGCCATTGCTGCCGCTCATCAAGTGGCAGATGGCGGTGAAGTCATTGGCGTGTTAATAGGGGATGACGTCAAAGACCAAGCGGATGAACTGCTTTACTATGGAGCGGATCATGTCATGATTGTGGAGCATCCGCACCTTTCATACTATACATCAGATGGTTTTGCGCAGGCGCTTCAAGCGATATTAGATCAGGTTGACCCAGATGCCGTACTCTTTGGCCATACGTCTATCGGAAAAGACTTGTCGCCGAAAATAGCTGCACGCTTGCAGACTGGCCTAATTTCAGATGCGATTGATGTAAGCGTTACCGGAGAACACCTCGTTTTCACTAGACCGATTTACTCTGGTAAAGCCTTCGAAAAAGTGATTTCAACAGATCGTCTGCTTTTGGCGACCATACGGCCAAACAACGTGGCACCTCTTGAGCGGGATGCCTCACGAAGCGGAGAAATTACACCGGTTTCTGTCGATATTCAGAACCTGCGAACGATTGTGAAGGAAGTCATTAAAAAAACGTCAGAAGGTGTAGATTTATCTGAAGCAAAGGTCATCGTCGCCGGGGGACGCGGGGTCAAGAGCAAGGAAGGGTTTGAACCACTGAATGAACTCGCCGAAACGCTGGGCGCAGCAGTCGGTGCCTCGCGTGGCGCCTGTGATGCAGACTACTGTGATTATGCCCTGCAAATTGGGCAAACAGGTAAGGTCGTCACACCTGATCTCTATATTGCGTGCGGGATATCAGGGGCGATTCAGCATTTAGCCGGAATGTCTAACAGTAAAGTCATTGTGGCGATTAACAAAGACCCAGAAGCCGAGATCTTCAAAATTGCCGATTATGGAATCGTCGGTGATTTGTTTGAAGTGGTACCGCTTTTGAATGAAGAGTTAAAAAAGATGAATATCCACTCGTAACGCTCATACACTCAGAATGCCTAGGTATTCTGGGTTTTTTTGTATGTAATCAATAAACAAAGGAGCGGTTGACAAGTGAAGGGGACAGTAAAAGTCAATGACGTGATCGGACGTATTTCTAAACACATTTATGGACACTTTCAAGAGCATTTAGGAAGAGGGATTTATGACGGGATTTGGGTAGGAAAAGATTCATCGATTGATCATATTGAGGGGATTCGTACGGATGTGCTAAAGGCTCTTCAAGCATTACATATTCCGGTGCTTAGGTGGCCAGGCGGCTGCTTCGCAGACGAGTATCATTGGGCAAATGGTGTAGGTGATCTCAGTGAACGAAAACCGATGGTGAACACTCATTGGGGCGGCACGGTTGAATCCAATGCATTTGGTACGCATGAATTTATGAAATTGTGTGAGCTGCTTGAATGTGAGCCTTATATTTGCGGGAATGTGGGAAGCGGGTCTGTTCAAGAATTAGCAGAATGGGTCGAGTATATTACATTTCCAAAGGGAACACCTATGTCTGATTGGCGTATTCAAAATGGAAAACAAGAACCTTGGAAGCTGACCTATGTTGGTGTAGGCAATGAAAGCTGGGGCTGCGGCGGGAATATGACGCCTGAATACTATGCTGATTTATATAAACGTTATCAAACGTATGTGAGAGAGTTTGCGGGTCAGACGATATACAAAATCGCGTGCGGCGCAAATTCAAATGACGTGAATTGGACAAAAGTATTAATGGAGCGGGCCGCACCTTGGATGGATGGACTCAGTTTGCATTACTACACTGTACCCGGTACATGGGAGAAAAAAGGGTCAGCGACTGAATTTGATGAGGATAAATGGTTTATCACGTTGAAAAAAGCCTATGAGATGGAACGGCTTGTCGTGGATCATGGAGAGATCATGGATCGTTATGATCCAGACAAGCGAATCGGGATGATTATTGATGAATGGGGAACATGGTATGACCCAGAGCCAGGGACAAATCCTGGGTTTTTGTATCAGCAGAACACACTAAGAGACGCCCTTGTTTGTGCTCTGCATTTTCATATATTTCATCGTCATTGCCAGCGGATTCATATGGCGAATATTGCCCAGACGGTCAATGTTCTGCAAGCAATGGTGTTAACGGAAGACGAAAAGATGCTCCTAACGCCTACGTATCATGTGTTTCACATGTTTCAAGTGCATCAAGAGGAAGAAGCACTTGAAGTGGAGTTTGTGTCAACGCCTTATGAACGCAGAGGAGAAAAAATACCTCAGGTTAGTGTGTCAGCTTCGCGTTCGTCAGATAAGATGCATATTAGCTTCTGTCACCTGAATCCGCATGAACAAAACGAAGTATCCCTTGCCATTGAAGGTTTGGATGTTCAAACGAAAGTCACGGGCCGCGTGCTGACAGCGGACCGCATGAATGCGCACAACACATTTGACGATCCTCATGCTGTCCAGCCAGCAGAGTTTCAGCAATTTGCTGTAAAACCCGGTGAATTGACCATAGATCTGCCGCCAATGTCGGTGGTGATGATCACGGTCGATCTGGCTTGATCGCATATTTAGATGTTTGATGAGCAGGATGTTGGGGCATCATACATTGTAAATGAAGCGGAAAGGGAGTTATTTATATGCTTAGAACGATTCTCATGATTATCGGTGCAATTGTTGTCATTGGTGCGATTGTACGGTTTGTTTTTTAATTCATTTCATAAAAAATGATTCGTAAGCATTTCATTCGCAAGTCACATTGGTAGATGCTATACTAAAAAGCATAATTTACATTGGAGGAATGAATAATGGCAATCGTAAAAGCGACTGACGCAACATTTTCACAAGAAACTGCAGAAGGTGTTGTTCTTGCGGACTTTTGGGCACCATGGTGCGGACCATGTAAAATGATTGCTCCAGTTCTTGAAGAACTTGATCAAGAAATGGGCGACAAAATGAAAATTGTAAAAATTGATGTAGACGATAACCAAGAAACTGCTGGTAAATACGGCGTGATGAGTATCCCAACACTTCTTGTTTTAAAAGACGGTGAAGTGGTAGAAACATCTGTTGGTTTCAAACCAAAAGAAGCACTTGCTGAACTTGTCAACAAACATCTATAAACCTGTCTATGCCCGAGTGGCATACTCACTGAAGCGGTTCTCGTAAAGACGAGAGCCGCTTTTCTTTCAACATGGTATAAAACAAATGTTCGTGATACACTAGAAGGAGTGAAAGAGGAAAACAAGGACGGATGAAAATATGAACAAACTGATCAAAGAAAAGCTATCGGTCTTGCCAGATCAACCAGGCTGCTACTTAATGAAAGATCGACAAAATACAGTCATTTATGTGGGAAAGGCAAAGGTCTTAAAAAATAGAGTGCGCTCTTATTTCACGGGATCTCATGACGCCAAAACGCAGCGGCTTGTCAGTGAAATTGAGGACTTTGAATACATTGTCACCTCTTCTAATATCGAGGCACTCATTTTAGAGCTAAATTTAATCAAAAAATACGACCCAAAATACAACGTCATGCTTAAGGATGACAAAACGTATCCTTTTATTAAAATTACGAATGAACGGCATCCTAAGCTGATCGTCACCCGCAATGTGAAAAAGGACAAAGGGAAATATTTCGGACCATACCCGAACGTACAAGCAGCCAGAGAAACGAAGAAGCTGCTCGACCGTTTATATCCACTGAGAAAATGTGCAACCCTTCCTGATCGCGTCTGTCTATATTATCATCTTGGACAATGTCTCGCGCCGTGCGTATATGACATTTCTCAAGAAACGAATAAGCAGCTCGTGGACGAAATCACAAGGTTTCTAAACGGAGGGCATCAGCAAATCAAAAAAGAACTAAACGAAAAGATGCAGGAAGCCGCCGAACAATTAGAGTTTGAACGGGCAAAAGAACTGAGAGACCAAATCGCTTACATCGACTCAACGATGGAAAAGCAGAAAATGACGATGAGCGATTTATCAGATCGAGATGTCTTTGCATATGCCTATGACAAGGGCTGGATGTGTGTCCAGGTCTTCTTCATCAGGCAGGGGAAATTGATTGAACGCGATGTCAGCCTATTTCCTATGTATCAAGACCCTGAGGAAGAGTTCCTCACGTTTATGGGGCAATTTTATGCAAAGAACAATCACTTTCTGCCGAAGGAAATTTTGGTGCCAGACAGCGTAGATCAAGAGATGATTGAACAATTGCTCGAGACGAACGTTCATCAGCCGAAAAAAGGAAAGAAAAAGGATTTGCTTTTACTTGCCCATCAAAATGCCAAAATCGCCTTAAAAGAAAAATTTTCGCTCATTGAGCGTGATGAAGAGCGGTCCATTGGTGCGGTGAAGCAGCTTGGGGATGCACTAAATATTTATATGCCGTACCGGATTGAAGCATTTGATAACTCGAATATTCAAGGTGCAGACCCGGTTTCTGCCATGGTCGTCTTTCAGGACGGGAAGCCGTATAAAAAGGAATACCGAAAATACAAAATTAAAACCGTCACAGGGCCAGATGATTATGCATCTATGCGTGAAGTCATTAGAAGGCGATATACCCGCGTGTTAAAGGATGAGCTGCCGCTGCCAGATTTAATTTTAATTGACGGAGGAAAGGGACAGATCAATGCAGCGATAGATGTGCTTGAAAATGAATTGAATCTGTCTGTCCCAGTGGCAGGTCTAGTGAAAGATGAAAAGCACCGGACTTCGAATCTGATGATAGGAGATACACTGGAAATTGTTGCGCTGGAGCGGAATAGCCAGGCCTTCTATTTATTGCAGCGCATTCAAGATGAAGTGCACCGGTTCGCTATTAGCTTTCACAGGCAGCTGCGCGGAAAAAATGCATTTCAATCTATTTTAGACGATGTGCCAGGTATCGGAGAAAAGCGTAAAAAACAGCTTCTTAAACATTTTGGCTCTGTGAAAAAGATGAAAGAAGCCTCTATCCAAGACTTTCAGGAGGCTGGCATCCCGAAACAGACGGCCGAACTTTTAATGGAAGCATTAAAAAAATAGATTGTACTTTTTCCGAAAGTCTGTTAAGATTGTGACTAATTTAATAAATGAACGTGTTGTTTGTTGAAGATAGAGGTGCGAACTTCAAGAGTAAGCCTTCAGAGATCGATGGGATCTAGGAAGAGGGCTGAAAGGGGAGCGTCGCCGAAGTGAATAAAATCCACTCATTTTATTCGCTGGCTGTACATTGAAGAAATGTAGGGCTGTCAAGAATTTATTTCTTGGAGGGCTATCTCATTGTTTGCATCGTTTAATGATGATTTTAAAGCAATGGGAGATCTGTTCTCTCATTGCTTTTTTATTTGCAGTGAGCAGGCAGTCTCCAAAGCCGCTTCTTGCCTCTTCTCTCACACGTGATCTTTTGAAAAAGGGTGGTAGACATGGGACTAATTGTACAAAAATTTGGCGGAACGTCCGTTGGATCAACAGAAAAAATTCGCAATGCCGCAGAGAGAGTCATCGCTGAACGCGAGGCCGGATTTGATGTGGTTGTGGTTGTGTCGGCAATGGGCAAATCTACGGATGTTCTAGTAGACCTAGCGAAAGAACTCACAGATCATCCAAGCAAAAGAGAAATGGATATGCTGCTCGCAACTGGAGAGCAAGTGACCATTTCCTTATTAACGATGGCGCTGCAAGCAAAAGGCTATGATGCCATTTCCTTTACAGGCTGGCAGGCTGGTATGAAAACAGAGCAAGTACATGGTAACGCAAGAATCGTGGATATTGATGAATCAAGAATAAAAGAGGAATTAAGTGCGGGAAAAGTCGTTGTTGTAGCTGGCTTCCAAGGAATTGCAGATGACTTACATATCACAACACTTGGACGCGGTGGATCAGATACGACGGCTGTGGCACTTGCTGCCGCATTAAAGGCTGATAAATGTGATATTTACACAGATGTACCAGGAGTGTTTACGACAGATCCGCGTTATGTACCATCCGCGCGGAAACTTGCAGGTATTTCATACGATGAGATGCTCGAACTGGCTAATTTAGGAGCTGGCGTCTTGCATCCGAGAGCTGTTGAATTTGCAAAAAATTATCAAGTCCCACTAGAAGTCCGTTCTAGTATTGAAAATGAATCGGGTACGTTAATTGAGGAGGAATCATCCATGGAACAAAATTTAGTCGTCAGAGGCATTGCATTTGAGGATCAGATTACACGCGTGACGGTGTGCGGTCTTTCAAGCGGTCTCACCACATTGTCGACCATCTTTACGACGCTTGCGAAGCAAAATATCAATGTCGATATCATCATTCAGTCCGTCACAAGCACCAATCAGACGTCCATCTCTTTCTCTGTGAAAACGGATGATTTGTCCAAAACAGTTGAAGTATTAGAAGAGTATAAAGGAGCGCTTGGCTACGAACAGATCGAGACAGAAAGTAAATTAGCCAAAGTATCTATCGTTGGATCTGGTATGGTTTCAAATCCAGGCGTAGCCGCTGAAATGTTCGCTGTGTTAGCGGAAAAAGACATACAAGTGAAAATGGTCAGTACGTCTGAAATCAAAGTCTCAACAGTCGTTGGCCGTGACGATATGGTCAAAGCAGTAGAAGCACTGCATGATGCGTTTGATTTATCAAAGGTGAGTGCAGCTGCTCACTCTTAAAAAGGCAGGGAGGTGTATCTCATGAAAGAGTGCACCTCTTTTTTAATGGAAAGCGCCGCATACCAGAAAGGAAAACGTGCGTAAACCCATTCACTAAGTATGCTATGATAGAAGAAGACTACAAAAAGGCGTGACCTGAAGTCCGCGCCTTTCATAAAGAGTGTTAGCTAGGGTCTCTTAAATCCCATTTAACGGTTAAAATGACTTTATCAGCACGCTTTTTCACTTGTTCATAAGATTCAGCCACGTGCTCGTTGAGAAGCTGGATTTGTTCAGCAATAAAACCTGCTTCCATCTGAAAGCATGGCTCCTTTTGATAGGTGATTCGATTTGATACAAGTGGACCTTCGAGCTCAAACTCAATTTCCTGTTTTTTCGAATGGACCATCGTGAGCGTTCCCCATCCGGCATCATGGAAAAATTCGGGGATCTTCTCCCATGACTCTTGAGGAAATTTACGAGCAAGCAGTTTACCCGCAAAATACATCATAGATGAATGATCCTGACCCAAAATATCAGGCAGCAGAACTTCGCGTATCAGCTCGTAGGCAAATCCATTGACTTCAATTTCTTTTAGCTGTTCTAAGTTAGATTCGAATTTATTCATTGTACGGCTCCCCTCTTTCAACAATTTATTATAGCTTATGTAAGCATATGATGACAGAGTTTTCCCTGAAGTCTAAGAAATTCTTATTGTAGTAAAACGAATTTTGATTTAAAACTTTTAAATTTCGGAAAATTTTAATTTATGTACGCGGTTTCTTGACGCTTTTTTGACATAGGAGTAAAATGAAATTGTCAATAAATTTGAATAAAGTGCTTACAATTGAAAGAAGCGGGGGTAAGACAATTTTCAGCAATTGCACTTTTTACTAGGGGGTAAAGTAATGTCGGGGAACAAAGAATTTTTTTATCGGAGATTGCATTCTTTGCTTGGCGTCATTCCGGTCGGTCTATTTTTAGTACAGCACTTAGTGATTAACCACTTTGCGACGAATGGACCAGAGGCGTTTAACAAAGCTGCACACTTTATGGAACAGCTTCCATTCAGATATGCACTTGAGCTGTTCGTGATTTTCTTACCACTGATCTATCATGCTGTTTATGGGGTGTACATAGCCTTTACGGCACAAAACAACACGTCTCGCTTCAGTTACTTAAGAAACTGGTTGTTCAGACTGCAAAGGATTTCAGGTATCATCACATTAATTTTTGTCACTTGGCACGTATGGGAAACACGAATTCAAGCTCAGCTTGGAGCTGAAGTGAACTATGACATGATGGCGAATATTTTAAGCTCTCCATTTATGCTAGGCTTCTATATTGTCGGCGTTTTATCTACTATTTTCCACTTTGCTAATGGCTTGTGGTCATTTGCTGTCAGCTGGGGAATTACTGTTTCACCACGCTCACAAAGAATCTCCACATATGTGACATTAGGTATATTTATAGCGCTTTCATATGTAGGGCTAAGAGCAATTTTCGCTTTTGTTTAAGAGGAAATAGATTAGTAGAAGAGGGAGAGGGGCTACAATGAGTAATTCTAGCATCATCGTTGTCGGAGGCGGCTTAGCTGGTCTCATGGCAACTATCAAAGCAGCAGAAGCGGGAACAGCTGTTAAACTATTTTCAATCGTACCTGTGAAACGTTCGCATTCTGTCTGTGCACAGGGCGGAATCAACGGAGCGGTCAATACAAAAGGTGAAGGGGATTCACCTTATGAGCATTTTGATGACACGGTGTATGGCGGAGATTTCTTAGCGAACCAGCCGCCAGTAAAGGCAATGTGTGAAGCAGCGCCGTCCATTATCCACTTACTTGATCGGATGGGTGTCATGTTTAACAGAACACCAGAGGGATTACTGGACTTCCGCCGCTTCGGGGGAACACAGCACCACCGTACAGCATTTGCTGGAGCTACAACAGGTCAGCAGCTATTATATGCACTAGATGAGCAGGTTCGCCGCTATGAAGTAGCAGGGCTTGTCACGAAATATGAAGGCTGGGAATTCCTTGGCGCTGTGTTAGATGACGAGGAAGTATGCCGAGGCATTGTCGCGCAGAACTTGACGACAATGGAAATTGAATCCTTCCGTTCAGATGCAGTGATCATGGCAACTGGTGGTCCTGGAATTGTGTTCGGTAAATCAACGAACTCGATGATCAACACTGGATCTGCTGCATCCATCGTCTATCAGCAAGGTGCTCATTACGCAAATGGAGAATTCATTCAAATTCACCCAACAGCGATCCCTGGAGATGACAAGCTTCGTCTCATGAGTGAATCGGCTCGTGGTGAAGGCGGACGTGTTTGGACATATAAAGACGGGAAACCTTGGTACTTCCTTGAAGAAAAATACCCAGCATACGGGAACCTTGTACCGCGTGATATCGCAACGCGTGAAATCTTCGACGTATGTGTCGAGCAAAAGCTTGGCATCAACGGAGAGAACATGGTATACCTCGATCTTTCTCATAAAGATCCAAAAGAACTTGATATTAAACTTGGCGGCATCATTGAAATCTATGAAAAGTTCATGGGTGATGACCCGCGTAAGCTTCCAATGAAAATTTTCCCTGCTGTTCATTATTCAATGGGCGGATTATGGGTTGATTATGATCAAATGACGAATATCAAAGGTCTATTCGCTGCCGGAGAATGTGATTACTCTATGCACGGCGGAAACAGACTTGGTGCAAACTCACTGCTTTCTGCGATTTACGGCGGGATGGTCGCTGGACCAAATGCGGTCAAGTACATTAGCGGCCTTGAAAAATCTGCGGAAGACCTATCTTCTGCAACATTTGACAGCGCTGTGAAGAAAGAGCAGGAGAAATGGGACAACATCCTCAGCATGGACGGAACAGAAAATGCATACGTGCTTCATAAAGAGCTTGGAGAATGGATGACGGATAACGTCACAGTGGTTCGTTACAATGACAAACTCTTAAAAACAGATCAGAAGATCGAAGAATTAATGGAGCGCTACAAGCAGATTAACATCAACGATACAGCTTCATGGAGCAACCAAGGCGCTGCCTTCACACGTCAGCTTGACAACATGCTTCAGCTGGCAAGAGTCATTACGATCGGGGCATACAACCGGAATGAAAGCCGAGGCGCACACTACAAACCGGATTTCCCAGAGAGAAACGATGAAGAATTCCTAAAAACAACGATGGCTACGTTCAAAGGGAAAAATCAAAAGCCTGCATTCCACTATGAGGACGTCGATGTATCGTTAATTGCACCTCGTAAACGAGATTACTCGAAGAAAAAGGTGGAGAAATAAGATGAGTGAAAAAAACACGATTCAATTCATTATCACACGTCAAGATACAGCAGATGGAAAGCCTTATGATGAAGAATTCGAAATCCCTTACCGCCCAAATATGAACGTCATTTCCGCCCTTATGGAAATAAGACGGAACCCGGTCAATAAACAAGGGGAAAAAACAACAGCGATTAACTGGGATATGAACTGTCTTGAAGAGGTGTGCGGAGCTTGTTCCATGGTCATTAATGGAACACCGCGCCAGTCATGTACAGCACTCATCGATCAGTTAGATCAGCCGATTCGTCTTCAGCCGATGAAGACATTCCCGGTTGTGAGAGACTTGCAGGTTGATAGAAGCCGGATGTTCAATTCCTTGAAAAAGGTGAAAGCATGGGTACCGATCGATGGCACATATGATCTCGGTCCTGGACCAAGAATGCCTGAGAAAAAACGTCAATGGGCGTATGAGCTTTCTAAATGTATGACATGTGGTGTCTGCCTTGAAGCTTGTCCAAACGTGAATGATAAGTCTTCCTTTATGGGCCCTGCACCGCTTTCACAAGTCCGTTTATTTAACGCACATCCGACAGGTGCGATGAATAAGTCTGACCGTCTAGAAGAAATTATGGGGGACGGCGGTCTTGCGAACTGCGGGAACTCCCAAAACTGTGTGCAGGCTTGTCCGAAAGGAATCCCGCTGACAACGTCAATTGCAGCACTTAACCGAGATACAACTTTACAAGCATTCCGTAACTTCTTCGGAAGCGATCACGCAGAATAACATCACATTCAGTCCTCTTTGCCAATCATGATGAGTGTTTAAGAGGCTGGATGCAACATATAAACAAACGCCTCTTCCAATACGGGAGAGGCGTTTTGTTTCCAAATAAGGAGATGATCAAGTGAGATTGCCGTCATATATTGAAGAACCATTTGAAGAGTGGAGGGCATCCTTTCGATTTTATGTCGAAACCACCGTTCGTTTTTCAGAAACGGATATGTTTGGCCATATGAACAATGTCACCCCTTTTGTGTATTTCGAAGAGGCACGAATTGCCTTTTTTCAAAAGACGGGAATTGTTGATAAACGGATGAAACGTGTGAGGGAGACCATGACAGTCGTCGCAAACCTGCAATGTGATTACATCAAGCAGGTAGAGATTGGGGAGAGGCTTCGTGTGTATGTCAAGCCGGAAAAGGTCGGATCAAGCTCACTCATCCTTCATTATTTAGGAGAAAATGAGCAGCAGGAACCATGCTTTACAGGCTCAGTCACCATGGTGCAAATTAGTAAAGACACAGGCGCATCTGTCCCGTTTACAGAGGAAGAAAAAGAGACGTTTCAGGCGCAGCGAAATGAGTAACATACTGGCTCATCAACATGCACGCTTCATTTTGTTATAATAAAAGCATCATATCAAGAAGAAACAAGAGGAGAACACATGAAGATTTTTCAATATGACACCATTGATAGTACAAATAATGAAGCGAAAAGGCTCATGCAGCAAGGAGAAAAGCCCTCATTTGCTGTCTATGCACGCCAGCAGACAGCAGGAAGAGGCAGACTCGGCAGGTCGTGGGAAACACCTTTAGGGAATGTGGCGGTGACCATGACAGTCTTACCGCCAGCAGAACTCTCCACCCAGTCAACGATCGCCCCGCTGACAGCACTAGCAATCTATGATGTTCTGAAACCACTCATGAGAGCGGAGGATCAGCTGGCGATCAAATGGCCTAATGATATTCTCATTAATGAAGCAAAGGTATCCGGCACATTAATTGAAGCAGACCGCAGTTCCATTTATATCGGTGTTGGCATCAATGTAGAGACGAAGCCGGAGCATGTCCCGTACAAAACCATTTGCTTATCAGAGCTGACAGAGGTGAAAGCCGATCAGCTAGTGAAAGAACTGGCAGCGGCTTTTGAAAAATACCATTCACGCTGGCAGAATGAAGGGTTTGAAGCACTCACTGCCCTCTATAACAAACGGTTATATCGTCTCAACAAGCCCCTTCGCATTTCGTTAGATCGTGAAAAACAAACATGGGAAGAAGGCATTTGCTGCGGAGTCAACCGCTACGGTCATCTCCAGTTAAAAGATGAGAAAGGGCAGATAAAAGCTCATTCTGCTGGAGATATTGATGCCCCGCTTCAACATTAAAAAAAGCAGACGATGTTCTCGTCTGCTTTAGGCTTCTCTTTTGATCTGAGGCTGCACGATATAGTCTTGTTTTGTAAAGACAACCCCGTCTAGAATTTCTCTTGCGGTTCGAATGACTTTGACTCTGTTTTGAGAGATGTCAATTTCAGTTTGCATAATACCAGCAGGATGCCCAATACGAAGTGTGTCGTCATGCCCTTTAAACAGCTGAGCCGGAAGCGTTTCATCCAAGAAACAGCTGGCTGTCACGCAGACAGAGCCGGTAATGGCAAGTGCTTGGTGCGGTCTTTGCATCGATAGCATACGAACGATGATGTCCATATCGGCTGCTCTTCTCAAGATTCCATTAGTATCTACATAATCAGCAGGCTCGCTAATGAGCGCAAGCTTTGGAACAGCTGGAGACTGTAATGTCGCCATTTCTTTTGGTGCAAAGTGACACATTTCAGCAGCGATAGAACGAATTTCTTCTAAATCATCCAGTAATTCGTCTGTAAACTCTTCAGGCAATTCAGTTCCTTTTAATTGAATATCTTTGGCACGAATAAAGGCAATTGGATTTGCAATGTCAACGATCGAGATGGGAATCTCTCCAAACTTTGTTTGAATCGTATCAATTTTGTTTCCAGTCGGAAAAGTTTTACCTGTGACTGCGCCTTCAGGATTTTCAAAAGATAAATAAATGGGAGAACCTGTCCCTTTTACTCCTGGAATTTCTGCCTGTCCTTCAAATTTCACTTCTCCATTTTCGACTTCGACCTCTGCTGTAATCACTTTATTTGTGTTGGTATTGAGGATACGTACAGTCGTAATGGGCTCAACCGCTTGAACAAGTCCTTTAATGATGGCGTATGGTCCAACCGCTGATGAGATATTCCCGCAGTTTCCTTTAAAGTCGACATATCTCTCATTGATGCTGACTTGTGCAAACGTATAGTTCACATCCACATCTGGGTGTGTGGCTTTATCAATAATGGCTACTTTGCTTGTTAAAGAATTACCGCCGCCGATTCCATCGACCTGCAGCCGGTCAGGGCTGCCCATAATGTCTAATAGAAATGCCTCGAGCTCATCGTGTTCAAATGGTGCATTGTTTGCTTGAATGAATACCCCTTTGCTTGTACCGCCTCGCATGATTGTGATTGGAACTTTTCTCATTACTCTCACCCTCAATTTTTTAATGAACTGTTTATCTAACCAAAATGGTAAAGTATAATAAGAAATAAGTTAAATACATTATTTTGAGAATAATCAATAAAAATATTTTATAATTAGTAAAAAAGGAGGGCATATAATGGATGAAAAAGATTGGCGGTTTCTAAAGGTGCTCTATGAAGAAAAGAACATCACAAAAGCGGCAGAAAAATTATTTGTCTCTCAGCCTGCCTTAAGCTATCGATTGAAACAGCTTGAAGAGGAGTTTGATATGAAGCTTTTCTTTAAAAGAAAACGAGGAATTGAATTTACGTCAGAGGGCGAGTACTTGGCTAAATACGCAAATGACATGCTCAAACAGCTCCAGCAAACGAAAGATGGCATGCTCAATATGCAAAAAAAGGTCAAAGGAACAATTCGGTTAGGGGTCTCAAGTAACTTTGCCCAGTATAAACTGCCAGAAATTTTAAAAGAATTTTCTAAGCAGTATCCACATGTTCAATTTATGGTGAATACAGGCTGGAGCACGAAAGTCATGGACTTATTAGGCACATCAAGTGTCCATTTAGGGATTTTAAGAGGGGATTACGACTGGAATGGAGAGCGGTTTTTGCTCGATAAAGAGCGGCTTTGTATCATTTCAAAATCAGAAATCCAGCTGAAAGACCTCCCAAAGCTGCCGCTCATTGACTATCATACAGATAGTTCATTAAAACGATTGATTAACAGATGGTGGCAGGAAACGTTCACAATGCCTCCGCTTGTGACGATGGAGACAGACCGTCAGGATACATCAAAAGAGATGGTCAAGCATGGTTTAGGCTATGCCATTGTCCCAGAAATTTGCCTCAGACCAAGTGATGAGCTATTTGTAAAAGGTCTTTCGTATAAAGATGGACAGCCCGTTTTAAGAGATACATGGCTTATGTACCAGCCAGACTCCCTTCATTTATCTGTTGTGAAAGCATTCATTGAGTTTTTAAGAAGTCAGCAAGGTTGATTATAAAAGAATTTTATAGAATATACGAAAAAATCAATATTTTCATTATAAAAAGAGCTATTATATCCTTGAAATAGAAAGCGCTAACATTCATCGCAAGTGCAAAGGGGCGCTTGCTGATCGCGTAAAGAAGAGGATGGAGGGATATAAAGTGCTAGCTATTTTAGGGATCTTGATGGTCTTGACATTTACATTTCTCATTATGACAAAACGTATGCATCCGGTGGTGGCTCTAACCGTTGTACCTATCATATTTGCATTGATCGGTGGTTTTAACCGCGGATTAGGGGACATGATGCTTGATGGACTTAAAACTGTTGCACCATCAGCTGCTTTATTGTTATTTGCGATTTTATTCTTTGGTGTCATGCTGGATGCTGGGCTGTTTGATCCACTGATTAAACTCATTTTACGTATTGTGAAAGGTGATCCTGTCAAAATTGCTTTTGGGGTAGCAATTTTGTCTATGCTTGTTGCATTAGATGGTGATGGAACAACAACTTACATGATTACCGTATCAGCTATGCTGCCACTTTTCTTAAGAATTGGGATGAACCCGTTAATTTTAGGAACAGTTTCATTATTATCATTAGGAATTATGAGCGGAATGACGCCATGGGGCGGTCCAGCTACTCGTGCAATTGCTGCGCTTGGCTTGGATGCAGGCGAATTTTTCATTCCATTACTCCCAACGATGGTTGGAGGCGGTCTTTTTATACTTTTTACTGCTTATGTACTTGGGAAAAAAGAAAGAAAACGGATTGGGATCGCAGAGATTCAGCACAAAGAAGAGGTGTCCATTTCTCCTGAATTGGCTGCGTCAATTGAGGATGGCGTAGAAGACATGAAGAGACCAAACCTCATTTGGATCAACTTCTTCCTCACAATTGCTGTCATGGCCACACTAGTCCTAGATATTATACCAATACCTGTACTCTTCTTAATTGGATTTGTCATCGCTCTCATGATCAACTATCCAAAGGTTGAAGATCAGCGCGAGAGAATCTTATCGCATGCAGGAAACGCATTAACGGTCATCACACTTGTATTTGCAGCAGGGATTTTCACAGGGATCTTTTCGGGAACAAAAATGGTTGAGTCCATTGCCAATTTGGTGATTTACATGATTCCGGATTCCTACAGCTCATTTTTCCCGCTGATTGTTGCTTTGACGAGTATGCCATTTACATTTGTTCTTTCAAATGATGCTTATTATTTCGGGGTGCTGCCAATCTTGGCAGAAGCTGGCGCAGCTTACGGGATTGATCCAGTGGAAATTGCACGCGCCTCTATTTTAGGACAGCCTGTCCACTTGCTGAGCCCTCTTGTGGCTTCAACGCTGCTTCTTGTCAGTATGCTGAACAAAGATATTGGCGATTTGCAAAAATACGCACTGCTGTGGACTGTGTTAACAGCCCTTTTTACAACATTGATCGCTTTGTTAACAGGAGCCATTTCTATCTTTTAAATACGTGTATGAAAAGGACGATGTCTCGGATAGGAGACTCGTCCTTTTTTGTGCGGATAAAAGCGCACAAATTGGACGCTCATATGCGGGAATTCTCGATTTTAACGTCACCTACCTCGGGCACCCGGCATATGATATCTCGACTATACAGAATCCCATTCTATAGAGACTAGAGCTCTCACCTTAGCAAGGAGGGTTACAATACTTGAAGGAGAAAGAGTTTCAATCCAAGCCGCTATTAACCAAAAGAGAAAGAGAAGTATTCGAATTGCTCGTCCAAGATAAAACAACTAAAGAAATTGCAAGCGAGCTTTTTATTAGCGAAAAGACTGTTCGAAATCATATTTCGAATGCCATGCAAAAGCTAGGAGTCAAAGGTCGTTCACAGGCCGTCGTCGAGCTTCTGCGTATGGGTGAGCTAGAGCTCTAAAGTCAGCCGGTTTTCCTTCCACACTAGGGAGGAACCGGTTATTTCTATATGGTTTCCATGAGTCTCTTCTTGCATTTTCTCTGAAAAACGAGGAAAATAGGAATGTACGTTTTAATCAAAGTGAGATGCTATAGTGAGGTATCAATGAAATGGAAACGAATGAGTTCGACCATGTAGCAGAGATTGAGAAATCATTGCGCCATATTGCTGCAATTATTAAGCAAAAAGGCAGAGAAATCCTGAATCAATATACGATTACACCTCCTCAATTTGTAGGGCTTCAGTGGCTTTATGAATTCGGAGATATGACAATAGGTGAGCTATCACAAAAGATGTATTTGGCTTGCAGTACAACCACCGACTTAATTGATCGAATGGAGAAAAGTGAACTTGTTGAACGAGTAAAAGATCCTTCTGACCGCCGCGTGGTTCGCATTCATTTATTACCTGAAGGCGAGCGGATCATTCAAGAAGTGATTGTCAAACGCCAAGAATACGTCAGTGAACTTCTAGGGGCTTTCTCAGAAGAAGAAGCCATCGTTTTCAACCAATCCTTAACGAAACTACAGCAGCAAATGAAAAGAAAATGAGGCGATTTTGTTGGATCAACCAATCGGCGTGATTGATTCCGGCGTCGGCGGTTTAACCGTTGCAAAGGAAATCATGAGACAACTGCCAAAAGAAAAGATCATTTACGTAGGCGATACAAAACGGTGTCCGTATGGCCCGCGGAAAGAAGAAGAGGTTCTTCAATATACTTGGGAAATGGCACACTACTTATTAAGACATCACCATATTAAAATGCTCGTCATCGCATGCAACACAGCGACGGCGATCGCACTTGATGAAATCAAAGCAACGCTTGATATTCCGGTCATTGGCGTGATTCAGCCCGGCGCCCGTACAGCCATCAAGGTGACAAACAATCAGCAGATTGGTGTCATTGGTACAGCCAATACGATCAAAAGCGAGGCATACAAAGAAGCACTGCTATCCCTAAAAGCAGGACTAGCGGTTCAAAGTCTGGCATGTCCGCTGCTTGTCCCATTTGTGGAAAGCGGTACGTTTTTAGATCAGACAGCAGATGAAGTGGTGAAAGATTCCCTTGAACCAATGAAAGAAACAGGAATTGATACGCTCATTCTTGGCTGCACGCACTATCCGATTTTAAAAGAGCCGATTCAGCGCTTTATGGGCAGTGATGTGAGCATTATTTCATCAGGGGATGAGACAGCTAGAGAAGCCAGTACGATTCTTTCGTATAAAGGGCTGTTAAACACTTCTCAAGAAGCACCTGTTCATACATTTTATACAACAGGGCAGCAGCAAAATTTTGAAAACATCGCTCGTGACTGGTTTGGCTACCTCCCAGGGAAGGTCGAAACCGTATCACTTGAACTGGTCTATCAGCAATAACCCGCTTCTTCTTGAGGTGGGTTATTTTTTTATGAAAAGGGTCTAATCCACATGAGGAGCTCGTATACATAGTAGTACAAACTACTAGAGGAGGGTGAAGTATGCTGAAAAAAGGATCTACAGCAGCTGTGACGTGTATCGCGTCAGCCATGCTTTTGTCAGGATGCGGATTGTTTCAAACAGACCAAGCGAAAACAGAGATTGACCCGCCACAAAACGTCACATATGTGAAAGAAAATAAAGAAGATAAACAAACAGCCAAAGAAGGAAAAGAAGAGAAGAAGGCAGATACAGTCATGAGAGAATTATATTTAATTGATAAAAACGGGTATGTCGTCTCTCAATCCATTCCGCTGCCGAAAAACGAAGGAAGTGCCAAACAAACCCTTGAATATCTCGTGGACGGAGGACCGATTTCTAACCTCATGCCAAATGGGTTCCGAGCTGTTTTGCCGGCCGACACGACCGTATCTGTCGACATTAAAGACGGAACGGCCGTAGTGGATTTTTCAAATGAATTTAAAAACTATAAAAAAGAAGACGAACAGCGCATCCTGCAATCTGTCACTTGGACGTTAACGCAGTTTGATTCTGTCGCCAAAGTCAAATTGAAAATGAATGGACATGAACTAAAAGAAATGCCTGTGAACGGTACACCGATCTCCGATGATTTAAGCAGAGAAGACGGTATAAATATTCAGCACGAGGCTGCCGCTGATATGACATCGACAAAGCCAGTGACGGTTTACTACTTAGCTGAATCTGATGAACAGACGTACTATGTTCCTGTGACCAAAAGAGCGCCAAAAGACGAGGATGATCCGATTACAGCAGCCATTGATGAGCTCGTCTCTGGACCAAGCAAAAAAAGCCATTTGCTCACAGACTTTGATCAAGATGTAAAGCTGAATGATATCCCGAAAGTAAAAGACGGACATGTGACACTTGATTTCAACGAATCCATTTTTGGCAGTGCAGATGAAAAGAAAAAGGTCATTTCACAAAAAGTTCTTGATAGCATTGTGCTCACATTAACAGAGCTGCCGGACGTCAAAAGCGTATCGGTTAAGGTAAACGGCAAGGCTGAGCTTGTGAACGAAAAAGGAGCAGAGCTGACAAAGCCGGTTTCAAGACCAGAACAAGTGAATACAGGTAGTTTTTAACGGCACACATTGATATAATGGAGAAAAAGAGGCATGCATATTCGCTGCCTCTTTTTTATTCCAAGCGATTAGAACGAGCCTAGGTTGTCAAAGTTAGTAGGAGAACCCCGCTGGCACCCGCGCGGAATGTATATCGTAATGGAGGTAAATCATGAGATTAGATGAAAGACAATATGACGAATTAAGAAAAGTTGAAATAGAGGCAGGCTACATTAAGCATCCAGAAGGCTCTGTCTTAATCTCATCGGGAAATACGAAGGTGATTTGTAACGCATCCATCGAAGACCGTGTACCTCCTTTTTTAAGAGGAGAAGGAAAAGGCTGGATTACAGCAGAATATAGCATGCTTCCAAGAGCAACCGCACAAAGAACGATGAGAGAATCTTCTAAAGGAAAAGTGACAGGACGTACAATGGAGATTCAGCGCTTAATTGGACGAGCACTCCGTGCAGTCGTTGACTTAGAAAAGCTTGGCGAACGCACGATTTGGATTGACTGTGATGTCATTCAAGCAGACGGCGGAACACGCACAGCATCCATTACCGGTGCTTTTGTCGCCATGACACTTGCGATTCAAAAGCTTCGAGCAGAAGGAGTTATCAAAGAAAACCCGATCACTGATTATTTAGCGGCGATATCCGTCGGAATTGATTCTCAGCAGGGTCTTCTGTTAGATTTAAATTATGAAGAAGATTCTTCAGCTGAAGTAGATATGAATGTCATCATGACAGGCGCTGGACGCTTTGTTGAACTTCAAGGGACAGGCGAAGAAGCGACATTCTCAAGAGAACAGCTAAACGGACTGCTTGATTTAGCCGAAAAGGGCATCAAAGAATTAATCGAAAAGCAAAAAGCAGTGACAGGAGAAGTCATCGAATAAAAAGAAGGGTTTGATCAGGATGAAAACAGCCATCATTGCAACGCACAATGCGGGCAAAGCGAAAGAATTCAAAGCCATTCTTGAGCCAAAAGGATTCACGGTCAAAACACTAGCAGACATCGGCTTTACTGAAGAGATTGAAGAAACAGGACAAACCTTCGAAGAAAATGCCATCATCAAAGCCGAGGCGATTCAAGCCAAAGCAGGTGAAATGGTCATTGCAGACGATTCCGGTTTGTCGATTGACTATCTTGGCGGAAAACCTGGCGTATATTCAGCGAGATACGCTGGTGAGCATAAAAACGATGCTGAGAATGTGGAAAAAGTGCTGAGCGAACTGCAAGGAATTGAAAAAGAAGACCGCACAGCCAGATTCAGATGTGCCCTGGCTGTCAGCATACCGGGCAAAGAAACAAAGACGGTAGAAGGATCAGTAGAAGGCTTCATCGCAGAGGAACCAATCGGCGAAAACGGCTTCGGATACGACCCCATTTTCATCGTCAAAGACAAAGACCAGACGATGGCCGAGTTATCACCAGAGGAGAAAAACAAGATCAGCCATCGAGCGGTCGCGCTTCAAAAGCTTTCATCACTGCTAGACGCAAATGAATAAGGGGGAATGAAGCCATGAAGATACTCATCATGAGTGACAGTCATGGACTCACAGACGAACTTCAAACCATTGCCAAACGGCACGCGGCTGAAGTCGACATGATGATTCACTGCGGAGATTCAGAACTCGAAACGAACCACCCAGCACTCGAAGGATACAAAGTCGTCAAAGGAAATTGTGACTTTATGGGCGATTTTGAAGAAGAGCTCCTGCTCCCACTTGATGGAGGCGGAAAACTATTTCTCACTCACGGACATCTGCATGGCATCAAACAATCCTTGCTTCAAGTCTACTACCGTGCAGAAGAGCTAGGCGCAGACATTATCTGCTTTGGTCATTCGCACATCCCAGGCAGTGAACTGCTAAGAGGAAAACTGCTCATTAACCCAGGCAGCGTGCACCTGCCAAGAATGCGTAAAGAGCGCAGCTATGCGATACTGACACTAGATGGAAGCGAAGCAAACGTACAGTTTTTCACAGACGAAGGTCTGGTCATACAAGACCTCGAAAACACTGTCACATTGGAAGGTATTTCATAAGGGTGCAGCATTTGCCCCTTATGAAAAAAACTTTCGAAAAACCGTTGACTTTAAAGAACAATAGTAATATAATAAATCTTGTCGGTGAGGTACTCACCAACAGAACACTACATAACAACATGTCCCAGTAGCTCAGCTGGATAGAGCAACGCCCTTCTAAGGCGTCGGTCGGGAGTTCGAATCTCTCCTGGGACGTACTATTTTAAAAGCCTGAAATCCTTGGTATGAAAGGATTTCAGGCTTTTTTTTGTTTTGAAATTTAAGTTTAGCTTTTGCTTTAAATTAGAATTTTGAAAGTGTATACCAAAAGAAAGGGAGCTGCATAAACAACAGTTCCCTAGATGAAGAGTTAATTTTTCTTTTTCTTGTAGTCCTTTATTAAGCTCGAAACCACTAAACCCATAACACTAAAAGCCAAATATAAAATAAAACATTTGTTACAGGTGTATCAATTTTCCCTAAGATCATCACTAGGGCAATAATAGCCCCGGGTAAAGTAATTAATAACGTTTTGGATGGCTTGCTTTGCTGTGTCATTGAAGGACCTCTCGGTTGATCCATTATTTAGGTATTTTAGTTAATTTTAGCATATAGAGATTATACGAACAATATAAGGAAGGGGAGCAACACGCTTTTAGACGAAACAAGGAAACCCACTGCTGCTTGTGGTCGAAATCAATCTAGACTTGCGTATATCCGATTTTGTGGAAATTATTTCAATTGAACCTTTTGTGTAATAAAATGTATATGATTTATACAAAGGGGTGAGATGGCGGTGAAGCATTTTTTAACGGCAATCGTAGTGGCTGTGATTGTGGGGATCATTGTTTATGTTGCAGATGATCGGTTAAGCATGTTTCCGTTGATGCTGATTTTAGCGGTTGCGATCTATATCGTAAGCAGGATTAGCGAAACATTGATAAAAAAATATTCCAAAGAAAATAGTTAATAACACAGCCCCTCCATTGGAAGGGTGTTTTTTAATTAACCTTCCATTTATTTTTAACTAATGAAAAAGACATTGCAAAGCGGTAAATATTCAAAAGAGAGAATATTCTTTCTCCAACTAAAAAAATTAAGGTGTATAGTAGAAGGAGAAGATGAAGCGAGTGTTAAGTGAGAGCTTGCATTATCAAATGGACAGATAGAAAGCGATTTACAGGGGAAATTCTTTTCAGGGTATGGAGTTGATACTGGAAATGGATGTTCTATGGATGATCATGCTTTGAAATTGAAAAATACATAATCTCAAACGTCTCAGAAAAATAATGAAAGGAATGATCCCTTGTACAACATCGATCCAACAAACTTAATTTTTGAAAATGGAGAGAACAAAAGCAGCTCAGAAGGTGATCAATTATTTGTCAAACAGTTAGGACATATCGAGATCACAAGCGGTCATATCGTTGTCTGTGATCCTTTTGTTTCAGAGGGAGACCAATCTTTTTCTAAGAAGGTTCATCCGGGAAAATATCCTATTCTACTTATGGTTAAGCGATTAGAAAGCGGTGACGAACGCGTCGCCTATGCAGTAATCAAGTTCACAAACGAGCAAGCAATAGAATGGGAGCTTGCCACAAGAGCAGGTCAGGAACCCGTTCAATTAACAAAAGATGAGTTCTTCGGCTACGGTGTGAATACGGGTATGGGCTGTTTCATGGATGCGGAAGCAGCACTATATTTACAAGCCTATGAGGATAAGCGATATAAAGAGGACAATGATTTTTTATCTTTATGAGGAATTTGCAGAAGCTCTTGCGCAAAACTACAAGCACACATGGGACTGGCTCGTCACCCGTTTTCATGACAAAGTGGACATTGCCATGTTTACAACAGGCTTCGGTGACGGGATGTATCCAAGCTTTTGGGGGATAGATCAAAACGGAGAACCCACTTGTCTTGTGACGGATTTTTTTATAATGGATTGATGAGATACCCATGAAACTATGGGTTTTATCAAGATATAATGGAGGAAATATTTACAGAGACGTTAATATAAAACAAATTTTCTTAAATTTACCTTAAAATTGTTGAAAATCTAATTAATATAATATCTTTATTCAAGTAAATTTCTAATAAACTATAAGGAGTATTTAACATGATGAAAAAAATAATTTCCACACTATTAGCTATATCCGTATTTACCTTTGTTTTACAAGCACCAGCAAAGGCATCAGAAAATGAAACTGTTGTAATTAACACAAATGATTTTGTATCATCTGAAGGAGAATTAAATCCTGATCAACTTGCAGAAACTAAATTTGCCATCCCACTTCCTTTCTTCTTTATTCCAGGGTTAGGACAAGCTGCAGTATTAGCAACTGGTGCTGTCATTGTAGGTGGTATGATATTTTCTTCAAACTCTTGGGAGGCTCAAGTTGTCAAACATCATAAAATGACAGCAGACCAATTCATCTCTAAGAATAGAAAAGGGTCAATCAGAAAAGAGTTTCCAAGTGAATACTTAAATAAAACGATAGAACAAATCAACAAAGACGCAAAAAAGGGAAAAAAGAATGCTAAAAAAGCTAAAAAACTGTTAACAGACAACAGATTTAAGAAAAAATGAAATGAAAGGTGATAATTTATGTACGATATTTATTCTGTAAAAGTTTTATTTGAATCAACAACTTCGCCACGATTAAGCCCTGAAAAAATATTTGAAGAGAGAATTTTTCTAATAAAAACAAAAAAACCAGATGAAATTGAAAGTATCATACACGAAAACTTTCCAGAAGAAACTTATGAAAATTCAGAGGGTGGAATGACTACTAACAAAGTAGTTGCAATTTTAGATACCTTTGAATTAGTAGATAATTTAGAAGAATCAGTACATCTAAAAGAAGTTTATAGTCGTTATCTTGTGTTTGATAAAGAAACGTCTCCAGAAGAAGCTATTGAAAGATATTCTCTAGATAAATAAAATTCGCACAAATTCAATGTAATTGAAATCAAAGCCATCTAGGCAAACTAGGTGGCTTTTGCGTTTATTCGACAGCTTTCAGCAATTTTAAGGCAAATTTAAGCTCGAATTTCATTTCAAATACATTAAATCTTTGTTACAATAAGACAGCTTTGCCTAAAGACACGCTTATCGATTCGACATCTTTTTTCATCATTTCTTAAAATTTTTATGTTTTGGTATGAAACTCTTTTAATGATTCATGCGTCTCTATAAGTGTCAAAAGAAAAGAGGTTATCAATATGCTATTCAAAAAGCTATCAGAAAATAAGTCTGTAAAATGGATAGGATATACGAGTTTTTACTTACTTATTTTGCTATTATTGTTCTTTATTTACGGATTCCATACAGCAAATACGGGATCATTCATTTACAACGATTTTTAATTGGAGATTAAACTATGAAACTATTACACACGATTCATGAATACCAACAAACGAAACCAACACAGCCAGCATTTGTTTCTCAACATGCTTCGATCACATATGATGAGCTTTGGCATCTATCAGACCAAATGGCTGGTGCGATCGATGCAGTCGCAACTGGCAGTGCACCTGTCATTGTATACGGTCATATGGAGCCAGAGATGCTGATTTCTTTCTTAGGTAGTGTGAAATCAGGCAGACCTTATATACCGGTCGACATCTCAATCCCTGCCGAGCGTATCGTCTCAATTATTGAAAGCTCAAAAGCCAGTCTGTTAATTTGTGCAAATGAGCAGAATGTACTAGATGTAGAAGAACACATTGAAGTGAAAAGTGCGGCATCTCTTTTAGCTCTTGAAAAAGAAGCACCGCCATCCTCGCAGTGGGTTCAACAGGATGATGTTTTTTACATCATTTATACGTCTGGCAGTACCGGAAAACCGAAAGGCGTTCAGGTAACAGCCAATAATTTAGAAAGCTTTACAGAGTGGATGTGCCGAGACTTCCCAATTGGTGAGGGGCGCACATTCTTAAATCAAGCACCGTTTTCTTTTGACTTATCAGTGATGGATTTGTATCCAGCGCTTCAATCAGGCGGTACTCTGTACTGTTTAGTGAAAGATCTAGTGAATAAGCCGAAGGATATGTTTGCAGCACTTGGTCAATCTGACGTTGAAGTGTGGACATCAACACCTTCCTTTGTGCAAATGTGCTTAATGGACCCTTCCTTTACAGGGGAGCTTTTACCAGAGTTGAAAGTTTTCTTGTTCTGCGGAGAGGCACTTCCTGTATCTGTAGCAACTGCGCTCCTTGAGCGTTTTCCAAAAGCGCAGGTCTTTAATACGTATGGTCCGACTGAAGCAACTGTTGCGATCACATCGATTGAAGTCACGCAGGCGATTCTTGATCAGCACGATTCTTTACCAGTCGGCTACGCCAAACCGGATACAGATATCGTCATTTTAGATGAAGAAGGCAAGACCCTTCCTGATGGTGAAAAAGGGGAAATTGTCATCGTAGGGCCAAGCGTCACGAGAGGCTACTTAGGTGAACAAGCCTTAACAGATAAAGTGTTCTTTGAATACGAAGGACGCCCTGCTTACCGTACAGGTGATGCAGGTGTGGCGCAGGATGGTTTGATTACATGCCACGGTCGTCTGGACTATCAAATTAAGCTGCATGGATACCGAATGGAGCTTGAAGAAATTGAATATCATGTGAGCGAGACAACGTATGTCAATGCTTGTGTGATTGTGCCGTTCCAGCCAAACGGTCATGTGGAGTACTTAATTGCAGCCATTGTTCCAGCAGCGCATTCTTTTGAAAAAGAATATCAGCTGACAAGTGCAATTAAGAAAGAAATGGCGGATTCACTGCCTGCGTACATGATTCCAAGAAAGTTTGTCTATCTTGAGCAGCTGTACATGACGCCAAACGGGAAGGTTGACCGTAAAAGAATCGCGAAAGAGGTTCTTCTATGATTCCGTTTAGTTCATTCTTTTTCTTCATTCTAATTGGTGTTCTTCTTTTGCCGACGATCATTCTTGGTCTTCGCGGCAAAAGAATGCAGGGCTACAACATGTTTGCAACGGTTGTGGCGCTCGCGCTTATTTTCTCAAAGGATGCACATGGCGCATTGCTGCTCTTCTTGTTTACAGTGTGGCAAATCTTGATCATCCGCTTGTACCTTTCGTACCGGCTGAAGGCGAATCAAGCGTCTGTCTTCTATATGGCAGTGGTGGCATCTATTTTGCCGCTTGTGCTATCGAAGATTTTACCGTTCTTTTTAACTCATCAGCCGCATCAACCGCCGCCAATGAACTGGCTGAGCTTTTTAGGAATCTCGTACCTAACATTTAAAGGTGTCCAGTTAATTATCGAGACAAGAGACGGCTTGATTAAGAAGAAAATTCCGATTCATCGTTTGGTCTATTTCATTGTCTTTTTCCCGACGATTTCATCAGGTCCGATTGATCGTTACCGCCGGTTTGAAAAGGATATGGATACGCCGCCTGAAAAGGAAGCGTACAGTGATCTTCTATACGCCGGTATTCATAAAATTTTTATCGGCTTCTTATATAAGTTCATTATTGGTTATCTGATTCACACGTATATTCTCATGAATATTCATCACATTAGCAGCAGTCACTTTGTTCAACAGTTAACGTATATGTATGCGTACAGTATGTATTTGTTCTTTGACTTTGCTGGATATACAGCATTTGCTGTTGGTGTGAGTTATATGATGGGCATTAAATCACCAGAAAACTTTAACAAACCGTTTATCAGCCGGAACATTAAAGACTTCTGGAATCGCTGGCACATGTCCCTCTCCTTCTGGTTCAGAGACTACGTGTTTATGAGATTTGTGTTCTTTATGACAAAAAAGAAGTGGATCAAGAACCGTATGGCTGTATCAAATATTGGGTACTTTGTCCTCTTTCTATTGATGGGTGCTTGGCATGGTCTAGCACTTCAATATATTATTTACGGACTATATCACGCAGTTGTGATGTCCGGTTACAATTTATTTGAGAAATGGAATAAAAAGCACAAGTGGTGGCCGGATAATAAGGTCACAATGATTGTGTCGATCATTATTACATTCCATGTGATTTGTTTCGGATTTTATATTTTTTCAGGAAAACCATTTCATCATTAATCATTAAGGGAGTAGAAAATTATGGAATTTAAAAATCAAGTATACGGTATTATTGCAGAGGTTTGTCAGGACGACGTTGTGAAAGAAAATCCAGAGATTGCAATTTTTGAAGAAGGTCTTCTAGATTCATTTGGTACAGTAGAACTGCTTATGGCAATTGAAAGTCAGCTCGGAATCACTGTTCCGATTACAGAGTTCGATCGTGATGTGTGGGATACACCGAATCACATTGCTGAGCAGCTGGCAGAGATGAAGTAATGAAAAAGCGTTTTTTTGGGCCGCTTATTTTAGCGGCTGTTCTATTCATTGGTGTTCTTCTTGTACCAAATGCATGGCTCTCACATCTGATCCCAAAAGACAAATTACAAAAGTCAGCCACAGAATTAGATCCAGGGATGTTTCAGGGGCTTTATTTACAAGATGAAATGCTAAAAGATCCAACTTATTTGCCGATCTATGGATCTTCTGAACTATCACGTTTTGATCCATATCACCCTTCGAATTTCTTTCATGAGAATCCTCAAGGGTTTACACCTTATCTTATTGGAAAAGGTGGGTCACAATCATTAATTCATGCGATGAACTTCGCATCGCATATGGATGAATTAAAAGGGAAGAAGCTTGTGTTTATCGTGTCCCCGCAGTGGTTTGTGAAATGGGGATCAGACGAGAATCACTTTGCACCGAACTATTCAGCGCTTCAAGCGCTTAATCTCGCTTATAATAAAGAAATTGATCCAGCTGTGAAAAAAGAGCTGATCAAGAGAATCATGACGTTTAAAGCTGTAAAGAACGACATGGTCATCACAGAACTTTTTAAAGCAGAGCTTTCTGGGAACAAATTCGCTTATGGCGCGATTTCTCCTATTGCAAAAATGTATTATGGCATGCTTCAAAAGAAAGACATGTACTATACAATTGGATCGGGGAAAGAGCGTAAGCTTCATCCGTCTCCTTCTGTCAAAGGAAAAACATGGACTGAGCTTGAAAAAGAAGCAAGTGTCTTAGGTGCGGAAAAAGCAGGGAACAACCCGTTTTATATTAATCAAAAACTATTTGACCGCAAGCTGAAACCGATCATGAAAAAGATGAAAGATTCTCGTGAAGACCACTCTTATGCGGAATCACCAGAATACAAAGATTTTCAAATCATGCTGGATATTTTAAAACAGGCAGGGGCGAAGCCTTTGTTTGTGACGATTCCTGTCAATGGAAAATGGTATGATTATACCGGTTTCCCGAAAGAGGGGCGTACAGAGTATTATGAGAAAATCAATCGTCAAATTCGAGATAATGGGTATGAAGTCGCAGATTTGACTAAACATGAATACGATCCTTACTTCTTTAAAGATACAATTCATGTGTCTTATAAAGGATGGGTCTACATCGATAAGGCGATCGAAAAGTTTTACAAAGAGCAGTAGAATGCAGCAGCTTTCTGCTGCTTTTTGTTTGTCGAATCGGCGGATATCTTGTATAACGAAGGGAAAAGGGCTATGCTGTAGATGGAGGCGATATGATGAACCGTTCTGAGAAAAAAGAACTATTAAAGCGTTCGAAGAAGCATTTTAATGATCATGCCTTTTGGGAAAAGTTAAAAAAGACGGCACAAAAGGCTGGTGTCTCTCTTGTCTATGCTGTGCTATTACTTTACTATACATTGCAAAAACCCGAAGTGCCTGTCAAAGCAAAAACCCTTATTATTGGGGCACTCGGATACTTTATCCTTCCTATTGACCTCATCCCTGATACATTGATTGGTGTCGGCTACACAGATGATTTAGGAGCGATCACATTTGCTCTGCTCCAAGTAGCGATGTACATTGATGATGATGTGAAAGGAAAAGCGAAGGACAGGCTGTCAAAATGGTTCGGTGAAAAAACCGATACGTCTCTTATTGATCAAAAGCTTGAAGATGGCGGGATGCCGTCTGCACGCTGAAAAGAAGACAAAGGGCTAAAATAAAAATCATTTTAGCCCTTTGTCAACAAGCTGAAGCCCCCAAAACGGAGGCTTTTTTCATTATCCTAAAAATTTCACGCAAACTGGATGAGGAACAGTGATGTCTGATTGTAAGACAGTGAGTCGTCCTGTTTCTTTGTCGCGTTTGTATAACACTAGGTTGCTAGATTCTTGGTTTGAACCGACGAGGAATTCTTCAGTTGGATCAAGCACAAAGTCTCTAGGCCAGTTTCCTTCAGATGAAGCAATCTCGACAAGACTTAATTGGCCGTCGGCGTCTGCTTTAAAAATCGCAATGCTGTCATGTCCGCGGTTTCCTGCATAAACAAATTGCCCGTCTGAAGAGACGTGAATGGCACTGCCTTGATTGTTCTCTGTAAAGTCGCTTGGAATGGTTGCGATCGTTTGGATCTCTTCGAAATGACCATCTTCAAAGTAACGAAGCACAATCACCTCTGAGCTTAGCTCTGTCATCACATATGCCACAGGTTTCGTTGGATGGAATGTGATATGGCGAGGACCGGTGCCTGGTTTTGTTTCAAATGTATGAGCGAGCTCGAGTTTGCCGCCCTCTTTCTTATACGTATAAATGCCATCTGTCCCAAGGTCAACAGCCACTGCAAATTGTTCATCTGGTGTCAGACCCATAAAGTGAGTGTGCGGTTTTTCCTGACGGTCTTCGTTTGGTCCAGTTCCTTCATGCTGCGCCTGTGACAGCGTGCGGATGACTGAGCCATTTTCAGCATCGATTTCATACATCTCTGCTGTTCCTTTATGATAGTTTGCTGTAAAAGCTGTTTTTGTTTGATTGTCCACGCTGACGTGGCAAGGAGAAGCGCCATCGGCAAGCTCTTGGTTGATGAAACGAAGTGTGCCGGTTTCTGCATCAATTTGATACGCAGCCACGCCGCCCTGTGATCCTTCTTTCACAACAGAATACACAAATTTTTGAGAATCTGAGACGGTTAAATATGTAGGATTTTCAAGTTCAGCAGCTACTTTTACTTGTTCGATCTGCTGCTTGTCCGTATTTAATGTGAAAGTATAAATGCCTTTACTGTCTCCCTTTGTATATGTTCCGATATAACCTCTGATGTTAGCCATGTATTGCCCTCCTTCTATAAGATGCTCTCATTCTATCATAAATTCATAGGAAAACGCTTTAGAAAGGCATGCCGAAAGAAAATCAAAAGCGTTGAAATCTACCAGTATTCATTAAAAACGATGTGAAAAAATATGACAAACGTTTTCTCAAAAGAAAAGCGTTCAGGTAAACTAAATAAATTGAAGAAAAAATACAAAAAATTTTAAGTTTTTTCATTCCTTGTCTAGCAAAGGTGTAAGCGTATACATTTAATTTTGATTAGTCTAAATTGTCTAATAATTTTAAAAATGCTGTTGACACTGTATGGAAAGCGGCGTAAGATGGGTTCAACAAAAGCTAAACAAACACGCAGAGCAAGCGTGAGAGGCTTCAATAAAAAGTGTCTGAAAATTCAACTACTTTTTGCTTGAAAGAGAGGGTGCTCACTGAAAATGGAAGACCAAAAGGAACAGTGGATCTTTTTAAACGATGAACTCGTGAAAAAAGAGGATGCAAAAATTTCAGTTTATGATCATGGCTTCTTATATGGTGACGGTGTGTTCGAAGGGATACGCGTGTATAACGGAAATATCTTTCGAATGAAAGAACATTTAGACCGCCTGTATGATTCCGCCAGATCCATTATGCTGAACATTCCATATTCACTTGAGGAACTCACGGAAAAAATGATTCATACAGTTGAAAGGAACGGCCTAAAGGATGCCTATATTCGTCTTGTTGTCTCAAGAGGAGCTGGTGATCTTGGTTTAGATCCAAACAACTGCGGGAGAGCCAACACAGTGATCATTGTAGAGCCGCTGGCCATCTTTCCAAAGCACCTATATGAAACGGGTATTGATATTGTAACGGTACCGACGAGACGAAATCGTCCCGATGTACTGAGCCCAAAAGTGAAATCATTAAATTATTTGAATAACATCCTTGTCCGAATCGAAGCCCATATGGCCGGTGTGAGTGAAGCGCTGATGCTGAACGATCAAGGGTACGTGGCAGAAGGTTCTGCAGACAATGTGTTTATTTATAAAAAAGGTAAGCTTTATACACCGCCAGGTTATATCGGCGCTCTTGAAGGCATCACAAGAAATGCCATCATGGAGATTGCGGAGGACTTAGGCTACGAAGTGAAAGAAGAACCATTCACAAGGCACGATGTGTATACAGCAGAAGAAGTTTTTCTGACAGGAACCGCAGCCGAAGTGATCGCTGTTGTAAAGGTTGACGGCCGTACAATCGGTGAAGGGAAACCTGGGGTCCACACAAACAAACTTCTTGAACAATTCCGCAAGCGAGTGGTTGAAGAAGGAGAAAAAGTCGTATTTACAGATGAAAACATTCACGCAAGCTAAATAGATATCGATAAACGTTGAAGAGGACTAGTAGCTTTAGAGTCAGTATCTACAGAGAGCCGGTGGTAGCTGGAAACCGGTGTTACTTTCTAAAGTGAACTCACCTCTGAGTGTCTGCTTGAAATGATAGTAGGGCAGACCGAGTGACATTGCTCACTCGTTACCAAAATGGATGAAAGATGTCCATGAGACGGCAGCAGATTTTGCCGTGAACAAGGGTGGTACCGCGAAAAACAAAGCTTTTTCGCCCCTTTGACCTAGTGAAAAGTAGTGTCATTGTGGGGTGAGAAGGCTTTTTTATATGGTCTAAAATCTCGATCTTGAATAGAAAAGGGTGAAAAGACTTGACTGAAGCAAGACAAAGAGGAGGAAATCAAATGGGGACAAATGTACAAGTGGAGACGGAAACATCTAAAGCACCACAAACGATGAACGGTGCACTCATGTTAATTGAAGCACTCAAAAGAGAAAAAGTAGAAGTCATTTTCGGATATCCAGGCGGAGCGGTTTTACCGATCTACGATAAAATTTATGATTCTGGTTTATTTCATGTTCTGCCAAGGCATGAGCAGGGAGCGATTCACGCAGCAGAAGGATACGCAAGAGTATCTGGCAAACCGGGTGTTGTCATTGCAACATCAGGACCTGGAGCGACAAACCTTGTCACAGGAATTGCAGATGCAATGATTGATTCACTTCCTCTTGTTGTCTTCACAGGACAGGTGGCAACCTCAGTCATTGGATCGGATGCTTTCCAGGAAGCAGATGTGCTCGGCATCACAATGCCAATCACAAAGCACAGCTACCAAGTAAGAAATCCAGAGGAATTACCGGGTGTCATTAAAGAGGCGTTCCACATCGCAACAACAGGCAGACCTGGTCCAGTCTTGATTGATATTCCAAAAGATGTGGCAGGCATTGAAGGAACGTTTGAATATGATCAGCCAATTGATTTACCTGGTTATCAGCCAAAAGTCGAGCCGAACTATTTGCAAATTCGCAAATTAGTAGAAGCTGTAAGTAGAGCGAAGAAACCAGTCATTCTAGCAGGAGCTGGCGTTCTTCATGGCAAAGCATCTGAAGAATTAAGGCAGTATGTAGAGCAGCAGCAAATCCCAGTCGCTCATACACTGCTTGGACTTGGCGGATTCCCAGCAAAGCATCCTCTATTTCTAGGGATGGCTGGTATGCATGGCACATATGCGGCGAATATGGCCCTTCACCAATGTGATCTGCTCATTTCCATCGGTGCAAGATTCGATGACAGGGTAACTGGCAACCTCAATCACTTTGCGAAACATGCGAAGGTAGCACATATTGATATCGATCCAGCGGAAATTGGCAAGAACATTCATACCCATATCCCGGTTGTTGGAGACAGTAAGCTAGTCCTTGAAGAGCTGATCAAGCAAGACGGGAAGCAAGGGGAATCAAATGAATGGAAAAACCAATTAGATGAGTGGAAGGCAGAATATCCGCTCTGGTACGTTGAAAACGAAGCAGAAGGCTTTAAACCTCAAAAGCTGATTGAATACATTCATCAATTCACAAAAGGTGAAGCCATTGTGGCAACTGATGTCGGACAGCATCAAATGTGGGCAGCGCAGTTCTATCCATTTGAAAATGCAGATAAGTGGGTCACATCTGGCGGCCTTGGTACGATGGGCTTCGGTTTACCGGCAGCCATTGGCGCTCAGCTGGCTGATCAAGAGGCAACGGTTGTGGCGATTTTAGGAGACGGAGGTTTCCAAATGACCCTGCAAGAACTTGCCGTTATCCGTGAGCTGAACCTTCCAGTGAAAGTGATTGTTCTGAATAATCACAGCCTTGGAATGGTAAGACAATGGCAAGAAATTTTCTACGAAGAACGCTACTCATATTCTAAATTTTCAGATCAGCCAGACTTCGTTAAATTATCTGAAGCTTATGGCATTAAAGGAATCAGAATCTCATCAGACGAAGAGGCGAAAGAAAAGCTTGAAGAAGCGTTAACCTCTAGAGAGCCTGTTTTCATCGATGTCAATGTAGCGAGAGATGAAAAAGTATTCCCGATGGTCGCACCGGGGAAAGGACTTCATGAGATGGTGGGGGTGAAACCTTGAAAAGAATTATTGTGTTGACTGTATTAAATCGATCAGGCGTACTGAACCGAATCACTGGCCTTTTTACCAAAAGACACTACAACATTGAAAGCATTACGGTCGGCCATTCTGAGATTCAAGATGTATCACGCATCACGTTCGTCGTCCATGTAGACCAAGAGAAAGACATCGAACAGCTGACAAAACAGCTGAACAAGCAAATTGATGTTCTCAAAGTAACAGACATTACAAACCAATCAATCGTTCAGCGAGAGCTGGCTTTGATAAAAGTCGTTTCTGCACCGGCATCTAGAATGGAGATCACAGGGGTCATTGAACCGTTTAGAGCTTCTATTGTAGATGTAAGCAGGGAGAGTGTCGTCATTCAGGTGACAGGTGAGTCTTCAAAAATTGAAGCACTCATTGAATTACTTAAGCCATACGGCATTAAAGAAGTCGCCAGAACTGGCACCACGGCCTTTGCGAGAGATAATCAGCAAAAGCCGCAATCAAATAAAACAATTTCAATTGTCTAAACAAAAGGAGAGAGTCAAATGGTAAAAGTATATTATAACGGTGATATTCAAGAAAACGTATTAAATGGTCAAAAGGTTGCTATCATTGGGTATGGATCACAAGGTCATGCACATGCATTGAACTTAAAAGAAAGCGGCGTAGATGTGATCGTCGGCGTGAGAAAAGGCGGATCTTATACAAAAGCACAAGAAGACGGCCATCAAGTATTCACAGTAAAAGAAGCGGCAGCACAAGCAGATGTCGTCATGGTACTACTACCAGATGAGCAGCAAAAGAAAGTATATGACGAAGAAATCAAAGATCAATTAGAAGCAGGCAACTCACTTGTTTTCGCACACGGATTCAACGTTCACTTCCATCAAATTGTTCCTCCAAGTGACGTAGATGTGTATCTTGTGGCTCCAAAAGGTCCAGGACATCTTGTGAGAAGAACATATGAACAAGGCGCTGGTGTACCTGCCCTATTTGCTATCTATCAAGATGTATCTGGCCAAGCGAAAGACAAAGCACTTGCTTATGCAAAAGCAATCGGCGGAGCAAGAGCAGGCGTCCTTGAAACAACATTTAAAGAAGAAACGGAAACGGATCTATTCGGTGAGCAAGCGGTCCTTTGTGGAGGTCTTACTTCACTAGTGAAAGCAGGTTTCGAAACGTTAACAGAAGCTGGTTATCAGCCAGAGCTTGCATACTTCGAGTGTCTGCATGAACTGAAATTAATTGTTGACCTAATGTATGAAGAAGGATTAGAAGGCATGAGATATTCAATCTCTGATACAGCACAATGGGGTGACTTCGTATCAGGACCACGCGTTGTGGATGCAAACGTAAAAGAATCTATGAAAGCCGTCTTGACTGATATCCAAAACGGAACATTTGCAAAAGAATGGATTGTTGAAAACCAAGTGAATCGTCCACGTTTCAATGCGATCAATGCAAATGAAAATGAGCACCAAATTGAAATCGTCGGAAGAAAGCTTCGTGAAATGATGCCTTTCGTCAAACAAGGAAAGAAAAAGGAAGCGGTGAGCGTCGGTGCGGAAAATTAATTTTTTTGACACAACACTTCGAGATGGAGAGCAATCACCAGGAGTGAACTTAAATGCACAAGAAAAGCTAATCATTGCAAAGCAGCTTGAGCGCCTTGGGGTTAATATCATTGAAGCGGGTTTTCCCGCTTCATCCCGAGGGGATTTCTTAGGCGTACAAGAAATTGCTAGAACGATCAAAAACTGTTCAGTTGCTGGTCTTGCACGATGTGTGAAAGGTGACATCGATGCTGCATGGGAAGCGTTAAAAGATGGAGTGGAACCAAGAATTCATATCTTTATCGCTACTTCTGATATTCATCTGAAGCATAAACTAAAGAAAACACGTGAAGAAGTCGTAGAACAGGCTGTCTCAATGGTGAAATACGCGAAAGAACGTTTTCCGGTTGTCCAGTGGTCCGCAGAAGATGCGTGTCGTACAGATCTAGCTTTCTTAGCAGAAATTGTAGAGAAGGTCATTGACGCTGGGGCAAGTGTCATTAACTTGCCAGATACAGTTGGATACTTAGCGCCAAAAGAGTACGGCAATATCTTTAAATATATGAAGGAACACGTTCCAAATATCGACCGCGTCAATTTGTCTGCTCACTGTCATGATGATCTAGGAATGGCTGTAGCAAACTCACTTGCAGCCATTGAAAATGGAGCAAATCAAATTGAAACAGCTGTTAACGGAATTGGAGAACGTGCAGGGAATGCCGCTTTAGAAGAAATTGCAGTCGCTCTTCATATTCGAAAAGACTTCTACCAGGTCGAATCAACGATTCAATTGAATGAAATTAAGCGTACAAGTGATGTAGTGAGCAAATACTCAGGAATGATTGTACCGCGCAATAAAGCAGTCGTTGGCAACAACGCTTTTGCACATGAATCAGGTATTCACCAAGATGGTTTCCTCAAAGAAAAAACAACCTATGAAATCATATCTCCAGAGCTTGTCGGTGTGACAACAGATGTACTTGTCCTTGGGAAACACTCCGGAAGACATGCGTTTAAAGACCGTATGAAAACGCTAGGCTTTAAACTAACAGAAGAAGAAATCAATAAGTTCTTCGAAACCTTCAAGAACTTGACGGAGAAGAAAAAAGAAATCACTGATGATGATTTGATCTCTATTATATTAGAAGAAAAAGTAGCAGACCGAAAAATTGGCTACGAATTTGAAAGTCTTCAAGTGCACTATGGAACAGAACAAATGCCAACAGCAACGGTCTCTCTGAAAAATCAAGAAACGCAGGAAGTCATTCAAGAAGCAGCTACAGGCGCAGGCAGTGTAGAAGCTGTGTACAACACGCTGGAGCGCTGTATGGAGGAAAGAATTCATTTGCTAGACTACCGTATTCAATCGAATGGAAAAGGCAGAGATGCACTAGCGGAAGTATACGTCACTGTTTCAATAGAAGGAAAAGAAACAGCTGGACGCGGTGTGGCGCAAGATGTGCTGGAAGCATCGGCGAAAGCCTACGTCAATGCAGTAAACAGGCATTTAATCTTTAAATCAAATCTCATTGAAATTGAGAAACATCACGCGATTTCATAGGAAAGGAGGTAGGTTCTCATGAAAAAGAAAATTGCACTTTTGCCCGGCGATGGAATCGGACCGGAAGTTGTGACATCAGCGGTCGCTGTCCTCAAAGAGACAGCGGCTCAATTTCAACACGAATTCGAATTCGAAACGGCGCTCATTGGCGGTATCGCAATAGATGAAAAAAACAATCCGCTCCCAAAAGAAACGGTTGATGTATGCAAGAGCGCTGATGCGATTTTATTAGGAGCAGTCGGCGGACCAAAATGGGATCAAAACCCGCCAGAGCTTCGTCCGGAAAAAGGCTTGCTCGCTATTCGTAAACAACTGGACTTATTTGCAAACATTCGTCCTGTCAAAGTGTTCGATAGCTTAAGCGAGGCGTCACCGTTAAAACAGGATCACATTAGCGGAGTCGATTTTGTCATCGTTCGTGAATTAACAGGCGGTCTCTATTTTGGTGAACCAAGCGAGCGTTACACGGATGAAGAAGGAAAAGAAGCTGCGGTTGATACGCTTCTTTATACAAAGCAAGAGATTGTCCGTGTATTAAAAGAAGCATTCGACATGGCCTTAACGAGACGGAAAAAAGTAACGTCTGTGGATAAAGCGAATGTTCTTGCTTCTAGTAAACTATGGCGGGATGCGGTAGAAGAAGTGGCTTCTCAATATCCAGACGTCGAATATGAGCACATGCTCGTTGATAATGCCGCCATGCAGCTGATTTATAAGCCTGCTCAATTTGATGTCATTGTGACAGAGAATATGTTTGGTGACATTTTAAGTGACGAGGCTTCAATGATTACTGGGTCACTCGGTATGCTGCCATCTGCCAGTCTATCAAGTACTGGCCTCCATTTATATGAGCCGATTCATGGTTCAGCACCCGATATTGCGGGGCAAAACGTCGCAAACCCTCTAGCAACCATTTTGTCGGCAGCTAGCTTGCTTAGAACATCTTTTGCGTTAGAAGAAGAAGCGGCTGCAATAGAAGAAGCTGTGGAAGCTGTTCTTGCCTCTGGCAAACGAACAAAGGACTTATCGGCAAAAGAGGGAACGTATCAAACAACTGAAGAAATCACTCATGCAGTTGTAGACGCACTCAAGCAGCGCGTGAAAACAATTGTATAAATAGAATCTTGTGGAATTAGGTAGAGGGAGGAAAAGGGTTATGCCTCGAACAATCATCGAAAAAATATGGGATCAGCACGTTGTCAAAAGCGGCGAGGGGAAACCAGACCTTTTATATATTGATCTGCACTTGGTGCATGAAGTGACATCACCTCAAGCATTTGAAGGATTAAGACAAAAAGGGCGCAAGGTGAGAAGACCTCAAAACACGTTTGCGACCATGGATCACAATATCCCGACTGTGAATCGATTTGTGATCAAAGATGAGATTGCTAAAAAACAAGTGAGTGCTCTAGAGCGCAACTGTGCTGAATTTGGTGTCCGTCTAGCTGACCTTCACAGTGTAGATCAAGGGATCGTCCATGTTGTTGGACCGGAGCTTGGGTTGACACTGCCAGGGAAAACAATCGTTTGCGGAGATAGTCATACATCAACTCATGGCGCGTTTGGCGCACTTGCTTTTGGAATCGGTACAAGTGAGGTTGAACATGTACTTTCCACACAAACGCTTTGGCAGCAGCGTCCGAAAACATTAGAAATTAGAGTAGACGGAAAGCTGCAAAAAGGGGTAACGGCCAAAGATGTCATTTTAGCAGTCATTGGTGCGCATGGCGTGAAGTTCGGATCAGGTTATGTGATTGAATACACTGGGGAAGTATTCAGAAACATGACGATGGATGAACGCATGACGGTTTGTAATATGTCGATTGAAGCAGGCGCAAGAGCAGGATTGATTGCACCTGATGAAGTCACCTTTGAATATTGCCGCGGCCGCAAATATGCACCGCAGGGAGAAGACTTCGAAGCAGCGATTAAAGAATGGGAAGAACTTAAAACAGATCTAGGTGCAACCTATGATAAAACGATTGTTTTAGATGGGAATGAGATTTCACCAATGGTCACATGGGGAATTAACCCAGGAATGGTGCTGCCTGTAGATGCGTCGATCCCAGGACCTGAGGATTTTGCACAAGAGGATGATCAAAAAGAAGCGATTCGTGCGTACGAATACATGGGTGTTCATCCGCATCAGCGTATTGAAGATATTACGATTGAGCATGTGTTTATCGGCTCATGTACAAACTCAAGAATGACTGATTTACGCCAAGCAGCTTCTATGATAGAAGGACAAAAGGTAGCTGATCATGTCAGAGCGATTGTCGTGCCTGGCTCTCAAAGCGTCAAATTGCAAGCAGAAGAAGAAGGTCTTCATGAAATCTTCCTTGAAGCAGGATTTGAATGGAGAGAATCTGGCTGCAGTATGTGTCTTAGCATGAATAACGATGTGGTACCAGAAGGCGAACGCTGCGCATCCACATCAAACCGTAACTTTGAGGGACGTCAAGGAAAAGGTGCGAGAACGCATCTTGTCAGCCCGGCAATGGCTGCAATGGCTGCAATACATGGCCGATTTGTCGATGTCAGGAAGTTTAATCAAGAGAAAACAGTCGTGTAAGGAGTTGTCATAGATGGAGCCTTTAGTCACACACAAAGGGAAAGCCGCTGTGCTTAACCGTATCAACGTAGATACAGATCAAATTATTCCGAAGCAATTTTTGAAAAGAATTGAACGAACAGGATATGGCCGGTTTGCCTTTTTCGACTGGCGGTATTTAGCCGATGGCAGCCCAAATCCTGATTTCGAGCTGAATCAGCCGATTTATGAAGGAGCATCCATTTTGATCGCAGGAGAAAACTTTGGCTGCGGATCATCAAGGGAACATGCCCCTTGGGCACTTGATGATTATGGTTTCAAAATTGTCATCGCACCATCATTCGCAGATATTTTTCACCAAAACTGCTTTAAAAATGGGATGCTTCCGATTCGTCTTGATTATGATGTGTGGAAAACATTCGCTGCGTCATATGAGAACAAAGGGTATGAGATGACGGTTGATCTGGAAAAACAGCAAATAGAAGATCATGAAGGGAATATCACTCCTTTTGATGTGGATCCTCACTGGAGAGAAATGCTCCTGAATGGCTATGATGAGATCTCATTAACTTTACTACTAGAAGATGACATTCAAGCATTTGAAGATAAGCGCAGCAGCTGGCTGCGTGCGTAAACAACAAGAAGCCGTCCGCCCGAGGTGTGACGGCTTCTTTTTTGCATGAAAACCTCTCGTTACTTGTGTTTACTAACCTTCGTTGGTAAACTGATAAAAAATATGCGCCCGAAAGGAACGTAAGCATGAAACATGACAAGAAGAAAGATAATGTCATTTTGTTTCCTGGTCTGAAAGAAAGACTGATTGAAAAAGGAATGGCAGCATTAAAAGATAAACAGTATCAAGAGGCGCTTCACTTGTTTTCAGAAGCGAAATCTTATGATGACGATGAAGAATCCGATATTCACCTCGGCATGGCGATTTGTTTTCTGGAGCTGGGCGAGCTGCAGGATGCAAAGCGTGTTTGTGAAAAGATGCTGCATGAGGGATATGGTCATTACTTCACCGTGCTTCAAGTGTATATGACGATTTTAATTCAGCTGAAAGAATATGAAGAAGTGAAGCAGACAATTGAGGCAGTACTTGAGGAAAACCACCTTCCAGCAGAAAGCGCGGAGCATTTTTACAAGCTGCTCGAATTTAGTAGAAAAATGATTGAATCGCCTGAACAGATTTTAGATGAAGATGAGGAGGACGCCGGCGAAATCAATATAGATGATATGCTTGAGCGGCCAGAAGAGCAGGTGCAGTTCATCCATTCGTTGAAAGACCGGAACATCACACCACACATGGGTCTATTAAATACGATCTTACAAAAGCCTGATGGAAACCCTTTAGTCAAATCATTAATCCTGCAGCTTCTGTCAGATCATGATGTGGCAAAGCCGGTTCATGTGACGAAATTCGGTGATTCTTTAACGCTTGTTCCTTCTGAGGCTGTTAAGCCAGAGCAGATGCCGCTACTTCAGCAAGTCCTTCGTAAGCTCGATGACACACTCGGCAATGAGAACCCAACCCTTTACCAAGGCGTGGAAGAGTTATGGCGCCGGCACTTATTTGTCCTTTATCCATTTCTTCCTAAATACACAGATCCGAATCTTTGGGCAGCAGCACTTCATAAAGTCGGCTATGAAATGCACGGGATTGAGATTGACCTCGAAGAATTGCATCTATTGTATGAATTTAATGAACGAGAGCTGAGAGAAGCTTGCACAATGCTGAAAGATATTGAAGAAATTTCTTATTTGTAATTTGTCGATTTAGTTGAAAGACGGACTTGTTATGTTATAATATAATGGTTGTATTTGTGCATATATCGTGCAGTTGTAGATTCCAACGGTTGAAAGACGATATGTATAATCAAGTCAAATGTTGTATACATAATACCGCTTCTTGAGCGGCGTGCGTGGTTTTTGATTGGACGAAGTCTTTATGATGCTTTAGAATGTAACAACGCACAATCTGAATAGATTTTTGGAGGGAAACACACATGTCAGTAAAATGGGAAAAACAAGAAGGTAACGAAGGCGTCCTAACTGTAGAAGTTGATGCTGAAACATTTAACAAAGCACTTGATGATGCGTTTAAGAAGGTTGTCAAGCAAGTATCGATCCCTGGATTCCGTAAAGGGAAAGTACCACGTGGTCTTTTCGAACAGCGTTTTGGTGTAGAATCTCTTTATCAAGATGCATTAGATATTCTTCTTCCAGTTGAATATCCAAAAGCAATCGACGAAGCTGGTATCGAGCCAGTTGACCGCCCTGAAATCGATGTTGAGAAAATCGAAAAAGGCGAAAGCTTAATCTTCACTGCAAAAGTAACAGTGAAGCCTGAAGTGAAACTTGGTGACTACAAAGGTCTTAACGTAGAAAAAGACGACGCTACTGTCACTGATGAAGATGTACAAGAAGAGTTAAAAGGCATGCAAAACCGTCAAGCTGAGCTTGTTGTCAAAGAAGAAGGCGCAATCGAAAACGGCGATACAGTTGTGCTTGATTTCGAAGGATTCGTTGATGGAGAAGCATTCGAAGGCGGAAAAGCTGAAAACTACTCTCTTGAAGTAGGTTCAGGTTCATTCATCCCTGGTTTCGAAGAGCAGTTAGTTGGTCTTGAAGCAGGCGCTGAAAAAGACGTAGAAGTCACTTTCCCAGAAGAATATCATGCTGAAGACCTTGCAGGTAAACCAGCTGTATTCAAAGTGAAAATTCACGAAATCAAAGCAAAAGAACTTCCAGCACTTGACGATGAGTTCGCGAAAGATGTTGATGAAGAAGTAGAAACTCTTGCTGAACTAACTGAAAAAACGAAGAAACGTCTTGAAGAAGCGAAAGAAAACGAAGCAGAAGGTAAACTTCGCGAAGAGCTAGTGGAGAAAGCTTCTGAAAATGCGGAAGTTGACATCCCACAAGCGATGGTTGACACAGAGCTAGACCGTATGATGAAAGAATTCGAACAACGCCTTCAAATGCAAGGAATGAACCTTGAGCTTTACTTCCAATTCTCAGGACAAGATGAAAATGCGCTGAAAGAGCAAATGAAAGAAGATGCTGCTAAACGCGTGAAATCTAACCTAACACTTGAAGCAATTGCTGCTGCAGAAAACTTACAAGTGTCTGATGAAGAAGTAGAAGAAGAACTTTCAAAAATGGCTGAAGCATACAACATGCCAATTGAAAATATCAAACAAGCGATCGGATCTACTGACGCAATGAAAGAAGATCTAAAAGTTCGCAAAGCAATTGATTTTCTTGTAGAAAACCGTTAATATGGTGCATAATAATAAAACAGGGCGCGAGTGACTCGTGCCTTGTTTTGTACAATTTTTGACTTATCATCGCTTCTTTTGGAAACGATAGTGTAAGTCGCATCTTTCTGTTATACATATCTCAATGTGCAGTGTTAGAAACACATCATTACCGTCTTTTAGGAAAGTATGGTAAAATGCATACATACTGGACCCAGAAAGGTAGCTGACTGTTAGCTACAGGCAAGTGAAGAAGAATAAGGGGTGAAAGAATGTTTAAATTCAACGAGGAAAAAGGTCAATTAAAATGCTCGTTTTGCGGAAAAACGCAAGATCAAGTGCGTAAACTGGTCGCAGGACCTGGCGTATATATATGTGATGAATGTATCGAGCTTTGCACGGAAATAGTTGAAGAAGAGCTCGGCACTGAGGAAGAAGTTGAATTCAAGGATGTTCCGAAGCCTCATGAAATTCGGGAGATTCTTGATGAATATGTCATCGGACAAGAAAATGCGAAGAAATCCTTAGCTGTAGCGGTGTATAACCACTACAAACGGATCAATTCCAACAGCAAGATTGATGATGTTGAGCTTTCAAAAAGTAATATCTCTATGATTGGGCCAACAGGAAGCGGTAAAACTTTACTTGCTCAAACGCTTGCTCGTATTTTAAATGTGCCATTTGCGATTGCAGATGCAACATCATTAACTGAAGCAGGTTATGTTGGTGAAGACGTAGAGAATATTTTACTAAAGCTGATCCAAGCAGCCGATTATGATGTAGAAAAAGCGGAAAAAGGCATTATCTACATCGATGAAATCGATAAAGTAGCAAGAAAATCAGAAAACCCTTCTATCACTCGTGATGTATCTGGGGAAGGTGTTCAGCAAGCACTATTGAAAATTCTTGAAGGAACTGTCGCTAGTGTACCGCCTCAAGGTGGACGTAAGCATCCTCATCAAGAATTCATTCAAATCGATACAACAAATATCCTCTTTATTTGTGGTGGAGCCTTTGACGGCATTGAGCAAATCATCAAACGCCGCCTAGGTCAAAAAGTCATTGGATTCGGTGCGGAAAATAAAATCGAAGATCTTGAAAAAGAAGTCCTTCTATCAAAAGTACTCCCAGAAGACTTGCTTCGCTTCGGTTTAATCCCGGAATTCATCGGTCGTCTACCGGTTATTGCAAGCCTAGAGCCGTTAGATGAAAAAGCACTTGTAGAGATCTTGACGAAGCCTAAGAATGCGCTCGTTAAGCAGTATACAAAAATGCTTGAGCTTGATGATGTAGAGCTTGAGTTTGAAGAAGATGCTCTTAGCGAAATTGCGAAAAAAGCAATTGAGCGTAAAACAGGAGCTCGTGGTCTACGTTCAATCATTGAAGGCATCATGCTTGATGTGATGTTTGACCTTCCATCACGTGATGATATTGAAAAATGTGTGATCACTGGTGCAACGGTTGCCGATGGCGAGTCGCCGCGTCTTGTGTTAAAGGACGGCACAGTCGTCAATAAAGATACGAAAACATCTGCATAAGGGTAGTCTCACTCCTGAATCTTTTTGATTCAGGAGTTTTTTATTTATCGTGGAAGTTGTGTTTATTCCGTCCAGCTCTAGGAAATACTAGCAGACAGAAACCAATACATACGATAGATGAAGGAGGGAGCACCGATTGAGCTGGACAGGAATCGTATTATTCATACAGCTGTTCTTTGGTATCGTCATCGGGCTGTACTTTTGGAACTTACTGCGAAATCAGCGCACACAAAAGGTGACGATAGACAAAGAGTCAAAGAAAGAAATGGAAGCACTCAGAAAGATGCGGTCAATCAAGCTGAGTGAACCTTTATCAGAGAGAGTCCGGCCAAAGGGGTTTCAAGATATTGTAGGGCAGGAAGACGGCATTCGTGCACTAAAAGCGGCACTATGCGGGCCGAATCCTCAGCATGTCATCGTCTACGGACCACCGGGAGTCGGTAAAACAGCCGCTGCCCGTCTTGTGATGGAAGAAGCGAAGCGTCACGCTGATTCACCGTTTAAGAAAGATGCGGTCTTTGTAGAGCTCGATGCCACAACCGCGAGATTCGATGAACGAGGCATCGCAGACCCGCTCATTGGTTCCGTGCATGACCCGATTTACCAAGGGGCTGGAGCAATGGGACAGGCAGGCATTCCGCAGCCAAAACAAGGAGCCGTCACACATGCTCATGGCGGGGTTCTGTTTATCGATGAAATTGGCGAGCTGCATCCGATCCAAATGAACAAAATGCTCAAAGTGCTTGAAGATCGGAAAGTCTTTTTAGACAGTGCCTACTACAGTGAAGAAAATACCCAAATCCCAAATCACATTCATGATATTTTCCAAAATGGGCTTCCGGCCGATTTTCGATTGATTGGTGCCACGACAAGAACGCCTGACGAAATTCCACCAGCGATCCGGTCAAGGTGTCTGGAAATTTTCTTTAAGGACCTTGACCAGCATGAACTGAAAATCGTCGCTGCCAAGGCTGTCCAAAAAATTCAAAAGGAATTAAGTGATGAAGGGCTGAACCTTTTAACATCCTATGTGAAAAATGGACGTGAAGCGGTCAACATGGTGCAGATTGCCGCTGGTATGGCTGTCACGGAAAACCGAAAAGACATCACGATCGAAGATGTAGAATGGGTCATTCATTCAAGCCAGCTGACACCAAGATATGAACAAAAAGTACCAGAAAAGCCAAAAGTGGGGGTAGTCAATGGACTGGCCGTTTATGGACCAAACAGCGGCGCCCTGCTTGAGATTGAAGTGAATATCTGTAAGGCGCTTGAAAAAGGCAGTATCAACATTACAGGCATTGCAGAAGAAGAAAGCATTGGCAATCAGTCGAAATCCATTAGACGAAAAAGTATGGCCAAAGGGTCAGTTGAAAATGTATTAACGGTGCTTCGAAATTTAGGCATTCGGACAAATGAATATGACATCCATATTAATTTTCCAGGCGGTGCCCCTATTGATGGACCGTCTGCTGGGATTGCCATGGCGACCGCGATCTTCTCAGCCATACATCAAATCCCGATCGATCATCTGACAGCCATGACGGGTGAAATCGGATTGCAGGGTCAGGTGAAGCCGATCGGCGGTGTGATACCGAAGATTAAGGCAGCGAAACAAGCTGGTGCCACAACCGTCATTATTCCTTATGACAACCAGCAGTCGATCTTAAAAGAGATTGAAGGGGTCACCATTGTGCCTGTGAAGCACTTCCAAGAAGTGCTGGATCAGTGTTTGGTCAACCCGCCAGACGAGAAGAAAGATGGACTAGAAGACGAAATGAAAAGAAAATCTGTTTAATCCCCATCACATATGGGGATTTTTTAGTGAAATAGATCTTTTTTTCTTTTTCATGATAAAAAGAAAGGGTATACTACGGTAAGATCAACATTTCTCAAGTCTTTTACATTGTACAAGACTGAAACAGGTATATTATAATGATTCATACTAGTGACGGAGGTGTCAATCAACATGGCAGATGAAATCAAAAAGAATGTTCCGCTCCTTCCATTGCGAGGTTTACTTGTTTATCCAACAATGGTCTTGCATTTGGACGTTGGACGCGAGAAGTCTGTTCAAGCATTAGAACAGGCGATGATGAACGATCATATGATTTTTCTAGCAACACAGCGGGAAATTTCAATAGATGAACCAGGTGAAGAGGAAATTTTCAAAGTCGGCACCTACACAAAAATTAAACAAATGCTGAAGCTGCCAAATGGAACGATTCGTGTACTCGTTGAAGGCTTAAATCGAGCGCAGATCGAATCATACGTAGAGCTGGAGGACTATACGTCCGTCGACATAAAAGAAATGGCAGAAGAAGAATTAAAGGACGCAGAAGCAGAAGCACTCATGCGCACATTGTTAGATCACTTTGATCAATACATAAAAATTTCAAAAAAAATCTCAGCTGAAACATATGCAACAGTGACGGATATTGAGGAACCAGGGAGAATGGCAGATATCGTCGCTTCTCACCTGCCGCTCAAATTAAAGGACAAACAAGAAGTACTGGAAACAGTGGATGTCAAAAAACGGCTGAATCGGGTCATCAGCTTAATACACAATGAAAAAGAAGTACTGGAGATTGAAAAGAAAATCGGGCAACGCGTGAAACGTTCAATGGAACGTACGCAAAAAGAATATTATTTGCGTGAACAAATGAAAGCCATTCAAAAGGAGCTTGGAGACAAGGAAGGGAAAACTGGCGAAGTCAGTTCTTTAATGTCTAAAATCGAAGAGTCGAGCATGCCGGATTCTGTTCGTGAAACAGCGCTCAAAGAATTGAACCGTTATGAAAAAATTCCTTCAAGCTCTGCTGAGAGCTCTGTGATTCGAAATTATATTGATTGGCTGATCAATCTTCCATGGGGCATCTATACAGAAGATCGTCTAGATTTAAAGCTTGCAAGTGAAATTTTAGATGATGAGCATCACGGGCTGGAAAAGGTCAAAGAACGGGTGCTTGAATATCTTGCTGTACAGAAGCTGACCAATTCATTAAAAGGACCGATTCTTTGCTTAGCAGGACCTCCTGGGGTAGGGAAAACGTCACTTGCCAAATCCATTGCCAAATCACTTGACCGAAAGTTTATCCGGATCTCCCTTGGCGGTGTGCGCGATGAGTCTGAGATTCGTGGACATAGAAGAACGTATGTAGGTGCGATGCCAGGCCGTATCATTCGCGGAATGAGCAAGGCAGGAACGATGAATCCGGTGTTCCTTTTAGATGAAATCGATAAGATGTCCTCTGATTTTAGAGGTGATCCATCTTCAGCGATGCTCGAAGTCTTAGACCCAGAGCAAAATCATAACTTTAGCGATCACTATATTGAAGAAACATTTGATTTGTCTCAGGTGCTATTTATTGCCACTGCCAACAATTTAGCAACCATTCCAGGTCCACTTCGTGATAGAATGGAGATTATCACGATTGCAGGGTATACAGAGGTTGAAAAAGCAGAAATTGTGAAAGATCACCTTCTGCCGAAGCAGCTAAAGGAGCACGGATTAAAGAAAGGGAACTTGCAGCTTCGTGAAGCAGCGATTTATGATACCATTCGCTATTACACAAGAGAAGCGGGTGTTCGTGGATTAGAGCGTCAGCTTGCGGCGATTTGCCGAAAAGCGGCAAGAGCGATTGTGGCTGAAGACCGCAAACGCATCACGGTGACGGAAAAGAATTTATCTGAATTTCTCGGAAAAAGACTTTACCGTTATGGCCAGGCTGAAACGACAGACCAAGTGGGGGTTGTCACAGGACTTGCGTATACCACTGTTGGCGGAGACACCTTGTCGATTGAGGTATCACTCTCACCGGGTAAAGGCAAGCTCTTGTTAACAGGGAAGCTTGGTGATGTCATGAGAGAATCTGCACAGGCGGCATTCAGTTATATTCGTTCGAAAGCAGATGAACTGAACATTGATCCTAATTTTAATGAAAAGCATGATATTCATATCCATGTTCCAGAGGGTGCGGTTCCAAAGGACGGGCCATCAGCTGGTATCACCATTGCGACGGCTCTTGTATCAGCCCTCACAGGTCGACCTGTGTCAAAAGAGGTTGGTATGACAGGAGAGATTACGTTAAGAGGAAGAGTGCTTCCAATTGGCGGACTAAAAGAAAAAGCATTAGGCGCACATCGCGCAGGACTGAAAACCATTATTCTTCCAAAGGACAATGAGAAGGATATTGATGATATTCCTGAAAGTGTGAGAGAAGGACTAACCTTTATTCCGGTCTCACATTTAGATGAGGTGCTTGAGAAAGCGTTGGTAGGAGAGGGAAGATGAAAGTAACAAAATCAGATATCGTCATTAGTGCGGTAAAACCAGAGCAGTACCCGAGCGGGGGACTGCCTGAAATCGCTCTTGCTGGACGATCAAATGTTGGGAAGTCCTCGTTCATCAACTCATTGATTAATCGTAAAAATTTAGCGCGTACGTCTTCTAAACCAGGTAAGACTCAAACGCTTAATTTCTACATCATCAATGATATGCTCCATTTTGTGGACGTTCCAGGCTACGGCTTTGCTAAAGTATCAAAGACAGAGCGCGAAGCCTGGGGTAGAATGATCGAAACGTATATTACAATGCGTGAAGAATTAAAAGCAGTCGTCCAAATTGTGGACCTGCGTCATAAGCCATCAGTAGATGATGTGAACATGTATGAATTCCTGAAATATTACGGAGTTCCCGTGATCGTCATCGCAACAAAGGCGGACAAAATTCCAAAAGGCAAATGGGAAAAACATGCGAAAGTCGTCAAACAGACACTCGACATTGACCCATCAGACGAACTAGTCCTGTTCTCTTCTGAAACGAAAAAGGGAAAAGACGAAGCCTGGAATGCCATCCTTGCGAAGATTAACAGCTAAAAGAAAAGGCATCTGTCATGGACAGATGCCTTTTTATTGTATAAGTTATTTCCTTTTTAAAAATAATAAGAGGAGACTGACAGCAATCAGTACATAAGGCCAGTACAATTCAAAACCGGAAGTAGGGATCGAAAGGGAACTTAGCTGTTTTGTAATTTGCTGAAAGAAATAAAGGAACAGACCGAGTGCAATGAGAACAACACTTTCAATACGATATTCTTTTTTCTGAGATGATTTCATAAAGAGTGCAAGTCCAACGATGAATACGATCATCGTAAATGTGTCTGGCCAGTGGTCTAATTTTGGTTGAAGAATAAAGTGTAGCGAAAGGCCCGTCATAAGCATACCGATAAACACATGAGCGCTTTCTTGCTCCTTCTTTCCTTGATATAAGAAAGCGAGGCCAAAAAGCAGTATGAGTGTATACCATTTCTCTTGATCCTTCCAAATGTCAAATTGACCTCCTGAGAGAATGGCATATAGCGCTACAGCCAGCAAAGTGAGCGGCAGCAAAATGGATTTTTTCTTCAAAGATGTCACCTTCTTTTAAGCAGATCATTTGTCCGCACGCGCCAAATCTGGTAAATTGCTTGAAGTGATGATATGGCATAATTAGTGTCGAACATTTTTCTACTATATCACAACATTTTTGAAATCTGTTCACAATTTTCATCCAGTTAAAAATGAATATATGTTATAATCATTATAAATAATAAATTCTATATTGTAATTATTATAAATTAGACAGGGCGTTGGGGGTGCAAGCTGAAGTTATGCATATTCTTGTTGTGGGTTTAGATTATAAAACAGCCCCTGTTGAGATACGGGAACAGCTGAGCTTTGAACCGAGCGAGCTCGGAACAGCGATGTCCAAGCTTAAAGAAGAAAAAAGCATTCTAGAGAATATCGTCATCTCAACATGTAATCGAACAGAGATCTACGCAGTGGTAGATCAGCTTCATACTGGACGGTTTTATATAAAAAGATTTTTAGCCGATTGGTTCGGTTTAGAAAAAGAAGATGTCTCTCCTTATTTGAAGTTCTATGAAAATGATGGAGCGGTTGAGCATTTATTCCGTGTGGCCTGTGGACTTGATTCCATGGTGATTGGCGAAACACAAATACTTGGTCAAGTGCGCTCTAGCTTTAAAGTAGCTCAAGAGGAGAAGACCATTGGTACCGTTTTCAATTATTTATTTAAACAGGCGGTCACCGTTGCAAAACGCTCTCATGCGGAAACAGACATTGCGTCTAATGCCGTGTCTGTCAGCTATGCAGCTGTCGAGCTTGCGAAAAAAATCTTTGGACGTCTTTCTGATAAACATGTCCTGATTCTTGGTGCGGGTAAAATGGGCGAACTAGCGGCTCAAAACCTTCAAGGTCAAGGGATTGGTCAAGTAACGGTCATCAATCGAACGTATGAGAAAGCAAAAGAATTGGCGGGTCGTTTTTCAGGAGAGCCTAAAAGCTTAAACCAATTGGAAAAAACATTATCCGAAGCGGACATTTTAATTAGCTCCACTGGTGCGAAACAATTTGTCATTACAAAGGAAATGGTCGAAAGTGCGAATAAAAAGCGGAAGGGCAGACCTCTATTTATGGTGGATATTGCTGTGCCCCGTGATTTAGATCCAGCCATTTCTGAAGTAGAAGGTGCTTTTTTGTATGACATTGATGACCTTGAGGGCATCGTGGCAGCCAACTTAAAAGAGCGCCGTGCGGTGGCTGAGCAGGTTGAGCTCCTCATTGAAGCAGAAATTGTGGAATTTAAGCAATGGCTGAATACGCTTGGTGTGGTTCCTGTCATTTCTGCACTTAGAGAAAAGGCGCTGACGATTCAAGCGGATACGATGCAGAGTATTGAACGAAAGCTTCCGAACCTCACACACCGTGAAATGAAGCTATTAAATAAACATACGAAAAGCATTATTAATCAAATGCTGAAAGATCCTATCTTAAAGGCAAAAGAAATTGCCGCGGAGCCGAATGCAGAGGAAAAACTTTTACTCTTCAAAGAAATCTTTGATTTACAGGTTGAAGATGAAGAGCAAAAGGTGGAGCCTGTACAGGTGGAGCAAGGGTCATTTCAGCTGTTCAAACCAAATATGGCACAAGGCTTTGCTACAGTTGCCAGTGAGTGATTAAGCGATGATGGAATCCATTGTAGCGAGACTAGGCGAAGCGACGACCTTGATCTATGCACTAAGTGTCTTGTTCTATTTCATAGATTTTCTTCAACACAACCGGAAGGCTGGAAAAATGGCTTTCTGGTTGCTTTCTATTGTCTGGCTGCTGCAAACAGTCTACATGTTCTATATTATGATGGAAACAGACCGATTCCCTGTGTTGAATGTAGCAGAGGGTTTATATTTTTATACGTGGGTGCTTGTGACACTTTCACTTGTTCTCACAAAAGTATTGCGTGTTGAATTTATTGTCTTTTTTACAAATGTCATCGGTTTTTCCATGATGGCGATTCACACCTTTACACCATCTGATCTCCACTCAGCAGAACTAACGGGGAAGCTGACGAGTGAACTGCTTGTGATTCATATTACGATGGCGATTTTATCATACGGTGCTTTTTCACTTTCATTTGCTTTCTCCCTTCTCTATCTCTTTCAATATCGTTTGCTGAAAAAGAAAAAATGGGGAAAATGGCTTCTGAGAATTGAAGATTTATCGAAGCTTGATCATATGGCGTACGTATTAAACATTATTGGTGTGCCAATGCTCTTGCTTAGTTTGATTCTTGGCATCATTTGGGCATATATTTCGTATGATACGTTGTACTGGACAGATGCAAAGGTGCTTGGTTCGTTTATTATGCTGTTTTTATACGGCTTTTACTTATATATCAGATTGGTGAGAAATATGCAGGGCAAAATCGTGGCACTGTGGAATGTTGGTTCATTCATTGTGCTGATGATCAATTATTTTCTGCTTGGTAGCTTATCAACCTTTCATTGGTTTCAATAAATAATGATGAGTCTAAAGGGCATTGTCGGGAGGAAGACGTATTGCGTACAATTAAAGTAGGTTCTAGAAGAAGTAAGCTTGCAATTACACAAACAAAATGGGTTATTCAAAAGCTGTCTGAACTAAACCCTTCTTATTCTTTTGAAATAAAAGAGATTGTGACAAAGGGTGATCAAATTTTAGATGTGACCTTATCAAAGGTTGGCGGAAAAGGACTGTTTGTCAAAGAAATTGAACAGGCGATGCTGAATCATGACATCGATATGGCGGTTCACAGTATGAAGGATATGCCGGCTGCTCTTCCTGAAGGTTTAGTCATTGGCTGTATTCCTGAGCGTGAAGATGTAAGGGACGCTCTTATTTCGAAGGATCATCTGCGTCTTCATGAACTGCCGAAGGGTGCTATTGTGGGAACAAGCAGCTTACGGCGCAGTGCCCAGCTTCTTCAGGAAAGACCAGATCTTGAAATTAAATGGATTCGAGGAAACATTGATACAAGATTGGAAAAGCTGAAAAATGAAGAATATGATGCCATTATTCTAGCGGCTGCTGGGCTGTCCAGAATGGGATGGAGCAAAGAGGTTGTGTCGGAATTTTTATCTCCTGAGACTTGCCTGCCCGCCGTTGGCCAAGGCGCTTTGTCGATTGAGTGCCGCGGGGATGATGAAGAGCTATTGCAGCTCCTCGCTCAATTTACGAATGAATATACGAAGAAAACGGTTCTCGCTGAAAGAGCTTTCCTCAAACAAATGGATGGCAGCTGTCAGGTGCCGATCGCTGGCTATGCAACGATGAATGAGCGTGATGAAATTGAACTGACGGGTCTTGTGGCATCAGCTGACGGACACACGATTATTCGAGAAACTGTATCAGGCACTGACCCTGAGGCAATTGGGACAGCATGTGCGAAGCAGATGGCTGATAAGGGAGCAAAAGATTTAATCGACAAGGTGAAAAAGGATCTGTCCTCCCAATGACCATAGGCAAATCGCTTCACGGACAGACGGTGCTTGTCACTCGAAATGAACGTCAAGCGGGTGTGTTTCAGCAAAAGATTGAAGAGCTGAACGGCCATGCTGTTTTAACCTCTCTTATTAGGTTTGAGCCTATGCTCACAAAAGAAAAAGCGCAGGCCTTTTTAAAGGACTTAGAAAATAGCCAATGGCTTGTTTTCACGAGTGTGAATGGTGCGTCTTTTTTTCTGAGCTACATAAAGGACCATCATTTACATAAGAGTTTATCGCATTTGAAAGTGGCTGCTGTAGGTGAGAAAACCTCTGCCTATCTTGAGCAGCACGGCTTGAAGGTGGATGTGGTACCAGAACGATTCATAGCGGAAGAGCTCGCAGATGCGTTACTTGACCATGTGCGTCCGGGAGAGCGTGTGTTTGTAGCAAAAGGACACCTGTCTCGAGATGTCGTGAAGAAAACCCTCATTCCGCTTGGCATAGAAGTAAAGGAATGGATTTTATATGAAACCGTCAAGGATGAGGAAGGTATTGCCGCTCTCAAAACGGCGATGACGAAGCAATCATTTGATTTTATTACATTTACGAGCTCATCCACTGTCCATTCATTTATGCATGCCATGGAGGCAGATGCAGCGAAGCTGGCTGCTTCTGGCACCTGTTTTGTGACGATCGGTCCTCTGACAAAAGAGGCACTGCTTCAATACGGGATTTCTTCTGAAACCCCAGATACTTATACGGTAGACGGAATGCTTGAATTGATGTGCCGTTTATCTGAAAGGAAGTTGAACCAATGATGAAATTTAACAGACACCGCAGACTGCGGACAAGCGCAGGAATGAGAGAATTAGTCAGAGAAACCTTTTTAAGACCATCTGATTTCATTTATCCGATCTTTTTTGTAGAGGGAGAAAATGTCCGAAAAGAAGTCCCTTCAATGCCGGGTGTTTATCACATTTCAGTGGACCTTGTAAAAGAAGAAGTCCAAGAACTTGTCGACCTAGGTATCAAATCAATTATTGTATTTGGTGTTCCAGATCATAAAGACCATGTGGGCAGTGAGGCGTATCACGACCATGGCATTGTTCAAAGAGCGACGCTTGAGATCAAAAAGCATTTCCCAGAACTTGTGGTCATTGCAGACACTTGCTTATGCCAATATACAGATCATGGACATTGCGGCATCGTTGAAGATGGTGAAATTTTAAATGATGAATCTCTTCAGCTTTTAGCGAAAACAGCTGTTAGCCAAGCGCGCGCAGGTGCAGATATCATTGCTCCTTCCAATATGATGGATGGATTTGTTGTGGCCATTCGTGAGGCACTTGATGAAGCTGGTTTTATTCATGTACCTGTCATGTCATATGCTGTGAAATATGCAAGTGCTTTTTACGGCCCGTTTCGTGACGCGGCGCATAGCACACCGCAGTTTGGAGATCGTAAAACATACCAAATGGACCCTGCAAACCGTTTAGAGGCACTCAGAGAAGCGCAGTCTGATGTAGAAGAGGGGGCTGATTTCCTCATTGTCAAACCATCCCTTTCTTATTTAGATATTATGCGTGATGTCAAAAATGAATTTACACTCCCTGTTGTTGCTTACAATGTGAGCGGAGAATATGCAATGGTCAAAGCCGCTGCTCAAAATGGCTGGATTTCTGAAAAAGAGCTTGTTCTTGAAATGCTGACAAGCATGAAACGTGCAGGAGCAGAGCTCATCATTACGTATCATGCAAAAGATGCAGCCAAATGGCTCTCAGAATAAAGAACGGATAGACAGGAGGACGTTGAAATGGGACGTAGCTATGAAAAATCAAAGCAAGCATTTGAAGAAGCGCAGCATTTAATGCCTGGTGGTGTCAACAGCCCTGTGCGTGCATTTAAATCAGTTAACACAGACCCGATTTTTATGGAACGAGGCAAAGGCGCCAAGATATATGATATTGATGGAAATGAATACATCGATTATGTCTTATCATGGGGACCGCTAATTTTAGGGCATACGAATGACCGTGTGGTTGAAAGCATTCAACGAGTTGCGGAACAGGGGACAAGCTTTGGTGCTTCCACGTTAGTTGAAAATGAATTAGCTAAGCTTGTATCAGAGCGAGTTCCTTCCATCGAAGTCATTCGTATGGTCAGCTCTGGTACAGAGGCGACCATGAGTGCACTTCGTCTAGCTCGCGGCTTTACAGGCAGAAATAAAATTGTGAAATTTGAAGGCTGCTATCATGGCCACGGCGATTCTTTGCTCATTAAAGCGGGTTCAGGTGTCGCAACGCTAGGGCTTCCAGATAGCCCAGGTGTACCTGAAGGGACTGCAAGCAACACGATCACAGTGCCGTACAATGATTTAGAGAGCATTCAAGTTGCTTTTCAGGAGTTTGGAGACGATATTGCAGGTGTCATTGTCGAGCCGGTTGCAGGAAATATGGGGGTTGTTCCTCCGCAAGAAGGTTTCTTACAAGGGCTGAGAGACATCACGGAGCAATACGGAGCTTTACTCATTTTTGATGAGGTCATGACTGGCTTCCGTGTGGATTATCACTGCGCGCAAGGCTATTTTGGCATCACACCTGATCTGACGTGCCTTGGTAAAGTGATCGGAGGCGGTCTCCCGGTCGGTGCTTATGGCGGAAGAGCGGATATCATGAGACAAATTGCACCAAGCGGTCCAATTTATCAAGCAGGAACGTTATCTGGTAACCCTCTTGCGATGACAGCAGGCTTAGAAACCTTAAAACAGCTGACACCTGAGTCTTATGAAGAGTTTAGACGAAAAGGAGACCGGCTGGAAGAAGGCATTTCAAAAGCGGCGAAAGTACACGGAATTCCATTAACGTTTAACCGTGCGGGTTCGATGATTGGATTCTTCTTTACAAATGAAGAAGTGGTCAATTATGACAAAGCAAAAACCGCTGATCTCGCTTTATTCGCTGAATTTTACAAGGAAATGGCGGATCGCGGCATCTTCCTTCCTCCTTCTCAATTCGAAGGACTGTTCCTGTCAACAGCTCATACAGATGAAGACATCGAATATACGATTGAGACAGTGGAAAAGGTATTTCAAAAACTGCGTCGATAAACGAAAGCCGGTATGGGGACATATCGGCTTTTTTGTGTTGCTGAAAACCAATCATATTTTCACTGCCTCTCACATACATCTGTATTGACATCTAATTTTATTTTGAAGGATTAGATGAAAGGAGGACACCGACTTGTCTCAAAACAATCGATTACAGTTTTCGGTAGAAGAATCCATTTATTTCAAAAGCGGACAGGAAGTCAGTGAGCTGCTGTCAATTTCTCTCGATCCTGACATTCTCGTTCAAGAAGTGAATGATTATGTTTCGATTAGAGGTTCACTCGAGCTAACAGGAGAATACAAGATAAATCAAGAGGAGCTATTGGGTGAATTGAGTTCCTATGCATCATATAGGGAAGCTGATGAGGTGAAGGTAAGAGAAGACGGAACGGCGGAGCTTCTGCATCAATTCCCGGTTGATATCACCATCCCTAAGAATAAAATCAGTCATTTAAATGATGTGTTTGTGTTTATTGATGCGTTTGATTACCAGCTGACAGAAAATCGTTTGCTCACCATTCAAGCTGATCTGGCGATTGAGGGTCTATTAGACGAGAAAATGCCTCAAGCGCCTGTAGTGGAGCCGTATGAATTTGTCCATCGTCCTCAAGAAGAATATGGCGATGTGACCTACAATTATCAGCTGCAGCCAGAGCATGAGGAACAAGAAGAGCTGCAAGGCAATGAACGTGAGGTCTATGAGGAACAGGCTGTATTACAGCATGATACACGCGCCGAGCAAGAAGAACAGGAAGAAGAACGGGAAGAAGAAATTGAGATAGAGCTGGTGAGTAGGGAAGAAGAGGGAGAAACCGAAGAACTGGAAGAATCGGAAGAACTGGAGGAAACGGAGAGCCAAGAATATGAGGAACAGGCTGTATTACAGCATGACACACGCGCCGAGCAAGAAGAACAGCAAGAAGAACAGGAAGAAGAAATTGAGATAGAGCTGGTGAGTAGGGAAGAAGAGGGAGAAACCGAAGAACCGGAAGAATCGGAAGAACTGGAGGAAACGGAGAGCCAAGAAGAAGTGGCGCTTGATTATCGCTCCTTACCTGAAGCTCAGGTGCAAGAACCACCATTTTTTGAACCGCCTAAGCTCTTAGAAGAAGAGAAGCGGGAAGATACGTTCTTTGAGGTGGAAGTGAGAAAAGATCCGGAAGCAGCCGAAGAGCTGGAAGAAACGGTTCAGCCGTATCCAATATTTGAATCACCCACTTACCACGTAGAAGAGGAGCAAGAGGAACAGGAACAGGATGATACGAACCAGCTCGGACGGTTATATGAACGAGAAGCACCAAAAGTATATGAGTCAGCTCAAGAAGAAGAGGAGCCTGAATATGACGAGAGAGAAACGTCTGGCAGTGAGAACTCTCTTTATTTAACAAAGCTATTTGCTAAGCAGGAGGAGGAAGATTTTTCTCGCATGAAAATATGTATAGTTCAGCAAGAAGATACGGTCGATCTTATTTGTGAGCGATATCAGTTGAATGTGCAGCAGCTCCTTCGCACAAACTCATTATCGGTTGATGCGGAGCTTGAAGAAGGGCAGATTCTTTATATTCCTGAATATCAAAAAAGCAATGCATAACAAGCGATGACCGACCGAGAAAATGTGGTGAGTGAACGTGGATGAAATCCAATCTATCCTATACGAATACGGGCTTGAGGCGGAATACATTGAACCTGTCAGTCCTGCTGTTGTCAAAGTATATACAAAGCAGGGCATATTTGCCCTAAAGCGAGTAAAAGCCAATCGACATATGCAGTTTACAGAGCAAATGCTTGAACTAGAATCAAAGGGCTATCGCTCTTTTGTGCCGATTTATCGGACGAAGAGCGGTTCTTTTTTCTCAAGTCATCGAGAAAGCCAGTACGCATACTATCTCATGCCGTGGCTGACGAATGAAAAGAGAGAAGAGCAGGACGATAAACATGAATATTTATTTCAAGAGATTGCAAGACTTCATAAGCGGACTGAAGTGATGATGGATATCACAGAGCAAGAGATAGAAGCGCACTACACACAAATCAAGACCAAATGGGAAACAGAGAAAGACATGTATGAACGATTCATAGAGCGGGCAGAGCAGACTTGGTATATGTCACCATTTGAGCTGGCTGCTGCGATGTATTTTTCAGAGGCGATGTCTGCCAGCGAATTTGCGCTTGAACGATTAGAAGATTGGCATGAAGAAATGAAAGATCAAGAGACAACACGTGTTGTGTTAAATCATGGGCAGCTGTCGATTCATCACTTTTTGTATAATGATGTGGGCACAGGACATTTCACCAATTTTGAGCGGTCTAAAAAAGCCGCCCCCATTTATGACCTTCTAACCTTTTACTTTCGGACATTCAAAACCTATCCTACGTCTTGTCCTGAATGCACTTCCTTGTTTTATACGTACCAAAAAGGAAATCCTCTTCGGGAGGAAGAGCTGCATTTGTTTCTTAGTTACCTTGCTTATCCGCAAGGTCTGTTTGATACAGTAAAAGCCTATGAAGCAGGCGGGCAGGATGAAATGGAGAGCTGTCAGCGGCTGTTAAGAGCGTATTGGCAGATGAAAAATTCAGAGCCGATCGTCATGAAGATTCATGAGATTGAGCAGGCTAGACGGCTTGAAGAAGAACAAAGTGCCTCGTCATCAGCGGAATGACGAGGTTGTTTTGTGTTCATATTGACCGGTACATAAGCGCGAGAGTTTAAAACCAATCAAGGTGAAAGGCGCAGGCGAGAAAAATCAGAATACCTAGGATGAGGACGTCAAATGTCGTGGGGAAAATGATCGTACGAAACCCTTGAAATATCGCAATCGGGAGAACGACTTGGGAGGCCACTGCCCGAATTTGTCTCAGCCAGGGGGGAAGTGTGTAAGGATTGATCTTCTTCAAAGCAAACGCCCTCCTTCTTCATTTTGTTATTATCATATGGGTAATAGGGCAAAGGGTGCCTGCCCAATTTGTATAAAGAAGAAGAAAAGCGGAAAAGATGATTGACGAAAACAAAAGGCATTTAGTAATATAAATAAAAGATGAGTATGTGCTGATGAACGTGATATATCGTAAGCGTGGATCAGGAAGAGTACGAGCAAGACCCTAAAGAGAGGGAGACCATGAGCTGAAAGGTTTCCTAGGATGTACTTGTTTGGAAGGTCGCCTGTGAGCTTAATTTCTTGAATGAACAAGTAGAGAAATTCGGGAGAACCCCGTTATCCTTTAGAGTGTATGGGACACGTCTATGTGTTCCATGAAAAAAGGTGGTACCGCGAAAAAGCTTTTTCGTCCTTTTATAAGGATGGAAAGGCTTTTTTTATGTTTCATCAGCCGAAAAAATGTGGAGGTTACACAAATGGGAACAAATAATCAAGAAATGCCAACAAAGTACGATCCAAATGCGATTGAAAAAGACCGCTATACGTACTGGCTTGAAGGGAAATTCTTCGAAGCACAAAATGACAAAACGAAAGATCCATATACAGTCGTCATTCCTCCACCAAACGTGACAGGAAAACTGCACCTTGGGCATGCATGGGATTCTACACTTCAAGATATTGTGACGCGTATGAAACGGATGCAGGGCTATGATGTTCTATGGCTTCCAGGAATGGACCATGCCGGTATTGCGACCCAAGCAAAGGTAGAGGCAAAGCTTCGCGAAGAAGGCGTGAGCCGTTATGACCTTGGCCGGGAGAAATTTGTGGAAGAAACGTGGAAATGGAAAGAAGAATATGCGGACTTTATTCGCAGCCAGTGGGCGAAAATGGGACTTGGTCTTGATTATTCACGTGAACGTTTTACATTAGATGAAGGTCTGAATAAAGCGGTACGCCAAGTGTTTGTCCAATTGTATGAAAAAGGACTTATCTATCGCGGAGAGTACATCATTAACTGGGATCCAGCGACGAAAACGGCACTTTCTGATATTGAAGTCATTTATAAAGATGTTCAAGGTGCGTTTTATCACTTGAGATACCCGCTTTCAGATGGCACGGGTTCAATTGAAATTGCGACGACAAGACCTGAAACCATGCTTGGGGATACAGCCGTTGCCGTGCACCCTGATGACGAACGCTATCAGCATTTGATTGGAAAAACAGTGGTCTTACCAATTACAGGCCGAGAGATTCCAATCGTTGGTGATGACTATGTCGATATGGAGTTTGGTTCAGGAGCTGTGAAAATTACACCTGCCCATGACCCGAATGACTTTGAGCTTGGAAACCGCCATGAGCTAGAGCGTATTCTTGTCATGAATGAAGATGGCACAATGAATGCAAATGCATTGCAATACAAAGGAATGGACCGCTTCGAATGCCGTAAACAGCTTGTGAAAGATTTACAAGAAGAGGGTATTTTGTTCAAAATTGAGGACCACATGCATTCAGTTGGTCATAGTGAGCGAAGCGGAGCTGTCGTTGAGCCTTATTTATCTACTCAATGGTTTGTAAAAATGCAGCCGCTGGCAGACGAAGCCATCAACCTTCAAAATGGGGACGACCAAGTTCAATTTGTTCCAGACCGCTTTGAAAAGACGTATTTACACTGGATGGAAAATATCCGTGACTGGTGTATTTCTCGTCAGCTATGGTGGGGACACCGCATTCCGGCTTGGTATCATAAAGAAACGAAAGAAGTATATGTTGGACTGGAAGCGCCAGAAGATCTGGAGAACTGGGAACAGGATAACGATGTGCTTGATACATGGTTTAGTTCAGCGCTTTGGCCTTTCTCTACAATGGGCTGGCCGGATGCAGACAGTGAAGACTTCAAGCGCTACTATCCAACAAACCTGCTGGTCACAGGCTATGACATCATTTTCTTCTGGGTCTCTCGCATGATCTTCCAAGGCCTTGAATTTACAGGGGAAAAACCGTTCAAAGACGTTCTGATTCATGGGCTCATCCGCGACGAACAAGGACGTAAAATGAGTAAGTCGCTCGGCAACGGAATTGATCCAATGGAGGTCATTGATCAATACGGTGCAGATTCATTAAGATATTTCTTAGCGACTGGAAGCTCACCAGGTCAGGATCTTCGCTTTAGCTTTGAAAAGGTTGAATCCACTTGGAACTTTGCGAACAAAATTTGGAACGCATCGCGTTTTGCTTTAATGAACATGGATGGCTTAACGTATGATGAACTTGATTTGACTGGAGAAAAATCAGTCGCTGACCAATGGATTTTAACCCGCTTAAATGAAACGATTGAAAGTGTCACACAGCTAGCTGACAAGTATGAATTCGGTGAAGTGGGCAGACATTTATACAACTTCATTTGGGATGATTTCTGTGATTGGTACATTGAGATGGCGAAGCTTCCACTTTATGGTGAAGATGAAGCAGCGAAAAAAACGACTCGTTCGATCCTTGCGTACGTATTAGATCAAACGATGAGACTTCTTCATCCGTTTATGCCGTTCTTAACAGAAGAAATCTGGCAGCATCTTCCGCATGAAGGTGAGTCCATTACTGTAGCAGCTTGGCCTGAGGTGAAGCCGGAGCTTTCAAATGATCAAGCTTCTGCTGATATGAAACTGCTTGTTGAACTCATTCGCTCTGTTCGTAACATTCGCAGTGAAGTAAACACACCAATGAGCAAACAAGTCGAACTTTACATCAAAGCATCCACATCTGATGTACAAGAACGTTTAGAGAAGAATCGTTCATATATTGAGCGCTTTACGAACCCAAGTGTACTTGAAATTGGCACAGATGTCCCAGCTAGTGATAAAGCGATGACGGCTGTTATTTCTGGAGCAGAGCTCATTCTGCCGCTTGAAGGCTTAATTAACTTAGATGAGGAAATTGCTCGTCTGCAAAAAGAGCTTGATAAGCTGACAAAAGAAGTAGAACGCGTCCAGAAAAAGCTTGGCAACGAAGGCTTTATGAAAAAAGCACCTGAAAGTGTCGTAGAAGAAGAGCGTGCGAAAGAACGTGACTATGTCGCAAAACGCGAAGCTGTTCAAAAGCGGATTGAAGAGCTGAAAGCATAAGGTTGAAAAGACGGCTCCTAACAAAATGGAGTCGTCTTTTTTGAAAATTTCGGATGAAATGAGAGATGACATTGTTTACAACCTATCATGAAGCCATTGAGTGGATTCACAGTAGACTTGCCTTTGGTGTAAAACCAGGTCTTGAAAGAATGAAGTGGCTGATGAACAGACTAGGCCATCCGGAACAACGCATAAAAGCGGTGCATGTTGCAGGTACAAATGGAAAAGGTTCAACCATTGCGTTTACTCGTTCCGTTTTACAGGCTGCAGGCTATTCGGTCGGAACCTTCACCTCTCCGTTTATTTTAACGTTCAATGAACGAATCAGCGTGAACGGAGCGCCTATACAGGATGAAGAATGGCTGAGTTTGGTGAATAAGGTCAAGCCTTTTGTTGATGAATTAGATCAAACAGAGCTTGGAGCAGCAACAGAATTTGAAATCATTACCGCATGTGCATTTGCTTATTTTGCCGATGTGCACCAAGTAGACTTTGTCCTATTAGAGACAGGGCTTGGTGGAAGACTTGATTCAACAAATGTTGCCGTACCTATTTTAACAGCGATTACGTCAATTGGTCATGATCATATGGCAATTTTAGGTGACAAACTTGAACAGATTGCATCTGAAAAAGCGGGCATTATCAAAGAGGGTATCCCGATGATCACTGCTGTTCATCAACCGGAAGCACTTGCGGTCATTCAAAACATCGCAAAAGAAAAGAATGCGGAATGCATCTCATTACAGGATACTTGTACCTTCGGTGAGCAGCAGCCAACAGAAACAGGCGAACGGTTTACGTTACACACATCAAAAAGGCAGTATCCGCAGCTTGAAACAGGGTTGATCGGAACGCATCAACGGCAAAATGCTTCTCTTGCCGTTCTACTCATTGAATGGCTGGAGCAAGAAGGCTATATCAGCGTGACAGAAGAGCAGATGTATGAAGGCATTCGGCAGGCAGTGTGGGCTGGAAGATTTGAAAAGGTCAAAGATCATCCACCAGTTTATTTAGACGGCGCTCATAATGAAGAGGGAATCGACCGTTTAATTGAAACCGTACAAGCCCATTTTTCTAGTAAACAAGTGCATGTCTGTTTTAGTGCTTTAAAGGATAAGCCGTACAAGCAAATGATTCAAAAGCTTGAAGCTGTTAGTTCATCTATTCATTTTGTTTCGTTTGACTTTCCAAGAGCTGAATCAGCTGAGAAACTTTATGCGTGCAGTCAGTTAGAGGCAAAATCATATGATGATGACCCTCGTGCAGCGCTTGAATGGATTCAGAAAAAGAGTGATGATCCTTCAGCGGTGATCCTTGTGACAGGCTCTCTTTATTTTATTTCAGATATACGAAATCGTATGATCGGGTAACGAAAAGACGCAAATGGCTTTGATGCCTCCTGCGTCTTTTTCTTTTTATATGTAGTAAAGGGGGAAAATCATATTTTCACTAGATGCTTTAGTGGATAGGGTCATGGTAAAATCCGGTCTATCTTATTCCCGGAAGGAGCACCATATATGATTGAGATTTTTCTGTTTATTGCAGGCATCACGATGGGTTCGTTCTTTCATCTCGTTGGCGAAAGGCTGCCGGTGAAGCGGTCTATTCTCTTCCCTCGCTCTCACTGCATAGCCTGTAAACAGCCGCTTTCTCTATACGAGATGGTCCCGATAGTTTCGTATGCTTTCTTGAGGGGGGCCTGTAAACATTGCGGCACTCGGTTGTCTAGGTTATATCCAATGGTTGAGCTGCTGTCAGGCGGTCTTTTTTTGTTCATTTATAGAATCGCTGGTTTTTCGTTTGAAGGTCTTTTCCTTGTGATTCTTTGTAGTTTATTCGTGATTGCTGTCGTGAGTGATCTTCTCTATATGAGGGTGCCGAACGAGCTGTTTCTCTTCTTTTTCCCTCTTTTCGTCATATACCGCACGCTGGAACCGCTTCTTATCTACTGGGAAGGAGCGGCTTCCCTGATTTTTTGCATTCTTTTGTTTTCTAGTCTAGATTATTTTAAGCCAAATAGCATGGGCGGAGCTGATATGAAGCTGTTCAGTTTGCTTGCGTTTTGCTTTGGCTTCAAGCCGTTCCTCCTCATGCTTTTTCTCTCATGTATCGCTGGAATGGTCTATGCGAAGGTCTTTTCCTTTCAATTAGACGAGCCATTCCCCTTTGTTCCTGCGATCGCTTTTTCTTTTTGGCTGTATCTCTTTGAGGCTCATGTCTTGTTTCTATTTGACTAGTCGAAGGGATGAAAAAATTGGCGAACACTTTTTTGCCCTGCCGACAAAAGTCTTGTTCTTTTTTTTTACTGCTATGTTAAAGTGTGAAACAGAAAGAAGGACGGGTTAAATTCGCGCTGATTCATTGGACAGAAAGGTCTTTCTTACAAACATGTCAGAAAGCGGGGAATGACAGTGAAAAAGAGGCAGGCAAAAAAACAAGGGCTCAAGGTCAATATTAATGGCAAGGAAGAAATGCTGCATGAAGATGATCATCAGCCGCCAAAACAGCAAGAAGATCAAGTGACGTTTTCGAATTGGGAGGAAAAGAGGCAGTCGGAACAGGAGACAGCGGCTTCTCAGGAAGATTCGTCTAAACCGAAAGAAGAAGATTTCCAGTGGGATGATGCAGCTGATCATATTTATCATTCTGATCCAAAGGTCGTCACGCCTTATCAAAAGAAAAAAGGCTCCTTTGATCAGAAGTTTGGTAAAAACCGCGGTCCCTTCAAGAGAGTAATGACAACGATTGTGTTTGCGGTGGTTCTTGGGACAGGCCTTGGGGTGTTTGCGCTTAGTTTAAGTCAAGATGGTACACCAAGTCCATCAGGTGGAGATATCAGTGTCTCAGCATCTGGATCTGGAAATCAATCATCGATGAAAGCCGGCGGGGATGCGCCGAAAGCAGGTACTACGGATGAATCAAAAGAGAACAACGATGAAAAAAGTGCCTCTGGCAGTTTGTCAACCTTTGTTGTACAGGCTGGGAAATTTTCCTCTGAAAAAGGAGCAGATGACTTAGTTGGAAGCTTAAAAGATGCAGGATATGCGGGGAAAAAGGTCTCGATGGATGATGGATATTATGTCATTGCTGGGCTTGCGACAGAGCAGGGAATGACAAGCGCTGTAGGGAAGAAGCTGATCGATCAGCACTTTGAGGCGTGGGGAGGAAAGGAGCTCTCATTTCAAGTACCGGATGAGCTGACTAGTTTAATAGAAAAGGCATCTGTATTATCCTCTAAAGTGATTGCCGGCGATGAAGTGGATCAAAAGGAAGTCACGCAGCTGGTTTCTGAGCTTGAAAGTGCCAAAACAGCGGACGCATCGGCTAAAAGCAGTTTGCTAAAAGCTGTGCAGCTATTAAATGACCCAACTGCTGAAAACGGCTGGAAATCTCAGCAGGCACTGCTTGATCAATTAAATACGTAAAATCATTTTTTAAGAAACGAAACTAGTCAAAAAATGACTAGTTTTTTTCTTTTACATCCAACATAATGATGAAGGTACATGAAAAATGAATTTTCGTAGATTGTCGGTAAGATGTACATTTGCTAGGATGAATGGGTATCTTACTTCTTAGGCTAAACCCTGAAAGGATGAACAAAAATGAACCAATTGATTCTCGCATCTCAATCACCTAGAAGAAAAGAATTGCTTGATCTAGTAGGGTTTTCTTATGACATTCAAGCAAGTCATTTAAAAGAAGAAATAAATCGAAACCTTTCTCCTGCTGAGAACGTCCAATGGTTGGCAGAACAAAAAGCAAATGATATTCAAAGATTAAATCCTAAAGCTGTGATCATTGGTGCAGATACAATTGTTGCAATTGATGGCAAATGTCTTGGGAAACCAAAAGATAAGAAAGAAGCGGCTTTCATGCTTCAATTATTATCAGGAAAGACACATCAAGTCTTGACGGGTGTCACGGTTCAGTCAGAGAATAGAAAAGAAACATTTTATGAACAGACAGAAGTGACATTTTGGACGCTGACTCAAAATGAAATAGACCGCTATATCAATACGGGCGAGCCCCTTGATAAAGCGGGAAGTTATGGCATTCAAGGGAAAGGCGCACTGTTTGTTCAAAAAATAGATGGTGATTATTTTTCCGTTGTAGGTCTACCTATTGCGAAAACAGTCAGAGTGCTTGAAACCTTTGGAATCACCCCTTTTTGAAGACAGGAAGGAATTCTAAAAGGAGTGGTCATCCTGAACGATTTCCCTATGCTGCTAAAGCATTTCCCTCATGATGAAAAACCGAGAGAACGATTTATCAAATACGGGCCCAGCAGTTTGTCAAATCATGAACTTGTTGCGATCCTTCTAAGAACAGGCACAAAAAAAGAATCAGTTCTCCAAATTTCCGCAAGACTTCTGCAAACATTTGGCGGTCTTCGCTCTGTAAAAGAAGCCTCAATTGAAGAAATGTCGAAGATCCGAGGAGTTGGAAAGGCGAAGGCGATTTCTCTTTTAGCTGCTTTAGAACTCGGCACTAGATTACACCATCAAACGACGGATAACCGCTATGTGATCCGCACACCAGAAGACGGAGCGAACTTTGTGATGGAAGATATGAGATTTTTGACACAGGAAAATTTCGTTTGTCTTTATCTCAATACCAAAAATCAAGTTCTTCATAAACATACCGTGTTTATTGGAAGCCTGAATTCATCGATCGTTCACCCGCGTGAAATTTTCAAAGAGGCCTTTAAACGTTCGGCGGCTTCATTTATATGTGTGCACAACCATCCATCTGGAGATCCGACGCCCAGCAGGGAAGATATTGAAGTTACACAGCGACTTTTTGAATGTGGAAAGCTGATTGGAATACAGCTGCTTGATCATCTTGTCATAGGTGATCAAAAATTTGTGAGTTTGAAGGAAAAAGGGTATTTGTAACACTTTTTTTTTCAATGTTTTACGATATAATAGAGTTTATGAGTTTTTCCCTAAAGGGAATTTTGGTTTAAGAAAGGAAGATACATACATATGTTTGGAATTGGTACAAAAGACCTTGGAATAGATCTTGGAACAGCGAATACGCTTGTTTTTATTAAAGGAAAAGGCATTGTTGTAAGAGAACCTTCGGTCGTAGCTTTGGAAACTGATACGAAGTCTATAGTGGCGGTCGGAAATGACGCTAGAAACATGATTGGCCGTACACCTGGTAATGTTGTGGCACTACGCCCGATGAAAGACGGAGTCATTGCAGATTACGAGACGACAGCAACAATGATGAAATATTACATTAATCAAGCATTAAAAGGCAAAGGGCTTTTTGCTCGCAAACCTTACGTGATGGTATGTGTACCATCTGGTATTACAGCTGTAGAAGAGCGTGCAGTCATTGATGCGACAAGACAAGCTGGAGCACGTGACGCATACCCGATTGAAGAACCATTTGCTGCGGCGATCGGTGCTAACCTGCCTGTATGGGAGCCAACAGGAAGTATGGTTGTGGACATTGGCGGCGGTACAACAGAGGTAGCCATTATTTCTCTTGGCGGCATTGTGACATCACAATCGATCCGCGTGGCAGGAGATGAAATGGATGATGCGATCAGCAGCTACATCCGTAAAACGTATAACCTGATGATCGGTGATCGTACGTCAGAAGCCATTAAAATGGAAATCGGTTCTGCGCAGCCTGATGTACATGATGAGATGGATATTCGCGGCCGTGACCTTTTAACTGGTCTGCCAAAAACGATCTCTATTACGGCAGATGAGATTGCAAAAGCGCTTCGCGATACGGTGGAAACAATTGTCGATGCGGTGAAAATGACACTTGAAAAAACCCCGCCTGAGCTGGCAGCAGATATTATGGACCGTGGAATCGTTTTAACTGGCGGCGGTGCATTGCTTCGTAATCTTGACAAAGTCATTAGTGATGAAACGAAGATGCCAGTCATTATTGCTGAAGACCCGCTTGACTGTGTGGCGATCGGAACAGGAAAAGCACTAGAGCATATTCATTTGTTCAAAGGAAAATCTAAAGATAATCGATAATCGGGCGTAAATAAAGAGGTGTAAGACATGCCGCAGTTTTTTATGAATAAAAGATTAATGTTGCTCCTTGTCTGTGTCATCGTACTGGTGGCCATGATTGGTTTTTCAGTGAAAAGCGGCAGAGGTGCTTCATGGCCGGAAAAATTAGTGGGGGATACGACAGGCTTTTTTCAAGGTGTCTTTCATAAACCATCACAATTTATTGCCGGTATTTATGGGAACGTACAAGATTTAAAGAACACATATGATGAAAACGAGCGTCTTCGAAAAAAACTTGATGGACAAACTCAATATGAGGCGAAACTTCAAGAGCTAGAAGATGAGAACAAAAAGCTTCGCAAGCAGCTCGGATATGTGAACTCTATTCGTGATTATACGCCAATTCTATCAACGGTTATCGCGAGAAACCCGTCCCTTTGGGATAGCTTTGTGATGATTGATAAAGGGAAAAAACAAGGCGTTGACAAAGATATGGCGGTCACAAATGAGAGTGGTGCGTTAATTGGGAAAATTGAAAGTGATAAGCTCAACAATTTTACTTCAACTGTAAGGTTGCTAAGCTCTACGGACCAAAATAATAGAATTTCAACGAAAATTTTTGCGAAAAAGGGCAAAGAAGAACTCAACGGAATTATTAACGGTTATGACAGTAAGAAAAAAATGCTGACAATGAATATTCTGAAATCTGATGCAGATGGAGATGTCAAAAAAGGAGATCTTGTTGAAACATCTGGAGCAGGGGGCGTATTCCCGCAAGGCTTGACGATTGGTAAGGTGAGTGAAATCGAACCAGATCATTACGGCCTGACAAAAATTATTTATGTAGAACCAGCGGCTGAACTCAACAATTTAGACCGCGTGATTGTGGTGAATCGCAGCTCAAGTACGGCAGATGCATCTGAATTGACGAAGGAGGAAGGCTCGTGAGACGTGTCCTTCTTGCTTTCGTTATGTTGTTTATCTTCGTATTTGACAGTATTTTTGTCGATCTAGTGAAGCTCCCATTTGTTTCAGACAATCAAATTTTAGCTCCTCATTTCATCTTACTCGCACTTGTATTTATGACTGCTTTTGTGAATCAAAAATATGGTGTGATTTTCGGTTTTATCTTTGGACTTTTATATGATATTTCGTATACAGGCATACTTGGTGTTCATATGTTTGGCTTTGGAGCGCTCTGCTATTTGCTAGCGAAAGCCTTTAAAGTTCTGCAAACGAATATGTTAGTGGTCGTCTTTCTGTCGATTATTGCTGTTTCCGTGATGGAGTTTTATGTATACGGCGTTCAAGCGACAATTCAACCAGGAATTATGCCGTTTAATACGTATGTCATCGAACGCTTTATTCCAACGATTCTTTTAAATACTGCTGCGTCTCTCATACTTGTTGTGCCGCTTAGGCTCTTTTTCATCAATATGAAACAAGGACTGATCGACGAATAAAAGCAGGAGTTTGTCCAATTACGGCGAAATGAGTATGTTGTTGAGGTGAGCATCTTGAAAACTCAAAAACAGCAATATGTGACGATAAAAGGTACAAAAAACGGATTAACATTACAGTTAAATGATGACTGTTCGTTTGATGACCTTCTTTCTGGCTTGCGAGAGGTTCTTTTACTTGAGCAATATACAGATGGTAGAGAAGGGCATAAGGTCAATGTGCATATTAAGCTTGGTTTTCGGTATTTAACAGAGGATCAGGAAATGCGTTTGACTGAAGCGGTCTCTGAAAATGAACATCTCGTCATTCACTCCATTGAAAGTGACGTCATGTCAACTGAAGAGGCGAGACGATTAAAAGCAGAGGCCGAAATTACCTCTGTAGCCAAAATTGTGCGCTCTGGACAGGTGCTGTATGTCGAAGGAGATCTCTTATTAATAGGAGATGTCAATCCTGGCGGAACGATTCGTGCAGGGGGAAATATTTTTGTGCTCGGCTCTTTAAAAGGCGTGGCACATGCTGGATGTAATGGGAATAAACAAGCTGTCATTGCGGCATCTCGTATGATTCCAACACAGCTTCGCATCGCACAAGTGTTTAACCGTGCACCAGATCAAAAAGAAGATGGAAACGAAATGGAATGTGCTTATTTAGATATAGATGGCAACATGATCATTGAACGCCTGCAGCAATTGGCTCATATAAGACCTAATCTGACAAGGCTTGAGGGAGGAATGTGAAATTGGGCGAGGCTATTGTGATTACCTCAGGAAAAGGCGGCGTTGGCAAAACAACAACATCTGCAAACTTAGGCACAGCACTAGCAATTCAAGGGAAAAAAGTGTGTCTAGTGGATACCGATATTGGCCTTCGGAATCTAGATGTCGTGATGGGGCTTGAGAACCGCATTATTTATGATCTAGTCGATGTAGTAGAAGGAAGATGTAAAATTCACCAAGCGCTTGTAAAAGATAAGCGTTTCGAGGATCTTTTGTATCTTTTACCCGCTGCTCAAACAAGCGATAAAACGGCTGTAGAGCCGGAGCAGATCAAAGAATTAATTCAATCATTGAAACAAGACTTTGATTATGTCGTCATTGATTGCCCTGCTGGAATTGAGCAAGGCTTTAAAAATGCTGTATCTGGTGCAGATAAGGCAATTGTCGTGACGACGCCTGAGATCTCAGCTGTGAGAGATGCTGACCGTATCATCGGCTTGTTAGAACAAGAAGATATCGAACCACCTCGTTTGATTGTCAACCGTATTCGTACACACATGGCGAAAAGTGGCGATTCAATGGATGTGGATGAAGTTGTACATCACTTATCGATTGATCTTCTTGGCATTGTCGCAGATGATGATGACGTGATTAAGGCTTCAAACAATGGTGAACCGATTGTCATGGATGCTAAAAACAAAGTATCGATTGCGTATCGCAATATCGCCCGCCGTGTACTAGGCGAATCTGTTCCGCTTCAATCATTTGAAGATGAAAACAAAGGAATGTTTGCGAAGCTGAAAGCATTTTTTGGTGTAAGAGCATAAGCATTCAAGTAAGATGAGACCGATTCGATGAGAATCGGTCTTTTTGTTGCATATCAGATGAGGTCGTCACATAAAATGTACAAACTGTTTGTATGTAAAGGGTGATCTCATGAAAAGAGTGGACGAGTACCGAAAGAAAATTGCGCAGCGCCGCAAAACGAAGCAGCCAGCTGCTCCACCTAAGAAGACGACTTTCAAGAAAAAAGAAGATATCCCTCCATGGGTCATGCTGACAGAGGAAGAAAAGCATTCAGGGTCGTCTTCCTTTGAGTCGTCGTCTCATCAGCCGAAGAAATATCGGCATCCGTTATTTAACCCCAATACCTTTGTGCTGAAATGTTTATTATCTGCGTCCCTTGTGTTGATTGCAGCCATTTCATTTAAAGGTCAGGCAGGGCCGTTTCAGCAGCTGAAGCCGATCATTACGCAGACCTTTGAGCAAGATTTTCAATTTGCTGCTGCCAATCACTGGTTTGAGAAAACAGTTGGAAACCCCCTTGCCTTTTTAACCGACAAAAAGGCAGACCAAAAAGATGTACAAGCGAACCAAGAACTGGCTGTACCTGCTTCTGGAAAAGTGCAGGAATCCTTTACGCAAAATGGAGCAGGTGTCAAAGTCGAAACATCGGCTGAAGCCATTGACAGTATGAAAGAAGGCTATGTGGTAGAGGTAAAAAAGAAAAGTGACACAGGGCTTACAGTGGTCGTGCAGCATGCGGATAACAGCTATAGCTGGTACGGTCAGTTAAAGGAAGCCGATGTGGCCTTATACGATTTTGTCGATAAGGGTGAGAAAATTGGCCAGATCTCACTTGATGATCAAGGAAAGGGCACATATTACTTTGCCATTAAGCAAAATGAACAGTTTATCGATCCTATTCAGGTGATGACCTTTGAATAGATGGCTGGTCATGCTGACGAAAATTCACATTCATCCGCTGCTGTGGATTGTGATGGCGTTTGCGATTCTCTCTGGTCAAATCAAGCCGCTGCTTTGTCTGCTCATCATCGTCTTTGTCCATGAGCTTGGACATGCAGCGGCTGCTTGCTATTATCATTGGCGCATTCGGCGGATTTTTTTACTGCCATTTGGCGGAGCGGTAGAAGTAGAAGAGCATGGGAACCGTCCGCTAAAGGAAGAGTTGGCGGTCATTTTATGCGGGCCGCTCCAGCATGTACCGCTCCAGCTTATGGCATGGCTTTTCATGGAAACTTCTCTTATTTCGCACGACATTTTTACGATGTTCACTTTTTATAATATGGCGATTTTTCTTGTGAATCTTTTGCCTATTTGGCCGCTTGATGGCGGGAAATTATTCTTTTTGCTCTTATCAGCATATTACCCTTTCCAACGTGCACATGCCCTTGCCATAAAAGGCTCCCTTGTCTTTTTCGGTCTATTGACAGGCGGATTACTTTTGTTTGCGCCTCTGCAATTCAATGGCTGGGTGCTGCTCACTTTTTTAGCCTATTCACTCGTAATGGAGCACCGGCAGCGGCATTACGTCAGGGTCCGCTTTTTACTAGAACGCTATTACGGTAAAAAAGAGCAAAAGGTAGAAAAGCTTATTCCGCTGAGAGCGAGCGCTGAGGAAAAAGTATATGAAGTAATGGCGCGATTCCAAAGAGGCTGTAAGCATCCGATTATTATTGAAAGAGATGGCGTGAAAATGAGCCAGCTTGACGAAAATGAACTGCTCCATGCGTATTTTTCAGATCGAAGAACCACCTCCTCAATGGAAGAGCTCCTTTTGCCGTACTAGTGATGAAAATACGTTGACATTCTGCGTCTAATTTGATATATTTTTTAATGTTATGGATATGTAGCACCCGTGCTACAACCGCGCGAAGCAGGTGTAAAGAGCCTAAGGCCCCCTGTATTCGGCGAGTCTGAGTTTATTAGGAGGTGCAGAGATGTACGCAATTATCGAAACTGGTGGTAAACAAGTAAAAGTTGAAGAAGGTCAAACTGTTTATGTTGAAAAACTAGCTGCTGAAGCAGGTGAAACAGTAACTTTTGAAAACGTATTGTTTGTCGGCGGAGACACTGTCAAAGTGGGTAACCCTTCAGTTGCTGGAGCAACAGTAACGGCTAAAGTTGAAAAACAAGGTCGCGGTAAGAAAATTACTGTGTTCAAGTACAAACCGAAGAAAAACAACCACAAGAAACAAGGTCATCGTCAACCTTACACTAAAGTTGTTATCGAAAAAATCAACGCTTAAGGCGTGTGAGTGATATGATCAAAGCAACCATTACTCGGTCGGCAGCAGATGAAAGCATTACGTCTTTTCAGATGACTGGACATGCCGAGTTTGCTGAAAAAGGTCAGGATCTCGTTTGTGCAGGTGTATCTGCTGTTGTTTTCGGCTCAGTCAATTCAATTATTGCACTGACAGGAATGGATCCACTGCTCGATATTGGTGAAGAAGGCGGCTATTTCTCTTTTGAATTGCCAGCTGATACAGATACAGTATCCTTTGAAAAAGCCCAGCTGCTTTTAGAAGGCATGGTCGTTTCCTTAGAGACAATCGAACGAGATTATCACGATTATGTGAGAATATCTACAAAAAAATAGGAGGTGAACTTCATGCTTAGATTAGATCTTCAATTTTTCGCATCTAAAAAAGGGGTAGGTTCTACAAAGAACGGACGTGACTCTGAGTCTAAACGTTTAGGCGCTAAACGTGCTGATGGTCAATTCGTAACTGGTGGTTCTATCCTTTATCGTCAACGTGGAACGAAAATCTATCCAGGTGAAAACGTTGGACGCGGAGGCGACGACACTCTTTTCGCTAAAATCGACGGAACGGTTAAATTCGAACGTTTCGGTCGTGACCGTAAAAAAGTGAGCGTATATCCTGCGGCACAATAATTGCTAAAAACTCCGGTCATTGACTGGAGTTTTTTTCACTTTTTACAAGTAGTATCGAAGATGATAAAAGAAGATGCACTCCATAAATATCAAAGAACGTTTGCTGACTTTGCCTCATTTTCTCCTATAGATCAGAAAAAACAACCTTTCCTCACATAACTAGTGTTTTTCTATGCTGTCTTCTCTGTTATAATTCAGGGAGACATAGTGATGATAAGACTCCTAAAAGAGAGACCAAACGATTGGGAGTGCGATAATGGAAGAGATACCAAGTAAACAAAACGAAAAATTAACTCACGTTGCATTAACAAATGAATTGATCTATCTGCTCAGTCGTTCAAGACACGACTGGATGAATAAATTGCAGCTGATCAAGGGCAACTTGACATTAGAAAAATATGACCGGGTGTTTGAAATTATAGAAGAAATGGTCATTGAAGCACAGCATGAATCCAAACTCTCAAATTTAAAAATTCCCCAATTGGCCTATTACTTTCTAACATTTAATTGGGAGTCGCATTTTATCACCCTAGAATATGAAGTGCTTGGTGAAACCCGAGACTTATCAGCATATGAATCGCAGCTGCTAACGGTATCACAGGAGTTGTTTTCGATATTCGATCAATCAGTTTGCCAAAAAACTGAAAATCATTTAACGGTCACGTTCCAAACAGATCAAGAAGAGAATGATGTGGTCTTATATTTTGATTTCAAAGGAAAATTAACAAGTTTGGATGCGTTAAATGCGTTCCATGACGCAAACTATCCATGTATGAGTGTAGCTCAATTTCATGTGACAAGTCATGAGTCCATGATTGAGCTTTGTTTGAGGCAAGAACGAGATATGTGATGCAGAGAAACGGAGGAAGTTATGTTTGTAGATCAGGTTAAAGTGTATGTTAAAGGCGGTGACGGCGGAAACGGTATGGTGGCGTTCCGTCGTGAAAAATATGTGCCAAAAGGCGGACCAGCTGGCGGCGACGGCGGAAATGGTGCAGATGTTGTATTTGAAGTAGACGAAGGACTCAGAACGTTGATGGACTTTCGTTATAAGCGCCATTTTAAGGCGGATCGCGGCGAGCATGGAATGAGTAAAAACCAGCATGGCCGAAATGCGGAAGAAATGATTGTCAAAGTTCCGCCCGGTACGGTCGTGACAGATGCAGAGACGGAACAAGTACTCGCTGACTTAACAGAGCATGGACAGCGGGCAGTCATTGCAAAAGGCGGACGAGGCGGACGTGGAAATTCACGTTTCGCAACACCGGCAAACCCTGCACCGCAGCTTTCTGAAAACGGTGAGCCGGGAAAAGAACGTGACGTCATCTTAGAACTAAAAGTACTTGCAGATGTTGGACTTGTTGGTTTCCCAAGTGTCGGGAAGTCGACACTGCTTTCAATTGTCTCTTCTGCGAAACCGAAAATTGCGGATTATCATTTCACAACGCTTGTGCCGAACCTAGGAGTTGTCGAAACAGATGATAACCGAAGCTTCGTCATGGCGGATCTGCCAGGACTGATCGAAGGAGCGCACGAAGGTGTTGGCTTAGGTCATCAATTTTTACGCCACATTGAGCGGACAAGGGTTATTGTCCATGTCATTGATATGTCAGCACTTGAAGGACGTGACCCGTACGAAGATTATGTGACGATTAATGAAGAGCTTGAGCAATACAATATGAGATTGACTGAGCGTCCACAAATCATTGTAGCGAATAAAATGGACATGCCAGATGCAGCTGACAATCTAGCGGCATTTAAAGAAAAATTAACGGATGACTATAAAGTGTTCCCTATTAGTGCGATCACAAGAGAAGGGCTTCGTGAGCTTTTATTTGAAATCGCCAATCAGCTTGAAACAACACCGGAATTCCCGCTCTATAATGAAGAGGAACTGTCTGATAACCGCGTGATGTACAGGTTTGATGAGGGAGACGCGCCATTTGAGATCACAAGAGATCCTGACGGTACGTTTGTCATAACGGGTAAAGCACTTGAGCGACTGTTTAAGATGACAGATTTCTCAAGAGATGAGTCCGTGAAACGATTCTCTAGACAACTGCGCGGAATGGGTGTCGATGATGCCTTGCGTGAGCGTGGTGCAAAAGACGGCGACATCATTCGTCTGCTTGAATTTGAATTTGAATTTATTGATTGATCAAAAGGAGGGTCCAGTCCATGGGCTCTCCCGTTTTTAAAAGGGGAGAAAACAGGTGAAAGAAGAAACGTTCTATTTAGTAAGAGAGGATGTCCTTCCAGATGCGATGCGAAAAACGCTTGAAGTCAAAAAGCTTCTCGATCGCAAAAAAGCGGATTCAGTTGCCGATGCTGTTCAACAAGCGGATTTAAGCCGCAGTGCTTTTTATAAATACAGAGATGCTGTTTTTCCATTTTATACGATGGTGAAAGAGCAGATCATCACATTGTTTTTCCACCTTGAGGATCGGTCTGGGGCTCTGTCAAGGCTGCTTCAAATTGTGGCGGACTCTGGCTGTAATGTGTTATCCATTCACCAAACGATTCCGCTGCAGGGAAGAGCGAATGTCACCCTATCCATTAGCACGGCTGGTATGGCAGATGATATCAATACAGTCATGAATCAATTAAGAAAACTTGAATTTGTCGAAAAAGTTGAAATTCTAGGTTCTGGGGCGTAAAAGGAGAGATCATAGCAGATGAAGCAATTAACTGTAGGTTATTTTGGACCAGAGGCAACATTTACTCATTTGGCCGTATGCTCTTGCTTTCCAGCAGATGCAGTGCAGCGTGCCTATGCAACGATTCCGCAATGTATGGATGCTGTGTCAAAAGGCGAAGTCGATTTGGCGGTCGTTCCACTTGAAAATGCACTCGAAGGATCTGTGAACTTAACGATTGATTATTTAATTCATGAAGAAGCGCTGTCCATTGTTGGTGAAATGACAGCACCGATTCGGCAGCATTTGCTTGTCCACCCATCAAGAGCGGAAAGCTGGGAGACATTAGATGTGATCCAATCACATCCGCACGCTATTGCCCAGTGTCATCAATTTCTGAAAAAACAGTACCCAGATATTCCGCACCGTCCGGTAGAATCAACAGGCTATGCAGCCAAATATATCAGTGAGCATCCGGATGAGGCTGCTGGGGCCATTGCCAATGAAATTGCCGCACAAACGTATGGTTTAACGATTGCAAAAAAAGACATTCATGATTATCCGCACAATCATACACGCTTTGTTATTTTACATAAAGATCCTAAGGCGTCGTTCCCAATGAATGCTGGGTTCTCATCGAAGCCAAAAACGACCATTGTGGTCAGTCTGCCAAAGGATGATCAATCAGGTGCATTGCATCGCGTGTTATCTGCTTTTTCTTGGCGGAATCTCAACTTGTCAAAAATTGAATCTCGTCCGACAAAAACAGGTCTTGGACACTATTTATTTATTATAGATATAGAAAAAGAAATGGATGATGTCCTTGTCCCTGGCGCGATTCAGGAATTAGAAGCGATTGGCTGTGAGGTCAAACTGCTCGGCAGCTACCAAACATATGAACTAACGAATGAAAAATAGTGTCCCTTGCAGGACACTATTTTTTTAGTCTTTAATTAAAAAACCAGCGTCATCGAGCGCTTGAATGGCTTGGTCAAGCTGCTTTTGACTGTAAGAAGTGAGTGTATGTAAATGCACGCCGTCTGTTAGTTCTGACAAGTAGGAGGCGCCCGTGTTAGAAATGTGATGAACGAAATCAGCTACTTGCTTGCGAGTACTGACGCGAATAGAGGCCGTTAGTTCACCGTAAACAGGGTGCTCTATGATCACATCTTTCACTGTCACACCAAAGTCTACAATCAAGGTCAGTTCCTCTTCTGTGCGAACAGGATCATGCTTGCAGGCGATGATTTGTTCAATTTCTCTTTCTGGCGCATGCTGCGGTGCCATATACACATAGCCTTGACTTGTGGCAATAATGGGTTCGTTTTTTGCTTTTAATAGTGACATATCTTGTACAATGACTTGTCGAGAGACAGCCGCCTTTTTAGCCAAAAAACTTCCGGTGAGCGGTGTATCTGTTTCTTTCAGCCACTCTAAAATGGCGTTTCTTCTCTCTTCGCCAATGAGTTTCCTCTCTTGCTCCACGTCTTATGCTCCTTTCTTCTCCTTTTGCAATTGTTCAAATGTATGCAAAAGCTGATCGATGTCCTCTTTTGATGACTTCGATCCAAATGATAGTCGAATGAATTGAAGGGCATCACGATCTGATATGTGCAATGCCTTCACAGCGGGGGAAGGATGATGATAACCTGAAGCACATGCGCTTCCAGTCGATATACAAATCCCATGCCGGTTACATGCTAACATTACATATTGTCCTTCAAACCCTTCAAAAAAACAACCAATAATATGAGGCAGCATGCGGCGATTGCCATTGTTTTGAAGTGTACGAACAGGAAGTTGTCTCATTTTCAGCTGCTGAAGAAAATAATCACGAAGCAGCTCATTCTGTTGATGCTGCTCATCTAGCTTAAGCATCAATTGTTCGCTCGCAGCAGCAAAAGCACCGATGCATGGAACGTTCACTGTTCCAAGGCGGAAGCCATTTTCCTGAACTGCACCTGAATATAAAGGCTTCCAAGCAACATGTGCGCCCATATAGACAGCACCAGCGCCCTTAGGTGCATACACTTTATGGCTAGAGATGGAAACGGCATCAACCCCAAGCTCCTTGATGGACACACGAATCTTTCCGAATGTTTGCACGGCATCTGTATGAAAAAGTATGTGCCTTTCTTTTAAAAGGGGTGCTAATTCAGCAAGCGGCTGGATAATCCCTGTTTCTGAATTAGCATGCTGAATAGATACTAGTCCTGTTTCAGGCAATAATGCTTCTTTGAGAATGTCCTTAGTGATGATCCCATCTTGATTCGGTTCAATGATTGTGACCTTCACGCCAAGACGCTCTAAGCTACTAACCGCATGATGAACAGAAGGGTGCTCTACAGAAGTTGTGATGACATGCTGCCTGTGTGCTGGCAGACCATTTGCAATCGATTGAATCGCAAGAAGGTTGGATTCTGTTCCGCCGCTTGTAAAGTAGATGCCGTCTGGTTCGCCCTCAAGAATGGCAGCGAATGATTGTCTGCTGTAAGTCAGTATGTCATTTGCTCTTCCACCTGCATCATGAAGACTGCTTGCATTCCCGTAGCAATCTTGACTTAGCTGCTGAAAAACATGCAGTGCTTCCTCTGAAACAGGTGTAGAAGCTGCGTAATCTAAATAAACCAATCCATCCATCTCCTATGAGAAAATTTTTTCTTGTATTTATTGTAGTGTTGTGTAATGATATGTGTCAAGACAGGTGTAAATGACAGGAGGGGCGAAGGTGTCATCAATCAAAAAAGTCATTGTGGTGGGATCAGGCATTGCAGCGCTTTCCTTTGCAAAAACCATTTCAGAAAGCTGCCAAGTTATCATGATGACAAAAAAACAATTTTCCTCTAGTAATTCCATGCTTGCACAAGGAGGAATCGCTGCTGCCTTTTCAGCACAGGATTCAGTTCATCAGCATGTACAAGACACATTAGCTGCCGGCGGTGATCACAATGATGAGAGGGCGGTACAAGAGATCGTAAGTCGTGGAAAGCAATTGGTGGAGCAGCTCGTAGAAGAAGGCTGTCCATTTGATCAGACGGAGACGGGCGAGCCGCAATTAGGTAAAGAGGGGGCACATACGACTCATCGCATTTTGCATGCAGGAGGAGACCAAACAGGCAAAACCCTCGTGCAGTATTTAAAAAGTCAGCTTGGCTCACATATTCATTTATACGAATATCACCATGTCATTGATCTATTGGTCCATGAAGGAACCTGCATAGGGGTGGTGTGGAAAGATGAGAAAGGACACGTCCATACCATGACCGCAGATGCAGTTGTTTTATCCACGGGCGGCTGCGGCTCCCTATATGAAACAAACACAAATGACCCTTCTGTAACAGGAGACGGACTGATGATGGCCTATCGAGCCGGGGCACAATTAGCAGATCTTGAATTTGTTCAATTCCACCCCACCCTCTTGACGATCGCTGGAAAAGCAGTCGGTCTCGTTTCAGAGGCAGTCCGGGGAGAGGGAGCCTATTTAGAAGATGAAACAGGCAGGAGGATGATGAAAGGCATTCACCCACAAGCTGATTTAGCGCCTAGAGATGTGGTCGCTAGAGCTATTTTTCATGAGCAGCAATTAGGTCATGATCTGTATCTCAATATCCGCGAGATTCCACATTTTTCAGCTCGTTTTCCAGCAATTAATGCGATGTGTCAGCGGGCAGGTGTCGATATGGCAAGCGGCAGGCTCCCAGTTTCCCCTGGTATGCATTTTTTAATGGGCGGAATCTGTGTGAATGAATATGGAGAAACCACTGTTCCATCTCTTTTTGCTATCGGAGAAGCGGCCTGTACAGGCTTACACGGAGCGAACCGATTAGCGAGTAATTCTCTCTTGGAAGGTCTCGTTTTAGGACACAAAGCGGCACGGAGAATTGAACAGGTACCTAAACAGAAAAAAATAGTCCCATCTTTTTCTATTCAAGAAGTATGGTCCGTCCCAGCGATTTCAGAGGATCAGTTGAGACAATGGATGATGACATATGCCGCAATTGTAAGAGACGAAAAAGGGCTAAAGGCCTTGCTTCAAGTATTACAGCAAGTCCCTTATCAGCAAACGAATGTGAAGAATATCACAAGTGAACAGATCGAATTAAGCAATCAATGGTCATTAGCGATTTGCCTTGTGAAGTCTGCATTACTTCGTACAGAAAGCAGAGGCGGCCATTTTCGAATGGATTATCCAAATCGGAATGATGCTTTGTGGCGGGGCATGCAGATTGTCCATGAAAAAGGCCACATTCATATGATGAAAAATGAAAGGATCGGTGCCAAATGGAACGTTTACAGTTAAAACAAATGATGACTCATTTTTTCACAGAAGATATTGGCTTTGGAGATGTATCAGCTGATGCCATTTTTGGAGAAAAGAAAGGAACAGCATACATCATCGCAAAACAATCGGGTGTATTGGCAGGTTCTCAAGTCATTGACATAGGGTACCGCCTGCTGAATGAACAGATTCAAGCTGAGTTGTTTTTTGAGGAAGGTGATTGGATTCATTCAGGCGCTGTGCTGGCGAAAATAAAGGGGCCGGTCAGCGACTTATTAAAAGGAGAAAGGGTCATTTTGAATGTTTTGCAGCGCATGACAGGTATCGCCACATTAACACATGAAGCGGTGCAGCGATTAGCGGATCCGTCGATTACGATTTGTGATACGAGAAAAACGACTCCCGGCTTGCGCATGTTTGAGAAATACGCTGTGAAGACAGGAGGCGGAAAGAATCATCGCTTCGGCTTATCAGATGGAGTGATGATTAAAGATAATCATATTGCCGCATGCGGCTCTATTCGTGAAGCTGTAGATAAAGCAAGAGCATATGCCGGTCATATGGTGAAAATTGAAGTAGAAATTGAATCAGAAACGCAGCTAATGGAAGCCATTGATGCAAAAGCCGATGTCATCATGTTTGACAACTGCTCTCCAAAAAAAGTAAAACGTTTTAAACAAATGACGCCGGAGACAATTCTGACGGAGGCTTCAGGAGGCATCACGTTAGAGACATTGCCAAGTTACAGGGGGACAGGTGTCGACCTTATTTCACTTGGTTTTTTGACACATTCTGCTCCAGCATTTGATTTTAGTATGAATATGGAATTCAGTCATAAAGGGGGAACAACTCATGTCACTGCTTGATGTACTCGCAAATCAACATGCAGCCATGATGCCAGAAGAATATAAGCACCGCTCTGTTGATGAGATGAAGCAGCGTGTGTTAGACATTAAACGGGCCTTTGGATCAAAGCTTTTTATACCGGGGCATCATTATCAAAAGGATGAAGTCATCCAATTTGCAGATGCAACAGGAGATTCATTGCAGCTCGCACAAATAGCCGCGGACAATCAGGAGGCTGAGTACATTGTGTTTTGCGGTGTTCACTTCATGGCTGAAACGGCAGATATGCTGTCAAATAAGAATCAAAAGGTCCTATTGCCAGATATGAGAGCAGGCTGTTCAATGGCTGATATGGCGAACATGAAGCAAACGGATAGAGCATGGGAGCAGCTCACTGATCTGTTTGGGGATACGATCCTGCCGCTCACGTATGTCAACTCAACAGCGGATATTAAAGCATTTGTCGGCAAGCATGGCGGGGCGACTGTTACATCGTCAAACGCTAAAAAAGTGCTGGAGTGGGCGCTCACACAAAAAGAGCGGATTCTGTTTCTCCCTGATCAGCATTTAGGGCGTAATACGGCATTCGATTTAGGCATTTCACTAGAAGAAATGGCTGTCTGGGATCAAATAGAAGAAAAGCTCATCACCGATCAGCCGCTTTCTCGCATCAAGATGATTTTATGGAAAGGCCATTGCTCTGTCCATGAGAAATTTACGGTGCGGAATATTAAAGAAACGAGAAAAAGAGACCGTGACATTCAAATCCTTGTCCATCCAGAATGCACGCATGAAGTCGTCAGGGCTTCTGATCTTGCCGGTTCAACGAAATTTATTATTGATACGATTAAGGAAGCGCCAGCAGGAAGCAAGTGGGCGATTGGAACAGAGATGAATTTAGTCAAGCGGATAATAGATCAGCATCCAGATAAACAAATTGAATCCCTCAATCCGGATATGTGTCCATGTTTGACCATGAATCGGATCGATCTTCCTCATTTGTTATGGTCACTAGAAAGCATTGAGAAAGGTGATTCGGTCGGTTTGATTCAGGTCAATGAAGACATTACCAAAGAGGCTTTACTTGCACTGAATAAAATGCTCGCCATTAAATAATAAATCAGCCCCTCCTATCAGAAAACAAGTTTTTATCATATCGGCTTGTAAATAGGCATAAATTTATGGTGAAACATATTGTACTTCTGACATAACCGTTACGTTCACGTTTTGCATAGGAGGGGAAAACGTTGAAAATTCATATTGTGCAAAAAGGAGACTCCCTTTGGAAAATTTCAAAGAAATACGGAGTCGACTTTCAAGAATTGAAAAAACTAAATTCACAACTCAGTAACCCAGATTTGATCATGCCGGGTATGAAGATCAAGATTCCATCTAGTGGTGTTCCTGTAAAAACAGATCATCACAAAGCAAAAGAAATGCCAAAGCCGAAAGAACATCCGTATGTGAAAGAAAAGCCAAAAGATGTCGTGCAAGTGCAAGATACGAAGCCGAAAGAAAAGCCAAATGAACCGGTACCTTATGTACCGCCAGTGCCAAAGATCGAGCATCCAGTTTTTCCACAAGTCGATGTGAACTATTATCAGACCAATCTCTACCAGCCATTCACGCCTCCTCCCAAAAAAGAACATCATGAGAAAAAAGATTACGTTCATGAAAAGAAAGATCATGTTCATGACAAAAAGGATCACAAAGATCATGTTCATCATGAAAACAAGGACTATAAAGATAATAAGGAACATTTTCATCATGAAAATAAGGACCATAAAGATAATAAGGAACATTTTCATCATGAAAATAAGGACCATAAAGATAATAAGGAACATTTTCATCATGAAAATAAGGACCATAAAAATAACAAGGACCATTTTTATGATGAAAATAAAGGCCATCTAAAAGATGAAGTGGCAAAGGGGTATGATCCGTTTATTCATATTCCGCATCAAAAGGAGGAGGGAAAAGATATGGAGCAAAGCAATTACCCAAACCTTCCTAATTTCCCGCAAATGCCGAATGTTGGAGGCGCAGCGGTAGGAGGAATGGCTGGGAATAAAGAGCATCATCACCATCACCAGCATCATGATTCATATGATCCTTATTATGGTTTTGGTCATGGACATTACATGCCGGCAATGTATCCATACCCGCAACAAATGGTGCCAGCATCGCCAATTTTACCAGGTTCAGGTCTTTGTTATCCTGTCCAGCCATATTATCACCATCACATGATGCCATATCCATACCAAGCTCAGCCGTATTATCCTGCGTATCAAGCGCCAGCTTATTACGGGGAACATTATGAACATCATGCAAACGACGGGCATCACTGGCACCACCATATGCACCCAAATGCCAATGCGAACGTGAATCAAGGCTTTTATCCAAACGTTTCAAATGAAGCTTATGGCAAGGAAGACTGCGGATGTGATGATGGCATGAAGCAGCATCAGCCGTGGCCAGGACATTATCCGAATCCTGTTCCTTATGGCCAAATGGGGGCTTTTCCAGCTCAGCCTTATATGCAGCCATATCCAGGTCAATCTGTTTTTGCAAGACCAGAAGAAGACGAAGAAGAGTAATGACAGAAGGAACGATCTCAATCGTTCCTTTCAGCGTGTAGACAAACCCTCGCATTCGTTGTCAGGGCTGTGCTCCGGTGCTCACGAATGTCAAATTCGCTCCGCTCCGGTGCTCGCCCTTCCTAGACTGCAAAGGTTTTCTATCACGCTGAAAAAGAGACAAAGGGCTAAAATAAAGATCATTTTAACAATCTGGAAGGAACGATCTCAATCGTTCCTTTTTTTGTTTATAACTGACAGCTTGATTTTTTCCCAAACTGTACATGCTAAAACAGAGCCTGTTTCGCGCTCATGAGATTGAATTTGTACAGGGGGTTTTTCGTTTGAGACAAAAATGGCAAAAAACGATCGCATTAGTGCTTCTTCCTATTGGGTTAACGGCATGTGGTACAAATGATAATGCAGGTGTAGATACACGTCATAATCAATCAGGTCAGCCAGTCGGATATCATTCGAATAACCGTGCGGCTGACAATAATCAAGATCATCAAGGGCCAGTTTCTGAACTCATGGAGGGGATGAACGGTGGGAACACTGGGAACACAACGAATGTTGATTATCGCACCCGTCCTCAAGCCGATGATCGAATGCCTCTCGCAGGTGGAGATGGACGCTACAGTCATGGAGATATGAACTATCATAACCAAATGTCGTTCTCTGGCTACGATAAACAAGAGAACGTCCAGCGTTCAAGAAAAATTGCCAACCGTGTCAATAAAATGAACCACGTTGCAGACTCACAGGTGATGGTGACAGATGAAAATGTGTATATTGCCATTAAATCAGATGGACGTTTGACGTCAGAGGGCGTATCACAAGTTGAAGAAGCAGCGACTCGTTATGCGGATGGAAGAGCTGTCCAAGTCATTAAAGACGAGGGTGCTTTCACACGCTTTAGAGATATGAGAAGAACACAATTTGAAACAGGCCAAACAGGCATGACTCGATAGGTTGGAGAATAAGAAAGGCTAAAGTTCCTCAAGAACTTTAGCCTTTTCTTAAAAATAACCCTTGATGCTTGTATAAAAATCGTTAAAGAAATACCAGCCAAATCCAAGTAATAAAATACCTTTCTTGTTAAGGATACAAGGGGGAGAAGACCGATGTCATGAAGGAGAATCCCTGCCAAAATACCGCCTGAAGCCAGCATAAATTCAGATGAATCTGTTTTTGTATATGCATCTGCCAGTACAGCACCGAATACTGAAACCCAGAACACAAGGTTTCCAGGGGACACCGCAACAAGCAAGCCGTTTCTGTACGTTTTTGCGAATGATTTATTGACTTTTTCGCCAGCTAAATGGATGTCTTGATCCGAATTATTAAGAATACTGCTCCGATCAGCCAGAGCGGGATTTGGACAAATGGCAGTGATAAAAACTGAGCAAATTCAGCATCCATGAAAGAATCCGTTTTTTAATCCCTTTTTGTCATTTCAACCGTGATCGCTCCAACTGGCAGAGCAATTGACAATCCTACGACGATAAATGCGAGAAATGTTTGCAATCGACTAGAACTTCCTTTGGAAAAATTTGTATAAAAATTCTCAGTTTAGATTAACTATACATAATAGGAGAAAAGGATCAATGATTATTTCATATTTTATCGAAATGATTGGGAGAGATGATGTATATAAAGGTGCATATCAAGCTTGCTGTATCTCTTTTGTAGTGGAAAGGAACTATTTTCCTAAAACTTCTTTTTTTCATGGCATCTCTATGCTACACTGTTGTGGAAATCAATAAATGTGACTAGGGGTGCCCGCAGTTGGGCTGAGAGAGAAGTGTATGCTTCTTAACCCTTTGGACCTGATCTGGCTCGTACCAGCGTGGGGAAGTTGAAGATGATACATGGGTCATATGAATGACATTCATGTTTATTTCTGTCGACGAAACCAGGTTCTGTTCATAGAGCCTGGTTTTTTTGCTGGTGCTGATTCCATCCTGTCCGGTGACAAGAAGAGAAGGAGAGAACAGCAAATGAAAGAAAAGAAAAATACCCCAACAACTCAATCCTTATTATCAAGCTTTGACGGCAGCCGAAAGGTGTATGAGAAAGGATCAAGACCTGACATTTTAGTGCCAAAAAGGGAGATTGCCCTCTCAAAAACTGTGACACAGGCGGGGAACATTCAAAATGAACCGATTCGTGTGTACGATACGAGTGGACCGTACACCGATGAGAGAGCCCATATTGATGTCACTAAGGGATTAAAACGCCTTAGGGCAGCATGGATCGAAGAAAGAGGGGATACAGAAAGCTATGAAGGGCGCCATGTGAAACCAGAAGATAACGGATATCGTTCTAAGGAAAAAGAGTCCTTTCATCATGTTCATACTGATTTTCATCATGAGCCGCTCCGCGCAAAACAAGGTGCCTGTGTGACGCAAATGTATTATGCAAAAAAAGGTATTGTTACGCCTGAAATGGAGTTTATCGCGTTAAGAGAAGAGCTAAGCCCTGAGTTTGTGAGAGAGGAGGTAGCCAGCGGAAGAGCAGTCATTCCAGCGAATATTAACCATCCTGAAAGTGAACCGATGATTATTGGAAGGCATTTTCACGTCAAAATCAATGCGAATATTGGCAATTCAGCTGTGACATCATCCATTGATGAAGAGGTAGAAAAGATGACATGGGCGATCAGATGGGGTGCAGACACCATGATGGACCTGTCTACAGGAAAGGACATTCATACAACGAGAGAATGGATCATACGGAATTGCCCAGTCCCAGTAGGAACCGTTCCCATTTATCAGGCGCTTGAAAAAGTAAATGGAGTGGCAGAAGATTTGACGTGGGACGTGTACAGAGACACATTAATTGAACAAGCAGAGCAAGGAGTAGACTACTTCACGATTCATGCGGGCGTGAGGTTAAGGTATATTCCGCTGACAGTCGATCGGGTGACCGGAATTGTTTCAAGAGGCGGTGCCATTATGGCAAGGTGGTGTCTTGCCCATCATCAAGAGAATTTCCTCTATACCCACTTCGAAGACATTTGTGAGATTATGAAAACGTATGATATTGCTTTTTCACTTGGAGACGGTCTGAGACCAGGCTCGATTGCTGATGCCAATGATGAGGCGCAGTTTGCAGAGCTTGAAACGTTAGGTGAATTGACAGAGATCGCTTGGAAACATGATGTACAGGTGATGATTGAAGGGCCTGGACATGTTCCGATGGATAAAATCAAAGAGAATGTGGACAAGCAAATGGAGATTTGCAAAGAGGCACCATTTTATACGTTAGGGCCTCTTACAACAGATATTGCCCCGGGATATGATCACATTACATCCGCCATCGGTGCGGCCATGATCGGCTGGTATGGAACAGCGATGCTATGCTATGTGACGCCAAAAGAGCATTTAGGTCTGCCGAACAAAGAAGATGTAAGAGAAGGTGTGATTGCCTATAAAATTGCCGCACATGCCGCTGATCTAGCAAAAGGACATCCTGCTGCTCAAAAGCGCGATGATGCTTTATCGAAAGCGAGGTTTGAATTTAGGTGGCGTGACCAATTCCACCTGTCACTTGATCCAGAAAGAGCTATGGCGTTCCATGATGAAACATTGCCTGCAGAAGGCGCTAAGACTGCCCATTTTTGCTCGATGTGCGGACCGAAGTTTTGCAGTATGAAAATTTCACATGATATTCGCAATCAATCAGAAGAAGTGAAAAGAGAGATGGAGAAGAAGGCGAAGGAGTTTATCAGCCAAGGAAGTCAAATTTATTCATCCTAAAAAAAGAACCTCGCACATATGTTGTGCGGGGTTCTATCAGATCGCGGAAAAGGCTTTTCTTAAGATGTGGAAAAATGTCTTTAATGCAATCCCTATCATGTCCAGACTCGGAATGAGGGCATCTGTTAAATGAAAAAAGACGGTTTGTCTTTCGGGAGATGTTCGTTTCTTTTTCCGTTTCATGAAGACAGCCTCCTTTTTAAATAATATACTTCTTTGCAAAGCAGAGGGATAGAGATGTTGTTTGAATTTAAACAAAATTTAAACTTCTTGTGTTTGAAAGGAAAGAAGGAGGGGAAACGAGTTGAATAGAGAATGAATGAAAAGAGCCGATCTATTTGGCCAGCTAACAAGAAAGAGTGGAAGGTGATCTTATGATGAAAGTATTTAAGGTAACATTTCATATGAACAATGGGGAAGTGCTTGATTTCGAGCTAAAACGCCCAGCTACCTATGATGTGTATAAGAAAATTGAAGAAGCCAATCATTGGTTTAAGCTGAATAATGAAATCATTAACTTATTAAATGTGAATAGCATCCACGTAGAAACAGATTAAAACAGAAAGCCGCTCGGAGAGAGCGGCTTTCTGCGTGTAGACAAACCCTCGCATTCAGTGTCAGTCCTACGTGCCGGTGCTCACGAATGTCAAATTCGCTCCGCTCCGGTACTCGTCCTTCCTAGGGCTGCAAAGGTTTTCTATCACGCTGAAAAGAAGACAAAGGACTAAAAGAAAGATCATTTTAGTCCTTTGTCAAAAATCTGAATCCGTTCTCTCTGAGCGGCTTTCATTATGCAGAAAAATCATTTCGATTATTAAGCTGACCGCGGGACAGCCAGTTCTTTTTATACAAATAAGCAATCACTTCAAGCCATAGACGCGGTGCTTTTTTAGGGAAAAAAGGTTTTTGATAATAAGCGTAAGCGGCTTTTAAATCATTCCATTGATGGCATGCTTTTGTTTGTGTGAAACGGGCTACGTCGATGACCCTGACCTGGCCTTCCTTTGTTAAGATCAGATTCCGCAGATGGATATCAGAAGGATTCAATCCTTTCTCGCGTGCTTCTTCTAGCGCATCATCGACTTGTTCAATCATTTGTTTTTTAATAGGAATCCCCTTTGTGAGGCATTCATAGAATGTGTAGCCTTTAATATATTCCATTAAAATATACTGATCCCCAGATTCATAAATCTCAGGGTAGTAAGACGAACCAGAAAGTTTTTCATAAATGGCGGCTTCTTTGCGGGCAATATGTTGATAAGAAGGGAAAAAGACTTTTAGTGCCATTTTCTTGCCGTCTTTTTTGTATGAAAAGACATAGGCACTTCTTCCTTTGCCGCACAGTTCAAGCTCTGCCGGTTTAAAGGCAAGCTTATGAAGACGTTTATCTTCATGATACTGAATCGATTCGGCTAATCTTTTAACATCTGACATTGACTTCACCTTCTTTGGTTTCAGTTTATGCGGCTGAAAAACGAATGATGAAAAAACCGAGTCATTCGAAAAGCAATGGATTGTATAAAACATACCATTTACGAATGAAGGATACAACGAAAGACTCTTCCCATATATTCATTCATCGATTTGGTTAATGTTTAGAAAAATGGGTCAAACTACATATGTCATGCATCGATCTCATGTTCTAAAGAGGTGTAAATAGTGAAAGTGAAGATGAAATGTTTCGTTACAGGACTTATCATGACAAGTGTGCTTTTTTTCGCTGCGGATATGGAAGGAAAAGAACACTTGCAAAAGCAGTCAAACTCTATCACCGTGCAGCTTGAAAAAGTCTATCTAGACGGAGATGTGAGTATTGAAAGACACCGGGCATCATTAGAAGACAAAGACACATTCTGGGCACAGTATAAAGGCTGGACGCTAGTAGAACAGAGAGAGGATTTTGCGCTTTTTAGAAAGCAAATTGATGATATCTCTCCATTAAGTAAAGCAAATGGATATATCGGATTATCAGAGGACGGTGTGATTTCTACGTTTCATGGAAGGCCTGACGGCTGGGCGGAGCCTATTCATCTCTTTTTTCAAATTGATACGTCCCGTTTAGAAAGTCATGTGGAGGAGCAGCTTGAGCAAGGCATTCCTTTTCGAACAAAGGATGAATTTGAGCATGTGCTTGAAGTCATGAAGCCTTACCGAAATGAAATATCGTTTTAAAGCGTGTAACAGCTTGCTGGTGTGAAGGCCGCAAGCTGTTTTTCGTGGTTTTATCGTAAAAATGCATTGAGCGAACGTATGTTAACTTTTATTGCGGTTTTCTTCTCGATTTATGTTACAATGAAGAACAGTCAAAGAGGTGAAAACGGTGATAGAGTTTGTAAAAGGGACCATTGATTATGTGTGCCCGCAATATGTTGTCATTGAAAACGGCGGAGTGGGATATCAAGTCTATACCCCAAACCCGTTTATCTATCAAGTAAACAAACAAGAAACGATTTATACGTATCATTACATAAAGGAAGACGCTTTTTCGTTATATGGATTTCAAACGCGAGAAGAAAAAGCGCTGTTCACAAAACTGTTAAATGTCACGGGGATTGGGCCGAAGGGGGCTCTAGCGATTCTTGCTTCCGGTGATCCTGGCGCTGTCATTTCAGCGATAGAACGTGAAGATGAAGCGTTCCTGATTAAGTTCCCTGGTGTTGGCAAAAAGACAGCTCGCCAAATCATTCTCGATCTAAAAGGAAAGCTAGCCGATGTCGTACCGGAAATGATTGGCAACCTATTTAATCACGAGGACCATATTCAGGTCGAAACGCAGCAAACGGCATTAGACGAAGCGCTTGAAGCCTTAAATGTTCTTGGATACGGTGATCGTGAAATTAAAAAGGTTCTTCCATTATTAAAAGAAGAAAAGAATCTCACAACCGATCAATATGTGAAAAAAGCTTTACAAAAAATGTTGAAATAGGGTGATGTCTCATGGATGAACGGCTCGTCTCAACTGAAGCAGACAACCATGAATCAGCCATTGAGCAAAGTCTGCGGCCACAGACACTTAGCCAATATATCGGTCAGCAAAAAGTAAAAGATAACCTCAGTGTGTTTATTGAAGCTGCCCGCATGAGGCAGGAAACACTCGATCACGTCCTTTTATATGGACCGCCTGGACTCGGGAAAACAACGCTTGCGTCGATTATCGCCAATGAAATGAATGTTCAGCTGCGTACAACATCTGGACCAGCGATTGAACGTCCTGGCGATTTGGCGGCAATCTTAACTTCTCTTGAGCCAGGTGATGTGTTGTTTATAGATGAAATTCATCGCTTGCAGCGCTCAATTGAGGAAGTGCTTTATCCGGCAATGGAGGATTTTTGTTTAGATATCGTCATTGGCAAGGGAGATACAGCGCGCTCTGTACGGCTTGATTTACCGCCATTTACACTTGTAGGTGCCACGACCCGTGTAGGGCTTTTAACAGCACCGCTTCGTGACAGGTTTGGGGTACATGCAAGATTGGAATACTATGAGCAAAGAGATTTGGCTCACATTGTGGCAAGAACAGCCGAGCTGTTTGAGATTGGGATCGATCTTCGCTCAGCCGAAGAGATCGCAAGACGTTCCCGGGGCACGCCAAGGGTTGCCAATCGTCTGCTCAGAAGAGTAAGAGATTTTGCGCAGGTGCTTGGGAATCATGCGATTACCGAGGACATTGCGGAAGATGCCCTTGAGCGCCTTCAAGTCGACAGGCTTGGCCTGGATCATATAGATCATAAGCTGCTTTTAAGTATGATCGAAAAATTTAGAGGCGGTCCTGTAGGGCTTGATACAATCTCAGCGACAATTGGAGAAGAATCACATACGATTGAAGATGTGTACGAACCGTATTTACTGCAAATTGGTTTCCTGCAAAGAACACCAAGAGGACGGGTCGTCACAAGAGAAGCGTATGAACATTTTCAAATGGAGGTTCCGATTCGTGACTGAATTCCCTAAAATATTGATGATTTTAGGTGGTGTCCTTTTTGCCGCAGGATTAGTATTTCAATTGGTTGGTAAGCTTCCAGGTGATATTTTTGTGAAAAAAGGAAATGTGACGTTCTTTTTTCCTGTGATCACATGCATTGCCATTAGCATTGTGCTAACCATATTACTTAATATCTTTGGACGGATGAAATAACGTTAACTAGTTAACTACAGAATAGGTGAAGGAAATGAAGCTAGAACTATTTGATTTTGATTTACCAGAAAGATTGATTGCACAAGTGCCGCTTGAAAAACGAGATGCATCAAGACTGATGGTCTTAAACAAACAAACGGGTGCGATGACACATGATACATTCTCACAAATCACCGATTATTTTCAAACGGGTGATTGTCTCGTTTTAAACAATACACGCGTTCTGCCGGCACGTTTGTTTGGAATGAAAGAGGATACAGGTGCAAAAGTTGAACTTCTTCTATTAAAACAAGAGGAGGGAGACAACTGGGAAACACTTGTAAAACCAGCCAAACGGGTGAAAAAAGGAACGGTTATCACATTTGGTGATGGACGGCTTCAAGCGGTATGTACAGAAGAGATGGAACATGGCGGAAGAAAAGTTAAGTTTCAGTATACAGGCATTTTTTATGAAGTACTTGAATCCCTCGGTGAGATGCCGCTGCCTCCTTATATTAAAGAGCAGCTGGACGATCGTGAACGCTATCAAACGGTGTATTCAAAAGAGGTTGGCTCCGCTGCTGCTCCAACTGCTGGTCTTCACTTTACAAACGAGCTGCTGGATGCGCTGAAAGCAAAAGGTGTGCATATAGCTTTCATTACACTGCACGTGGGGCTTGGTACTTTTCGTCCGGTCAGTGCAGAACGTATTGAAGAACACGAAATGCACGCAGAGTTTTACGAAATGAATGAAGAAACAGCTGAAGAGCTCAATCGCGTTCGCAAGGAAGGCGGACGGATTATTTCAGTTGGGACAACGTCAACGAGAACGCTCGAAACCATTGCAAGTGCGCATGACGGCGAATTCAAAGCGTCAAGCGGCTGGACGTCAATCTTTATTTACCCTGGCTATACATTCAAGGCCATTGATGGCATGATCACGAATTTCCATCTGCCAAAATCCTCGTTAATCATGCTTGTCAGCGCATTAGCTGGACGAGAGCATGTACTAAAAGCGTACAATGAGGCTGTAAAAGAGGAATACCGATTCTTCAGCTTTGGCGATGCCATGCTGATTCAATAACATCATACAACAAAGACAGGAGGGCTCATTTTTGTCGCAATTACCGATACGTTATGAGTTCATTAAAACATGCAAACAAACAGGTGCACGACTAGGACGCGTTCATACACCGCACGGCTCCTTTGAAACACCTGTATTTATGCCGGTAGGTACACTGGCTACAGTCAAAACGATGGCACCTGAAGAACTAAAGGCAATGGATGCAGGCATCATCTTAAGCAATACGTACCACCTATGGCTCCGTCCGGGTCATGACATTGTGAAAGAAGCAGGCGGGCTGCACAAATTTATGAACTGGGATCGAGCGATTCTGACCGATTCAGGCGGATTCCAAGTATTCTCTTTGAGTGAATTTAGAAAAATTGAAGAAGAAGGCGTCCACTTCCGTAATCACTTAAACGGAGACAAGCTGTTCCTTTCTCCTGAAAAGGCCATGGACATCCAAAATGCGCTTGGCTCTGATATTATGATGGCATTTGATGAATGTCCGCCATATCCAGCAGAGTACGACTACATGAAACGTTCTGTGGAGCGGACAAGCAGATGGGCAGAGCGCTGTCTAGAAGCGCACCAGCGTCCAGAGGATCAAGGGCTGTTTGGAATTGTCCAAGGCGGAGAATACGAAGAGCTTCGGAAACAAAGTGCAAAAGATCTGGTTTCACTTGATTTCCCAGGCTACGCCATCGGAGGCTTATCTGTTGGTGAACCAAAAGATGTGATGAACCGTGTACTGGAGTTCACAACGCCATTGTTACCGGCAGACAAGCCAAGGTACTTAATGGGTGTCGGCTCACCAGATTCCTTAATTGACGGTGCCATTCGCGGTGTAGATATGTTTGACTGTGTATTGCCGACGCGAATTGCAAGAAACGGCACCTTGATGACAAGCGAAGGACGTCTTGTTGTGAAAAATGCAAAATATGAGCGTGATTTCAGACCAATCGATGAAAATTGTGACTGCTACACATGTAAAAACTACACACGCGCCTATATTAGACATTTAATCCGAACAAATGAAACGTTCGGAATTCGATTAACAACTTATCATAATCTTCATTTTCTGTTAAAATTAATGGAGCAAGTGAGAGAAGCTATCCGTGAGGATCGTTTAGGTGATTTTAAAGAAGAGTTTTTTGAGCGTTATGGCTTTAACAAACCGAATGCGAAAAACTTTTAACGCATAAACGAAAGGCTTTATAATGCTTTAGAAAGGGGTGAAATAGAATGGATGGTGGTATGGGTTCAATCATTATGATTGTTGTCATGTTTGCTGTGCTTTACTTCTTGTTAATCCGTCCACAGCAAAAGCAACAAAAAGCTGTGCGTCAGATGCAGCAATCTTTATCAAAAGGCGATAAAATCGTCACAATCGGTGGTTTACACGGTGAAATCGACTACATTGATGAATCAAAAGTGGTCATCAAAACTAGCGAGAACAACCGTTTAACTTTCGATCGACGTGCTATTAGAGAATTAGCTGACAAAGGTTAATCCTCCGATACATAGCCATAAAAAAAGAGCGATATGATCCGCTCTTTTTTTATTTGCCTCGAAGATTGACGCCAATCATTCCGCCCAGCATACAAATCCCTAGAAATGCCCCATGATAGATAAACTGCCCTGGTGAAAAGGTTTCTCCAAACCCTAAATATTGAAATAAGAATACAGTGAGAGAAAAGATCATAGAAGTGATCGCGCCAATGAGCCAGCCGCGCTCCTTTGCTTTTCCTCCAGAAATGATCCCCCCTAATAAAAGTGCCACAAAGGACAAAATCATAATCATCCATTTAAACGATGATTCCTGCATACTTGTGAAGGTAAGCATGAGCGATACAAGTAAGCTTGTGACAATCATCACGATAAAAATGGCCATTAAGCCGGATAAAATCCCTTTTCCGATTTGTTTCGTTTCCTGCATGTGATTCGTCTCCTCTCCAATTGACCGAAGCTTGTCTTTTACTAAAATGTATTCACCGTGAAGAAAAAATAGACATGTTTCTCACGATAAAAACAGAGGCTTTCTTTTCTACATAAATAAAGTGTTTTGACACAAGCTATGGTGGAGAAGGAGGGTTTACATCACATGCAGGACATCTTGATTATCTCCATGAGAACAATCATTTTATATTTTCTTGTTTGGTTTATTTTTCGGTTAATGGGCAAGAGAGAAATTGGCGAATTGAGTATTTTAGATCTTGTCATTTTTATGATGATCGCAGAAATTGCAGTTCTCGCCATAGAAGAAGTCGAAGATCACATGTTACATACGGTATGGCCGATCCTGCTGTTAACCTTCATTCAAATCACACTCGCCTACCTCTCATTGAAATTCCAAGGTGTCCGGCGCTTTCTAGACGGCAAACCGACCCTGCTCATCATCAATGGGAAAATCGACGAGGGTGCGATGAGAAAACAGCGATACAATTTTGATGACCTGCTTATACAATTAAGAGAAAACAACATCGATAGCATTCAGGACGTCTCTTACGCCATTTTAGAGCCATCCGGAAAGCTTGCGGTCGTTGAAAAAGAAAACAAGCACACACACGGAGCGCTTGAGCTGCCACTTATTGCAGATGGTGTTGTACAGCACGATCATCTGAAGCAAATTAATCAAAATGAACAGTGGCTGAAAGATGAGCTTGCCAAAAGGGGCTATCATGAAATTGATCAGATTTCCTACTGCAGCTTTAATCAAAAGACATTTTATATTGATTTGAAAGATGAAGTGATCAAGAAGAGATGAGCTAAAGCAGTTTCCCAATGAATGGGATGCGGCGAAGCTCTTCACGCTTCACTAGCCCTAGACAGATTAATAGAATGACATATAGCATACACGTAACAAAGATCAGCATCACAAGCTCAATAGGGGCAGAAAAGAGCCCGTTTACTTGAGACTTCAGCCAAAGGCTGACAGCCCCGGTGCCGATGATCACAAGAACGCATATCCCATATTCCTTCATTGGTAAATGAATAGGCAGTACTTTACCGACAGTTGCCGCATGAAGCAGCGTGACAAGGACGATGCCGATTAATATCGCGAGTGCTGCCCCCATAATGCCAAAGCCCGGCTGTGAAGCAAGGACAAAAATCATCCCTGTTTTCACAACAGCACCTATCAGACTATTCGTCATCGCCGCACCAGCTAAATTGAGTGCTTGCAGGACAGCTTGAAGCGGCCCTTGAAAATAATATAATAGAAAAAATGGGGCCATGAATTTTACATAGATAGCCGCATGCGATGAACCATACATAAAGAGCGTTAAATCTTCTGCATAAACGAAAAGAATAATACAGGAAATGCCTCCGCTGAGTAGACAAAGACGCATCGCCTGCTTCAGCCGGTATTCGACCGTTTTGCGTTTGTTCTGCTCCATTCCTTCACTGATCGCCGGGACCAATGCAGTGGATAGAGAGTACGTAATAAAGCTAGGCAGTGTCAAAAGGGTCAGCGCAAGACCAGTCAACTCCCCATACTGCCGTGTCGCTTCTACAGCCGCATATCCAGCAATAGCAAGACTTTGCGCGACAACTATCGGCTCTAAAAACCACGAAATATTCCCGATGAAACGGCTGCCTGTTGTTGGCAGGGCAATACTCATCAGCTGCTTAAACGTATCCTTACCGTCATGAATCGCCTTAAAAAATCGTTTTCGAATACGAATGGTCTTTTTATAACGAAAGGCAATCAGTAAATATGCAAGTGAAATCATCTCTCCAATGACAGATGAAATCATCGCACCAGCTGCCGCGTATTCAATCCCATAAGGAAGGAAAGCTGTTGTACATACTGCCACTAGAGAAATTCTTGCGACCTGTTCCAGTACTTGAGATATGGCAAGCGGGCTCATTTGCTGTCTGCCTTGAAAATATCCTCTCAACACACTGGAAATGGCGATGACTGGAACAACGGGCGTAATAGCAAGAAGTGGATAGACCGTTCTAGGATCTGTCAGCATATTTTCTGCCATAATGGGTGCAAACCATAAAAAGAGCGGCGTGAATATCAGGCTGAGTGTTCCTGTTATCGCAAGGGACATGACTAGAATACGTTTAGTTTTCTGTTTGTCACCCCGGGCTTCTGCTTCTGCGACAAGCTTGCTAATAGCGACAGGCAGTCCAAATTGTGTCAGCGTCACAGCGAGAAAAAAGGTAGGGGCAGCCATCATATAAAGCCCGACTCCTTCTTCGCCAATGAACCTTGCAATCACAATCCGATTGACAAAACCCAATATTCTCGTGATAAAACCTGCTAAAATTAAAATAATCGTGCCCTTTAAAAACGTTTGCTTCGTCAAATCAAAGATCACCTGCCTTCTCAAACGACATAGAATCATATACAATAAGATATGCGTGTATATCGTCCAAGCATGACAAGTCTCTCGATAAAAACTGAAAAGGGGGAGCATCCCATTGACACAACATCCGGCTGCAATTTACAAAGACCATTTAAAGCCTTTTCTGTTCAGTAAGCTTGAAGAATTCATCGTTTTGGGCTATAAAGATGTAGATTTAGAGGAATTATGGTCATACTTAGAGAATAAGAAGTGGAAGAAAAAACAAGAGTATCCGATTCATGAAATGGTTGCAGATATTTTATCTGTGAAAATTGGCGAATTTATGAACTATGCAACCGTTCAGTCGTTTAAAACGTCTGCTTTTTTGGACAGTGAAGATGGCAAGAATATGCTAGATGAACTGTTGAAATAAGCCATCTTAATGGATTCAGGTGTTTAAGGAGGAAATACATAATGAAAAAAGGGCGCATTCTTGCGTTTTTCTTAGTGGTTCTGTTAATCGGAACTGGCGTAGGCTTACTAACAAAGCCTGTTGCGAAAGATATGACGCTAGGGCTGGATTTGCAGGGTGGATTTGAAGTCCTGTATGATGTACATCCAGTGAAAAAAGAGGACAAGATTACAAATAGTGTCCTCGTCAGTACAGTGGAGGCTTTAAACCGAAGAGCCAATGTGCTAGGTGTAAGTGAACCGAACATCTCGATTGAAGGCAACAATCGTATCCGCGTGCAACTTGCGGGAGTAAAAGATCAAAACAGAGCTAGGGAGATTCTTTCCACTGAAGCACAGCTATCCTTCAGAGATACGAATGATAAAGAACTCCTAAACGGGGCTGACTTGGTCGAAAACAGTGCAAAACAAACATTCAGTCAAACGAATGAGCCAATTGTGACGGTTAAACTAAAGGATGCGAAAAAATTTGGTGACGTCACAAGAAAAGTAGCGGCGATGGCGCCGAATAACCAGCTTGTCATTTGGCTTGATTACCACAAAGGAGATTCCTTCAAAAAAGAAGTCTCAAAATCAAACCACAAGTATGTCTCTGCGCCGAATGTGAACCAAGAAATTAACAGCAGTGACGTGCAAATTGAAGGGAAATTTACTGTCCAAGAGGCAAAGGACCTTGCAAGTATTTTAAATGCTGGGGCATTGCCAGTGAAATTAACAGAAAAATATTCAACATCTGTGAGTGCACAGTTTGGTGAACAAGCACTGAACGAAACGGTGTTCGCAGGAATTGTAGGAATCGCATTTATCTTCTTATTCATGCTGCTTTATTACCGATTACCTGGTCTTATTGCTGTCATCACACTTTCAGCTTATATTTACATTACGCTTCAAGTGTTTGACTGGATGGGTGCAGTCATGACTCTGCCTGGAATTGCGGCACTGATTCTAGGGGTAGGGATGGCTGTTGATGCCAACATTATTACTTATGAGCGGATCAAAGAAGAACTCAAGCTCGGCAAATCTGTCCGTTCTGCTTTTAGATCAGGGAACCGCCGATCATTTGCGACCATCTTTGATGCAAACTTAACAAGTATCATTGCCGGCGGCGTGCTGTTCTTCTTCGGGACAAGCTCTGTAAAAGGATTTGCAACGATGCTCATCCTCTCGATTTTAACAAGCTTTATCACAGCTGTCTTCCTATCAAGATTCCTTCTTGGTCTTCTTGTTGAAAGCCGCTATCTTGACCGGAGAAAAAGCTGGTTTGGTGTTCGTCAAAAAAACATTATGAACATTCACGAAACAACAGAAAATACCGAGCCGAAAACGCCATTTGATAAGTGGGATTTCGTCAGCAAACGTAAAGGATTTATGATTTTCTCAGCTACTATCACCATTGCGGGAATCATCGTTCTTTCCATCTTCAAGCTGAATGCCGGAATTGACTTTACAAGTGGAACTAGAATTGATATCCAAAGTGATCACAAGCTGTCAACTGAACAAATCGAGCAAGACTTTAAAAAACTGGACCTTGAGACAGACAGTGTCGTGTTATCGGGTCAAAAAGAAAATCAGGCAGCAGCGAGATTTGTCGGTGTGCCGAACAAAGAAAAGATTGCTGAAGTGAAAGATTACTTCAAAGATAAATACGGAACGGAGCCGAACGTAAGTACAGTGTCTCCGACTGTTGGAAAAGAACTTGCCCGAAATGCATTATATGCTGTCATCATTGCTTCAATCGGGATCATTTTATATGTATCCATTCGTTTTGAATATAAAATGGCAATTGCAGCGATTATCTCACTACTATATGATGCGTTCTTTATCGTGGCCTTCTTTAGTATTACGCGTTTAGAGGTGGACGTCACCTTCATTGCGGCGATTCTCACAGTCATCGGATATTCGATCAACGACACGATCGTCACCTTTGACAGGGTTCGTGAACAAATGAAGAAACGCAAACCAAAAACCATTGAAGATCTTTCGTACATTGTGAACTTGAGTTTACAGCAAACCTTTACGCGATCTGTCAACACGGTATTAACCGTACTTGTCGTTGTGATCGCACTGCTTATCTTTGGATCAGCATCTATTACAAACTTCTCCATCGCCTTACTTGTCGGTCTGTTAACAGGGGTGTACTCATCTCTATATATCGCAGCGCAAATTTGGCTCATGTGGAAAGGCCGTGAGATGAAAAAACCGGCGAAGATTGATACTGAGCAAGATATTTAATGTAGCGAGACTGCCTAATTGGCAGTCTTTTTCTGTAGTTTCTCCGGATCAGCAGTCGATTCGAAAAAAACATTTCGGGTTTCATTGATCTTGAAATGGTCTTTTGCTATAATGACATACGTTTAGATCAGTATAGAAAGCAAGTGTCCGTTTGAGGCATTTGGCTTTATTCATTGGAGGGGCTGTTATGAAGGTTCGGGAAACTGAACTGCCAGGTATCGGTCACAAAGCCGAAATGATCACAAGAAATAATGAGAAGCTTGCCATCATTACACACGATGACGGCAGAAGAGAAATGTATCATTTTCAAGAGGACGACCATGAAGAATCTATTTCTGGTATTTTGCTAAACGATGAAGAAGCAAGACAAATTGCAGCTATTTTAGGCGGCATGGTATATAAGCCGAAAGCGCTTGAAACTGTAGAGGTAGCCATTGATGAACTGATGATTGAATGGTTTAAGATTGAAAAGAATGCACCAGCTGTTCAGCAGACAATCGGAGACCTCAATGTCCGCCAAAACTATCAAGTAACAGTCATCGCTATCGTGAGAAAATCACATGAGAAGATTTTAAATCCAGGACCTGATACGGTCATTGAAGAAGGGGATACCCTTGTTATTTCTGGAGAAAGACAAGAAATAAAGAACCTCATTAAAGAAAAACTCAGCAGCTAATCATGCCCATGCTGATAGATTTTCTTCCGCTCTTTTCTTTCTGTGTTTAAAAAGGACAAGGAAAAGGGAAGAATAAAAGAAAAAGCTTGGGGGATATGTAGATGAACAAACAACAATGGACCATCATATTCGCATTTATTTTCGTATTAATTGTTTCAGTATTTGCCGTGATCAATGTGCGGCCAGTGCAAGTTGACTACTTATTTGGAACGGCTGAATGGCCGCTGATTCTTGTCATTATTGGTTCTGTGCTCATGGGCGGACTCATTGTGGCTTTTGCAGGGATTTTCCAAATTGTGAAACTAAAACGTGAACTAAGGGCTTTAAAAGCTGAGCGTGCAGCCGCACCTGCACCTGCTGCTTCGAATAAAAAGATCGACAAAGACGTTCAAAAGAAACCGAATGTGACGCCTTTAAAAGAACAGCCAGCATCATTTGACCGGAAGGAAAAATAATCTTCCAGCACAATTTCATAAAATAAAAATTGAAACCCCTCAGGCCACTCTAGTATAATAGTGTGGTTGAGGGGTGAATTTATGTTATTATCCAAAATGCGCTGGGAATATGAACATCCAAGCGAAGAAAAAGTGAAATCACTCTCTGAAAATCTGAATATTTCAGCGCTGACTGCATCGCTTCTTGTAAAAAGAGGACTCGAAGAAGTAGAAGAAGCGAGGTCTTTTTTATTTGATCAAAAAGCCGAATTTCATGATCCATTTCTATTAAAAGGAATGAAAGAAGCAGTAGAGCGCATCAACAAAGCGATCGAAGAGCAGGAATCGATTGTGATCTTCGGAGACTATGATGCGGATGGTGTGACAAGTACGTCTGTGCTTTTACATACATTAAAAGAGCGGTCTGCGAAAGTAGACTTTTATATTCCAGATCGATTTAAAGAAGGCTACGGGCCTAATGAACAGGCTTTCCGATATATCAAAGAGCAAGGCGCATCGCTTGTCATCACGGTCGATACAGGCATTGCAGCTGTAAATGAAGCACGTATTGCAAAAGAAATAGGGTTAGACCTGATCATTACAGATCACCATGAACCAAGTGAGGAGCTGCCTGAGGCACTTGCGATTGTCCATCCTAAGCAGCCGGGCTGTGAGTATCCCTTTAAAGAACTTGCCGGTGTAGGCGTAGCGTTTAAAGTGGCGCATGCACTCCTTGGAAAGCTGCCAGCTCAGCTGTTAGATCTTGCGGCAATTGGGACAATAGCGGATCTTGTGCCGCTTCATGATGAGAATAGATGGCTCGCCAAAAAAGGGCTTGTGCAGCTTAGGCAGTCGAATAGACCGGGGCTGAAAGCGTTATTGAAAGAAGCGGGAGCTACTCTTGAAGAAGCAAATGAAGAAACGGTCGGCTTTCAAATTGCGCCAAGGCTGAATGCTGTAGGGCGAATTGAGCAGGCAGATCCAGCTGTTCATCTTCTCATGACAGAGGATAAGGATGAAGCAGAAGAGCTCGCTCGTTTTGTACAAGAACTCAATAAAGAACGTCAAAAAATTGTGAGTACGATCACAGAAGAAGCCATTCAAATGGTGGAAGAGACAGGTGATGACCAGTCTGCGATCGTTGTAGCGAAAGCTGGCTGGAATCCGGGTGTTGTCGGAATTGTTGCCTCTAAATTGACGGATAGATTTTCACGTCCGGCGATTGTGCTTGGAATAGATGAAGAGACGCAAATGGCAAAAGGATCAGCGCGGAGTATTCCTGGCTTCGATCTATTTTTCCATTTAAGCAAATGCCGCGACATTCTGCCGCATTTCGGCGGGCACCCGATGGCTGCGGGTATGACACTTCGAGCGGATGATGTTCCTTTACTAAGGGAAAGATTAAATCAATATGCGAATGAAACGTTGACAGAAGAAGATTTTATTCCGATTCAGCGGGTCGATGCCGTATGCAAGGTAGACGCATTGACGGTTGAAGCGATTGAAGAAGTGGGGATGCTGTCACCATTTGGCATGCAGAATCCAAAGCCGTTCATCATGATTGAAGATGCGAGGCTTGAAGAGATCCGAACGATTGGGGCAAATCAGAATCATATTAAAATGTCTCTGAAAGACGAAGACAAGCTGCTTGACTGTGTCGGTTTTCATCAAGGTCAATTAAAAGAAGAAATTGTCACAGGTAGCCGCATTTCCGTCATTGGTGAAATGTCCATCAATGAATGGAATAATCGGAAGAAACCTCAGCTCATGCTAAAAGATGCCCGAGTAGATGAATGGCAGCTGTTTGATTTGCGCGGCAAAAAGGATTGGGAAAAGACAATCTCCACGCTTGATCCAGAAAAATATGTGGTGGTCTGTTTTGACGAAGAAACAAAACAGGAAGTCAATATCCCAATTTATCATGTCCATGCAGAAAATGTTCCAACGTTCGATGTAGAGGGCAAGTATATCGTCTTTGCGGATGTTCCTGCAGATGAGCATTTGCTAAGGCAACTTTTAGAAAACCAAAAGCCAGCTAGAGTTTATACGGTTTTTCAAAGAAAAGAAGATCATTTTATGTCCTCTTTCCCTAGCCGTGATCAATTCAAATGGTTTTATGGGTTCTTGTTAAAACGAGGAAGTTTTCCCCTCAAAGAGCAAGGAATGGAGCTTGCGAAACATAGAGGCTGGACAAAAGATACAATGATTTTTATGACAAAGGTGTTTTTTGAACTCGGTTTTGTTAAAATAGAGAATGGTGTGCTGTCAATAGTACGTGATGCCCCTAAAAAAGATTTAACGGCATCGGCATCCTATACAGCAAAACAACGATTGATGGAACTCGATCAAACACTAACATATTCCTCAGCCAAAGAGCTGAAGGAATGGCTGAATAGCATGATGAGCGAAGTCTCACCTGTGCTTTGACGTACGAGGAGGAAAAGGAAAAGATGGATTTAAAACAATATGTGACAGTTGTACCTGACTACCCAAAGGAAGGTGTACAATTTAAAGATATTACAACGTTAATGGATAAAGGCGAAGTGTACCGTTATGCAACGGATCAAATCGTTGAATACGCGAAGGAAAGAGACATTGATCTCATTGTTGGACCTGAAGCGCGTGGATTCATTATTGGCTGCCCTGTAGCATACGCACTTGGTGTAGGTTTTGCACCGGTTCGTAAAGAAGGAAAGCTTCCTCGTGAAGTCGTTAAAGTCGATTACGGCTTAGAATATGGTAAAGATGTATTAACGATTCATAAAGATGCGATTCGTCCTGGTCAGCGTGTATTGATTACAGATGACTTACTTGCGACTGGTGGAACAATTGAAGCGTCCATCAAGCTTGTAGAGGAATTAGGCGGCGTTGTGGCAGGGATTGCATTCTTGATTGAGCTGACGTATCTGGACGGCAGAAAGAAGCTTGACGGTTACGACATCTTGACGTTAATGCAATACTAATGGAGTTTTACGCAAAAAGCACTCGGTAAGAAGGGTGCTTTTTTCCTATCAAAAATCTTTTAGCGGACTTCTTCTCTTTACATCTATCGAATTTTTCTTGATAATAAACTACAATACAGTTTTCATTTAAAAAGGTGATTCCATGGCGAACGAACAAGTTTTAACGGCGCAGCAGGTCATTGACAAGGCAAGAGAATACCTGTCCGCTGAACATATTCAATTTATAGAGCGAGCATATGAATATGCTGAAAATGCACACAAGGAGCAATACCGGAAATCTGGTGAGCCCTATATTATCCATCCAATTCAAGTGGCGGGGATTCTTGTTGACCTTGAAATGGACCCATCGACCATTGCAGGCGGTTTCCTGCACGATGTTGTCGAGGATACAGATGTGACATTACAGGATTTAAAAGAGCATTTTAACGAAGAAGTTGCGATGCTTGTTGATGGTGTAACAAAGCTCGGGAAGATTAAATATAAATCACAAGAAGAACAGCAGGCCGAAAACCATCGAAAAATGTTTGTGGCAATGGCGCAGGATATACGCGTCATCTTGATTAAACTGGCAGACCGTCTGCACAATATGAGAACGCTCAAACACCTTCCTCAGGAGAAGCAGCGAAGAATTTCAAATGAAACCCTTGAAATCTTTGCACCGCTTGCGCACAGATTAGGGATTTCCAAGATTAAGTGGGAGCTTGAAGATACAGCGCTCCGTTACTTAAATCCTCAGCAATATTACCGGATCGTGAATCTCATGAAGCGCAAACGAGCGGAACGTGAGGAATACTTGGACGAGGTTGTTAATGAAGTGAAAGACCGTGTGTCTGAGGTGAACATCAAGGCTGAATTTTCCGGCAGACCAAAGCATATTTATAGTATTTATCGCAAAATGGTCCTGCAAAATAAGCAGTTTAATGAAATTTATGATCTGCTGGCCGTTCGTATTTTGGTTGACAGCATTAAAGACTGCTATGCCGTGCTCGGGATTATCCATACATGCTGGAAGCCGATGCCAGGCAGGTTTAAGGATTATATTGCGATGCCAAAGCCGAACATGTACCAATCCCTTCATACAACAGTGATTGGGCCAAAAGGTGACCCGCTTGAAGTTCAGATCCGTACAGTGGAAATGCATGAAATTGCAGAGTACGGAATTGCTGCTCACTGGGCATACAAAGAAGGAAAAGAGTCAGCAGAATCAACGGAGGAAGCTGTCTTCCAGAAGAAGCTCTCTTGGTTTAGAGAAATCCTTGAATTCCAAAATGAATCGACAGATGCAGAAGAATTTATGGAATCGTTAAAGATCGATCTCTTCTCCGATATGGTGTTTGTGTTTACACCAAAAGGAGACGTCATTGAACTGCCGTCGGGTTCAGTTCCGATTGACTTCTCTTACCGGATTCACTCGGAAATTGGGAATAAAACGATCGGTGCTAAGGTCAACGGAAAGATGGTCACGCTCGATCATAAATTGAAAACAGGTGACATTATTGAAATTCTGACATCAAAGCACAGCTATGGGCCAAGTCAGGATTGGGTCAAACTTGCCCAAACCTCCCAAGCGAAGCACAAGATCAGACAGTTTTTCAAAAAACAGCGCCGTGAAGAAAATGTCGAAAAAGGCCGAGAACTCGTGGAGAAAGAAATCAAAAACCTTGAGTTTGATGTCAAAGACATACTGACAGCTGAAAACCTGCAAAAAGTGGCTGACAAATTTAATTTTTCAAATGAAGAGGACATGTATGCAGCGGTTGGTTATAACGGAATTACTGCACTTCAAGTCGCAAACCGTTTAACAGAAAAAGAAAGAAAACAAAGAGATCAAGAAGAACAGGAGAAAACTGTTCAAGAAGTGACAGTAGAGTCAAAGACGTATCATGGGAAAAAACGAGAAGCGGGCGTAAGAGTTAAAGGGATAGATAACCTGCTTGTCCGCTTATCTAAGTGCTGTAATCCTGTTCCAGGTGATAGCATTGTTGGGTTTATTACGAAAGGCAGAGGCGTGTCTGTTCACCGTGATGACTGTCCGAACGTGAAGACAGGAGAAGCGCAGGAACGGTTAATCCCGGTAGAGTGGGAGCATGAACAGCCTGCTCGAAACCGTAAAGAATACAATGTGGAAATTGAAATATTAGGATATGATAGACGCGGCTTACTCAATGAGGTGCTTCAAGCAGTCAATGAAACCAAAACGAACATCTCTTCGGTTTCTGGGAAGTCTGACCGTAACAAAGTGGCGACGATCCATATGGCGATCTTTATCCAAAACATTAACCATTTGCACAAAGTGGTAGAACGCATTAAACAAATCAAAGACATTTACTCTGTTCGCCGATTCATGAATTAGAAAGGAAGTATATCGTCTATGAGGCTTGTTGTGCAGCGTGTGACAAGTGCATCTGTGAAGGTAGAAGAAGAGATCACAGGTGCCATCAATGAAGGATATATGGTGCTCGTTGGTGTCACACATGAAGATACAGAAGAAGATGTGCTTTATTTAGCAGAAAAGCTTGCATATTTACGTATTTTTGAAGATGAAAACGGGAAAATGAATCATTCGTTATTGGATGTAAAAGGAAGCGTCCTGTCTGTGTCTCAATTTACCCTTTATGGTGATACGAGAAAGGGCAGAAGGCCGAATTTTATGAAAGCAGCCAAGCCAGATGCCGCGAACTCCCTTTACGAATGTTTCAATAAAGCCCTTAGAGAAAAAGGCATTCATGTAGAAACTGGTCGCTTTGGCGCGATGATGGATGTGTCATTGACCAATTCAGGGCCCGTCACCATCTGGATGGATAGCAAAGAATAGATTCGCTTTAGACTGTAGATAAACTCATGCAGGAGTTTGTTTAGAGTCTTTTTCTTTTGCGATCAAACAAAAAAGAGGCGCAGAGGCCTCTTTCTTTTTAACGGAAATATTGTTTTAATCCTTCCGTCATTCCTTCTGTGACTCGTTCTTGGTAAGAGGCGCTATAAATGATCGCTTCCTCCTGAGGATTGCTTAAATAGCCGAGTTCATATAAAAGAGAAGGGCGTTTGTTCTCTCTTAAAACAAAATAATCTCCGAATTTGACACCCTTATCAGGGATTTGAGAGCGTTTAGCGACTTCTGTATGGACATTTGTCGCTAATTGCTGGTCTTTTGCTGCTTGATAATAATACGCTGTACTTCCTCTGACACTTGGGTCCATAAAACTATCATAATGAAGACTAATAAATGCATCTGCATTTCTGTAATGAGATGTCGCGACCCTCGATTGAAGGCTGATAAAAGTATCATCACTTCTTGTTAAATAGACATTTGCACCAGAAGCCCTTAATTTGCCTGCAAGTAAATTGGCGGTTTTGATGGTAATGTTCTTTTCAAATGCACCATCTGCGCCAATCGTGCCGCTGTCTTTTCCGCCATGACCAGGATCAAGAACAATCGTTTTTCCTTTTAAAGACCCAGTTCCAGACGATGAATCCTGCTGTGGTCTTGGTGCTTCGCTGCTATTTTTATTCGTTTGAACGACCCAGCTTGCCACATAACCAGTTCCGCCGTTTGATAGTGTCACCTCGTACCAGTCACCTTGCGTGCGAACAATTTGATAGGCAGCGCCTTTTGTGGCTCTTTCTGCAATTCCAGCAGAGGTAGAAGCGCTTTTTCGGATGTTGGTGCCATCGTAGACAATGTACGCTTTCTTTTGGGAAGACGAAGAAGATGAATTCTGTTCACCCGCCGAACTCGCTCCATTGCTTGTGACGATGTAATAGCTTGCAGCCCATCCTTTTACGCCTTTTGCCTCAATTTCATACCAGCCGTTCTGCTCGCGCAAAATGGTGATCTGTGCGTTGCGGGCAAGTGAAGCGACGACTTGTGCATTCGGTGCCGCCGATTGCCTTACATTCAAGCTCGATACGCCAACTGTGCCTGTCTGTTTAGAGCGAGAGGACTCGCCAGAGCTTGATTGAGAAGCTTTTTTGCCGCCTGAAACATAATCAGAGTGAACCCAGCCTACTGCTTGTTTATACGAAATTTTTGTCCATTCGCCGCTTGTTTTCAGCTTTTTAGCGGAAGCGCCTTGCGGGAAAGTTCCGATGACTTGATAGGAAGTCCCAGGGCCTGTCCGTATGCGAAGATCCGAGGCTGTCGATGTAATGGAACTGCTGCCTGATGCGCTCTGATTTTGCGCCTTTGGCTTAGCAGATTTTTGGCTGCCAGATGATGTGGTAATCAGCCATGAGACGACCCAGCCTTTTTGACCGTTTGACAATTGGATCTGCACCCATTCTCCTTGTTTAATGAGAATGGGATAGCTTTCTCCGCGCTTCACAACAGCTGCGATTCCATAGCTTAAACCAGGGCCCGTTCTCACATTGATTTCATCTGTTGCAACCACAGCTTGATCTGTTTGTGCTGTAGCATGTGTCATAGGCAAAGTACTTGCGATGAGAACAAAACAGGTAAGAAGCATCAACATTTGATTGTGTTTTTTTAGATTCAAAACGGTGTTTTCCCCTCCCTTGTAAAACCGATGAATGTAAATTCGTTATGTAATGGACTAATTCCTTGCAGTTTCCCTAATAAAAATGAATCAATCTGTTTATACTAAATAAAAACGTGATAAAAGGATGTACAAACATGAGATTAAGCAGAAAATTAGGACGAGTGCAATATAATGGACACCGTGATATCGATCGCTGGCAGCACGACGAAATGGATCAACCAGGCTTCCTTGAAGAAACCGCATCTGAATACGGATGTACGTCAAAAGAAGAGCTGGAAAAGAAAAAGAGGCACGGCAAGGGTTGACAGAGTGGCAGCACCGACCTTATTATAATATAAATCAACACACTTGAAAATTTAAAATGTGGAACTGATGATAGAGAATAGTAGGGTAAATTGCGTGAGCAGAGAGGAATCGCCTTAGGCTGAAAGCGAATCCGCATGGCATTTATCACGAAAGAACACTCTGTAGGTTTCCTGCTGAACGCTCTAAAAATGAGTCAATAGGCGGAGAACGTGAATCTGCGTTAAGGATTTGAGCGGGAACATGGCTGGATCATGTTCCAACTAGGGTGGCACCACGGGTTTAACTCTCGTCCCTACTATACACATAGTAGAGGCGGGGGTTTTTTATATGTCCACATAAAAAATGAATGATGGTCGTAGGAGGACGAAAAATGAGTTTTAATATTCCAAGAGGCACACAGGATATTTTACCTGGAGAGTCAGAACGCTGGCAGTATGTTGAACAAATTGCAAGAGATACATGTGCAGCCTTTCAATACAAAGAAATCCGTACACCGATTTTTGAGCATACTGAGCTGTTTGCACGGGGAGTAGGCGAATCAACCGATATCGTTCAAAAAGAGATGTATACATTTGAAGATAAAAAGGGACGCAGCATCACCCTTCGTCCAGAGGGAACGGCTTCAACTGTACGTTCTTATGTTGAAAATAAATTATTTGCACAGCCCGCGCAGCCAACAAAGCTGTATTACATTGGACCGATGTTCCGCTATGAACGTCCGCAAACAGGGAGATATCGTCAATTTTATCAATTTGGGATTGAAGCGATCGGTTCAAAGGATCCTGCCATTGATGCAGAAGTCATTTCACTTGCGATGAGTGTTTATGAGAAAGCAGGCCTTTCTAACTTAAAGCTCGTCATTAACAGCCTTGGTGACAAAGAGAGCCGTGCAGACTACCGCAAAGCACTTGTCGAGCACTTTGAGCCAAGAATTGATGAATTCTGTCATGACTGTCAAACCCGTTTACATCAAAATCCGCTGCGAATTCTTGATTGTAAAAAGGATCGTGACCACGAATTGATGGCAACGGCTCCATCCATTCAAGATTACTTAAATGAAGAATCACGGACTTATTTTGAAAAGGTCAAACAATACTTAACAGATATAGGCATTGAATATGTCGTCGATCCGAACTTAGTGCGCGGTCTCGATTACTACAATCACACGGCATTTGAGATCATGAGTAATGCAGAAGGCTTTGGCGCGATTACCACATTAGCCGGCGGCGGCCGTTATGATGGACTTGTTGAAGGAATTGGCGGTCCTGAATCACCAGGAATCGGTTTTGCTATGAGTATTGAGCGTTTCCTATCAGCAATCGATGCTGAAGGGATTGATCTTCCTCTGCAAGATGGCATTGATCTATACATTGCTGCACTCGGTGATGAAGCGAAGGATTACTCTGTTTCATTATTAAATCGTCTGAGAAAAGAAGGCATTTCAAGTGAAATGGACTATACAGGGAAGAAATTAAAAGGGCAATTTAAAGCGGCTGATCGATTAAAAGCCAAGTTTATTGCAGTCCTTGGTGAAGATGAGCTGGCGCAGCGCATTGTGAATGTAAAAGATACGACAACGGGTGAACAAATTGAAGTGAAGCTTGATGAGCTGATTCAAATGATGAAGGCCCACAAGAAGGCGTAAAGAAGGAGTGGAATGTTTGTGTTTGGTAGAACTTTTTATTGTGGAGAAGTAACAGAAGACCAAATCGGTCAAACCGTTGTATTAAAAGGATGGGTTCAAAAAAGACGTGACCTTGGCGGATTAATCTTTATTGATCTGCGCGACCGTACAGGGATTGTACAAGCTGTCTTCAATCCAGACCTATCAAAAGAGGCGCTTGAGACAGCAGAGTCGATTCGTAATGAATATGTCCTTGATATTAAAGGAACGGTTGTCGCAAGAGAAGAAGCAACAATCAACCCAAATTTAAAAACAGGGAAAATTGAAATTCAAGTCGAAACGGTCAGCGTGTTAAATGAAGCGAAGACCCCTCCTTTTGTGATTTCAGATCAAGCGGACGAGGTATCAGAAGATGTGCGCTTAAAATACCGTTACTTAGACCTTCGCCGTCCTGCTATGTTTGAAACGATGAAAATGCGACATGAAGTCACAAAAGCATTCCGCCATTTCTTAGATGACAACGGCTTTCTAGATATTGAAACACCGATTTTAACGAAGAGTACGCCAGAGGGTGCACGTGACTATCTTGTTCCAAGCCGTGTACACGAAGGAGAGTTCTATGCCTTGCCTCAGTCTCCGCAACTATTTAAACAATTGCTGATGGTCTCAGGGATGGATCGTTACTATCAAATTGCCCGCTGCTTTAGAGATGAAGACTTGCGTGCTGACCGTCAGCCGGAATTCACACAAGTCGATATTGAAATGTCCTTTATGAGTCAAGAGGACATTATGACGCTTGCCGAAGAGATGATGGCAAAGGTGATGAAAGATGTCAAAGGCGTAGACCTGACATTGCCATTACCTCGTATGACATACGATGAAGCAATGAATTCTTATGGATCTGATAAGCCAGATACACGTTTTGAGATGAAGCTTGTCAACATTTCAGATACGGTAAAAGATTCCGATTTCAAAGTCTTTAGCGGAGCTGTGAAAAATGGTGGAGCTGTGAAAGCCATCAATGTCAAAGGTGCTGCAGCCAACTACTCAAGAAAAGACATTGATGCCCTTGGTGCATTTGCAGCGAACTACGGTGCAAAAGGTCTAGCTTGGCTAAAAGCAGAAGGGACAGAATTAAAAGGACCGATTGCTAAATTCTTTGATGAAGCAAAGCAGGCAGAATTAAAGGAGCAGCTGCAAGTCGAAGAAGGTGACCTGTTACTTTTTGTTGCAGATAAGACGTCTGTTGTCCATGATGCACTTGGTGCCCTTCGCCTAAAACTCGGCAAAGAGCTTGAACTCATTGATGAGTCTCTATTCAACTTCTTATGGGTTGTTGATTGGCCGCTGCTTGAAAAAGATGAAGAAGAAGGCCGCTTCTATGCTGCCCATCATCCTTTCACAATGCCAGTACGCGACGATCTTGAATTAATTGAGACAAGCCCGGAAGACATGAAGGCACAGGCTTACGATCTTGTGCTGAATGGCTATGAGCTTGGCGGAGGTTCGATTCGTATTTTCGAAAAGGATATTCAAGAAAAAATGTTTAGCTTACTTGGGTTTTCAAAAGAAGAGGCATATGAACAATTCGGCTTCCTTCTAGATGCTTTTGAGCATGGAGTTCCTCCGCATGGCGGAATCGCGCTTGGTCTTGACCGCTTAGTGATGCTGCTTGCCGGCCGCTCTAACTTAAGAGATACCATTGCGTTCCCGAAAACGGCAAGTGCGAGCTGTGTGCTAACAGATGCTCCTGGCACTGTAAGCGAAGCGCAGCTTGATGAGCTAAGTTTAGCCATTAAAACAAAGGTAAAACAGTAAAATAGACGCATGGATATGGGCATGTAAACGCTTGAAAAAGCGGCATGCCTATGATATGCTTTCTTCAATCAATAAATAAAGTCCTGATACGTACGGTGGTTACCTAGTTTTGACCGAACATTTTTTTATACGGGAGCTTGCCTTTCCTTTCTGAATAAATGCCTCTTTAGAGGACTTATAAAGTCAGGAAGAAAGCACCCACCTGCATGGTGCGGGGTTCAAAACGAAGGAAAAGCTGGCGGCGTTGTCGGGACTTTTTTGTGTTTTTTTCTTTTTCAGAAGGATGACGAAGAAGTTTGAATATGATATGATTCTTTCGATTCATTTTAAATAAAGGTGGAGTGAGGCACTTGTTACATCAGTTTTCAAGAAACGAGCTTGCTATAGGCAAGGAAGGCTTAGATATATTAAAAAACAGTACAGTTGCAGTGCTTGGTGTGGGCGGCGTTGGCTCATTTGCAGTTGAGGCACTCGCTCGTTCAGGCGTTGGCCGTATTGTTCTTGTTGATAAAGATGATATTGATATTACAAATGTGAACCGTCAGCTTCCAGCATTGCTTTCAACAGTTGGTCAGCCAAAGGTTGACTTAATGCAGGCGAGAATCGCTGATATTAATCCGGAATGTGAAGTAGTTGCACTAAAGATGTTTTATACAGAGGAAACATATGAGCAATTTTTTGAATATCCGCTTGATTATGTGATCGATGCGTCAGATACGATTCACTATAAAATTCATTTAATGAAAGAGTGTCTGAAACGCAATGTGAACATCATTTCGAGTATGGGAGCAGCAAACAAAACAGATCCGACCCGTTTCAAAATTGATGACATTTCAAAAACACATACCGATCCAATTGCAAAAGTTGTAAGAACGCGTCTGCGCAAAGAAGGGATTCGTAAAGGAATTGAAGTCATTTTCTCTGATGAAAGTCCGATTGTGATTCGCGAAGATGTCAGAAAAGAAGTTGGAAATGATGAAGCGAAGATTCGAAAGGCACAAATGCCGCCATCATCCAATGCGTTCGTCCCGTCTGTTGCAGGGCTGATCATGGGTGGTCATGTCATTATGCAGCTCTTAAAAGATATTCCAATTACACGTGTGAAGGATAAATAAACAGCCCGCCTGCTAACATGCAGGGGGCTTTTTTTATTTTTGACGTTTTAAATTCTCATATACCTGTTTCAGTGCGCCTTCAAATTTGCCTGTTTGCTTCGGTTCATAGTATTGCTTGTTTTTCAGCGGATCAGGTAAGTATTGCTGCTTCACCCAGCCGTTTTCATAATCGTGTGGGTATAAGTAATCGACACCTCTGCCGAGTGCTGTAGCTCCTTTGTAGTGAGCATCCTTTAAATGAACAGGGATTTCACCAATTTTCCCTGATCGAATGTCACCCAGTGCCGCATCAACCGCCTTATATGCTGAGTTGGACTTAGGAGAAAGACACAGTTCAATGACTGCGTTAGCCAGCGGGATTCGTGCTTCCGGGAAGCCGACTCTTTCTGCTGTTTGAACAGCGCTTAACACACGAGGACCTGCCTGCGGACTAGCTAAACCAATATCTTCGTAAGCCATCACGAGTAATCTCCTTGAAATGCTTTCAAGGTCTCCTGCTTCAATCAGTCTGGCAAGGTAATGCAGCGCCGCATCTGCGTCAGATCCTCTAATGGATTTTTGAAAAGCCGAGAGGACATCATAATGAGCATCACCATTCTTATCATGTGAGAAGCTCTTTTTTTGTAAACATTCTTCTGCTGCGGCAAGAGTGATCATAATATGCCCAGCCTCATCTGCTTTTGTCGATAAGACAGCTAGTTCTAGCGCATTTAAAGCAGAGCGTACGTCTCCGCCGCATCCATTGGCAAAATGATTCATCGCTTCATCGTTCACTGTCACCTCATAACCGCCAAGCCCGCGATGTTCATCCTGTAACGCTCTTGTTAACGCAGCCTTGATTTGCTCTGTTTCAAGCGGTTTCAGCTCAAATATTTGTGTCCGGCTTCGGATGGCAGGGTTGATCGCATGATAGGGGTTAGCCGTCGTTGCGCCAATTAAAATGATCATGCCATTTTCTAAATAAGGAAGAAGGAAATCCTGCTTTCCTTTATCAAGCCTGTGAACCTCGTCTAAAATAAGGATGACTTGGCCGCTCATTTTCGCTTCAGCGGCGACAGCTTCCATATCCTTTTTGTTATGAATGACTGCATTCAATGTCCGAAACGCAATGCTTGTACTGCCAGCGATCGCGGTCGCAATCGATGTTTTGCCGATGCCCGGCGGTCCGTATAAAATCATCGAGGATAAATGTTTTGCCTCGACCATTCGTCTAATAATTTGACCTTCTCCAACGAGATGTTCCTGCCCAATGATGTCTTCAATATGACTTGGGCGCATCCGGTACGCTAAAGGTTTCATGATTATCTCTCCTAAAGCAATGTCTTGTTTGTATAGAGTACCGAAATTTCTTCAAATAGAAAAGGGATGCGTCCTCCTAAAGCGCAGAACCGGCAAATGAAAGTTGGCTGAAAGTATGATATAATTGCTTTTGGTCTATATATCAGCGTATATGAAATCAGAAAAATAATTGATGACATAGAATAGAAAACGCAGAGGTGTTTAACTTGAAAATTTCAACTAAAGGCAGATATGGTCTGACGATCATGATCGAATTAGCCAAAAAACATGGCGAAGGCCCCACATCATTAAAATCAATCGCTCAAAACAATAATTTGTCTGAGCATTATTTAGAGCAGCTTGTCTCACCACTTCGTAATGCCCGTCTTGTGAAAAGTATTCGCGGTGCATATGGCGGCTATGTTCTTGCACATGAACCAAACGAGATCACAGCCGGTGATATTATTCGAGTATTAGAAGGACCGATTAGTCCTGTCGAAGTCATCGAAAACGAAGAACCAGCAAAGCGTGAACTTTGGATTAGGATTCGTGATGCAGTAAAAGACGTACTAGACAATACAACTCTTGAAGACTTGGCAAGCTATACAGATGACGGGAATCAAGACGCGTATATGTTCTATATTTAGATCAGAGGTGTACCGGAAATGGAACGAATCTATTTAGATCATGCGGCCACAACGCCGATGGATCAGCGTATTGTGGACAAGATGATGCCTTACTTTACAGAGATATTTGGCAATCCCTCTAGTATTCATTCATATGGGCGCGAGGCAAGAAAGTGGCTCGATGAAGCAAGAGAAGTGATTGCAGGAGAATTACACTGTAAACCGCAGGAGATCATCCTCACAAGCGGAGGGACAGAGGCGGACAACCTGGCGATTACAGGTGTGGCCATGGCAAGACAGCATGAAGGAAAACATATCATCACAGCAAAAACAGAGCATCATGCGGTGCTGCACACATGTGAACGCCTAGAGAAGCTAGGATTTGACGTGACATATTTAGATGTGGATGAAACTGGATTGATTCATCTTGAACAACTAAAACAAGCACTGAGAGATGATACGATTCTTGTGACCATCATGTACGGCAACAATGAAACAGGTGTGATTCAGCCAATCAAAGACATTGGCGAGCTTTTACACAATCACACTGCTCATTTTCATACAGACGCCGTGCAGGCGTTTGGAACAATGCCAATTGATGTAGCAGACCTTCATATTGATCTCTTATCTGCTTCTGGCCATAAGCTAAATGGTCCAATGGGAACAGGCTTTTTATATGTAAACGAAGGCGTGAAACTTTCTCCGCAAATATTCGGAGGAGAACAAGAAAGAAAACGCCGTGCTGGCACTGAAAATGTGGCAGGGATCGTGGGACTTGCAGAGGCTGTTCAATTAACGAAGCAAAATAGAAGAGAAAAAGCCATGCATTATGGTAAGCTCAAAGAAATCATGCTGCAAGTATTCGAAGAGGAATCACTTACTTTCTCTATCAATGGGCACCCGAAAGAGACATTGCCTCATATATTAAATGTTCATTTCCCGGGCGTTTCCATCGAATCGTTACTTGTGAATTTAGATATGGAAGGAATTGCTGTTTCAAGTGGATCTGCATGTACGGCTGGATCCGTCCTTCCTTCGCACGTGTTAAGCGCCATGTATGGCGAAGAAGCAGACAAGCTGACGTCCTCAGTCAGAATAAGCTTCGGTCTTGGGAATGAAGAGGATCATGTGAAACAGGCGGCACGCAAAATAGCAGCTGTTGTCAAACGCTTAGCCAAATAAACGTTCCTCTTTTGTTCGTGTGTGAAAAATGAAACAGCCAGGCACCTGAAGAACGAAACGCACATGCTGTTTCATTGAAAATGGAGTTGATGAAGATGACAAAAAGACCAGAAGACACAAGAGTTGTGGTCGGTATGTCCGGAGGAGTCGATTCATCAGTTGCTGCTCTTATGTTAAAGGAGCAAGGCTATGATGTAATCGGCATATTTATGAAAAACTGGGATGACACAGATGAAAATGGTGTATGTACAGCAACGGAGGACTATGAGGATGTCATCCGCGTGTGTAACCAAATTGGAATCCCTTATTATGCGGTGAATTTCGAGAAGCAATATTGGGACAAAGTGTTTCAATATTTCCTTGATGAATATAAAGCGGGCAGAACGCCAAACCCAGATGTCATGTGTAACAAAGAAATTAAGTTCAAAGCGTTCCTCGAGCATGCATTGTCACTCGGTGCAGATTATTTAGCAACAGGCCACTATGCGCGCGTCGACAGAACTGGTGATGAAGTCAAAATGCTAAGGGGTCTTGATGCCAACAAAGACCAAACGTATTTCTTAAATCAGCTGACTCAGGAACAGCTTGATAAAGTCATGTTCCCAATCGGAGATTTAGAGAAGAAAAGGGTTCGTGAATTGGCAAAAGAAGCAGAGCTCGCAACAGCAACGAAAAAAGATTCAACGGGTATTTGCTTTATTGGGGAAAGAAACTTTAAAACATTCCTCAGTCAATATTTGCCTGCGCAGCCTGGCGTGATGCAGACGATGGACGGAGAAGTCAAAGGTGAACATGATGGACTGATGTATTACACGATCGGTCAACGCCAAGGTCTTGGCATTGGCGGCAGCGGTGATCCTTGGTTTGTCGTTGGAAAAGACTTGAAACAAAATATCTTGTTTGTTGAACAAGGTTTCCACAATCCACTTTTATATTCTGAAAGCATTTCAGCCGTCAATATCAGCTGGACTCGTCCTCATATTGTCGGCGAAAATGGTGAATTAACATGCACAGCCAAATTCAGATACCGTCAAGAAGATCACCATGTGAAGGTCAAAATGACAGGTGAGCAAGAAGCGATGGTCATCTTTGATGAACCCGTTCGTGCTGTGACTCCAGGACAAGCAGTTGTCTTTTATGATGGCGACGAATGCCTTGGCGGCGGAACAATTGACGATGTTTTTAAGGACGGTCAAAAGCTGTCGTATGTGTAACATGTTTTCAAAACCTCAACGTCGCTGTTGAGGTTTTTTAATGAAAGGATGAGAGAGCGAATGAATCATAACGAAATTGGCATAGAAGCCTTAAATCAAGGCAACATCGAAAAAGCAGCTGAAGCTTTTACGAAAGCCATTGAAGAAAGCCCAAAAGATCCGGTTCCATATATTAACTTTGCGAATTTGCTTTCAAGCATCAATGAATTTGAACGCGCGTTAAACTTCTTTCAAAAAGCCATTGAACTTGATCACGCCGCAGCTGCAGCCTATTACGGGGCAGGAAATGTATACACATTAAAAGAAGACTTTATGAAAGCAAAAGACTATTTTGAACAAGCACTACAAGCTGGCATGGAAAATAGTGATTTATTTTATATGCTGGGGCAGACGCTCATCAAATTAGAGCAGCCGAAGCTTGCGATGCCCTATCTTCAGCGTGCCATCGAACTGAATGAAGAAGATAATGAAGCAAGATTCCAATTTGGCATGTGCTTAGCCAATGAACAATTGCTGGAAGAAGCGGTGACAACCTTTACCGAGGTGGTCGCGCGTGATCCGCAGCATGCAGATGCCTTTTATAATTTAGGGGTTGCGTATGCATACTTAGAGAAAAAAGACGAAGCACTTGAGATGCTAGGAAAAGCCCTTGACGTGCAGCCTGACCATATGCTGGCACTACATGCGCAAAAGCTGATTCAAGAGGCAGAATAGACGGAAGGAGGGAAGACCTGTGCAGGAACATTCAGATCAAATGAAGCTTGAGGACGAACCGTTTTTAAAGGGGACAGTTCAAGCCGTTATTTTCCATAATGAAAGTAATTTATACTCGGTGTTAAAGGTGAAAGTCATTGAAACATCGGAAAACTTAGAGGAAAAAACAGCATCTGTCACAGGCTACTTCCCAGCACTTCATGAGGAAGAAACTTACACCTTCTATGGCAAAGTCACAAGCCATCCGAAATTTGGTGAACAGTTTCAGGCCACTCATTTTCAAAAGGAAGTACCGACAACGAAGCAAGGAATCATTCATTATCTCTCAAGTGATTTATTTGAGGGGATAGGGAAAAAGACGGCGGAAGAAATTGTGGGGCAGCTTGGCAACCAGACGCTTCATAAAATTATGCGTGACCCAGCTGTTTTGTATGATGTTCCGCGCTTATCAAAAAAGAAGGCAGATAAGCTGGCTGCAGCGCTCCAGGAACATCAAGGATTGGAACAAATCATGATCAGCCTGAATCAATATGGCTTTGGTCCTCAGCTCAGCATGAAGATATACCAAGTGTACGAGAGTGAAACGCTGCAAAAGATTGAGGAAAACCCGTATCAGCTCGTCAAGGATGTCGAAGGGATCGGATTTATTAAGGCGGATGAGCTTGGCGCTAGAACCGGCATCTCAGGAAATGACCCAGAGCGAATCCGTGCAGCCCTGCTTTATACAGTCGAAACAGCAAGTCTTCAGGACGGTCATACGTACATACAAACGAAAGATTTGATCGTTGAAACCCGCAAGCTGCTCAATCAGACAGGCAATGAGTACAAAGTGACGGAAATGGATGTCGCCAATCAGATCATTGCACTTGGCGAAGGGAAAGAGATGATCATTGAAGATGAGCGCTGCTATCATCCGTCCTTATTTTATGCGGAGCAAAGTGTCGCCAAACGAATACAAAAAATCGTCTCCCAAACGGAATATGCAGATCAATTCCCTGAATCAGAATTCCTGCTCGCACTTGGCGAGCTCGAGGAACGGCTGGGCGTCCAGTATGCGCCGACACAAAAGGAAGCGATTCAAAAGGCACTCATGTCCCCGATGCTGCTTTTAACAGGCGGACCTGGGACTGGGAAGACAACGGTCATTAAAGGGATTGTTGAGCTTTACAGCGATCTTCACGGTGTATCTCTTGATCCGAGTGATTACAAAAAAGATGAATCCTTTCCATTTGTGCTTGCGGCGCCAACTGGACGAGCAGCTAAACGGATGACAGAATCAACAGGGCTTCCAGCTGTAACCATTCACCGTTTGCTCGGCTGGAACGGATCAGAGGGCTTTTCGCATGATGAGGAACAGCCGATTGAAGGAAAGCTTGTCATCATTGATGAATCAAGTATGCTGGATATTTGGCTTGCGAATCACTTGTTTAAAGCGATTCCTGATCATATCCAAGTGATCATGGTAGGAGATGAACATCAGCTTCCATCTGTCGGACCAGGCCAAGTGTTAAGGGATTTACTTGCCTCACAAGCCGTACCAGCTGTTACACTGACAGATATTTACCGGCAGGCAGACGGCTCCAGCATTGTTGAACTTGCACATGATATGAAAAATGGCGTCCTGCCAAAAGATATTACCGCACGTTCAAAGGATCGATCTTTCATAAAATGCTCAGCTGATCAAATGAAAGAAGTGATTGAGAAAGTCGTCAGCAATGCTGCTCAAAAAGGCTATTCAGCAAAAGACATTCAAGTGCTTGCGCCAATGTATAAAGGGAAAGCAGGCATTAATGAGCTCAATAAAATGCTGCAGCACATTTTGAATCCAAAAAAACCAAAGGGCAGAGAAATCCCGTTTGGTGATGTGGTGTACCGGACCGGTGATAAAGTGCTTCAGCTTGTGAATCAGCCGGAAAATAATATTTTTAACGGTGATATCGGCGAAATTGTCTCGATTTTTTATGCGAAAGAAAACACGGAAAAAGAAGACATGGCTGTGATCTCCTTTGATGGGAATGAAATCACCTTTACAAAAAAGGATTTTCATCAATTTACACATGCCTATTGCTGCTCCATCCACAAATCACAAGGCAGTGAATTCCCAATCGTTGTGCTGCCAGTCGTGAGAAGCTACTACAGAATGCTGCGGCGAAATCTGCTGTACACAGCTATTACACGAAGTAAAAAGTTTTTAATCCTGTGCGGCGAGGAATCAGCGCTGGAGTGGGGTGTGAAAAACAATGAGGATTCGCTCAGACAAACGTCCTTAACGATGCGGCTGATGCAAACTGATGAAGTTATGGATGCGGAGCTTGCAGCGCTCCAAAAAGAGCTTCCGTTTAGCGTACATGACGCAAATATTGGCATGGAGGGAATCACTCCGTTTGATTTTATGCATGAATAAAAGGCTTCCATACGGGAGCCTTTTTAGCGTGAAAAGAAATCCTCATATTACGTTCATGGAAGCCATTTCTTCGTATGAGTATCGAAGCAAACGCACACGATAAGACTGTTCCGCAAAAGGTGGTTGAGCACATTTTGAGAACATGTCGAGAGCTTGAAGGAATGTCAATCTATACAGGTGAGCTGTCTCATTCACTTGGTTCCATTAAAGATATTTGCTTATTAGCCGGAGGCAGCTGCGGAGGATATGTGTTAGATGGGAAAAAGAAAGACTGTGCACTCATTCCATTCTCTGCTGGTGATCAGCTGACAGACAAAGGCTTATATGTGAGCTGCCAGGAGGGAGTAGGCATGGATTCCTCTGCCCCATCCTTCTTATTTTCGAAATTGAAAAAGAAAATGATGCAGTCACCTGAGGGTGAAAATTTAGGCATTTTGGAAGATGTATACTTTTGCACAAATTCGGGCACAATCGTAGCATATGAACTCTCGGACGGCTTCTTTACAGAGCTATCAGGGATTCGAAAACAGCTGCAGGCTGCCGGAACCTTGATCAACGTTCAAAAGGAAGCACTTGTTCTAAACCGAACGTAAAGAGGTGCTGATTATGCTCATTTGCCCAAATTGCAAATGTAAAGACATCGGAAAAATTGGGGTCAATCAATATTATTGCTGGGGCTGTTTTATTGAATTGACGCTGTCAAAAGGCAAAATATCTACACACCAAGTGGAAGAAGACGGGACACTAAGCAGCTTAGATGATCTGTTTAGTGATGATGAACGTTCAATTCAACTATAAGTGTTAAGGGGGAATTTCGAATGGGCAAAATGACTTCTTCACTATTAACGCTTGGTGCAGGTGCACTCGCATATCACTTTGCAAGTCGATATGATATGCCATCAAAGCGGGATATGAAAAAGCTAAGAAAACGTGTTATGAGAATGATGTAAACAAAAAGGCATCCGCCAAAAGCGGATGTCCTTTTTTACGCCTGCCTGTATTCTAATCGGCGTGCAAGTAGTGATAAGCTGAAATTGACGACAAAATACATCATCGCCGCTAATAGGAAAATGGGCAGTAAGTAAGATTGGCTCTGACCGTTTAATATTTGAGCGTGATGCAATAGTTCTGGAAGTGCAATGACAACAGCAAGCGACGTATCTTTTAAAAGAGAGATGAATTGACTGACAATTGGCGGCACCATTCGGCGTAAAGCCTGCGGCATAATAATCATTTTTAACGTTTGAATATAGGTTAAACCAGAAGACCTGGCTGCTTCGATCTGCCCCTTATCAATTGATTTTAAACCGCTTCGAATAATTTCTGACAGCATCGCTGATTCAAATACGGTTAAAGCTGCAATAGCCGAGGCTGTAATGCTCAGCTTAATGCCGATTTCGGGCAGTGCAAAATACGTAAAAAAGATGATCAATAAGAGCGGCAGGTTTCGAATGGTTTCTACGACGACTGCAAGTATCTTTGATAAAACCGGAATTTGAGCGAACCGCAATGTGCCAATGACTAATCCAATGAGAAAGCTCAAAATGATGGAGATAAAAGCCACTTTTAAGGTGACAGCAAATCCTTCAAGTAAAAAGGCGAGATGATCAGGCTGGTAGGCACCTATAAAATCCATGGTGTTTCCTCCTTTCTAGTGGCTTCTTGCTAATCTTTTTTCTAAATAACCAACGCCTATACTGAGCGGAATCGTTAATAGCAGATAGAACATGGCAACAAAGATGTAGACATCAAATGTCACAAATGTTCTAGAAGCGATGAGGTCTCCTTGATACATAAGATCAAACCCTGCAATGACACCTAAAATAGAGGAGTTTTTGACAAGGTTAATAAATTGATTCCCAAGAGGGGGAATGACAATTTTAATCGCTTGCGGCAGAATGATATACCGCATCGTCCCGCCATAGGATAGACCTGAAGCACGGGCTGCTTCCATTTGTCCAAGCGGTACAGCTTGTATCCCTGCGCGAATGGCTTCAGCAATAAAGGCAGACGTATAAATGGCAAGGGCAATGGTGCCAGCGGTGAAGCCATCTGCTACAATACCTAGCACGGGTAAACCAAAGAAGAAAACAAATGTAATCAATAATAACGGAATATTCCGAATAAATTCCACATAAGCCGTTCCTAACCAGTTGAGCGGCCTGAGTGGCGCAATTCTCATAATGGCAATGAGTGTACCGATCAAAAAGCTTCCAATCAAAGCAATGACACTTGCACCAATGGTATATTTAAAGCCTTCTACATAAAGATTGAAGTTTTCAGTGAGAATGGAAAACCGCAGCAATCAGTTCACTTCCTTCCTGATCAACAGGGGAGCCAATGAGCGGCTCACCCTAAGATAATAGGTCTTAACAAGTCAAACGGTTATTCTTTGATCCATTTTTGATGAATCTTGTCATACTCTCCATTGTCTTTTAAGGTTTTTAGGGCTTTATTGATCGCAGTTGTTAATTCCTGATCCCCTTTCTTTACAGCAATGCCATAAGGCTCATCTGTAAAGGTGCCGCCGACGACTTCGTAATTTGAATCCTCATCTGCCATACCAAATAAGATCGCATTATCAGTTGTCAGCACTTGCCCTTGGTTTGATTTTAAAGCTGTAAAAGCTTCCTGATAGTTCTCAAATTCTAATACAGACGCTTCAGGTGCTTTTTCGCGGATATTTTGAGAAGAAGTAGATCCTTTCACTGCAAGCACTTTCGTCCCTTTTTTAAGATCATCAATCGATTGAATGTCGCTTCCTTTTTTCACAAGCAGTGATTGTCCTGCTTCAAAGTAAACATCTGAGAAATTGACTTCTTTTTTACGCTCTTCGGTAATCGTCATGGTTGCGACGATCGCATGAATATCTCCTTTTTGCAGTAAAGGGATTCTCGTTTTCGATGTCACTTCTTTGAATTCTGCTTTTCCTTCATCACCGAGCATTTCCTTTGCGATGGCTTTTGCTATATCGATATCAAATCCTTCGATATCTCCGCTGCTAGGATTTTTTAGACCGAAGAGACGTGTATCATTCTTGACCCCGAATATGATTTTTTTGTCTTTCTGAATGGCTTCTAAAGAGCTTCCTTGCTTTGCATTCGTCGAGCCTTTTTCAGCAGAGCCGCAAGCAGCTAAAGCGGCAATACAGCAAGTCATAAAGAGTAGTAGGCCAAAGCGTTTCATTTTTTTCATCAAATCTTTCCCCCTAGTGATTTAAAATACGGCTTAAAAAGAGCTGAGCGCGTTTCTCACGCGGTTTCTCATAAAATGCAGCCGGTGTTGACTCTTCAAGAACTCTGCCTTCATCAATAAAGACAATGCGGTCGGCCACTTCCCTGGCAAAGCCCATCTCATGTGTGACGACAACCATGGTCATTCCTTCTCGGGCGAGCTGCTTCATCACATCTAGTACCTCTCCAATCATCTCTGGGTCGAGTGCGGATGTCGGTTCGTCGAACAGCATGACCTCTGGCTTCATCGCAAGCCCTCTTGCAATGGCAACACGCTGCTGCTGTCCGCCTGAGAGTCTTGAAGGGTAGGCGTCAGCCTTATCAGGAATGCCGACTTTATTTAAATAAAATTCGGCTGTTTCCCTCGCTTCTTCCTTGCTCACCTTTTTCACCTTCATTGGCGCAAGCATAATGTTTTCAAGCACCGTTTTATGAGGATAGAGATGAAAATGCTGAAACACCATCCCGATATTTTGCCTGACAAGATTAATGTTGGTCTTCGGATGCTGAACAGGCACTTGGTTAACGAGTACCTTTCCCTCATCAATGCTTTCAAGACGATTGATGCATCTGAGCATCGTGCTTTTACCTGATCCTGAAGGACCGATGATCACGACCACCTCACCTTTTTGAATATGTAGGTTAATGTCCTTAAGTACATGGAACTGGCCATAATGCTTGTTGACTTCTTCGAATGTGATCATAAAAAACCTCCTCTTGTACATGATGGAATATTCAGTGGAGATATTTTAGTGACTTTTGATGGAGCTGTATGTTTCATGTGTATTCATTTTTAACAAAGTTAGGACAAATTTTATTTACATGGATAATTGCAGAAGAAGGTTAAACAATAAGAAAAGAGGTGAAAAAGGTGAAGAAACGTCCGATCCAATTTCTGATATATGCTGCAGGGGTCCTGCTTGTCCTTGCATCCTTGCTCATTTTACTGCAGCTCGACGAGTTATGGATGCCTATTTTTTTGTTGTTAAAGGCGGTTCTGATTCCGCTTCTCATTGCTATTTTTATTTCTTATCTGCTTTATCCGATAGTGGAAAGATTGCACGCGGGGGGCTTACCAAGGACTGTTAGTCTCTTATTGATTTATGTACTGTTTTTTGGCGGGATTGGGCTTGCGGTTTATAAAGGGGCACCTGTCATGATTAAGCAGTTAAATGAGCTGTCAGAGCAAATTCCTGTGCTTGCCGAAACGTATAATGGCGCCTTATCTCATATTCATCGTCATACTAGCCATTGGCCCGACGGACTTCACGACAGGCTGGACCGTTTGATTGTCCAATCGGAGACATATGCAGCTAACGGCGCAGAGCGGATGATTCTTAGCTGTAAAGTATTACTTGATTACGCATTAGTTGCAGCGCTCATTCCTTTTCTTGTTTTTTATATGGTGAAGGACATGAATACGATGAAGCGGGCTGCATGGTATTTAACGCCGCCCTCATTTCGAAAGAGGGGGCATGCGTTTGTGAAAGCAGTTGATGAATCGCTTGGTAATTATATTAGAGGGCAGCTGCTTGTCTGTTCCTTAATCGGCGGTGCAGCAGCCATTGTGCTCTGGCTGTTTCATATCCCGTATCCGCTTGTCCTTGGTATGCTGATTGGCGCAACGAATGTCATTCCGTATTTTGGACCGATTATTGGCGCAATTCCCGCTGTCTTTATCGCGTTTACCATCTCGGTCAAATCGGTTATTATTGTGCTGATTACAGTAGCAGTGCTGCAATTTTTAGAAAGCAACGTCCTCAGCCCGATCATCGTAGGGAGAAGCCTTCATATGCATCCTGTCGTCATTATGCTTGTCTTGCTCGCAGGAGGAGAGTTATTTGGCTTAATTGGGATGATTTTAGCGGTACCTACAGCTGCTATAATCAGGGTGATCATTGTGCAATATATCCTCATGAGACGAAGCGTTCATTGACAAGAGGAGCCGAGTTGTCTATAATAATTTCGATTCATACATACTGAATTCAATGACGGACCCGAGTACGTTAAAAAGCTGTTGCAGAGAGAGGCTTTATTTTGCTGAGAAAAGCCTTATCAGACCTTTAACGGAAGCTAGTCCCGAGTGCAGATAAACACTGCCGCTCTCTTCCGGCGTTATCGGATGTGAAGGTGATAGACGAATAGGTCTATAATCAGGGTGGTACCGCGAGAGCATCTCGTCCCTGTGTAAGTCGTTTTGTGCTTGCATAGGGCGGGATGTTTTTTCGTTTGTGTGGAGATTGATGAATGATAAGGGAGGATTTTTGAATGAAAACTTTAACTTCAGCTCAAGTACGCCAAATGTTTTTAGACTTTTTTAAAGAAAAAGGACATGCTGTAGAACCGAGTGCGTCACTCGTACCGCATGACGATCCGACACTTTTGTGGATTAACAGCGGCGTGGCAACATTAAAGAAATACTTTGATGGCCGCGTCGTACCTGACAATCCGCGTATTTGCAACGCGCAAAAATCGATTCGTACAAATGATATTGAAAATGTAGGAAAGACAGCACGCCATCATACGTTCTTTGAAATGCTCGGCAACTTCTCTATTGGTGATTATTTTAAAGAAGAAGCGATTGAATGGGCGTGGGAATTCCTCACAAGTGACGAGTGGATTGGCTTTGACCCGAATTTGTTATCTGTCACTGTCCATCCAGAGGACGAAGAGGCGTATGTTCTATGGAGAGATAAAATCGGTGTTCCTGAAGAACGTATTATTCGTCTTGAAGGAAACTTCTGGGATATTGGCGAGGGCCCAAGTGGACCGAATACGGAAATTTTCTATGACCGCGGCGAATCATACGGTGACGACATGAACGATCCAGAATTATATCCTGGCGGAGAAAATGAGCGTTATCTAGAAGTGTGGAACCTTGTGTTCTCTGAATTTAACCATAATCCAGATGGGTCATACACGCCGCTGCCGAAGAAAAACATTGATACAGGGATGGGTCTTGAACGAATGGTATCCGTCATTCAAAACGTGCCAACGAACTTTGATACAGATCTATTCATGCCGATTATTCGTGCAGTTGAGACCATTTCTGGAGAAAGTTATGGCGAGACAAAGGAAAAGGATACAGCATTCAAAGTCATTGCTGACCACATCCGGACGGTTGCCTTTGCTGTAAGTGATGGAGCGCTTCCTTCCAATGAAGGCCGCGGGTATGTGTTAAGACGTTTGCTTCGCCGTGCCGTGCGTTATGCAAAAACCATTCACATCCATCGCCCGTTTATGTTTGACCTAGTTCCAGTTGTGGCGGAAATCATGAAGGATTTCTACCCAGATGTACAAGCAAAAGAAGAATTTATTGCGAAAGTCATCAAAAATGAAGAAGAACGTTTCCATGAAACACTGAACGAAGGGTTAGCCATCTTGTCAGAAGTCATCAAAAAAGAAAGAGACAAAGGCAACACGCAGATTTCAGGTGAAGATGTCTTTAAACTGTATGACACGTATGGATTCCCTGTTGAGCTGACAGAAGAATACGCAGAAGATGAGAACATGACAGTGGATCGAGAAGGCTTCCAGGCTGAGATGGAGAAGCAGCGTGAACGCGCAAGAAATGCGAGACAAGATGTCGGCAGTATGCAGGTTCAAGGCGGCGCTCTAGGAGATATTAAAGTAGAAAGTACATTCGTTGGCTACGAAAATCTAACGGCAGATGCCCATATTGTCGAATTGCTTCAAAATGGTGAAATTGTCACAGAAGCACATGAAGGCGATACGGTACAAATCTTGTTAGATGAAACACCTTTCTATGCGGAAAGCGGCGGACAAGTGGCTGATAAAGGAACATTAAAAAGCGCTGAAGTCATCATCGACATTAAAGATGTGAAAAAGGCGCCAAACGGTCAGCATGTCCATGAGGGAGTGGTTGTAAGCGGTACAGCCAAAAAAGGACTTGAAGTCACTGCAAAAGTGGAATCAGCTCTTCGAAAAGGCATTGTGAAAAACCATACAGCGACACATCTTTTGCATCAGGCGCTAAAAGATGTATTGGGCAGCCACGTGAACCAAGCGGGATCATTGGTGAATGAAAACAGACTTCGCTTTGACTTCTCTCACTTTGGACAAGTGACAAAAGAAGAATTGTCTCAGATTGAAAAAATCGTGAACGAAAAAATCTGGGAAGGCATCTCTGTTGCGATTGACCTGAAGCCGATTGCTGAAGCAAAAGAAATGGGTGCAATGGCGCTCTTTGGCGAGAAGTATGGCGATATTGTCCGCGTGGTCCAGGTAGGCGATTACAGCATCGAGCTATGCGGCGGCTGTCACGTGCAAAACACGGCGGAAATCGGGTTGTTTAAAATTGCGTCTGAATCGGGTATTGGTGCTGGAACACGCCGGATTGAGGCTGTGACTGGTAAAGGTGCATACGAAGAATTAAATGACCAGCTGGCCATTTTAGAACAGGCAGCGAGTGAGCTGAAGTCAAATACGAAAGACGTACCAAAACGTATCGCCGCATTGCAGGCAGATTTAAAAGAGGCTCAAAGAGAAAACGAATCTCTTCTTGCAAAATTAAGCCAGGCTGAAGCAGGCTCTATTTTAGAGAAAGTGACAGAAATCGGCGGAGTGAAAGTGTTAACTGAAAAAGTAAACGCGAAAGACATGAACCATTTAAGAACAATGGTTGATGACTTAAAAGCCAAATTAGGATCAGCTGTCATTGTGCTCGGAGCCGTTCAAAACGGAAAAGTAAACATTTCAGCAGGAGTGACAAAAGACGTCATCGAAAAAGGTCTGCATGCAGGGAAACTTGTAAAGCAGGCAGCTGAAATCTGCGGCGGAGGCGGAGGCGGACGTCCAGACATGGCACAAGCAGGCGGTAAACAACCGGAAAAGCTAGAAGAAGCACTGGCAACTGTCGAAGAATCTGTCAAATCCGTTTTATAATCAGGCGATGTAGTGTAGAATAATGGTATTAGATGAGCGGTTAGAAAAAAGCTTGCTAGTAGAATGTTGGAAGAGAGGTGCAAGAAGCAGTGAGTTCATTTGATAAGACAATGAAGTTTAACTTCTCTGATGATTCAGCTGAAACCAATGTGAATGAAGTGCTCATTACAGTATATGACGCACTCCAAGAAAAAGGATACAACCCGATCAATCAAATTGTCGGATACTTGCTGTCAGGCGACCCTGCTTATATTCCAAGACATCAGGATGCACGCAACCTAATTCGTAAACTAGAACGAGACGAATTAATTGAGGAATTGGTTAAATCGTACTTAGAGACACATAAAGAGGCGTAAAACATGAGAATTTTAGGCTTGGATTTAGGCACGAAAACCCTTGGTGTTGCGATCAGTGATGAAATGGGATGGACAGCGCAAGGGATAGAAACAATTAAAATTGATGAAGCAGGCGGAGACTTCGGTCTCAGCCGCCTGTCTGAGATCGTCGCGCAATACGGAACGGATAAAATCGTACTTGGCTTTCCAAAAAATATGAACGGTACGGTCGGTCCTAGAGGCGAAGCCAGCCAATTATTTGCGAAAGTGTTAGAAAACACGTACAATGTTCCTGTTGTGCTTTGGGACGAGCGTCTGTCGACAATGGCAGCGGAAAAAATGCTCATCTCTGCAGATGTGAGCAGACAAAAGCGTAAAAAAGTCATTGATAAAATGGCGGCTGTTATGATCCTGCAAGGGTATTTAGACAGCTTAAATTAAAATGAGGTGAATCAAATGGAACACGGAGAAAAGCAAATTACAATCGTTGATGATAATGGAAATGAACAGCTTTGCGAAGTACTATTTACTTTTGAAAGCGACCATTTTAACAAATCATATGTTCTTTACTACCCAATTTCTGAGCAAGACAATGAAGAAATTGAAATTCATGCATCAAGCTTCACGCCGAACGAAGACGGTGAAGATGGCGAGCTAGAGCCTATTGAAACGGATGAAGAGTGGGACATGATTGAAGAAACGTTAAATACGTTCTTAGATCAAGAAGAAGACGAAGAATAGAACGAATAAAAGGCCTGTGAACGGATCTTGGTGATCTTTCTTCACAGGTCTTTTTTTACGATCAATATGTTAACTTTATTTTATTTTATGTTGACATAATAAACTGTACCTTTTACTCTATTTTTAACAATGAATTGAGTGAGGGGTATGAATATTGAAAATTCAAGACATGATGCAAATGGCGTTAATGACAGCGGTTATCGGAATGTTAGGGTTGATCCCGCCGATTTTACTTACGTTTACACCTGTACCAATCACATTGCAAACGGCAGGTCTTTTGCTTGCTGGGGGGCTGTTAAAGCCAAAACAGGCACTGATCAGTTTACTTCTGTTCCTCTTGGTTGTGGCAGCAGGCGCACCTCTTTTGTCTGGTGGGAGAGGCGGAATAGGGGTCTTTTTTGGACCAAGCGGGGGTTTTTTATTAGCTTATCCAGTGGCTGCCCTTATGATCAGTTTGTGGCTGAACCGACTAAAAAAAGTGACCGCTCTGCGTCTTTTTATGATCTTTGCGGTATGCAGTATTGGAATTTTGTATCTATGCGGCATTCCTTTTCAAGCCATGATGATGGATATAAAGGTCACTCAGGCAGCTCTTCTTAGTCTGATTTATATTCCAGGTGATCTCATCAAAGCGGGCATGTGTGCCGTTCTCACGGTGAAAATCATTGAGGCCATGTCATATCGAAAAAGGGATGTGCATAAAGGGAGGCGTGCGGTTTGAACAGAATAACGGATAGCTATGCATTACATGCAGAAATGAACCCAGATCATATCGCCATCATTGATGGAAAAGAAAGGGTCACTTATCAAGAGTGGTATGAACGTGTCCAGACATCGGCACAATGGCTACAACGAACGGCTCATGAGAAAAAAAGAGTCGCTTTTTTATTATCAAATGGTGCTTCTTTCTTGCAAATATTTGCTGGCGCTGCTTGTGCAGGCTGGACAGCTATCCCGCTTGATCCGAGATGGGGCCATGAGGAATGTGTAGAAAAGCTTTTGTTAAGTGAGGCAGCTCTCGTCATTATAGAGGATCGATATATGAAAAGATTTGAAAAACACAGCGTAGACATGCCGGTTTTTTCTTTATCTGAATGGAAGGAAAGAATGAGCCTGATCACACAAGGTCCATATAACAAAAGCGACAGCGAGAACGACCCTGTCTTTTATATGGGATTTACGTCAGGATCAACGGGTTCACCTAAAGCCTTTATCAGGCGTCAGCAGTCATGGATCGAAAGCTTTCGAACGACAGCGGTTACATTTGGAATCACTCATCAAGATCATGTTCTTATAGCAGGCACACTCTTATCCTCTCACTTTTTATATGGTGCCATCAGTACCCTATACTTTGGCGGCACAGTGACGCTTTTAGAAAAATTCACGCCAGTGAAAGCAAAGAAAGCTTTAGAGACAGGAGACATCACTGTTATGTATACTGTCCCGACAATGACAGAATCGTTACTGCAAATTAATGTTTTTGAGGGAGATAACCCGCTTCTTGTCATATCATCCGGAGCAGATTGGGGCATCTCATCAAAAAAACAACTTGTCACCAACTATCCGCATGTCACTTTTTTTGATTTTTACGGCACATCAGAGTTAAGCTTTGTTTCCTACTTATCTTCAAATGACTTTCTGCAAAAACCTTCTTCTGTCGGACGACCCTTTTCTTCCATTCAAGTTGAAGTGAGGCGGGCCGATCAATCTGTCTGCCAGCCAAATGAGACAGGAAGAATTTATGTGAAGAGCCCAATGTCTTTTTCAGGCTACTTACATGAGGTGAAACCGCCGGAGGAGTGGCTGACAGTTTATGATATGGGCTGGATGGATGAAGACGGCTATTTGTATATGAGCGGCCGTGAGAATGGCATGATCGTCTATGGGGGGCTGAATATTTTTCCGGAGGAAATTGAACGCGTGCTAAATGAACAGCCCGAGGTGAAGCGGTCGATTGTGGTTGGCGTTCCTGACCCATATTGGGGTGAAATTCCTGTTGCCATTATTGAAGAAGGACAGCAGACAAAGACGGTTCGGCAAGCTGTCAAAGAAAAATTGGCTGCCTACAAGATGCCTAAAAAATGGCTTGTCATTGATCAAATGATTGAAACATCTGGGGGAAAAATAGCACGTGCCAGCATGAAAAAGTGGGCGGAGGAGCAGTTGTCATGCAAGCAGTAATCGTACAAGCAAAACGGACACCCTTCGGTGATAAAAACGGGATGCTGAAGGATTATCGTCCAGAGCAATTAGCCGCGCCCCTTATTCAGCATTTGTCTCAAGGGATGACGCCGGACGACGTCATATTAGGCAATGTTGTAGGAGGCGGCGGAAATATGGCCCGTCTGTCCTCATTAGAAGCAGGGCTTTCTTTGCACGTTCCTGGTATGACGATTGATAGGCAGTGTGCCTCTGGTCTTGAAGCAATTCGAACAGCTTGCGTCATGGTTCAATCAGGGGAAGGTTCAATGTATATCGCTGGCGGGACTGAGAGCATTTCCAGATCACCAATGAAAGAAAGAGCCCGCTTTTCACCTGAATGGATAGGAGATCCGGCTATGGGCGAAGCAGCAGAGCTGACCGCCTCGAGATTTTCTGTGACAAGAAAAGAACAAGATGATTATGCGCAATTAAGCTGGGAAAGAAGTATAGACTCAATCAAACGTGGTACATATTCAGAGGAAATTGTTTCGATTAGCGGACTGAGCATTGATGAAGCGGCCGCTAAAATAAGACCGATGGAGAAGCTGATCCAGCGGGCAAAGCCTGTATTTTCACCGGGAAAAGGAACTGTGACTGCCGCCAATAGCTGCAAAGAAGCAGACGGGGCAGCAGCGGTCGTTGTGATGGAAAGAGCGTTAGCGGAGGCGAATGATTTTCAGCCGATGCTGCGATATGCTGGAAGTGCTGTGACGGCGATGCATCCACATTTTCCAGCTGCTGCGCCGATTGATGCGATCAAGAAACTTCTAGATCAAGAGAAAATTAAGGCAGAGGATGTAGCGCTGTTTGAAATCAATGAAGCCTTTGCTCTGAAAATAGCGTTGATTGCTCGTACGCTTGGTATTCCTTATGACCGGATCAATAAAAGAGGCGGTGCACTTTGTCTTGGTCATCCATACAGCGCATCGGGAGCTGCTATGATGGTGAGACTATTTTACGAAGCACGCGCTTTACCAAATGGAAGCTATGTCATGGCTGCTATTGGAAGCGGTGGCGGCGTTGGTTTAGCCGTATTATGTCAAGTTCTGTCATGAGATGCATGAGCAAGTAATTGCCGAACTCCGTCGAATCATGTACTATAAAAGCTAGATGTGAGGAGGGCCATGCATGTTTTCAGAACAAAAGAAACGACCATTTTTTAAAAGAAAAATGGGGATCGTCCTGTTATCTGTTCTTGCTGTCATCATCATTACAGCATTATCAGGCTTTTTATATGTTAAATCAGCACTTGGACCGGTCGATCAAAAAAGCAAACAAACGATTAATATTCATATTCCAAATGGGACATCTGTCCGTGAGATTGCAGGCATTTTAAAAGAAAATGGGCTCATTTCGAATGACACGATTTTCACTTATTATGCAAAATACAAAAATGCGTCCGGATTTAAAGCAGGGTATTTTCATTTAAAACAAACGATGGACGCAGACAAGCTGATTCAAAAGCTGACATCTGGAGGGACAGACTACGCCTTTCAGCTTGTGATTCCAGAAGGAAAACAGCTGTCTGATATTGCGGCGATTATTGCAAACCAGACGCATTTTTCAGCCAAGGAAGTGGAAGCAAAGCTTGATGATCCTGCGTTTATTCAAACGTTAATGAAAAAATATCCGAAAACGGTGACATCACAGGTAAATGGCAAACAGGTGAAACATCCGTTAGAAGGTTATTTATTCCCTGCGACGTATCCATTTTATCGCGAGGATGAATCACTCGAAACGATCATTGAAACAATGATTAAACAAACAGATCAATACGTGAAAACGTATGAAAAAGACATGAAAAAGACAAACATGTCCATACATGATGTGTTAACGATGGCATCACTGATTGAAATGGAAGCGACGGAAAAGACGGATCGAGCAAAAATCTCCAGTGTATTTTATAACCGGTTGAAAAAGGACATGCCGCTTCAAACCGACCCAACCGTTCTTTATGCACTGGGTGAGCATAAATCGCGCGTTTATTACAAAGACCTTAAGGTGAAATCTCCTTATAATACGTATAATAACAAGGGGCTGCCGCCTGGACCTATTGCAAATGCTGGTGAATCTTCATGGAAAGCGGCACTGCATCCAGAGAAAACGGATTATGTGTATTTCCTTGCGAAGAAAAATGGAGAAGTCGTCTTTACGAAAACGTTAAATGAGCACAACAAAGCGAAAGCAAAATACATCACAGGCAGTAATTAATGTACATGTGAATCGAAAAAGACTGTAGACAATACAAGATTGCCTGCAGTTTTTTTCGTTGAAATATCCATTTTATAGGTTCGCAATTACCACTTCTTTGTGGTAAAATATATCGGGTTGTTTTTACTTAGATGAACGAAAGATTGACGAGAAAGAGAGCTGCAATAGGCAGGACTCTTCTTTTTCAGGTCATGAAGGAGCTAGACAAATAATGACTATCGAAGATGATCAAATCAATGATTATATTGAACATTTAATTCACCCAAGTCCTGATGCAATCGCTCAATTAGAGGTATACGCAAAAGAGCATCATGTGCCAATTATGGAAAAGGTGAGCATCGAGCTTTTACTGCAGCTGCTGTCGATGAAAAAGCCGAAGAAAATTCTTGAGGTTGGGACAGCGATTGGCTACTCCGCCATTCGAATGGCGACAGCTCTGCCAGATGCTGAGATTTATACGATTGAGCGAAATGCGAAACGCTATGAAGAAGCGACACGGAACATTGAGGAATTAAAGTTAAAAGAAAGAATACACGTGTTCTTTGGTGATGCCATGGAATCGGCTAAAACGGTCCAAACGATGGCGCCCTATGACGTGATCTTTATTGATGCCGCAAAAGGGCAGTACAAACGTTTTTTTGAGCTGTTTGAACCGATGCTTGCTCATGACGGAATGATTATAACAGACAACGTATTATTCAAAGGCTTAGTGGCAACGAACTATGAAGAAGAAATTGAAGATAAACGAAAAAAACAATTAATTGGAAAAATTGATCGATACAATCAATGGCTCATGTCAAACCCTGATTTCCAAACGTGTATTATTCCAGTTGGAGACGGGATCGCCATTAGTACAAAAAGAGGTGACCAATCATGAAAAAACCAGAATTGCTTGTGACGCCAAGCAAGGTGTCAGACGTACTGCCATTAATCGAGGCGGGAGCTGATGCATTCTTCATAGGCGAACAAACATACGGTATTCGTCTTGCAGGCGAGTTTTCAAGAGAAGATGTGAAACAGACGGTTGAGCTGGCACATGCGCATCACAAAAAAGTGTATGTGGCGATGAACGCGATTTTTCATAATGACCGTGTGCAGCTGCTTGGAGATTATTTAACCTTTCTCGATGCATTAAACGTAGATGGCGTCGTCTTTGGAGACCCAGCCGTGATCATGGCCGCAAAGGAAACTGGGGTGAGCCTGAATCTCCACTGGAGTACAGAAACGACTGGGACAAACTATTACACTTGTAACTACTGGGGCAGAAAAGGCGCAACGCGTGCTGTTCTTGCCAAAGAGCTGAACATGGACAGTGTAATCGACATTAAAGAAAATGCTGAGGTGGAAATCGAAATTCAAGTTCATGGCATGACATGTATGTTTCAATCGAAACGTACGCTCATTGGCAACTACTTTGAATACCAAGGCAAACAAATGGACGTTGAAGGCAATAATATGGAGGAAGGACTATTCCTTCATGACCAGGAACGTCAAAACAAATACCCTATTTTCGAGGATGCAAACGGCACACATATTATGAGTCCTAATGATGTGTGTATGATTGACGAATTAGAAGAATTTGTTGACGCAGGCATTGACTCATTTAAAATTGACGGAATTTTAAAGTCACTTTCTTATATGACAGAGGTGACGTCACTATATAGAAAAGCAATTGATTTATTAGCGGCTGACAAAGACGCCTATGAAGATCAGAAAGAGGACTGGGTGAAGCGAATTGAAGAGATTCAACCAGTGAATCGTTCGATTGATACAGGATTCTTCTTTAAAGAAACGGTTTATTAATATAAGAGGAGGCAGAGGAAATGGCACTATTGAAAGATGGTATTTCTGAAATAATTGATGGAAAACGTGTCATTACAAAAAAACCAGAACTGCTTGCACCAGCAGGAAACTTGGAAAAGCTGAAAATTGCTGTACATTACGGAGCAGACGCGGTCTTTATTGGCGGGAAAGAATTTGGACTTCGCTCAAATGCCGATAACTTTTCAATTGAAGAAATGGCTGAAGGCGTCGCATTTGCAAACAAATACGGTGCACGAATTTATGTGACAACGAATATCTTTGCCCACAACGAAAACATGGACGGACTTGAGGAATACCTTCAAGGGATTGAAGGCGCTGGAGTAGCGGGCATTATTGTGGCTGACCCGCTGATCATTGAAACGTGTAAACGTGTCGCCCCGAAGCTTGAAGTCCATTTAAGCACACAGCAATCTCTTTCGAATTGGAAAGCTGTTCAGTTTTGGAAGGAAGAAGGTCTTGAGCGTGTGGTGCTTGCTCGCGAGACAAGTGCGCTGGAAATTAGAGAAATGAAAGAAAAGGTCGATATTGAAATTGAAACGTTCATTCACGGTGCAATGTGTATTGCTTACTCTGGCCGCTGCGTGCTCAGTAACCACATGACGGCAAGAGATTCTAACCGCGGAGGCTGCTGCCAGTCCTGCCGCTGGGATTATGATCTTTATAAACTAGAAGGTTCTGAGGAAGCGCCATTGTTTGGAGAGGAAGACGCACCATTTGCGATGAGTCCAAAAGACTTAAAGCTTGTCGAATCCATTCCTCAAATGATCGAAATGGGAATTGACAGCTTGAAAATCGAAGGGCGAATGAAATCAATTCATTATGTGGCAACTGTCGTGAGTGTATATCGCAAAGTCATTGACGCCTATTGTGCTGACCCGGACAATTTTGTCATTCAGCAGGAATGGTTAAATGAACTAGATAAATGCGCAAACCGTGACACAGCGCCAGCCTTTTTCGAAGGTGTACCAGGAACGGATGAACAAATGTTTGGCATTCATGGAAAGAAAACGACATTTGATTTCGCAGGTCTCGTTCTTCATTATGATGAAAAAGAACAAATCGTCACATTGCAGCAGCGCAACTTCTTTAAAGCTGGCGATGAAGTCGAATTTTTCGGACCAGAAATTGAGAATTTCACATGCAAAATTGAGACGATTTGGGATGAAAAAGGAAATGAACTAGATGCCGCTCGTCATCCGCTGCAAATCGTAAAATTCAAGCTCGATCAAAAAGTATACCCTAGCAACATGATGAGAAAGGGGAAATAACAGGCACATGAGGAGTAAACCAGTTGTCATTGGAATTGCTGGCGGCTCGGGTTCAGGTAAAACGAGCGTCACCAATTCGATCTATGAAAAATTTAAAGGACATTCCATCCTCATGCTTCAGCAAGATTTATATTACAAAAATCAAAGTCATATGCCATTTGAAGAGCGCTTGCTTACGAATTATGATCATCCGCTTGCATTCGACAATGACCTGATGTTTGAGCATTTGGAACAGCTCCTAAGGTACGAATCCATTGAAAAACCAATATATGATTTCAAGCTAAACACACGTTCAGAAGAGACTGTCCATGTTGAACCAAAGGATGTCATCATCGTTGAAGGCATCTTTGCACTAGAAGATGAACGTCTGAGAGACTTAATGGATATTAAACTGTATGTTGATACAGATGCAGACCTTCGCATCATTCGCCGCATTTTACGTGATACAAAAGAAAGAGGCCGTTCAATCGATTCTGTGATTGAACAGTATGTATCTGTTGTCAGACCAATGCATAATCAATTCATTGAACCGACAAAGCGATACGCCGATATCATCATCCCAGAAGGCGGCCAAAACCATGTGGCGATTGACCTAATGGTGACAAAAATTCAAACGATTCTTCAAAACCGAGCAGAGTAAATGGTGGAGAAGAAAAAGACCTTTACATTGTAAAGGTCTTTTCAACATCATGATAAAGAGAATAAATACCAATATTTCACTTGTTTCTATAAGTAGAAACTGCTTAAATATTTTTAGAAGGAACACCTTGAATGAAAGATTTGGTATGATAGGAAAACAATGATGTGAAATAGATGTAGAAAAATGCCGTTTTCAAGCTGAATATTGAAGTTGTTTCGATTTTGTAATAGTATATTAAAAAAACGACAAACAAATCATCACAAATTTTCAAACAATTCTTGATCAAAAAGCAATTTTGTAATAATATAGCATAGACATATCGTACACTGACCATATTATGTATTGGAAGATGGAGAATGGATAAGCTATTCTTCTACATATGATCGAAATGGCGAACGAGGTACAGGAGCTTCCTGTGCCTTTCCACAGTTTGTGCGATGAAGATAGATCATCTTTAGACCACTGAGAGTGGTTCTGTCTGAAAAAAGGCATAATAGTTGCATCTAAAAGGGACGCCATGTAAGATGGACTTTTACAAATATGGGACAGAAGGAATGAGGGCCTGAAGAAGTCCTCATTCTTGTATATTTCAGTCGTCACTCACGTGCAGAAAGTTTGTATGATGAGGATTAATAGAAGGAGTGAATGATTCATGGCACAAGAGAAAGTATTTCCAATGACAGAAGAAGGAAAACGTAAATTAGAAGAAGAGCTTGAATATTTGAAAACGGTTAAACGTAAAGAGGTTGTAGAGCGTATTAAAATTGCTAGAAGCTTTGGAGACCTCTCTGAGAACTCGGAATATGATTCTGCTAAAGAAGAGCAAGCGTTTGTAGAAGGCCGTATCACAACGCTTGATAATATGATTCGCAATGCCAAAATTATCGAAGATGAAGGAAACTCAAATATTGTCTCACTTGGTAAAACAGTCACTTTCGTTGAATTACCAGACGGAGAAGAAGAGTCTTACACAATCGTTGGAAGTGCAGAAGCTGATCCGTTCGAAGGAAAGATTTCAAACGATTCACCAATCGCAAAAAGTCTGTTAGGCAAACAAGTAGACGACAAAGTAACCGTTCAAACACCTGGCGGAGAAATGTTCGTCCAAATTGTAAAAATTTCATAATTACGTTTATACGATAAACACCTCGTCCACAATAGGGACGAGGTGTTTTTATGCGCAAAAAACGTAGAATTCAATGGACAGGTGCTATCATTTTTATGCTGCTGCTCGGTCTTCTCATGAGACTGGCAGAAATTCAACTGTTTTTCACAGAATCTTTTTCAAAGCTTGATATCAATTTAATACAAGAAAGTGTCAAACAGCGTACAGAAGAAGTGGTCATTTCAGATGGTCGCGGTGAATTTTTAGATCGAAACGGCGAAGCGCTTCTCACAAAAGAACAGCCCGCGGTTATCTTATTTCCTTTTCTGCAATATGATCTTCCTCATTTAAAACAAACCGCTTCTATTCTTGAGATGGAAGAAGATGAACTCAAAAAACAGCTGACAGAAACCAAAAAACCTCTGATTCTCAAAGATGACATCACGAAAAAAAAGTTGAAAGACATCAATGATATGAAATATTCAGGTGTTTACGGCGTATATATGAAAGAGAAGGACAAAAAAAGACTTGCCCTCCACACATTAGGCTTCACGAGTGAAAATCCAGAATTGCTCAGAAAGCGTTATCCTGACAAAAAAGAGCTTTCCATCCGTACAGAAATCGGTACTTTTGGGCTAGAAAGTACCTTTGACGAATTTCTATTACCCGAGCAAGACACAAAATTGTTATATCATGTGGACGGAAGGGGAAACCCTTTGTTTGGAATGGACGTCAAATATACAGCAGAGGCTCATTCATTTTATCCTCTTCAGGTTCAAACAACAATTGATGAAAACATGCAAGCTGAAATGGAGAAAGTTCTGAAAGAACAAGGCGTCGAAAAAGGCGGGGCCGTTCTGCTCGACATTGAAAGAAGCAGCGTGTTGGCGATGGCGAGTACGCCAAATGTCACAAGCAAAAACCGGCATGAGGCAAGAAATTATATGCTGACTGCCATGGCACCAGGCTCTGTCTTTAAAACCGCTGTACTTGCCGCAGCAATCGAAAAAAACCTCGACCAGCCACAAACGATGTATGACTGTCGAAAGAATTTATATGGAGAGCCAGAAGGAACGCAGGAAGTGCTGAATCTGTCTGAGAGCTTTTCGCAGAGCTGTAATTATACCTTTGCGACACTTGCTGGCAATATTATCCAAACAGATGATCAAATCATCGAAAAGACGGCTGCAAAGCTTGGACTCATTGATCGAGCTGGCTGGGAAGGGGATGTCTATCATAAGCAGCATTTCAAACAGTTTGATCGTGAAGAAACCGGCAGTGTGTGGGGAGATAAAAGAGACAAGCATGTCAAAAAAGCCATTGCCCAAACCGCAATAGGACAAAAAAATGTCAAAACGACTCCTTTGCAAATCGCCAATATGATGGCATCGATTGCGAGAGGCGGAGAACGAAAAGAAGTGAAAATCGCTGAAAAAGTGCTGTATCAAAACGGAACAACGATGCTAACCTTTCAAAACAAACGACCGGAAGGAGACAGTATTGACCGCTATACAGCTCAAAAGCTGCAAAAGTACTTAAGGCAGGTGGTGACGTCTGACAAAGGAACAGGAAGAAGGTTTCAAGATCTTCCATTTGATGTAGCGGGGAAATCAGGCACTGCCCAAACCGGCAGTAAAGATAAAAAGGGGAATCCGCTTTATCATAAGTGGTTTGCTGGGTACTTTCCGGTGGGAAAACCAAAATATGCTCTTGTCGTTGTTCACCTTGATGAGGCAAGTGGCCGGGCTAAGACAAATGATGCGTTTTATGATATTGTAAAAAAGGTCAATGAAATTGAAAAGAAACAGACATAGAACATCCCTTCATGTCATGTTAGAATAGTAACGACTTAGGGAACGAGGCAAAGGAGTGCAGAGATTTTGAGTAGAAATTCTCGATTTGAACATCGTGATAAGCGCAGAAAGGCGAATATGGTGCTTAACATATTAATTGGTATCGTTGTGGTGCTTATTTTGGTTGTCGCATCGAGTTTGTTAATTTTTAATAAACCGAAAGATACAGATGTAGCGAAAGAACCATCAAAAACGGCGCCTGCAACAAGTGAAAATAAACAAAACTCAGAAGAAGATGTGAAAGATCAAAAGAAAGACACATCCGATGATTCAGATGCAAAAAAAGAGGACTCATCTGATCAAGACGACGATACGAAGAAGACAGATGATGAAGAAGAGCCTAATAAAGATGCGTTAAAAGACGCCAAAGAAACAGACGGCGGCAAAACGAGTGACGTAGACAAAACATATGAAAGCGATGACTGGGAGCCTGTAGGAACAGAGCAATCCGGTTCACATACAGCAACCTATGATTCTAACTCAAAAGACTGGAAAGAAATGATTAAAGCCATGTCCTACGCGACGGGAATTTCAGAAGATCAAATGACGGTTCTTTGGTTAGGAAATAACGGAGGCCCTCAAGATGCAAAGGGAACCATCCGTGACAAATCATCAGGTGAACGCTACCGCGTGGAAATCACATGGGTAGATGAAAAAGGCTGGAAACCTGTAAAGGTTGAAAAATTAAAATAAACATGAAAAAAAGATAGCAGCCATGCTATCTTTTTTATTTAGATATTCGCCTTAAAATGAACAACCGCTGTATACAAAATCCGGTCATCAATTACAGTCGTTTGATGACTGACAGAATGAACAGTCAGCAAGATTGCCTGATTATGTTCAATTTGTTTTTGGATCTTTTGTTCAAGTTCTTTTAAAGACGATGCTTCAAAGAATTCAATTTTATCCTTTAGAAAATCCAACTGAAAATCCATTTGATTCACTCCTCCATACTCTCCATTCATCTTAATCTCTCTCCTCTAAAAGGGCAAATATTTTTCTACCCCTCCCAGTATTTTTTAGTAGGAAAGAAACAGAAGATGTGGTAGGATAAGAACTGTTCGACGAATTAAAGCATACTATACGCATAGGAATAAATAGATAAAGTGGAGGGAAAGAAAATGGGACGTGAGTTTCTTTCTTTATTTGATCATTGGGCTGAGTCTTATGACGACACGGTAAGTGGTCATGACGAGCAGTATGAAGAAGTGTTTCGCCGGTATCCGGCCATTTTAAAAGAGATTGTAGAACGTTCAGGTCAATATGTCCTTGAGTTTGGAAGCGGCACGGGTAATCTAACAGTGGCACTGCTTGCAGCTGATAAGAACGTGTTTGGTGTTGAACCATCAGACGCCATGAAGAAAGCGGCTCTTCAAAAGGGAGTACCCGATGTGTTTCATGATGGGGATTTTTTATCATTTCCAGCGCCGCCATTTGAGCCGGATACGATTGTCAGTTCATATGCTTTCCACCATTTAACGGACGAAGAAAAAAAACAAGCCATTCACACCTATAGCAACATCCTTCACTCAGATGGTAAAATAGTCTTTGCTGATACAATGTTTCAAAATCAAGCAGCACATCAAGCGGAAATCGACAAAGCGAAAGCCGCAGGATTCGATCAGCTTGCTGAGGATTTAGAAACGGAATATTATCCATCCATTGATGTGCTAAAGCAAATCTTTGAAGAAGAAGGTTTTAGCACGTCCTTTCATCAAATGAATGATTTTGTTTGGATCGTAGAAGCGAAGAAAAGGGAATGAAAGGATGTTTTTGATTTGAAAATCGCAGTCATAGGTGCAATGGAAGAAGAAGTGACAATATTAAGAGATCAACTAAAGAATGCTACACAAGAAAACATCGCTGGGTGTGAATTCACAACAGGTGTTTATGAAGATAAAGAAGTGATTTTATTAAAATCAGGGATTGGAAAAGTAAATGCAGCGGTCAGCACAACACTTCTGCTTGACCGCTTTCAGCCGGATTATGTGATCAATACAGGATCTGCTGGCGGTTTCCATCACACATTAAATGTAGGGGATATTGTCATATCTACTGATGTTCGACATCATGATGTGGATGTGACAATCTTTGATTACGAATACGGACAAGTACCAGGGTTGCCAGCTGCTTTCGCTGCAGACGAAAAGCTTGTGAAGCTGGCAGAGGCATCGGCTTTAGAGATCGATCATATTCAAGTGGCAAAAGGAACAATTGCAACAGGAGATTCGTTTATGAATGATCCGGATCGTGTAGCGTTTGTGAGAGAGAAGTTTCCAGAACTATATGCGGTGGAAATGGAAGCCGCAGCTGTTGCACAAGTTTGCCAGCTCTTTGGAACGCCATTTGTTGTCGTTCGAGCGCTATCTGATATTGCAGGGAAAGAATCCAATGTCTCCTTTGATCAATTTCTTGAGCAAGCAGCGATTCACTCAACTGACCTTGTCTTGCGTATGATAAAGCAAACTCAATAAAAGAAGGGGGTTCCCCCTTCTTTTCCATACAAAGGAAGGGAATCATATGGCTGTCATAAAGGATATTACAGAATTAATTGGCCGCACACCGCTTTTAAAGCTGTCAGGGATTGGCATCCCAGATGGTGTAGAGGTGTATGCAAAGCTTGAAATGATGAATCCGGGTGGAAGTATTAAAGATCGTTTAGGTGATATGCTCATAAGAGAAGCATTGGCATCAGGCAAATTGCGTTCAGGCGGAACCATCATTGAAGCAACTGCTGGAAACACAGGAATTGGTCTTGCCCTCAGTGCAAGAAAGCATCAATTGCGGACCATTTTTTGCGTACCAGAACATTTTAGTCAAGAAAAACAACAACTAATGAAGGCGCTCGGTGCAGAGATTATTCATACACCAAGAAAAGAGGGCATGAAGGGTGCGATTGATCGAGCTCTTGAATTAGAGGCAAGCCTTGACAATGCCTATTGCGTTTTACAATTTAAAAACCAAGTAAATCCATTGACTTACTATAAAACGCTTGGCCCAGAGTTATGGTCCGACCTACAAGGAAACATCGATGTATTCGTAGCAGGAGCGGGATCTGGAGGAACTTTTCAAGGGTGTGCTGCCTATTTAAAAGAGCAGCATCCGGCGTTAAAAACAATTGTTGTCGAACCTGAAGGATCGATTTTAAATGGAGGAGATCCGGGCCCGCATAGAACGGAAGGAATCGGCCTTGAATTTATCCCAGATTATATGGAATCTGCTTTATTCGATGAGATTTACACGGTCAGTGATGATGATGCTTTCCAAATGGTGAAAGAAGCTGCTGAAAAAGAAGGCGTTCTCATTGGAAGCTCTTCAGGTGCTGCATTATATGCCGCTTTAGAGGAAGCAAAGAAGGCAGCACCTGGGACAGTCATTGTCACCATTTTTCCTGACAGCAGTGAACGGTATTTAAGTAAAGGAATTTATGAGGGAGGAAAATAGAATGAAACCAAAAACAATGATGATACACAGCGGAACAACTGGTGATGAAAAAACGGGCGCTGTGTCTGTTCCGATATACCAAGTGAGCACTTATAAGCAGCCGAAAGCAGGCGAACATACAGGGTATGAATATTCTAGAACAGCGAATCCAACAAGAACGGCACTTGAAACCGTCATTCGTGATCTTGAAGGGGGAGCAAACGGCTACGCATTCGGTTCAGGGATGGCTGCCATTACGGCAGTCATGATGCTGTTTAACAGCGGAGATCATATTGTCCTGACAGATGACGTGTACGGCGGAACCTACCGCGTCATTACAAAGGTACTAAACCGTATTGGCATTCATGCGACCTTTGTGGATACAAGTGATCCTGAAGCGGTGAAAAAAGCAATTTTACCCGAAACAAAAGCGGTTTACATTGAATCACCAACCAATCCTTTACTGAAAATGACTGATCTCAAAGCGATCGGCCAATTGACAAAAGAAGCCAACATCTTAATGATTGTTGATAATACATTTTTTACACCTTATTTCCAAAAACCGATTGAATATGGGGCGGACATTGTCCTCCATAGTGCCACTAAATATTTAGGCGGCCACAGTGATGTCGTAGGCGGGCTTGTTGTAACAGCGACGAAAGAGCTTGGAGAAGAACTTCATTTTGTTCAAAATTCTACTGGTGGAATTCTTGGACCGCAGGATTCATGGCTTCTCATGAGAGGGATCAAAACGCTTGGACTAAGAATGGAAGCACATCAACAAAATGCGCAGAAAATTGCTGAGTTTTTAGAACAACATCCAGCGGTCACACGTGTTTATTACCCAGGTCTCGGTGCTCACCCTGGACATGAACTTGCGAAAACGCAAGCATCAGGCTTCGGCGGAATGATCTCTTTTGATATTGGAAAAGAAGAACATGTCGATGTGTTTTTAAGCCAGCTTAAGCTGTTTACAATCGCAGAAAGCCTTGGAGCGGTTGAAAGCTTAATCTCTGTTCCTGCTCGAATGACTCATGCGTCCATTCCGAAAGACCGCCGGAAGGAGCTTGGCATCACTGATGGTTTAATTCGTATATCCGTTGGGATTGAAGATGTGGATGATTTACTGAATGATATGAAGCAAGGACTAAACGCACTAGTGAATGGATAGATTTACATGCCACTACCTTTCTTTTACTATGTTAAGCTATCAATAGACATGTTAAACAGGAAGGTGATTCAAGTGAAGAAAAAGTGGAGTGGTTTAGTGACAGATTACAAGCAGTACGCTTTTATTTTGCTTGCTGTCAGCACCTTTTTATATATTGGTACGATCATACCAAACCAGCACATCGAAGCATCTCCAAAAATGCTGATGATGGGAATTGATTGTGTTTTCTTATTAGCAGCTTTTCTTTGTGTCAGACGCGCGATCTTTTTTCAAAAGAAACTGCAAGAACTAGATGAAGATTAATTCGAAAAGTCTCCTCATATACGTGAGGGGGCTTTTTTGATTGTATTGGACAAACGGACAAGAATAACTGTAGAAATTTAGTCAAAAACACAAAAATCATCTATATTACTAAAAACAGGTTTACAAAATGGTGCTTGCTGGATATACTTACAAAGTAATTAAAAACGTAAAGGAGGCTGAAGAATATGTTATTCGTATCTACTTGTGATCAATTCAACCAACAATTTCATCATGTCATCAGCCTGTGGAAGAGCTCGTGTCCTTCCTTTACCTTATACGGTGCACGCTTCAAAACTGTTTAAGTAAACGAGGATTTCACGCATCATCCATTGCAGGTTGGAAGACATTGTCTTTTGATCTGCATTTTTGTGTGCCCGCAGGTCAACTGATAAAGAAGATCTGCGGGCTATTTCGCATGCTGCGAACTGAAGGGAGGTGAGCGTATATGACAATCCATTTATTCTTTATTACATTGACGATTCAGCGTAAATACAAAGACATTGAGACCGTTCTTTATGAACAACAAGTCGAAACATTTTATGAAGAAATGAAGCAGAAACAACTAAAGTATATGAACTAAAACAGGAAAAGAAAAATTGGAAAAGGAGGAGATTGACATGTTTATGATGCTTGCAATGCTTGATTGTTATACTAGGGAGAAGGACCAGGTTTAGACACGCTCCACATTGATCACCTGCACATATGATATCCGTAAAAGGAGATTGTGAGGTGATCAATGAATGTCGATGTCACCATATATGAGGTTTCCGTCAGTGGGGCACGGGTATACGTCCATTCCGCATTCCTTAAAGCACGGGTACGGCAATCCATACCGAATGCAAAGAGAGCAACAAGAAATGCTTAGACGCTATATGTACAATTACAATTATCCAACTTATTGGTATTAAAGAAAAGGAGCAGGAAACAATACGTTTCCTGCTCCTTTTACATTAGTAAATCCAGCTTGCACCGATGATGATCAACAAAATGAACAGTACAACAAGCAATGCGAATCCGCCTGCAAAACCGCCACCGTAACCACCGCAGTCTCCAGAATAACCGCCACCAAAGCCCATAATCTAGCACCACCTTTATCTAATCAAGATACATTCATAAAATATGCAGCTCATGCAGAAAACGAAATCAATCTGAGCACAATTAATGAAAACGCCTATTCAGAACAAAATTTTTTAAAGTTCTGCGAAACATTTTCTGAAAAGATGCCGTCTAATCAATGACAACTAATTAGGACTAGGTCTTAAACTTTGTTAGGCGAGAGCCGATATGAAAAGTAAGAAAATTCGTAAATAGTTTTATTTACTGGTGCAAAGCAGGTGTTAACATTGATTCAAAGCTGGATTGGAAAACAAATGAGGGAACCAAAAGGCTTGTTCTCAAAATGGGTTGCCCGCTATATGGAAAAAAATCATCATAATATCAATGAATGGACGATTCAACTCTTAAATATACAAGAAAACGACCGGATTTTAGAAATCGGGACTGGAAGAGGCATGACATTATCGAAGGTAGCAGAAAAACTTGATCGCGGTAAAGTATATGGATTGGATGCCTCTCGTCATATGATCAAATATGCAAAAAGAAAACATAAGAAGCTTGTGGAACAGGATAAAGCCGTCGTGACTCTTGGTAAAGCTGAGCATTTACCTTTTGAAGACAGATCATTCAATAAATTATTTACGGTACAGACCATCTATTACTTGAAGGATATTGAGCAGGTCATGAAGGAAGTGTACCGCGTTCTTCAAGTGGATGGAGAAGTATTCTTATCTTTCCAACAGCAGGAACTGATGAAGGAACAAAAACGGTCACAATCTTTTTCATCGTATAGTGAACAAGAGATCAGCCGCCTATTTTCAGCGTATCACTTTAGAGAAGTTTCGGTTTATCACTATGATACATACATCTGTATCAAAGCGTTAAAATGATGAAAATATTTCCCAGGTAATGAACAAGCGTCTAAAAAGAGGCTCTTCGTCAGAGGAGCCTCTTTGCTTACAATTGTATCCGTGATTGATGGGACGCAAAGTTAAAAAAGAAGACTCTTCATCAGAAGAGTCTCAGATTGTAGAGAAACTCATGTTTTTCTACAATCTTTTTTATTTTCATCGTAATTATGATGGATGGGATTTAATGAAAAAGGCCTCCCACACACCTAGCCTAGCTTCGCTAGGTGTGTGGCAATC
>NZ_PVRB01000007.1:0-289225 GCF_002998575.1 Bacillus sp. LNXM65 | reverse complement strand
ATCAGGTTGATAGGTCTGAGGTGGAAGCGTGGTGACACGTGGAGCTGACAGATACTAATAGATCGAGGACTTAACCTATATTCTAATGTGAAGCATGAACATTGTTATCTAGTTTTGAGAGAACATTTTTAAAATATCTCTTGATTTATTTTCAATACATAGTATAATATCTTTTGTCACTAAATTGTCTGGTGATGATGGCGAAGAGGTCACACCCGTTCCCATGCCGAACACGGAAGTTAAGCTCTTCAGCGCCGATGGTAGTTGGGGGTCTCCCCCTGTGAGAGTAGGACATCGCCAGGCTTTCTTCATTCCGCAGTAGCTCAGTGGTAGAGCTATCGGCTGTTAACCGATCGGTCGTAGGTTCGAATCCTACCTGCGGAGCCAATTTGGAGAGCTGTCCGAGTGGCCGAAGGAGCACGATTGGAAATCGTGTAGGCGGTAACCCCGTCTCAAGGGTTCGAATCCCTTGCTCTCCGCCACAATTTACATAATAAAGGGCCCGTTGGTCAAGCGGTTAAGACACCGCCCTTTCACGGCGGTAACACGGGTTCGAATCCCGTACGGGTCACCATTTTATAGAATATACACCAGTATTTTTATTCGGAGGATTAGCTCAGCTGGGAGAGCATCTGCCTTACAAGCAGAGGGTCGGCGGTTCGAGCCCGTCATCCTCCACCATATCTTTTATATCGTCGCGGGGTGGAGCAGTTCGGTAGCTCGTCGGGCTCATAACCCGAAGGTCGCAGGTTCAAATCCTGCCCCCGCAACCAAAATGGTCCGGTAGTTCAGTTGGTTAGAATGCCTGCCTGTCACGCAGGAGGTCGCGGGTTCGAGTCCCGTCCGGACCGCCATTTTTAAAAAGAATACTTGGCTCGGTAGCTCAGTTGGTAGAGCAACGGACTGAAAATCCGTGTGTCGGCGGTTCGATTCCGTCCCGAGCCACCACTATTTGCCGGTGTAGCTCAATTGGTAGAGCAACTGACTTGTAATCAGTAGGTTGGGGGTTCAAGTCCTCTTGCCGGCACTGTTTTTCAAATGTGGAGGGGTAGCGAAGTGGCTAAACGCGGCGGACTGTAAATCCGCTCCCTCCGGGTTCGGCGGTTCGAATCCGCCCCCCTCCACCATTTTTGTTTTCATAGGGGCATAGTTTAAAGGTAGAACAGAGGTCTCCAAAACCTCCGGTGTGGGTTCGATTCCTACTGCCCCTGCCAATTTTCTTAATATGATTCATAACATCTATGGCGGTTGTGGCGAAGTGGTTAACGCACCAGATTGTGGCTCTGGCACTCGTGGGTTCGATTCCCATCAATCGCCCCATTTTATTATTGGGCTATAGCCAAGCGGTAAGGCAACGGACTTTGACTCCGTCATGCGTTGGTTCGAATCCAGCTAGCCCAGTTGATTTGCGGAAGTAGTTCAGTGGTAGAACACCACCTTGCCAAGGTGGGGGTCGCGGGTTCGAATCCCGTCTTCCGCTCCAATAATGGCGGCATAGCCAAGTGGTAAGGCAGAGGTCTGCAAAACCTTTATCCCCGGTTCAAATCCGGGTGTCGCCTTTTTTGAAAAGACTGCCGGGGTGGTGGAATTGGCAGACACACAGGACTTAAAATCCTGCGGTAGGTGACTACCGTGCCGGTTCAAGTCCGGCCCTCGGCACCATTATTTTTTATCATAAGTTGCGCTCTTTAATGATCATGCCGGTGTGGCGGAATTGGCAGACGCGCACGACTCAAAATCGTGTTCCTCACGGAGTGCCGGTTCGACCCCGGCCACCGGTATCTATTAAAAGTTTCATGATCGGTTTTTACCGTCAACCTAACGTTTCACCACAATGGTGAAACGTTTTTTTGTGGTTAAAACGAGTTATTTAGATGAAAATATAAACTTATTAGAAAATTTTGCAACAGCAGTTAGGCGTTATACCACTCTTATCAAGCAGATCGTGTAGCTGCCTCCCTTGAAATAAGAAGGACCAATAGAATATGCTAAATGCTGAAGGAAATGAATTCGCCTAGGATTATCTCGATTTTGAACATGGCTTGTGTTTAGATGACTACGGGGAGACATTCTCAGCAGCTGAAAGCGTGTATTATGTTGAAGATCGTTGGGAGAACTACGATAAAATCAAAAAAGTGATTCAAAAGCGTTATATAGATTGGGTGAATCAACGTTAAGGAATCTAGTTTTGTTTCAATAAATAAGAGCTTCTCATCTTTGTACTGTTTCATGTGGACGTTACAATTGGCTATAGGAGATAAATAGAATGAATTTAGAGGGGCGGAGTTGTTATCTTGCAAACGAAGACGATATTACAGACCATCATTGAAGACGAGGGATCACGAGATTATCCGCTTTTTAGACAGTACTGTGAGAGAAAAGAGCAGGGTCTGCGTAAAGATGCGCTTAAAGTTCTTCAGTCCTTTATTGCGGAGATGAAGGAGAACGAGGTTGAAGCAAAGCGTGTATTTGTTGCTTGGCTGTTTGAGTGGATTGAACGGTTTGAGGATGGTCATCATTTGCTTGTGTTTCCATTGGTAAATGAGGTGATTCAGCCCGTTCTGCAAGAGTGGGAGAATGTTGATCCAATGGATGTGAGACCATATCGCTGGCAAGGCTTGTACGTGCATCAGGGAGAAGGGCTGCCTTACTTATTGAAGGCACTAGAGCTTGGAGGCAGCAAGGAGCAGCGTGTGATAGTTCAAATTTGTGAAACCTATCTATCGGCCTTATGGTATTCGTTTCATCATATACATGAAGATCTTTATTTAAGCACCTATGAGAAAGATGAAGAGCGAATTCAGGGCATTGAAGATGTCATGACACTGATTGAAGATAAGAGGATTCGTACCAATGTTGAAAAACATTCGGTCTACTATAACCAGCTTTTATCGGATTGGAAGGAATTTCAGCAGACGGAGACAAGAGGCTTTATGAAATGGTGTGCGGAGCGTAAGAAGCCCTATGAGTGGGTAGAGGCATTTTATTATCATCAATAGATGAGGAAACGGCAGAATTCATTCTGCCGTTTTTTTACTTATGCCATATTCGCTCTATTTCTACATGATCTGGTCTAAAATATTGCAGAACATAGACATCTGGATTGCTTAGCTGATCCCACTCCTTGAATCCAATCGTGGGATCGGCGTGTTTTAGAAGCAGGCTCATAATATTGCCATGTGTGGCGAATAAGGTATGATCTTTTCCTAATTTTATTTGTTCATAGAGTGCCTCTACAATACGGTTCATCGCTTCTTGGCTCGATTCTCCGCCTTCACAGGTCATATGTAAGTCCGAAAAACTGAGCTTTAGTTTCTCATACCAATCGTCCATTGGTTTGCTGCTTAACACACGTTCAGAAAGACGCTGATCAATTTGTACCTCGAGCTGTTTCACATGAGCAAGGGGCTCAGTGGTTTGGATCGCTCGTTTATAAGGACTTGAGATGATCTGATTGAGGTGGATACCGGAAAAGAACTGTGCTAGTTCGTGAGATTGTGCGATGCCTTGAGGCGTTAAAGACGCATCCTCGGATTGTCCATTTGCTTGGCAATGTCTGACGATATAATATGTTTTCATGGGGCACACCTCTCATCGAGTATAAAAAAATCATCCAGGATTGGATGAGGATTCATGAAGGTCTAGGTTCATTTGTTCGGATCTGTTTCTTTATAGGGATCTGTTAGCTTCGAGGTTAGGTCTAAGTTGAACAAAAAATCGTCTACGGTGTCTGTGCCAAAGGGAAGTGTGGAGAAGTTGATTGGGATGCTGCCTTCTTGCTTTTCTGAAGTGACCTGCTGTTTAGGCTGCTTTTTTCTCCAGTACTTAAACAAGCGCATGTAAAGCCCCCTTTTCTATGAAAAAGATGGATTTATACATAATATACGGGGAGAGTTGTCCAGGCGTCAAATGTTTTCTTAGAGAACGATGAAAAGAGCCACAGGAAAGTGCAGCTCTTTTTGTACATTTACATAGCACGACGTAATGCTTTCAGCACTTTACGTTCGCATTTTAAGTTATATCGCTTGTGATGGAGTTTATCCGTGTTACATCTGCCAATGACTTGTCTGACATCTGGATGATAAATGATGAGATTCCTGAAAGTTGGATCATTTAATAACGTGTGAAACCAGCTGAATTTTTTGAGATGCGCTGCATTTCTAGAGATATCCTCTTCATCTACCTGTAGAAAAGGGATATACACAGCAAGTGAAAAGATATCGAAAATGAATCCCATTTTGGTTCCTCCCCCCATATTATTTCCTACGCTTAGAAGAAGGAAAGGTTTCATTCAATAAACCTTTAAAAACAATCCCAGTGCATCAACCATTCTTTTTTGTCTTTGTCGTAATAGAAATACATCGTGCCGTTATCACCAATCATAAACCGAGGTTTTTCTTCTGGGGCGATTTGCAGCATGAATTCTCCTGGTTGATGACGGGGTGGGGATTGAATATATGCGCCATATCCATCGATTTTTGTGAATGAATAATTTGTGTATTGCTTAAAGAAGTGTTCTGTCGCTTCCTCACTTTCATTTACTTCTGATAAATCAACATATGACCACGCTTTTTCCCAGCAAGGGAAGTCCTTTTGCTCACTTTCATTCCATTGAATTTGAAAGGGTTTGAGTCCTCTCACTTCTTCTGGAGTCTCAACTACTTCGAATCCTTCCATAGTTGCGTATTCAATAAGCTTCCAGCCTTCGCCGTTTTTGGTGATATCAATCGGAAGTGCTTTCTGATTAAGAAAGATTTGAATCATCTTACATTCATTGAATCCGTTCATTCCTCCTGGCACTTCAGGTAAATAAATTTGTAAGATCGGAATCATGACACCATCTTGATCTGCTGGCCAGCCTTGATCGGGGTGGATGAAGAAATGACCGGCAAACCAGCTGTGTGCTGCTGGATCAGGACGAAAACCGCCAATCTTAGCCACGATGGGTGTTTTTCCTAGTTGTTCTAATTCGTGAAAAGCCTTTATCTCCATTACTTATCCCTCAATCTTTAGCCAGCAATGTGGGCATCTTGAAACGTGCCATTGATATTGCCTGAGACAATGATGACATGTCCCCAAAATAAATCACCGTCATGACAGTACACTTCAAACTCTCCATCTGGGTAAGCATGAAGGCTTTCGAGTGAGATGCGGCTCATAAATTGATCCAGTGTGAGCTCTTCTTGTTTTTCAGCGGAGTCATCTTGTGCCTGCCAGTCTTTAGCTAGTTCAATCAGTTGATTTGCTGCAAATGATTTAATGGAAGAGTTCCATGTGGTCTGCTCTTCCATGAGTTGTCTAGCGGTTCGAAGAGAGTCGTTTACTTTTTCATCTTCTTCGAGGTTGAAGTAGAGCAGGCAATCTTGATTGCTCCATTGGATCGTTGTTTCAAATAAGTCTAGTCCTTTCACTAATTCAAAGGTGCCCAGCATGTCATCATGGTAAAAGACAGGTTTTTGAGCTTCTTCTCGTATCTCTTGAAGCTCTTGATCCTGTGTATCTGTATCGATGAGTGATACAAGCATGAACTCACCTTCACCTTTTCGGACCTGAAGTGTCACGATTGATTCTTTATGTAATTGTGCCTGCTTTTCCCGCAAGCCCTCTTCATCTGTTAACCAGCAGAGCCTTATGTTTTCGGTTGTGATGAGGTCTTTTTCCTTCCATGCAATCAGTGGAATAGAAGCGGTCCAAAGAGATTCCTGTCCGGTTTTTCCTGCGCCTACTCCTGAAGGTCCTGTGACAACAATGATGTGATCTATTTCTTCTGAAAATCTTTCTTTAAATGCGCTTATTTGTTTGTTATTCTTCATGTGATGTCCTCCAGCCTGCTTTTTGAAAATCTATATCTTTATCACACCGCACATCAGGAGGAGAAATCAAGCTTTTTTTTGCTTAAAACTTTTTTAGATTGACAGAGGGAGAGAAAATACATGGATTGCTGGAGGGTGAGTCACAATAAAAAACAAATGGATTATGTATCGAATTTTGTATAAATTTAGGTGAAAGAGTCGAAAGGCCTAGGTGATTCTTCCTTTTCTTTATAATTACTTTGACACGAATAGATGAAAAAAGTAAAGTAGTACTGAGTGATTTACAAACCCTTCTTCATCCACTAAAACATGAAGTGTGTGTAAATGAAGTGTAAATGGATATTTTTCCTTTTATTTACTCGTATTTTTTTTGAAACCTTTGAAGCTTCTCATACGTTATATTAAAGGAGCACATATATCCGGCGGAAACAGAGCATCGGAATGCTTGGTGAAGAAGATTTACATTTGCAAAATCAATGTAAATTTTTTATGATTTCATTTAAATCAGAACGATAACTAAGAAAGAAGAGGTTTTATGAAAAAAATATTTGCGAACAAATATAGCTTTTTTGTATTGGCTGTCCTTTTATTTTGGGCGAAATCGTACGCTGCCTACAAAATGGACTTTAATTTAGGAGTGAAAGGTTCTTTTCAAGAGGGGCTTCTCTTATTAAATCCATTTAGTTCAGCCATTGTGTTTTTGGGACTGGCTCTCTTTTTGAAGGGTCGTAAATCTGCCATTGTTTTAATTGTTATTGACTTTATTATGACCGCACTTTTATATGCGAATGTAGCGTACTACCGTTTCTTTGATGACTTTTTGACTTTCTCCACAATGAAGCAAGCAGGCAATCTTGGAGGAGGCATGACTGGCGGCGTATTATCTAGTATTAAGCCGCATGACCTTTTGTATTTCCTTGATATCATTATCTTGATTGCGATTGTGATTTGGAGACCAGAAGTGAAGAAATTCCAAATGAAAAAGACATTTGCACTGCTGATTGTGGCTGCAGGTGTAGGACTGTTTTTTGTAAACCTTCATTTAGCTGAAAAGGACCGTCCAGAATTATTAACAAGAACATTTGATCACAAGTATGTTGTCAAATACTTAGGTGTTTATAATTATACGATTTATGACGGAGTACAATCAGCACAAAATGCAACACAGGTAGCAAATGCGAGCAGTGAAGATTTAACGGATGTTGTAAACTATACGGCTTCTCACTATGCGAAGCCAAACGCAGAGTATTTTGGTAAAGCAAAAGGGAAAAACATCATTAAAATCCATTTAGAAAGCTTCCAGTCTTTCTTAATTGACTACAAACTAAATGGAGAAGAAGTGACGCCGTTTTTAAACAAACTAGCTCATGGTAAAGAGGATTTTACGTATTTCGACAACTTCTTCCATCAGACAGGTCAAGGAAAGACAGCTGATGCTGAGCTAATGATGGATAATAGTATGTTCGGCTTGCCAGAGGGAGCAGCGTTTGTGACAAAAGGTGAAAATACTTACCAATCACTCCCTGCCATCCTAGATCAAAAAGCAGGCTATACGAGCGCAGTGCTTCACGGGGACTATAAATCTTTCTGGAACCGTGACACGATTTATAAGCATATGGGATATGATCAATTCTTCGATGCTTCATATTACAACATGGATGAAGAAAATCTTGTGAATATGGGTCTGAAGGATAAACCATTCTTCAAAGAATCAATCCCGATGCTAGAATCAATGAAAAAGCCATTTTATGCACATTTAATGACATTGACTAATCACTATCCATTTAATTTAGATGAAAAAGATGCGACAATTGCTAAGGCAACAACTGGTGACAAAACAGTAGATAACTACTTCCAAACAGCAAGATATCTAGATGAGTCATTAGAGCAATTCTTTAAAGACTTGAAAAAATCAGGTATGTATAAAGACTCGGTCATTTTATTATATGGTGATCACAACGGTATTTCTGAAAACCATAACCGTGCAATGAGCGAAATTCAAGGGAAAGAAATTACACCTTATCAAAACGCACAAAACCAGCGTGTACCACTCATGATTCGTATTCCTGGCAAACAGGGCGGCGTGAACCATACGTATGGTGGTGAAGTAGACGTGATGCCTACGCTTCTTCACTTACAAGGTATTGATTCAAATGAGTATGTGAATTTTGGAACAGATCTATTCTCTAAGAAGCATGATCAAACTGTTGCATTCCGTAACGGAAACTATGTGACACCAAAATATACACTCGTAGATAACACTGTCTACGATACAAAAACAGGTAAAGTTGTGAAACAAAATAAAAAGACAGAGGCGATTAAAGCCCGTGTCGATAATCAGTTAAGCCTTTCAGATAAAGTGCTTTATAGGGATCTTCTTCGATTCCATAAGCTGTCTGACTTTAAACCAGTGAATCCATCTGATTATTTCTATGGTAAATCAAAAGAAAAAGAAGAGGATTCTTCTGCTAAGTAACTGAGTTTTGGGCAAGCACAGAAGGGTGCTTGCCTTTTTCTCTCTCACCGCTTGATTTGTTGGCAAAATATGTTTATATTTAGGGTGATACAAGCGTGATGCTGGCGTGCAGCTGGCGGAACTCATTTCGTCCTAGGGGATTTCAGGAGGAGCTTATGACAACAAATACAAAAACACAAAAAAAGAAATCAGAAGTATGGGGCTGGCTCAAAGCGATCTTAATCGCATTCATCGCTGTTTTTATCATTCGTAACTTTTTATTCGCACCGTATATTGTAAAAGGGACCTCTATGGATCCAACATTGCATAATACAGAGCGGGTTTTTGTGAATAAAACGGTTGATTACTTCGGCGATTACAAACGGGGACAGATCATTGTTCTTGATGGGGAAGATCGCAGCACTCATTATGTAAAACGATTAATTGGTTTACCCGGTGATAAAATTGAAATGAAAAATGACCAGCTATATGTCAATGGACAAAAAGTGGCGGAGCCTTACTTAGCGTCAAACAAAAAGAAAGCAGCCGCAGATGGGACCTTGCTGACACCTGATTTTGGTCCTCTTACTGTTCCAAAAGGAAAGTATTTTGTCATGGGTGACAATCGTCAAAACTCAATGGACAGCCGCAATGGCTTAGGTCTTTTTACAAAGAGTGATATTCAAGGAACCACTTCATTTGTGTTTTACCCTTTCCAAGACATTCGACTTCTCAATGATTAATGACTCATAAAAAAAGCACACAGAGGTGTGCTTTTTCTATTTCATTCAGCATGGCTTTTTGTGATCGCCTGTTCAAGATCTGCAAAGATGTCTTCAATCGCTTCTGTTCCAACAGATAAACGAATGAGTTCTGGTGTGACGCCTGTCGCTTTTTGTTCTGCTTCACTTAATTGTTGATGTGTTGTGCTGGCAGGATGAATGATCAGTGATTTAGAATCGCCGACATTTGCGAGGTGTGAGAAAAGCTTAACGGAATCAATGAGCTTTTTACCAGCAGCTCGCCCACCTTTAATACCGAATGTGAGAATGGCGCCTTGTCCTTTTGGCAAATAGGTTTGAGCAAGCTCATAAGATTCATGGCTTTCAAGACCTGGGTAGCTTACCCAATCTACAAGAGGGTGATCTTGTAAAAATTGCGCTGTTTTTAACGCATTTTCACTATGACGCTCGAGACGCAAATGCAAAGTTTCTAGGCCTTGCAGAAGTAAAAATGAGTTGAAAGGTGACAAGGCTGCTCCTAAATCCCGTAAGAGCTGCACACGTGCTTTTGTGATATAAGCGGCTTCTCCAATTGCTTCGGTATACGTCAGGCCGTGGTAACTTGGATCTGGTTCAGTCAGCCCTTTGAACTTATCACTGTCAGCCCAAGGAAACTGGCCGCTATCGACAATGACACCGCCGATTGATGTACCATGACCGCCAATGAATTTCGTAGCGGAATGGACGACAATGTCTGCACCAAACTCGATCGGTCTTAATAAATAGGGGCTTGCGAGCGTATTGTCCACAATAAGCGGAATATGGTGCTTGTGTGCAATGGCTGAGACGGCTTCAATATGTAGAATGTCGCCTTTAGGATTCCCAATGCTTTCTGCATACACTGCCTTCGTTTTGTCTGTAATCGCTGCTTCGAGTTCTTCCAAGTTGGATGAATCAACAAATTTCACTGTAATGCCGAGCTTTTTGAGTGTATGGGCAAATAAATTGTACGTGCCTCCATAAAGGCTGCTGGAGGATACAATTTCGTCACCAGCTCCTGCAATGTTTAAAATAGAATAAGTTGTCGCTGCTTGTCCAGAAGAGACAGCAAGTGCACCAATGCCGCCCTCAAGCTCAGCGATCCGTTTTTCAAAGACGTCATTTGTAGGGTTCATAATGCGAGAATAAATATTTCCGGGTTCCTGCAGTCCAAATAAATTCGCCGCATGCTCACTATCTCTAAAACCGAAAGAGCTTGTTTGGTAAATAGGCACGGCTCTTGAATAGGTTGCTGAATCAAGCTCCTGACCTGCGTGAATGGCTTTTGTTTCTAAACGGAATGGACGTTCTTCTGACATGTGTGTATCCTCCTTTTGTTAGATAAAACCAACTACTTTGATAAGAAATATTTAATAAGACTATAAATCTTGTTTCATGCCTGGTCAATCATTTTTTAGATAAATCTGAAAAAATAATCAATAAAGTTGATGAACTTTTTTATTTCAATTGGAAGGGTGTATATGTTGGTGAAAAGAGAGATTGTTTCCTTAGAGAGTGCGGATCAGTTTTTTTAGAAAGCAGCAAATCATTCAAGTGTTGTTTGAAAAGATCATGCTCGCCATCGTTTTAGATGAATTCTATAAGCGATTAATCTAATTTGAAGCACAAAGAATGCCAGCTGGTGGAATCATGGGGAAAGCCTATGCTGTAGGTTGCTTTTTCATAGAAAGGAGCGTGTCATATGTTGGATGTTACTCAAGAAGGCAAGGGCTTTTTTCCCAATGATCTCTCTTGTATATACATATTTTAAGTGACAAGAGAAGAAGGAAAATATGCTCACTTTTTTGTCGGAATTATCAGTAAATATTTCATAAATGGAGTTATAACGACATATAATCAGGACTTTTATATCTGATATATCGGGGGAATTCTTTCTATCTCACAAAAAAGAAAGAATATATAAAGGAGATGATAAAAATGGCCTATTTCAAAAAAAGAAGAAAAAAGAGGGTTTAATTGCCATTATATGGGTTTGGTGGTTCTTATGGAGTGAAAAAACCTAGTTAATAAGAGAGGGGTTATACACTTAAAAGTGAATAATTGAATAAAAAGTCACATTTTACCCAAAAGTATGTTCGGTCAAAAATGGGATCTTCTGTTGATGTTTGGAGAGTGACGCCTATGATACGATCATCATAAGCTGGGAGGTGAAAAGTATGACTTATGCAGCGCCGCAAGTTGACTATTCCACTATGGAACCTGCTATTATGGACCAAGCTTGGTTCTTAGTATTTGTTGCTGTCCTTCTTGGATTGGGAGCAACAGTTGTTCTAGGAGCAGCAGTTTGGTGTTTAGCAAACGGCAAGGGTAGCTTTACAGGAGCCGTTCAGTGGGAAAGTGGCTTAAAAGTCCAAATTGAATGTAAGTAGCTATACTTAGGATTCATCTTTTTACTTCTATGAAATGACACCAGGGCTAAACCGTCTGTGGCGGGCGGTTTAGCCTGATCTGTTTTTAAAGAATATGCAGACACTTGGAGGTTATATGTTTACGATCGAGAATTTAACTAAGACGTATAAAAATAACGTGACTGCTGTCAATGATTTTCATCTACAGATCGACCCTCATCAAATCGTTGCTGTTGCTGGACCGAATGGTTCCGGTAAAACAACGATGATTAACTGTATACTCGGCATCATTAAGCATACAGAAGGAACGATTCTCTTGCAGGACGTCACAAATGACGAACCATCCTTTAAAAAACAAGTAGCCTATGTTCCAGATGATCTGCTACTCCCTGAAGCTTTGACTGGTGCTGAATATTTAGATTTTGTTTCTTCTATGTATGAATGTAAAACAATTCATAGAAGAAATCAACTAATTGAACTGTTTGATATGGACTCGGCTTTATCAAGACCGATCGAAACCTATTCACATGGTATGAAAAAAAAGACACAGCTGATTGCCGCCTTTATGCTTGATAGTCAATTGGTGATCATGGATGAGCCCTTTAGAGGACTTGATATTGAAGCGGTTATAAACACAAAGAAACTGATGAAGCGTTATGCCGAGCACCATGGTGCGATCTTGCTTTCAACGCATGATATGCTTTCAGCGGAAGAGCTGTGCCACAAAATCGCCATTATTTCTAAGGGAAATAAAATGGATGAAGGAACGGTCTCAGCCTTAAAGGAGAAGTATCAATCAAGCACATTGGAACAGGTGTTTCTGAAAGCTTCAATGTTAAGTGATAGGGGTGCACATTTTGATGAAATCATTAATCATTTCTAGAATGATGCTTAAAATGTGGCAGCAGGAGATGTATAAGCTCTTTGATACTCAGACGAAGCGGATCATTGTGATCTTATTCTTTTTGTTTGCCGTCACAATGGGCGCCATCATCGGATACAGTTTTACGGGTGTCTTTATGAAGGCTTTCTTAAATGGAGATGAACGTTCACTTGGATTACTCGTTGTGTCAATGGCGATCAATGCATCCATATTTACAAGCTTGTTATTCATTTTGATCAAGGTCAGAACGCCTGAGCAAGACCGTTTTTCTATGCAGCTCAGCTGGTTCCCGCTTTCTACCTTTCAGAAAAGCCTTGGATACTTTATTCCGATGGTGACAGTGGTGGCAGGACTTGTGTTATTTTTTATCGGTATCCTGCTTTTACCTAACTTTATTGCCCAGGGAATAGGTATTTTCTTTATCTTTACGTTCTTTTTAATGGTGATTTTGCAATCGCTTTTTGTGTTAATGCTTCTGCAACTCATTTATAATATTACCTATTTGGTCGTTCTGAAATTAAAATTACCGTTGCAAAAATTTGCAGCGATCTTTGTTTTATTAGCACTGGTTGTGGCGTATGGAATGACGCATTTTGATATCAGTCAAATTCAGCAATCATATATACAGTTTGATTATCATTTGATGTATTTTACAACACCGTTTTTCTTAGCGGCTCAAGGAATGTCTCCTGAAGGGGTAAATTATGCAATCTTGATCCTGTTCATCCTTTTATCGGCGGGCGGCGCATTTCTTTCTCTTGCGATGATGCCAATTATGGCAGAGAAAAAAGCGTTAACCTTTTTAAACAAACTGCCGTTCTCTTCTTCAAAAAAATGGTCATTTATTGTAAAGGAAATGAAATCACAGGTGCGAAATGAAGAAAACATTTTAAACTTTCTCATTCTCCTCATTGTGATCTTATTCGTCCGTTATCAGTTTGGATTCCGCTTTGAAGAAGAAGCGTTTTTTGTTCTCTGCGCTCTTGCTGGATTAACCGCCTTCAATTCATTTGGCAATGATAAACGAATGCTGGGGATGTACAAAACATTTGGTCTAAGATCGTGGGAAGTGGCTCTGTATAAGTTTATCGGGCTTTTGCTTGTTGGTATACTGCAAATTGCGTTATTCATGCTGACAACGCTGACGCTTCCTGATCAGATTTGGAACGTATTGATTGGGGCTGCTGTTTTATGCAATGCCACTGCGCTTTTTTATGTGGTAGGTATTTTACTTCCGCTTGACCGAAACAATCCCTACACAGGTATTTTTTCATTTGGAGCACTTATTTTACTCATGATTCCGATTGTTTTTATTGGAAACTATGTCATAGGGGAGTCGAGTCAAACACTTCAGTGGCTGCTTGTAGCTACATTTGAAGGTCTGCTCATCTTTGCCATATACAAAGGTTTTTCATGGAGGTATTCACATGATTCAACTTCTTAACAATAAGCTAAAGATTGAGCGGGTACCGGCACTCGCGCCGTATGTGACCTTACAAAAGAGGCATCTCACTGATACGCAGTATGGAAGCACACTCCCGATTAATGAAAGTGCCTATCATATGTTAACGAAAGTAGATGGCAAAAGGACAGAAGCAAGTATTACCGCAGAGCTCGCCGATTTGTTTCAGGTCGATGAATCTGTGATTTCTCGTGACTTTTATCAACTGATAATGGGGTTAAATCAGCATCACTTGCTGTCTATTCATTATCAATCACCATATCGGATTGTGACAGCCTGTTGTCAATTTTTCAAACAGTATCAAGTGAAAATGAAGGAACGATTTGATTGCACTGGTCACTCGTTCCTGCACATTTTGGGGACGGCTTTGCTCATGGTGACGCGTAAAATCATCTTTTTCTGGATGCTTTTTATGGTCATGGCAGGGATCGCTTTTTTATTCATTCCTGATCAGTCGATTGCAGCCATTGCGATTTATTTTACTATTATTTATTTTGGATTAATTACCGGGACCGCCTTACATGAGGCAGCACACGGCTATGCGCATCGGAAATTTGCGGGACGGGATGGTCCTCAAGGCTTTTTTGCGAGTGATATGATGTCTGTGAAATTTGTGAGACCTGTATTAGATCCGTTTCAGAAAAAGCAAGTATGGATTACTCTGCTTGGGCCGCTTGTCCCGGGTGTGATCGGGGCAGCAGGGATCATTGTGACCGTATTATTTCTGAAAGAAAATCCAATTTCGACAGGTTTCTTTATTTTTTCAATCACGTATTTTATTCAATTACTCTATCTTCTTCCATTTATGGGGGATGGTAAATCCATTATGAAGCAGCTATTGCTTGGGGGAATGGGAGGACAACGATCATGAACGTACAGGCGATGAAACAAGGCGCTATTGTTGGTGGCTTTCTAGGATTTTTAGGCTTTCCGATGCTGACAATTGGTGTATTGTTCTATCATTTATTTCAATCAAAAACGAATGATGCCTTATTATTTAACAGTCTCGCTTTTGAGATGGAAGGTTCATCCGCATTTACTTTTCAGATCAAGCCAAACTTTTTTATTTATATGATTGTGATTTTTGCCGCGAGTTTTCTCATTGTGGCTTTCTTATCAGCAATGAAGCAGAAAAAAGCAAAAGATTAGGAGAATCCTCCTAATCTTTTTTTGTATAATCAACCAAATTTTAGTATAATAGAAAAAACATCAAAGGGGATCTCAATGTTAAAAAAATGGAGTGTTCTTATATTCACTGTTTTTCTATTAGCAGGATGCGGCGAGAAGGCCGAAGAAACCACGACAACCGAGAAGACGGTATCTACAATAAACACGGAGTCTGCTACTAAGAAGCAAGTAACCATCGAACAAATGAAACTGACAAAAAAAGAAAAAAACTTACTAGAAGCATCAGCCCCTAATGAAATGGTGGCTTTGACACTAAAAGGATTAACGAAGAAGGATAAGAGTATTACGTTTATCGGGAGTCATTACAAAAATGGTCGATTAGCTAATCAGGAAGCATCATCTGCCACCTTTACTTTACATCAGAATGGAACCGACCAAACGATGAATGTGCTCTTGCAATTAAAGCATGAGAAAGATACATATGAATCACAATTTAGTATTTGGTCAGACAAAAAGAATGAGGGAATGACGAAAGCGACATCAAGCTTCCCGTTCAAAGTAAGTGACTATGTTTTTTCTGCACAATCTGAAACTGTCAAAGTCTCTTCTGGAGGGAAGGCATTGATTGCATATACAGCAGCAATGGGGAAAGACGGGAATTCACCTATGCTTGAAGAGATTGAGAAGAATCCAAAGCAAGCACTGAAGAATAAGTCACATGCATACTTATTTTATATTCAGCTAGATAAATAACTATCGTAATATATACGGAGAATATGAAGTTTTTTGACGAAAAATCTACATATTCTCTTGACGAATTGTTAAGAAAGTTGTAACATAATAAAAGTCAACGCGATGACGTTGCTTTTGAAAAATTGATGCGGGTGTAGTTTAGTGGTAAAACCTCAGCCTTCCAAGCTGATGTCGTGAGTTCGATTCTCATCACCCGCTCCAATACATAATTTTGTTTATAACGCAGTATTTCGTTTCATAGATAAACGAAGTGTTGCGTTTTTTATTATGTCAGTATAATGTGAAAAAGCACTGTCAAGCTACAGTGCTTTTTCAATAAGTTCATATTTACTTTCTCCACCATGTATTTGTACAAACATCTTCGTCAAGGATTGGATTAGAGCTTCACTCTTTTCCCGGGAAATAGATGGCGGAAAGAGGATGATTTGCAGAATGTTTTTTGTGTCTTGAGAAATTTGTGCTTTACTTGCATGAGAAAATAATCCCTTAAGTCCCGCGTCGTCCTGCCATTCAATGTGGCCAGTCTCATGTTTTGCTAGTGAAAGCGGCTCTTCTATGCGATCAGCATCGAATGTCAGGATGGGCAAGAAATATTTTAAAGAGAAAAATATCGACAAATCCTGTACGGAATTGGTCGAGTCAATAAATTGTTCCTTTTGGATATCAGCAAGAATTGGCAGGAAAGGAACGTCTTTTAAAAGATCCGTCCATTCTTTGATTGCTGGTACTTCTTCTAAGACTTTATCTTCGTATTCAAAGAATAAAGATTCTTGAAACAGGCGTAGTCGGCCTTTTAACATTTGAGGGGATGTATCAACTTCAATATGCGAATATTCAATCTGTCCAACATGGATAGACGGGTTGTCAGGATGAGAAATTTCCATATGTATCTTCACAGTGACTCACTCCAATCGGTCATGATACACTCGTATTATACTGAAAACAACAGAAGAAACAAAGAAAGGAGGTTTGCAAGGTGATTCATGTTGGAGAATTAAAAGAAGAATTGATTCAATATGCGAAAGAAATTGGTGTCGATAAAATCCGATTTGCAAGTGCTGATACATTTGATTCATTAAAGGACCGCCTCATCTTACATGAATCGTTAGGGTATTTGTCAGGCTTTGAAGAGCCTGACATCGAAAAACGAACAAACCCTTCTTTGCTGCTTCCGAAGGCCAAATCAATTGTTGCGATAGCGCTCGCGTATCCTTCCAAAATGAAAGATGCTCCTCGAAGTACAAAGGATGCAAGAAGAGGGATCTTTTGCCGGGCTTCTTGGGGAACGGACTATCATGTTGTGCTGAAAAAAAAGCTCGATATGCTCGAGGAATTCTTGCGAAGCAAACATATCGATATACGGACAAAATCAATGGTGGATACAGGGGAACTGTCTGATCGTGCAGTAGCGGAACGCGCTGGCATAGGTTTTAGTGCAAAGAACTGTATGATTATCACGCCGGAGTTTGGATCTTATGTGTATTTGGCTGAAATGATCACAAATGTCCCATTTGAACCGGATGAAAAAATTGAAGACCAGTGCGGAACGTGCAATAAATGTGTAGATTCGTGCCCAACTGGTGCACTTGTGAATCCAGGACAGCTGAATTCTCAACGATGTATTTCATTTTTAACGCAGACAAAAGGATTTTTGCCTGACGAATTTCGTTCGAAAATAGGAAATCGATTGTATGGGTGTGATACGTGCCAAATCGTCTGCCCGATCAATAAAGGAAAAGACTTTCATTTGCATCCTGAAATGGAGCCGGACCCTGAAATTGCGAAGCCGCTCTTAAAGCCGCTTCTTACGATCAGTAATCGTGAGTTTAAGGAAAAATACGGTCATGTTTCAGGTTCATGGCGGGGGAAAAAGCCGATTCAGCGAAATGCGATTTTGGCACTTGCTCACTTTAAAGATACATCTGCCTTACCAGTGTTGATTGATTTGATGCACAAGGATCCACGGCCTGTTATTCGAGGCACGGCTGCTTGGGCAATAGGGAAAATTGGCGACGAGCAGCTGCTCCCAGAGTTGGAAAAAGCTCTTGAGCGGGAAAGTGATGAGGAAGCGAAACAAGAAATTGTCAAAGGGATTGAGTTTTTACAGACACCTTTAAATACTAAATAACATCCCTATGAACATAGAATGAACCAAACAGAGATTTTAAAAAAAGTTTGGTGGTGTCTGTGTGAAACAATTATTAGAGCAAACATTAGAAGACAGGCTTGGTTATTTATTAAATGGGAGTGCAATTAAACAGCCGCAGCTCATGTCTGATGTGGAAGCAGTTGAACGGAAAAAAGAGCTTTTTGCTAGAAGACAGGTGGAGATTGTCAAGGCGAAAGCCAAAGCAAAACTTCTTGATTCATCGATTCAGGATGACGGGGCTCAGCATGTGCAGTATCTCGCTCATCTCACTTATGTATGCAAGGATGCAGACGACTCTTTTTATTTAGAGGAGCAGGTAGAAAAAAGAGAAGCGTTCCTTTACAACGACATGCTTGTCAAAGATCGGATGATGCTAGAAAAACGGCAAATGGAAGAGCAGGTGGATGAGCGCTTTCACACCGAAGAACAGTTTGGGAGAGCCTTTCACTATGACCGGCGGGCAGCTGTGCAATATGCGGAGACGTACTGGAATAAACGAAATCCCGCCTATAAAAATTTTGAAGATAACTGCACAAATTTTATTTCACAATGCTTGAAAGCAGGGAATGCACCAACGAGAGGGTATCCGAACCGCGGATCTGGCTGGTGGGTGCGTCCTCATACGTGGAGCTATAGCTGGACGGTGGCTCATTCGATGAAAAATTATTTAGCGAATTCAAAAGCGGGTTTAAGAGCAAAGAAACTCAAAGAAGCGCAGGAGCTTCAAATTGGTGATGTCATTTGCTACGATTTTGAGGGAGATGGCAGGTATAATCATACAACCATTGTCGTCGATCATGATAAAGGCGGAATGCCTCTTGTGAATGCACAGACATATGACAGCCGTATGCGTTATTGGTCGTATGAGGATTCGACCGCCTATACACCTGCTATTCGTTATACGTTTTTTCACATTTTGGACGATGCCGCGAAGGATAGTTAATGGTATAATGTTGAGCGGAAAAGAAAATTAGAGGTGAACTTTTTTGGGACTTCATGTCGTTTTATATCAACCAGAGATTCCAGCTAATACTGGAAATATTGCGCGTACATGTGCAGCAACAAATACAACTCTTCATCTGATTCGTCCGCTTGGTTTTTCGACAGATGACAAAATGCTGAAGCGTGCAGGACTCGATTATTGGAAATATGCCAATGTGGTCTATCATGACTCGCTTGATGAATTGTTTGAGGCTCATCCGAAGGGACAATTCTTCTATATCACAAAATTTGGCCAAAAGCCGCATACGACATTTGATTACTCTCAGTTAGATGAAGACTACTTCTTCGTTTTTGGCAGAGAGACAAGTGGATTGCCGAAAGATTTGATCGAACAGAATATGGACCGCTGCCTTCGTTTACCGATGACAGAGCATGTTCGTTCTCTGAATCTATCGAATACGGCAGCAATTCTTGTGTATGAGGCACTTCGCCAGCAGCAATACCGAGATCTGATTTAAGGTCATAATGAAAGCCGGGATACCTATCTTGGCTTTTTTTATATGAGATAAGAAATATAAAGAAGGAAAATACGACCTTTTTTATACTTTTTTACATGTAAAAAATAGGTAGTATGATAGATTGTAATCGCGTTTTCAAAAAATAATGAATCCATTAAATGAGATGAAAAAGCTACTGATCACTAGTGCCATTAGCTCTGCTATTTTAATGGGGACGATTCCAGTCAGTATCCCAGGTCTCTCTCAGACGCAGGAAATAGAAGCAGCGCAATTATCGAAAGGTATCGGCGGGCGTACTTATATCAATAGCAATGGATCAATATTGGTCACAAAGATTCAACTCCCTCCCGCAATGAGTGTGTCAAATGGGACAGCTTATATTTATTCTGGATTCACAGGTTCAAAAGAAGCAGACATCGGTCTTCAATACAGTCCAACCTATAATGTGTGGAAACCTACGATGAAAGTAGGAACAAATAATCAAGAGACATATATCGAAGGAAAAAATGATTTTACGTATACAAATGGATTTAAGCCTGGAAGTACTGTGCAAATGACCATTTATAAAAACTTGAATGGACATACAAGAGCGACGTTCTGGAGGACAAATAATGTTGGTTATACCGGGCGTATCATCACAGAAATTCAAAACTCAAACATTGGCTCTGTGACTAAGTGGAAATTACTGTCGACAGTAGCAGTGACTGACGATATCTACCGGAAAGATATTCGGGCAAACTTCTCTACTCGTTTTACTGACATCACATTAGACAGTCGTGCCGTCACACCTGTGATTGATACGCAAGACTTTACGTCCATTCATGTATCAGGGAATACAGTGAATATGCAGGTGCTAAAAACAACGAATTAAATGAAAAAAAGGATGTTCCGCTAATGGAACATCCTTTTTTTCATTTACCAGGCTTGCCTTCGTAGCCAGCTGTGAAAATGGATACTAAAAACGTAATGATGACGCCCATCATAATGACCGTTCTCATATAAGCTTCCCCCTTATCCCTTTGTTTCTATCGCTGCCTGTTTCATATGGTGTGAAGTTCGCCTTGAAAAGCAAGAGAAGAAGATCATTTTTCTCCTGTTTTTCCTTTATTATGAAGGGTCTTGCGGATGGTTGTCAATTCAGTTTGCCAATTCGTCATTTTGAAGAACGAAAGCATGTAATAGGACGCCTCCGCATAGATTGTAAAACAGTATCTGATTACTTGCTTCAATCTTGAAAGAGGAGGTTCATATGGATATTTTAAAGAAAATCGAACAGCACAGAGAAGAAGAGCAGCGTCTCAAATGGGAAGGCACATTCAGCGATTATTTAGACATTATAAAGGAAAATCCACTTGTCGCTCAATCTGCTCATTCTCGCGTTTATCATATGATTAAAGACAGCGGGATTGAAGAGGAGAATGGGGTCAGAACGTACAAATTTTTTGATCAGGAACTTTTTGGGTTAGAGGAATCATTGGAAAGATTAGTAGAGGAATATTTTCACCCTGCTGCCAAGCGGCTCGATGTGAGGAAGCGTATTTTGTTATTGATGGGACCAGTAAGCGGCGGGAAATCTACGCTTGTTACTAGGCTGAAAAGAGGACTAGAAGAATATTCACTGACAGATCATGGCGCAGTCTATGCGATCAAAGGCTGCCCGATGCATGAAGACCCGCTTCATCTTATTCCGCAAAATCTGCGGGAGGATTTCTATAGAGAATATGGCATTCGTGTGCAGGGGAATTTGTCCCCTCTGAATATGATGAGGCTAGAAGAGGAATATGGCGGACGAATTGAGGATGTAAGGGTTGAACGGATCTTTTTCTCAGAGGATAAACGAACTGGTATTGGTACCTTTAGTCCATCTGATCCGAAATCTCAGGACATTGCTGATTTAACAGGAAGCATCGATTTTTCAACCATTGCTGAATTTGGATCAGAGTCAGATCCAAGGGCCTACCGCTTTGATGGAGAACTCAATAAAGCAAACCGAGGGATGATGGAGTTTCAGGAGATGTTAAAGTGTGATGAGAAATTTCTATGGCACCTTCTGTCATTAACGCAGGAAGGAAATTTTAAAGCAGGCCGTTTTGCCTTGATTAGTGCAGATGAATTGATTGTCGCTCATACGAATGAAACCGAGTACCGGTCGTTTATTTCAAATAAAAAGAACGAGGCCTTGCACTCAAGAATTATTGTGATGCCGATTCCTTATAACTTGAAGGTGACAGAGGAGGAACGCATTTATCATAAAATGATTTCAGAAAGTGATGTTTCTGATGTGCATATTGCCCCGCATACGCTGAAGGTGGCAGCGATGTTCTCCATTTTGACAAGACTCAAAGAGCCGAAGCGTTCTGATATTGATTTGGTGAAAAAAATGCGTCTGTATGATGGAGAGAGTGTCGAAGGCTTCCAATCTGCTGATATTGATGAGATGAAAAAGGAATTTCATGATGAAGGGATGAGCGGAATTGATCCGCGGTATGTGATTAACCGAATTTCCTCCACTATTATTCGAAAGAATATGGAATCGATCAATGCGCTGGATGTCCTTCGTTCGTTAAAAGAAGGACTCGATCAGCATCCGTCTATCTCCAGCGAGGACCGGGAGCGCTATTTGAATTTTATTTCTGTTGCGCGAAAAGAGTACGACGATATTGCGAAGAAGGAAGTTCAAAAGGCATTTGTGTATTCCTATGAGGAGTCTGCGAAAACATTGATGGATAATTACTTAGATAATGTCGAGGCGTACTGTAATAAAAACAAGCTGCGTGATCCGTTAACTGGTGAAGAAATGAATCCTGATGAAAAGCTTATGCGTTCAATTGAGGAGCAGATCGGTATTTCTGAAAATGCCAAAAAGGCATTCAGAGAAGAAATTCTGATTCGTATTTCGGCTTATGCGAGAAAGGGCAAACGCTTTGATTATAATTCTCATGAGAGATTGCGAGAGGCGATTCAGAAGAAGCTGTTTGCTGATCTAAAAGATGTGGTGAAAATTACGACGTCAACGAAGACACCGGATGAACAGCAGCTGAAGAAGGTCAATGAAGTAGTGGCTAGATTGATTGATGAACATGGCTATAATTCAACAAGTGCAAATGAACTTTTAAAATATGTAGGCAGTCTTCTCAATCGTTAATAAATGAAGGAGGCATTATTGGCGCACCTGCACCGGTAATGTCTTTTTTAGAAATGATCGTCAACTTGGGTGACGAGCAGCATAGGATAAAGGAATCGGTAGTTAGAAGAATTGTGCAAACAGGTGAGGAGGGGGATGGATGTCCCGGCAAGAAAAAAGTCAGTTTATTGTATCTCAGGAAGACTGGTCCCTCCATCGAAAAGGCTATGACGACCAGCAGCGTCATCAGAAAAAAGTCAAAGAAGCGATTAAAAATAATTTGCCGGATCTTGTCACAGAAGAAAGCATCATCATGTCTAATGGAAAAGATGTTGTCAAAATTCCGATTCGTTCGTTAGATGAATATAAAATTCGGTATAATTACGACAAAAATAAGCATGTGGGTCAAGGCGATGGAGACAGCGAGGTTGGAGATATTGTCGCGCGCGATGGATCAGACAGTAAGCAAGGGCAAGGAAAGGGGCAGGGCGCTGGAGATCAGGCTGGTGAGGATTATTACGAAGCAGAGGTCTCATTAATCGATCTTGAGGAAGCGCTGTTTCGGGAGCTAAAGCTGCCAAACCTTAAACAAAAGGAGCTTGACGACATCATTGTCGAGCAAATTGAGTTTAACGATATTCGCAAAACCGGGTTAACAGGCAATATCCATAAAAAACGAACGATGCTGTCGGCATTTAAACGAAATGCGATGACAGGCAGTCCTTCCTTTTATCCAATCTACCCAGAGGATATCAAATATAAGACGTGGAATGAAGTGACCAAACCAGAGTCGAAAGCCGTCGTTTTGGCGATGATGGATACGAGCGGAAGTATGGGGCTTTGGGAAAAATATATGGCGAGAAGTTTTTTCTTTTGGATGACACGTTTCTTACGGACAAAGTATGAGACGGTCGATATTGAATTTATTGCCCACCATACGGAGGCGAAGGTTGTAGATGAAGAGCATTTCTTCTCGCGGGGCGAGAGCGGAGGGACCATTTGCTCTTCTGTCTATCGAAAGGCACTAGAGCTCATAGACGAACGATACCCGCCGTCGCAATATAATATTTATCCTTTTCATTTTTCTGATGGAGACAATTTGACCTCAGACAATGCACGGTGCGTGAAGCTTGTTTCTGAAATTATGAAAAAAGCCAACTTATTCTGTTATGGTGAAGTGAATCAATACAACCGGCATTCTACATTAATGTCAGCATATAAGCATATACAGGATGAGAAATTTAAGCATTATATTTTGAAGCAAAAATCAGATGTTTTTCTCGCACTAAAAAAATTTTTTCAGCAGGAAGAAGTTCTTTCGTAAATAGCACATTTGAAAAAACCTTTCAGCATAAGGGCTGAAGGGTTTTTTGTATGGAGAAGGAAGGGATCACCAGAAAAAAAGTAAAACTTTCTCTTTGACATTTCAATTTTCATTTATTAATATTTAATCTTGTTAAATATAAGTTTTTCAAAAAAGATGCCGATCGTCTTTTCTTCTTTTTCTACTCTTTGCTCATGAGTGAACAATAAGTATAAATGGGCTGCACACCATTTTTCAGGCGGAGTAGATGAAGGAGAAATAACAGCTTTATGAGCTTGTTTCATATTCTGTCAGATGATGGGCATTCTAAGTTTGCTAAAGCAGATGACACTATATTTTTATACATGAAAGGAGAAACAAAACATGAACAGAGGGCGTTTATTGCTAACGAACATTATTGGCCTTATTGTGATTCTTGCCATTATTGCCGGAGGTGCTTATTACTACTACGAAAGCACAAATTTTGTCAAAACTGACGAGGCGAAAGTGACAGGTGACATGTATCAAATCACAGCACCAGCAGCTGGACAAATCAAAGGCTGGGATATCAATGAAGGTGACGAAGTGCAAAAAGACAGCACAGTTGCAAAAGTTGAAGGAGAAACAAAAACAAACATTAAATCAGTGGCTGATGGCACATTAGTCAAAAAAGAAGTACAAAACAATCAACAAGTGCAGCCTGGTACAGTTCTTGGTGAAACCATTGATTTAAGCAAGCTTTACATCACAGCGAATATCAAAGAAACAGATATTAAAAGTATTGAAAAAGGCGACAAAGTCGACATCGTGGTAGATGGTGATCCTGATACAACATTTGAAGGAACAGTTGAACAAATTGGTTATGCGACAAACTCAACATTCAATATGCTGCCAGCAACAAATTCAAGTGGTAACTATACAAAAGTCACACAAAAAGTAGCAGTGAAAATTTCAATTAAAAATCCATCAGACAAAGTACTTCCTGGTATGAATGCTTCTGTCAAAATTTCATCTTAATGATGTTTGATATCAAAAAATGAAAGGAGGTTGTCTGAGATGGCAAATCAACCTGCAGCAACAAAACAGGGAGCAGGCTCCTTGTCTTTACTGATCATTTTAATGGCCGGCTTGTTCGTAGCGATTTTGAACCAAACGCTTCTGAACGTAGCCATGCCCCATTTAATGACTGAATTTAATGTGAGTGCAACGACGATTCAGTGGCTTACAACAGGTTATATGCTTGTCAACGGTGTGCTGATTCCGTTATCTGCGTTTTTAATCACACGCTTTGGACAGCGCAGCTTATTTCTAGTCGCCATGATCTCGTTTACACTAGGGACCTTTATTTGCGGGATTGCGCCGAACTTTTCAACGATGCTCATCGGTCGTTTGATTCAGGCAATCGGCGGCGGTATCCTGCAGCCGCTCGTGATGACAACAATCCTTTTTATTTTCCCTCCGGAAAACAGAGGGAAAGGAATGGGGATTTTCGGTCTTGCGATGATGTTTGCTCCTGCGGTAGGACCAACATTATCTGGTTATATTATTGAACATTATTCTTGGCGTATTATGTTTTATGGACTTGTACCAATCGGAGCGATTGTCATTATCGCGGCTTTCTTTATGTTTAGAAATATTGTAGAGCCTAAAAAAATCAAGCTGGACAGCCTTGGTGCGATTCTTTCCATCGTTGGTTTTGCTTCGCTTCTATACGGAGTGAGTGAAGCGGGAAGTGATGGCTGGACAGATCCGATCGTCTTATCGACGATTATTGTTGGTGCGATTGCGATCATTCTCTTTATTTTCCAACAGCTGAAAGCTGATAATCCGATGCTTGATTTCCGCGTGTTTAAATACAGCATCTTCTCATTATCAAGTGTCATTAATATTATTATTACAGTTGCCTTATACACTGGGATGTTCTTACTTCCGATTTATCTGCAGAACCTCGTTGGGTTTACGGCATTGCAATCCGGGCTATTAATGCTTCCAGGGGCACTTGCGATGCTGATTATGTCCCCGATTTCAGGGATTTTGTTTGATAAATTTGGACCTCGTCCGCTTGCGATTGTGGGGATGCTCATTACCGTTGTCACCACATTCGAGTTTACAAGGCTGACCATTGATACATCGTATAGTCACATTGTGCTCATGTATGCAGTTCGTGCATTCGGTATGTCACTCCTTATGATGCCGGTGATGACAGCTGGGATGAACCAATTACCACAGCACTTAAACAGCCATGGTACAGCGATGTCTAATACATTAAGACAAATTAGCGGTTCGATCGGTACGAGTTTGATCACAACGATTTATACGAATCGGACAACATTCCATTATTCCAATATGGCGGATCAAACAAATACAGCGGACCCGTTCTTTATGAATTCATTCCAGGCGGCTGTGTCGAATGTGATGCATCATATGGGCATGACAGCTGAAGCTGCTCAAAAATATGTATCCACCCAGCTCTTTACGAAAGCACAGGTCGATTCAAACGTAATGGGCATCAATGATGCTTACATGTGGGTAACGTTATTCTGTGCCGCTGGTGTCATTCTCAGCTTGTTCCTGCGTGATGTACGTAAGGATAAAAAGCGAAAAGATCAGCAGCATAAAAAACAAGAAATGACACTGCTTCCAGCACCTAAGGAAGCAAACCAAGATGCAAGATAAGTGTGGAGGGACCGTACATGAAAATTTATGTCGTATACGATAGTGAAGGTGACCATACAAAAGCACTGGCAGAAGCAATTGCAGCAGGCGCAGGTGAAACAGAGCAAGCTGAAGTATTCGTCGATCACGTGAAAGATGCGGATATTCGCAAGCTGGATCAAATGGATGCGATCATTTGGGGCTGCCCTGGTCACTTTGGTACCATTAGTTCTGGGTTAAAGACATGGATTGACCGTCTTGGCTACCTATGGGCAGAGGGAAAACTGATCGATAAAGTCGGTGCCGTTTTCTGTACAACTGCTACAACGCACGGCGGTTTAGAAATGACGATGCATAATTTGATTACACCAATGTTCCATCAAGGGATGCTTGTCGTTGGCCTTCCTGGAAATGTGCCAGAGAATGCTTTATACGGCTCTTACTATGGAGCAGGTGTGACATGTCCGATTGATTCTGATGAAGTGATTTCTACAGAAGGCATTGAACTCGGCAAAGCATTAGGAAGACGTGTAGCATCAGTCACTGCGTCATTTAAGCGATAAGGAGAGGGTTCTTTTGGCGACGATTATTGTAGCGTTAGTAGCTGCTGTTCTAGTCATTATCGGATTAGTAGCGTTCAATGTCAGACACGCTTCGGTCGAGAAGAAAGAGATCAAAGAAGATGTGCCCAATCAGCCTGACGTGCCGCACAGCGAGTCAGAAGTTGCGGCGAGACCTGTAGAGCCTGAAGAAGAAGAGGAAGCGTCAAAGCCTTCTCAAACGGATGAACGATTGTCTGGCGATGATTTTTATAGACAGGCGCTTCAAAAGTTTAAGCAGCCAGAACCACCTGTCAAAGAAGAAGAACCAGAGACAAAAATGAATGATGATATGTATCGTTCTGCTTTACAGAAGCTAAAGCAGAAGGACAAATAAAAAAGAGAACCTCTCGCAGGTTCTCTTTTTTTATGGCACAAAAAAACCGCCGGCAGAAGCCGGACGGTTTTCCTTCACTCTATAAAGTGCTAAAGAGCAGATGCTCTTAAATTACGCTTTGTTAACGTTAGCAGCTTGTGGTCCACGGTTACCTTCAACGATTTCGAAAGAAACTGCTTGACCTTCTTCTAAAGTTTTGAAGCCTTCGCCTTGGATAGCAGAGAAGTGAACGAATACATCGTCTTGACCTTCTACTTCGATGAATCCGAAACCTTTTTCAGAGTTGAACCATTTTACTTTACCTTCTAACATGAAATTTCCTCCTAAAGCGATCTTAACGCTTAAATTCACTATTCTTGCTCTTACACAAACTTCAAAGACGAAAACTCTTTCAAAACTTTCTTCTTAAAGATGATACGAACAAAAATAATTACCTTTACTTTACCAGTGTTTGCGGGAAAAAACAACTGTTATACGAAAACTTTTTTAAAAATAATTAGCGCTAACAAATTGAGGAAAAAGCCTATATTAATTGGCCTCTTTTTCTCTCTGAGAAGCTCACTTGATTTCGGCCAGACTGCTTCGCTTTATAGAGCTCCTGATCAGCCATAATCGGTAATTGTTTGATGTCTGCACTTGTTCCGGGGTAATAAGCACACCCAAGTGATACTGTGATATGAATGGACATGCCATTTTGTAAATATATCGGCTGATCTGCTATTTTTCTCCGTAAGCGTTCTGCAATCTGCCATGTTTTTTCAACTGTACAATTTGGTAGAAGGACAGCAAATTCCTCACCGCCGATCCGGCCAATATAATCAGAGCTTCTTGTGTTTTTCATCAACCTTTTTCCGATTTCTTTTAAAACCATATCTCCCTCATGATGTCCATATTGGTCATTGATGGATTTGAAGTAATCGATGTCTAAGTAAATAAGGGACATTTGATGGATAGGCTGCTTAAATTTCATAGAAAAAGCATCACTTAAGACCTCATCGAACTTCCGTTTATTTAAAACACCTGTTAAAAAGTCATAATGAGCTTGGAATTTATACAAATTTAACAGCTGATATGCTTTTGTTTGATGCTCAATGACGTAAAAGTTAAACAGTCCTGCAACATATGAGAACATCCAATAGGCAGAATGGACTTCAATAGAGGTCTCATGTGCAATCGTAATAAACAAAAAAGTTGCAATCACATTGCTGATCGTAATGGACAAAAGCATTTTCGCAACTTGATTCATATGGCGCTCAGCAATTAAAAAAGAGGCTGTTGCAATGATCATCATGGAAAAAATATTGATGAAAGAACCAACGTTGGCATCAATTAATAATCGGCCAATGATCACAACACAGGCTGCAATGATGGTTTGGACGATGCCTCCATAAAAGGCCGTTAAAATAAGGGGGATATGTCTTAAATCGATGATGGCTGGACCTGCTTTGATAGAGAAGAACATTAAAAGGACACCGAGTAATCCAGAAAGAATGCCTTTGCATAGCTGTCTGAGCAGGGTATCTTCTTTCTTCAGAAAATTCTCTTTAAACACAAGCATAAATAAATAATGGAAAGTGACAAGAATTGTTAAATTAATAAAGAGGTCTCTTAGCAAAATAAAATCACCTTTTTAAAATTACTAAAATTTGTTGCAAAAGAAAAGGGGAAAAAGGATAATTAATAAAAATTTCACTTATGAGGGGATCGAAACACATGCGAGGAAAACGCTTCCCAGATGAAACGGACTGGCTTTCTTTTTTTGAAACGGAGCCTGATGAAAGGTTCGAGAGAGGTATGCCTATTGAATATCAAAACCTGACATTTCGATTTGAAAATCAAGACGAGCGCTTCGTTGTCACGATGTACCTTGGAAGTCAAGAATTTACGTTAAAGGCTGTTCGAAAAAAAGAGGCATCTGTTTTAGGCATATATGATTTTAAAACCGTGCAGCATGTAGAGATAAAAAAGGACAGGCCAAACGAGAAAGAGCTCTTAATCATAGTAGAAGCTTATGACGATTTTATCACAACAGTTGAAATCACCTTTTTACCTTTCTTCTCTGTGATGGTGAAAGAACATTTTTCAGGAGAATAAACAGGAGCCTCTATTTATGAAGGCTCCTGTTTTCTTATTTGTGCTCGATGTCATTGATTACTTGCTGGATTGATTCATCATCCATCACATTCATGACACTTTCATCAATATGGAGAGACTGTGCATAAGACTCTCTTGGCTGATGGTTTCTTGATGTCGATTGGTGCTGATTCGTATGATTTGGCTGTACAGCAGTGAATGCCTGCTTCATCATTTGTCCGATTTCCGCAGTTCCCTTTGATTCATTCTGTGCGTGTGACTCGTGACGAGATGAGTCATGGTGCTGATGGCTTTTTCCTTTCATCATTGAAGACATATTCATTTGCGTCATGCTTTTCAGCCTTCTTCGTAAAACCGGAGAAAATAATGCAATGATGGCTGTTGATACTGCAATCATTGCGCCAGTGCTCATGCCTTTTCTTTTCTTAAACAAACGAATCCCTCCATTTGATCATGATGATACTTCTTCATCATGTTTAGGATGACCAAAGCAGGCTGAATTATGAATTCATTTTATGAAATAGAAATGTGTGCATAAAAAGCCGGCTGGATGAAAAACCTATGAGCAAAAGGAGGGAATAATTGATGAATAAGAAATGGATGCTATCTTTACTACTCGTTCCAACATTGATCACCACTGGATGTGGCATGAACAACCAGGGCGATGAGCGAAGAGGAACAATGAAACGACAGTATGAAAATGTCACATATAAGAATGACAATATGAGACAGGACGAACCAAATGTTCAAACACCTCAGAAGGTCAAAGTGGCAGATAAAGCGTCAGAGCTTGTAGCCAACATGTCTGAAGTGAAAACAGCGAACGTGCTTGTCACAGGAAAAAATGCATTTGTTGCCGTTATGCTTGAAGGCGATAAAAGCGGTAATGTGACGGACGATCTGAAAAAGAAAATTTCAGACAAAGTCAAATCAACGGATCAACAAATCGACAACGTGTATGTATCTGCGAATCCAGACTTTATCGATCGTATGGAAGGATACGGAAAACGTATTAGAAGCGGAGAGCCAATTTCAGGATTTTTCGATGAATTTACTGAAACGGTTCGGCGTGTCTTCCCTGAATCAAAATAGCTACGACAAAAGCCGTATGTCATATGCGGCTTTTTTGTTTGGAACCGCACCTTGCACACCTGACTGCATAAAGTAAAAAATATATCACCTCTTGTTGATCTTTGTTTCTTCATAGAAAGAGAAAGAGGCTGCAGGATGAATTCAGGTGGGGAGCAAATGAAAGCCAAGCCGTCATTGATTCATAAAAAGCTTGTAGGCGGAATGATTGCAGCAGGTCTCATTTTTTATGCTTTCACCGCGTACTTGATTTATGTTGCGTTTCAGCTGACAGGACAATATTTAGAGCAGCAGTCTTCTCCTAAAACCATATTAACGGAGGGACTCAATAAGCAAGTTTATGAACATATTAGAATATACTATGCAGAGGAAGAGGACGCTTTTGTTGACCTGACAATCGAGGCCATGGATCAGGCAAAGAAGAGGACAGCGTCAGTGTTTCAGTTTGAAACTGACAAACCTTTAGACATTATTTATTTTGATGATAAAGAGACGATCGAGCAATTTGCCGGAATCAAGCATATTACGGGTTTTTACTCCGATCATGATCAAATGATTGGATTATATCCAGATAAACGGGAAGCATTATTGAAGAAAGAGACACTGCCTTTATACTTTTTCAACACGTTATTTATTCATGAATATGCTCACTTTGTTTTCTATGAAAAAGCTCATTCTTATGAAGTGTCTCCAGTGATCTTTCCGCTTTGGTTCCATGAAGGAACAGCAGAATGGACGGCCTATGACGTGTTAAATGCCACGTCTGAACGGTTCGACGTCATTCCCTTTCAATCTCTTCATTCCGATCAAGATTGGCAGGACGCCCGGATGACGTATGAGACAGATGTCTATTTGCAAAGCTACTATATGGTCTATGAGCTGGTGCAGCTTTACGGACGAGACATCATACATGAGATCATGCAGGAAACGGCGAAAACAGGTCAATTTGCTAAAGGCTTTGAACAGGCGACAGGGGAGCGGCTCGCAGATTTTGAAGATCAGTTTAACAAGATGTATCAAAGAAAAAACGGCTGACCAGAGAAAAGGGGTCAGCCGTTTTTTTAATGAAGGGGCTTTTGCTGATTGGCTTTGCTTGGCGGCATTTGAACCTGCCCCTGAAGCGGCGCGAAAGCTGACGTCATGGCTGTCATGTCTTGTCTGGAAAGCTGGGGAACTTGATAGTAGCCATGCTTGTTTTGATACAAGAAAATTTCATACGCCATTTCAATAAAGTTCGGGATTTGCGCAGCAAGCACACGTCTGACAACTGGATTTGTTACTTCTAATGCAGACATGGAAAGTAATCCAGCATGTGATTTGACCAGGCTGAGCATATGCCCTGTGATGCCCAAGTCTTTTACATCCTGTAATGACTGATTCGGCTTCTTCGGCTGAGAAGGCTTGATCCCATACGTCACTTGTGTGTGCTCTTTCATCATATAAGTAGCGGTTTCTTCACTAGGCTTTTGTCCAGTAGAAAAACAATCTACAGTGACATTGTACTGAGATAAAACGAATTGGTATTGTCGATCCAAGATGTCGGATAATGCAGGATCCTGAATAAACTGCCGCAGGATCATATACTGATCCAAAATATTAATCGTGCCGGCTAAAATTTCATGTAAATCGAATAACTCATGTCCGCCATGATTGAGCTCGGACTGGGGAGCGCTTCCTTGAAACATTGGTTGCTGATCGTTTTGCATTGAGATTCCTCCTTCTGTTTATACAATCTGTTTTAATGTGAGGATGTTTTCCTTCTTTCATGCAAAAACATTATTTACAATTAGAGGGTTTTCTTCCTTTTTGTCGAAAAAAAGTATCAGACGAATGAACATGGGGGTACCAGATGCAGGACAAAATCATTAATCGTTTGATAGAAGACGAACATGTGCAGGCACCAGTGATTGGCATCGGTGTTTCGCCGTTTGAACAGCATCATCTTGAGGCTTTTTTTCAATCATTTCCACATGAATTAAATGCCTCTTTTATTGTTGTGCAAAATCATGTGACGGACGATTGTATAACTGATTTGGAAGCACTTGTTTTACCGATTGGCTACCGGGCAAAAACGATTAAACATGGTGAGAAAGTCATGAAGAAGACGATTTATTTTTGTCCACAGCATGCGGTTGTGACGTTAACAGAAGATCAGCGGCTGCACCTATCAGAGCAGCTGCCGGCGTGCATGGCTTGCTCTGTGGACTTGCTTTTTCAGTCTCTTGCCAGCGTTCAAAAGGAAGAGGCTTTTGCGATTTTCTTTCAAAAAGGTCATTGTGTGGGAAGTGGCTTGCTTCAGTTGGTTGAGCAAGGCGGTACAGCTTTATCGTGCAGTGAGGTAGAAAGTGGTTTTGACACCTTGTATCAACAAACATTCAAAGACCCTTCAACCCTTGCGGCATATATCGCCAATATCATCAACGTCCCGCATGTCGATGAGGCAGATCCTGTTTTACTGAGAATTATTGAACGTCTTGAAATGTATAAAGGCATTGCCTTTTCAACCTATCAAAAGAAAAGGCTGCTATCTGTCATTCAAAAACGAATGAGGATTGCAAAAAAACGGATTTCATTATTATCAGAGTACGACTGCTTATTAGAAAGAGAACCAGATGAGCTTGATCGCCTGCACGCACAGCTTTTAAGCGGCATGACGTCTTTTTTTAGGGATATGGAGGCTTTTCGTGTATGTGAACATCAGATCATTCCGTCGACCATTGAAAATGCGGTGAAAAACGGGAAATCTCGATGCCGTATTTGGATTGCGGGATGTTCGACAGGAGAGGAGGCCTATTCTTTTACGATCTTATTTTTAGAAGAAATGAAGCGAAGACAAGTGACCATCGAACTTCAAGTATTTGCAACAGATATCAACCGGAAAGCCATTCAAACAGCTAGTAAAGGTCTTTACTCAGTAGAGTCTATGGCAAGGATGCCGGAAAAATGGCGGGCGCGATATTTCGAAAGGAAAGGTGACGCTTTTATTGTGAAGCAGTCGCTTAGAAAACATATTGTCTTTGCACCTCACAATTTATTGATCGATTCACCTTTTATCCACCTCGATTTTATCAGTTGCCGAAATGTTCTGATGTACTTCCAGCCTGAAGTGCAAAAACGAATATTGTCCCGATTCCAATATGCTTTAAAAGATCAAGGGATGTTGATATTAGGGCCAAATGAAACTGTACCCAATATCCCTCGTTTGTTTCATTTGTTCAATGAAAAATGGAACATTTACACCCATTCAAACGTTTCTAAACCACATGTCCCTTGGGCACTAAACGCTCGTGATATCGAGTTGAAAGCGCGAGCCGCACAATATATGCAAGAAGTAAGCGAGGATTATGATGCATGTATGATTATCAACGATAGTGACGAAATCCTGGCATTATCAAATGGTGCGTATTCTTTTTTAGACCATACAGAAGAGTCAGATCAAGCATGTGAATATGTAACACCTGATTATATGAAAGAGATGTTGAGTCAAACCTTTCAAAAGGTGTGGACAGACGAGACAGAGGTTGTGTCTCAACATGTTCTCATTTCGGAAAAAGGCAGCAAGCAGTATGCAGATTTTACCGTGAAAAGTTTTGACCGCCGTTTTAAGGGAGTTTACGTCATTCTCATTCGAATGAATGAGAGAGGAAAAAATCAAAATAACGGCAGGGGCAAAGGAATGTCAGATCAGAATTCAGTCTATCAACAGCGTATTGTCGATTTAGAAAATGAACTCAATGAAGTCAAACAAAAGGAGCAGGAGGCAAGGGCTCAATTAAAAGCGAAACACACGCAATTAGAGGAGTTTGAGAAAAAACACGAGCATTTTATTAATATCATAAACAACTTAAGGGTGACAAGAGAAAAACTGTACAGACCCTCTGTCAAGCCGGAGCTTGCGACGTTGTTTGTGGACAGGGACATGAATATTCGCTATTACACTCCTACAGCTGCCTCTTTATTTACTTCAGCGAAAATCAGGCATCAGCAATCCTTTCAGTCGATGGCTAAAAAGCTTACGCAGGAAACGCTCTATCATGATATCCAATCCGTCATATCGGATAGGCGCGCGATCGAACGTGAAATTGAAACGAACGAAGGAGAGCAATTCACCGTTCACATCACACCTATCTTCGATCAAGAGCATGAAGGAGCGGTGATGACTTGGATTAAAATGACCGAAGTAACGAAAATCAAACAGTCGCTTCATCTAGCGGTGACGGCGCTTGATAACAGCCATATTCATATTGTAGTTGCAACGGAGGAAGGGGTTATCCAGTGCGTGAATCAGCGTTTCTGTCAGTTTGTCCAGCAGCATGAATATGACCTGATCGGCAAAGATATTTTTTCTGTCTACCATTCGCTATGTCAATGTGATGATTTAGAGAAGCAATGGAAGGTTTGTTTAAAAGAGGGCAGCTGGACAGGTGAGCTGTACTTTCAAGATTTATCTGGGCGCGAACGATGGGAGAGAGTCTCTTTACATCGAATCGATGATCCTGACAAAATGCAGTCAACCGTGATGCGGATTTCAGAGGATATCACCAATCAAAAGCAGTCAGAAAAGATGCTGATGAAATCAGAGATGCTGTCGGCAGTAGGGCAGCTTGCAGCAGGTATCGCTCATGAGATACGGAACCCGCTGACATCGTTAAAAGGATTTTTACAGCTGATGATTCAAAGTAAGAAGTATCAGAAAGATTATGCAGATGTGATGATGTCAGAGTTTAATCGGCTCGAGTCAATTATTAATGAATTCCTCGTTCTTTCTAGAAGCAAATCGGTGAAATTTGAACCGGTACATGTCAATCTTCTGCTCGAAGAAGTGATCATGGTTGTTGAATCCCAGGCGGTCTTAAAAGGCGTGTCCATTCAGAAAAATCTGTCTCCGTCGCTCCCTAACATTCAAGGCATTCCGAATGAATTAAAACAAGTCTTCCTGAACATCCTTAAAAACGGAATTGAAGCGATGGATGGTGTGACAGGTGTCATCAAGGTGACCTCTCTCATGAAAGATCATCAAATGATGTTGATATTTGAAGACCAAGGAAAGGGAATACCAGAGGACGAAATAGGGAAGCTCGGTGAACCTTTTTATACTACAAAAGAAAAGGGGACAGGCCTTGGTTTAATGATGACCATTAAAATCATTGAAAGCCATGGCGGCACCATTCGTTTTGAAAGTAAAAGCTTTGAGGGAACACGTGTGATTATTACCTTTCCGATGAGTTAAAAAGACAAGTTTTACATGAAATCCATTCAACATCAATATTTACTTTGTACACTATGAGAGATGAAGCGCAAAGGGGAGAGGTCTAATGAAACGAATGCTATCTATTCGAATGATTTGTTGTTTGGTTTTGATGATCTTTAGTTTGCAATCCTTACTGCCTGGCATGATCACAGGAGGCGAGGTCAGTGCATCTGAAAAGAAGGAAATGGTGTGGAAGCAAAAAAAGATCGTGCAGATCAAAAAAGCCCGTCAGCTAATAGGAGAGACCGTGACGGTGAGCGGAATTGTGACAGCAGATCAATCCGCTGTAGGCAATGGGAAATTGTCCACATACATTCAAGACAAATCAGCTGGAATCAATATTTATTCAGCGCAGCCCAATCACTTCCCGGAACTAAAAGCAGGCATGAAGGTGACAGTGACTGGTAAGATCACGTCTTATAAAGGAATGATTGAAATTGTGCCAGATCAAGGCCGCCTGAAGATAGATGCTGTGAATCAAACTTTGCCAAAGGCGAAGCGAGTGTCCGTTAAACAACTAGAAACGGATCAAGCCGGTAAACATGAAGGAAGACTAGTGAAGATTAAAGGCTATGTTGAGGCAAAACCAGCGCAGCCGGCTGGCGGTGGATACAATGTGGTGATCATTGATAAAAAATACCACAGCACCATCCTGAGAGTGATGGTCGATACAAATGCTATTGATAAAGTAAAGACAGGGAAATGGTACGAGTTTACAGGGGTGTTAAGCAGGTATGATACGCTGCAGGTGCTTCCAAGACATAAGGATGATATCAAACTGCTGAAACGCCAGCCAAAGCCGCCAAAGATTAAGAAGGAATACAAAGCAACAGTTGACCGTGTGGTGGATGGAGATACGATTCATCTAAAGAAGCCTGTTCTTGGTACAACAAAGGTGCGTTTTGTGAATATGGACACGCCGGAAACGTATCATAAGCCAAAAAATGAATTAGACCAAAACCAATTGCGTTTTGGACAGCAAGCGACTGACTATTTAAAAACACTTCTTTCAAGCGGTGACCAAGTCACATTAAAGATTGGTCCTGAAGCGAAGGACAGCTATGGACGTCTTTTAGCTCAAGTGAAAACCAAAAAAGGGCTAAATACAAATCTAGAGCTTGTAAAAAAAGGATATGCCCCTACTTATTTCATCTGGCCAGTTGGAGATGAAAAGGACTATCATACGTTTCAAAAAGCAGTCAAAGAAGCAAAAGAAAAAGGACTGGGCATATGGAACGAAGCGGATCCTCTGATGGAACAGCCGTTTGAATTTAGAGCACGAGAACAGAAAAAAGGACTGACACGCTATGTTGGTGACTCAGCTGTGAAAACCTACGTGTCCCCTGACAAATGGAAAGAAATCAATGTGGATAAACGGATCTTTTTTGCTTCCAAAGAAGAAGCAGAGCAGGCTGGCTATCAGCCGGCAAAGGATGCAAGCGAAGTACCATTAACGATTTTAAGTATGAATGATTTACACGGTAAAATTGATCAAGAATACGAGCTGGATCTCAAAGGTGATGGCAGTAAAGGCATGTACGGACGAATGGATTATGTCGCGGCCTATATGAAGCAAAAACAAGCAGCACACAAAAATACGATTACGGTCCATGCTGGAGATATGATTGGCGGGAGCTCTCCTATATCTTCTCTTCTGCAGGATGAACCAACCGTTGAACTCATGGAGAACATTGGCTTTGATGTGGGCACGGTCGGCAACCATGAATTCGATGAAGGGGTCGACGAGCTATTGCGTATCTTAAATGGCGGAGAACATCCTAAAGGCACAAAGGGGTATGACGGACAGAACTTCCCGCTCGTTTGTGCGAACTGTGAATACAAGGATACAGGTAAGCCACTTTTACCGGCTTATGAAATCATCGATGTCGAAGGAATCCCAGTCGCATTTATCGGTGTTGTGACCAAGTCAGCCGCAGGAATGGTCATGCCAGAAGGGATTAAAGACATTCAGTTTACAGATGAAGTCAAAGCCGTGAATGAAGCCACGAAGGAACTAAAACAAAAAGGGGTTAAAGCCATTGCAGTTTTAGCTCATATGACAGCCTCTCAAAATGGCGATACGATCACTGGAGAGAGTGCAAAGCTTGCCAAAGAAGGTGATGATGAAATTGACGTCATCTTTGCAGGGCATAATCACGAAGTGGTCAATGGAGAGGTCAATGGGAAATTAATTGTGCAAGCCTTTGAATATGGGAAGGCGATTGGCGAAGTCAATGTGACACTTGACCGCAAAACGAAGGATATCGTCAAAAAGAGTGCAAATATCCAGTATGTAGATCAAGCTGGTATAGAAAAGGACAAGGAAGCAGCAGACATCTTGGCTCATTACGGGAAAGAAGTGGAGCCGATTATTAGTGAGGTTGTTGGAGAAGCTGGGGTCAAAATGGAAGGCGGCTATTCAAATGATGGAGACACGCCGCTCGGTAATTTGATTGCGGATGGTATGAGATATTCAATGAAAAGTGACTTTGCCATGATGAATGGAGGCGGCATTAGGCAAAACCTTGAAAAAGGGCCGATAACGTGGGGAGATCTCTTTAATATTCAGCCATTCGGCAACGTTTTAGTCAAACTGGAGATCAAGGGAAAAGACTTAGTTGAGATCATAGAAGCTCAAATTTCTCCACAATTTGGACCAGATTATAGCATTTCAGGCTTTTCATATTCCTATGATCCGGTAACATATAAAGTAGTCGACTTGAAGCTGCCAGATGGTTCAGCCGTAGCTTTCGATCAAACGTATACACTCACTGTGAATAACTTCATGGCAACTGCAACTGGCAGTAAATATGCACCAATAGGCAGACTTGGGAAAAACCCTGAAACAGGCTCAGAAGACTTAGAAGCCACTGTCGCTTTTGTCAAAAGCTTTGAGGGAGCTTCCATTGTGTATCAAAAAGAGGGGCGAATTCAAATAGCAAAACAAGAAGAAAAAGCAGCAAGCTAAAGAGCGTATCATCTAAGAGAAATGTAACAGGCAAAGGAGTTTAAGCATGAAAAAGTGGCTTGCACTGACTGTGATGACAGCCGGGATTGTTCTGCTCGGCTGGGGGATTTGGCAAATCGCCTCTACTCATCTTCAAACAGCCCAATCATTAGACGAAGCGAAGAAGGCTGTGGCGGACGATCAAGGGATGTCCAAAAAGCAGTTTGCTCCAGAAGTGGGAAAAGCTTCTGGCATCCTGACGATTCCAAAATTAAAAGCAGACCTTCCCATTGTCGAAGGGACGGATGCGGATGACCTTGCAAAGGGAGTAGGACACTACAAAGGCAGTTATTATCCTGATCAGAATGGACAAATCGTCCTATCTGGCCACCGTGACACGGTGTTTCGCCGGACAGGTGAACTGGATATTGGAGATCAGCTGAAAATCACTGTGCCGTATGGTGAGTTTGTGTATGAAATCACGCATACGAAAATTGTCGATCAGCATGATACATCCATTATTACGTTGCAGAATGAAAAGGAAGAGCTGATTTTAACCACATGCTATCCTTTTCATTTCGTCGGCAATGCACCAGAGCGGTACATTATTTATGCAAAAAGAGCGTCTGTCTAAAGAAAAAGAGCCTGCGTATGAAAGCAGGCTCTTTTGTTAATGGATGATTTGACTCATGAGCTGGTCCATATCAGGTGGTAGAGGTGCTTCTATGATCAGATGCTCACCTGTAAAAGGGTGTTTCATGTCTACTTGCTTGGCATGAAGAGCACACCTGTTGATGTAATCTCGAACTCCGTCATATAATGTATCCCCAGCTAGTGGATGCCCGAGACTGCTAAGGTGGACACGAATTTGATGCGTTCTACCCGTCTCTAATTGCAGTTTAACGGCTGTCATTTGCAGACGTTTATTCATGTCCATGACCTGAAAATGAGTCACAGCTTTTTGTCCAGTAGGGGAGATTCTTCGTCTGACTGCATGGTGTTTGTCACGGCCGATCGCTGCATCAATGGTGCCTTTCTTTTTTTTGAAAAGCCCCTCTGCGATGGCGATGTATGTTCGGCTGATTGTTTTTTTAGAAAACATTTGATCAAGAGCCGCATGGGCTAATCTATGCTTTGCAAAAATGACGGTGCCGCTTGTGTCTTGATCCAGCCTGTGGATATGTCTCACCCTCTTTTCTTCTCCATTTGCTTGAAAATGGAAGGCCACAAGGTTAGCCAGTGTGCCCGTTTGTCCTTGTTCATTCGGATGAGTTGGCCGTCCGGCAGGTTTTTGCACAATTAATAAATGCTCGTCCTCGAAGAGCACCTCTAATTCACCGTATTCTGGTGCCACATCACTTTCTTCTGTTTCAAATAAATCAATGATGATCTGATCGCCTTTACTGACTTTAGCCGCGTGATGGGCAGGCTTTTGATTTAAACGGACTTTTTGATGCTCCATCCAAAAATGAATAATTGGTTTTGATGCAGATACGGCTGTCTTTAAAAAATGACTGAGTGATGTGTAATGATACTGCTCGTCTACTTTGAGTGAGAGCGTGTGCCCTTTTATGATCATGATATCCGTTCCTCTCTATGGGTATATATAGGAAACACTTACCTTGGCGAACGCCTTTTTTTCTGTGCTATTCTGAATGGAGAAATAACGACAGAGAGGTAGATGACACGTGAGATTAATGAAAGCTGCTACAGACCTGCAAGAGCAGGCAATTGAAGAAATATCAAAGGATGTTGAAGATCTTCTTTCTCATGCTGTCAATGGACAGCAGCGGGATATGCGTCAAAAAGATCGCTCCCTTACCTTTATTGATGGCGTATATAACGGGACGATGGATGATGCTTTTCGTATTTTATCAGGACTTCAGCTATTACATACCATTATTGTAAAACCGAAACGTCATATCACCAAACGTGATCGTGAGTTATTCGAGCGAAACCGTGAGCAGGTCAATGCCTGCGGCTTTTCTTTTCCGTTTGATCTAGACGATTTTGCCAGCCGTCACCTTCAAAATGCGTAAAAGATGGTGTGAACTTCCTTGTTAACTTACAAGGCCCTCGCACATACTATTTTTAAGGGAACGGAGAAACCTTTAAGATCTGTAATACCAAACCCGCTCTTTTTCAACATTGCCTATTTCTCCACGAATCGGAGCGCTTGGATCTCTTGCAGAATGAACCGAACACGGGTAGGAGCCTGACAAAATGGTGCAGGCTCCTTTTATACATAATCATTTTAGCAGACATTCATCTTTGAAAGTCAATTTTATTCACGATATGATAGCATGGAGTATATGTTTAAGACTTTTGTAAAAAAAAGGAGTGGCCTCATTGGTAAAGGCGATTATATTTGATTTTGACGGATTAATTTTAGATACAGAAACACATGAATATGAGGTTTTACAAGAAATGTTTGCGGAGCATGAGTCAGATCTGCCTCTTTCCGTATGGGGCAAGGTCATTGGCACGCAGGCAGGCTTTAAGCCATTTGAATATTTGGAAAAGCAGCTAGGGAAGACGCTGGATCATGAGACACTCACAGCAGATCGGCGTTCTCGTTTTCAAAAAAGAATGAAGGACGAATCAGCAAGACCTGGCGTAGAAGCTTATTTAGAAGCAGCAAAGGAGCTCGGGATCAAGATTGGACTTGCTTCCAGCTCAGACTATAAATGGGTGTCAGATCACCTAAAGCAGATTGGTCTTTTCGACTACTTTGAATGTATCCGCACGTCAGATGATGTGGAAGAAGTCAAACCAAATCCAGAGCTCTATTTGCAAACCGCACGCTGCTTAGGGGTAGAGCCAAAAGATTGCGTGGCATTTGAGGATTCTGTGAATGGATCAGTAGCTGCCAAACGGGCAGGTATGAAATGTGTCATCGTCCCAAACAAAGTGACGAGCACGCTGCAATTTGAAGAATATGATGTCAGATTAGAATCCATGGCTGAAATCGAATTGCTCCAGCTATTCCATCAGCTTGAAAAAGAGGATCAGTAAGGGGGCAAAAACATCATGGCAGAAAAACTAGACTTAACGCGGTTTGAAAAAAGAATGGTGATCCGCAATATCCGTGAAGAGGATATTGACCGAATCATTGCCTTGCAAGAGGTATGCTTTCCAGGCATGGACCCTTGGAAACGAGAGCATCTTGAAAGCCACCTTGAGCATTTCCCAGAAGGACAGTTTTGTGCTGAATTCGAGGGAGAAATCATTGGCTCTTGTTCAAGTTTATTAATTAACTTTGATGAATACGATGATCGCCACACGTGGCAGGACATTACAGATGATGGGTACATCACAAACCATAATCCTGATGGGATGAATATGTACGGAATCGAAGTCATGGTGGGTCCTGAGTACCGCCGCATGAAAATTGGGCATCGTTTGTATGAAGCAAGAAAAGACTTAGCGAGAAGATTAAATTTAAAAAGCATCATCATTGGCGGACGCATTCCGAATTATCATAAATACCAAGAGGAAATGACGCCTCGCCAGTATGTGGAGCAGGTGATGCTTCACCAAATCTATGATCCCGTTTTATCTTTTCAGCTGTTAAATGAATTTAGTCTCATGCGGATCAATCCGAATTACCTGCCGGATGATAAAGCATCCAGCACATATGCGACGTTAATGGAATGGAACAATGTCGACTATCGCCCGCAATCGAAAAGATATTATAAATCGGCGTTCCCCGTTCGAATTTGTGTGATTCAATATGCGATGAAACAAATTCATTCCTTTGAGGAATTTATGAATCAGGTGGAGTATTATGTGGATGTCGCATCAGATGCATCAGCTGACTTTGCCGTATTCCCAGAAATTTTTACGACGCAGCTCATGTCTTATTTAGAAGAGCGTTCACCAAGTCTTGCCGTACAGCGGATTACGGAATATACCGAGGACTACATTAATTTGTTCACAGACCTTTCTGTGAAATATAACATTAATATCATCGGCGGGTCCCACTTTGTAGAAGAGGAAGGGAAAATCTACAATATCGCCTATTTATTTAGACGTGATGGAACGATTGAAAAGCAATATAAACTTCACATCACGCCGAATGAAAGAAAATGGTGGGGGATTTCTGCTGGTGACCAGGTCCGGGTATTTGATACAGACTGCGGCAAAATTGCGATCCAAATTTGCTACGATATTGAATTTCCTGAGCTTGCACGGATCGCGGCTGACAAAGGAGCGAAAATTATTTTTACTCCGTTCTGTACAGAAGACCGCCAAGGCTATTTAAGAGTACGTTACTGTGCACAGGCGAGAGCGGTTGAAAATCAGATTTATACCGTCATCTCGGGAACAGTTGGCAACCTTCCGCAAACCGAAAATATGGATGTTCAATATGCACAATCGGCTATATTTGCCCCATCAGACTTTGAATTTGCAAGAGATGGGATTGTAGGAGAGTGTAATCCAAACATTGAGATGGTTGTCGTTGGTGATGTCGATTTAGAAATTTTAAGAAGACAAAGGCAAGACGGGACCGTACGTCAGCTGAAAGACCGAAGAAGAGACGTGTACCATATTGAATATAAGAAATAATGAAAGGAAGCGCCTATTGTTGAGGCGCTTCTTTTTGATGACATTTTTTAAAGAGACAATGTGGCGCAATGAGCGATCGCTTTCACTGCTAAAAAAGGGACATCTGATTGGATAAGATTTTTTCGATTGACAAAGGGATGCTGGAGCAAAAGCAGAATATACTGAAAGGAGATCATGTGTTCAAAAAGGAGAGGAATATGGGGCGACAATCTAAACATCTGTATATCAATTTGCCGGTAAAGCACGTGAAGGAATCTATCGCTTTTTTTGAGCAGCTGGGTTTTGACTTTGAGCAGCAGTTCACGAATGATCAGGCGGCCTGTTTGGTCATTGATGACACGATCACCGTCATGCTGTTATCTCTTAGGCATTTTCAATCCATCTCAGAGAAACAATTAGTGGACGCAAAAGAGGCATCAGAGGTGATTATCTCTATTCGTGTCAATTCACGAGAAGAGGTCGATGAGCTTGTCGAGCAGGCAATGGCAGCAGGCGGTTCACCGTTTAAGGAGAAGCAGGATCATGAGTTCATGTATGGATGGAGCTTTCAGGATCTTGATGGTCATTTGTGGGAAGTGTTTTATATGGATGAGGAAAGAAGCGGCCTTTCATAAGGGTGCTTCTTTTTTATTGTTTATCAGTGGTATGATAATGAGGAAGCAGAAGGAATCTGGAATTCAACTAGAGAAAAGTAGGTGCAGCATGGAGTTTTTACTTGTCTTACTGCCAGTGTTCGGCATATTTCTGATTGGGTATATCGGGCAGAAGGCGATTGGTTTTGACATACATACGCTCTCATCAATGTCTTTATATTTAATGTCACCATTTCTTGCGTTTGAAACCTTTTATCAAAACAAAGTGTCGATGGACTATGTGTATTTATCCATTTTTGTTGTCGGGCTTTGTCTTGCACTTATTTTATGTGTCTTTATATTATCTCGTATTTATGGTTATTCGAATGAAACGTATTGTGCCATGATTCTGTCGTCATCCTTTATGAACAATGGAAACTACGGCACGCCCGTTGTGCTGCTTGTCTTCGGAGCAGCAGGTTTGGATATTGCGATCGTGTTGATGGTGCTGCAGCAGCTTGTCATGAGTACAATCGGCATGTATTATGCAGCAAAGGGCGGAGAGGATGCGGGAGATGGAAAGGTCGTGCTGAAAAAAGTGCTTCGTATGCCGGTTGCTTACGGGGCGCTCATCGGTCTATTATTTCAGCTGATTGACCTTTCATTACCTAAAGAGCTGATGACGGGTATTCAGCTTGTAGGGAATGCTGCCATACCGACGATTATGCTTATTTTAGGTATGCAGCTTGCCGTGATCTCTTTTAAGCAAGTGGATTATCGAAATATTTCTTATGCTGTATTGCTGAAGCTGTTTATCTCCCCACTCATCGCATTTGGCTTTACGGTTATTTTACCGGTAGATGATATGGTGAAACAAATTATGATCTTAGTGGCAGCCATGCCGACAGCAGCAAATACCACGCTGATGGCTGTACAATTTCGAACGAAGCCTGAGTTTGTCTCAAGCACGACATTTCTCAGTACAATCTTAAGTATCGTGACATTACCAGTTTTATTATGGATTTTATCCATGCACCCTCTGGGATAGGGGATAGGCGGCAAACAAAGGGGGACATATGAATGAATGTAGATGTTCATTTCCAAGTGAGTGACGTGTTGAAAACGAAGCATTTTGCGCATGCAAAAGTGTTAGCAGGGGAAAAAGGATTGTTTCGGCAGGTCAAATGGATCCATGTGTTAGAAGTGCCTGATGTAGAGGATTTGTTAAATGGAGGCGAGCTTATATTAACGACAGCCGCAGGCTTCCATGATCAACTGGATGTGTTTCAAGCGTTTTTACGGCAGCTGATTGATTCAGGGGCAGCCGGCTTGTGTATTGAATTTGTGCCGTTAAGATTCGATGTGCCGGAAGAATTGCTGATCTATGCAGAAGAAAGAGATTTTCCGCTTATTCTGTTTACAAAAGAAGTGAAGTTCGTCAACATCACGCAGCATCTTCATACGATGATGATCGAGCGTCAGTATCAAATGATGGCAGATTTAGAAGCACTATCATCAAAGCTGAATGAGCTTTTACTGACCCCGCATCCACAGATGGATATTTTGGATCAAGTGTATCAGCACGTAAGGGGGATTCTTTTACTCCTCCCTGTTCAGGGCGAGCCGATTATTTTATGTGATTCTTCCAAACCAACCGAAGAACTGGTCATGAATTATTTACAGTTTGCTTCCGTGCCAAAAGGATACGAAGTGACGCAAAAACAAGTGCTTGCACTCAAACAAACATTTGCAGATCTTGTGCTCATTCATCAAGCGGACACACTCTCTGAATTTGAACTGCTCGTGATGGATAAAGGAGCGAATGCTCTTGCCCAGCAAACATTAAGAGAGCTTTATACAGAAGAGCTGAAGAAAACAAAAGAGAATGAATGGCTGCAAAAATGGTTCCAAGAAGAGCATACAGAACGAGAGATCATAGAGCACCTTGAAGAAACAGAAGGGTTGAAAAAGCCAACTGGCTGCGTAGTTTTGCTCTTTCAAAAGCATCATCAAATCGAAGAAATCGCAGGGAATCTTTACTTTCTTGTATCTTGCCGCTCCATTTTTCAGCGTGCGGGTTTCTATCTGATTGCATATGAGCATCAAGGACAAACCTTGTTTATTTTATTAAACACGAGAAAGAAAGAGGACTGGAAAGAGCGTGCAGAAAAGGCTGCAAACGACATCAAACAATTGTATGACCGGGAGCAGCCCCGAGGGGCCGAGATCAATTTTGGTATCGGTCAATATTGTGAACAGTTTCAGCACATGAGAAAAAGCTTTCAAGCAGCCAAAGAAGTGCTGCATTTAAAAAAAGTGATGCCTCAGCGGGTGGAAAGTCCATTTTACCAAGATCTACATATGCTTCGTCTCATGCCTATGATGAAGGAAAGCGGTCTGCTTGAATGCATGGTGAAAGAGTATTTAGAGCCCGTGATTGTATACGATAATCAAAATAGCGGGAGACTCTATCAAACGCTGAATATCTTTTTACAGACAAACGGTTCTAAAAAAGAAACCGCAAGCCAGCTCTATATTGTTAGGCAAACCCTTTATCATAGACTGGATAAACTGCATGCCTTACTTGGTGAGGATATGATGCAAGCGCCGAAACGCCAGGCACTTGAATTTGCGATTCTTGCTTATGAATTCCTGCAAGGAAATCGACGTTAGCGGAGTGTGTTCAATTTGCCAAGGCATCAAGAAAAGTGTCTTATGATGGTGTTCAATCAGTTGACGATCTGTCTAATGTAATCGGCCTGCCCCCTTTTTTATAATGAAAGAAACTGTCAAGTTCCAGTTTCATATGCCTCACGTTTCATCCATATAATGAATGGAGAGGCAATGTGCTGCTTGAACTGGTCTAAGCTTCTTTAATGATGAAAACGGATACATGGGGGCGGGAAGATGAAAATACATGAGCAGGCGCAAAATCTTCAGGCGAAAGATGATCAGTTGATCTGGCATCATATGAAAGGGACAAACAAGGAAAATGAAAGTATGGTTATTCACGAGGCAGAAGGCGCATGGGTGACAGATATTCATGGAAATCGCTATTTAGACGGGATGTCAGGCCTTTGGTGTGTAAATGCCGGATATGGCCGCAAAGAGCTTGCAGAAGCGGCGTATAAGCAATTAAAGACAATGCCTTACTATCCGCTTACACAAAGCCACGTGCCGGCGATTCAGCTGGCTGAAAAGCTAAATGAGTGGCTTGGCGGGGACTATGTCATCTTCTTTTCTAACAGCGGTTCTGAAGCCAATGAAGCCGCATTTAAAATTGTCAAACAATATCATGCGCAAAAAGGAGAGAGTACAAGGACAAAGTTCATCTCCCGGTACCGGTCGTATCACGGCAATACAGCAGCTGCTCTTGCCGCAACCGGTCAAGCGCAGCGTAAATATAAATATGAACCATTAGGTCAGGGCTTTATCCACGTTGCACCTCCTGATGTGTATCGTCATCCTGAGGACCAAGAGAATTTGGCGAGTGCTGCGGCGATTGATCAGGCTATGACGTGGGAACTAAGCGAGACCATTGCTGGGGTCATTATGGAGCCGATCATTACGGGCGGAGGTATCTTAATGCCGCCAAAAGGGTATTTGAAGAAGGTCAAAGACATCTGTGAAGCTCATGGGGCGCTTCTTATCGTAGATGAAGTCATCTGCGGCTTTGGCCGGACAGGGAAGCGGTTTGGTTTTATGCATGAGGAAGTAAAACCGGATATTATCACCATGGCAAAAGGGATTACAAGCGGCTATTTACCGCTTTCTGCAACGTGCGTGAAACGAGAAATCTATGAAGCTTATGCAGGGGAAGATACGTATGACCGGCTGCGCCATGTGAATACATTTGGCGGTCACCCTGCTTCCTGTGCGGTGGCACTTGCCAACCTAGAGATTATGGAAAACGAGCAATTAGTGGAACGGTCAGATGCGCTGGGGCGAGATATGCTTGAACGTTTGCAAGAGTTAAAAGAGCACCCATTTGTCGGAGATGTCAGAGGAAAAGGCTTGCTGTTTGGCATTGAGCTTGTTCAGGATCAGCAGTCCAAAAAACCAGCTGAGCCACATGTTGTCGGTCAACTGATCGCAGAATGTAAAAAACGCGGGCTGATCATCGGGAAAAATGGTGATACAGTTGCCGGCTATAATAACGTTGCCCAGCTTGCACCGCCGCTTAATATCACAGATGATGACGCCTCATTTATCATCAATACCTTAAAAGAAAGCCTGGCACAGCTATAGCAGAGAGACTTCTCTGCTTTTTTCTATGGAATAAAAGCATGCTTTCCAGCATTGATGATGTGAGGTGAAATCGGTATTGGACACACTAGGTGTATTGAAAAATAGAAGAGTTTCTATTACTGTTAGGAGAAGACTGATCCAATACACTTTTGAAGGAGACGGCATATGAGTTTTCATGATCAACCTATTCTACCTGCTGTTCGCAATATGAAGCAATTTGAGGAATTTTTAAAAAGTCCATTTACATATGGTGTCTTACTTGATGTTCACTTAGGCCGGCTAAAGGGCATCATGAATGAGGCAAATGCTCATCACAAAAAAATGTTTGTCCATGTCGATCTCATTCACGGGATTAAACATGATGAGTATGGAACGGAATTTATTTGTCAGGAAATGAAGCCAGCAGGAATTATTTCTACTAGGTCTTCTGTCATAGTAAAAGCCAAGCAAAAAAAGGTATATGCCATTCAGCGAATGTTTTTACTTGATACGAGTGCCATGGAAAAAAGCATGGAGTTCGTCGGGAAACATCGTCCAGATTTTATTGAAGTGTTGCCGGGAGTCGTACCAGATTTAATTACAGAAGTGCGCGAGCGAGCTGGGATCCCAATATTTGCAGGTGGATTTATCCGTACAAAAGAAGATGTAGAAAGAGCGCTTGAAGCAGGGGCTACAGCTGTGACGACCTCGAATACCACCCTTTGGAAAGCGTTCCAAAAGTGAAGAAGAGAAAATGTGAATATTTATTGACAACGTTTTCATCCTCTGATACTATTGCACTAAGTTAATATCATGTGATGGAGAAACGGAGATCCACAACAGCGCTTTACTAGGTGACAAATGACCCTGATGTAAAGTATGTTTGTTGTGGATCTTTTTCTTTATCTTTTCTACACATTCATAGGGGATGGCAACTGAACCAGAGGAGGAATTTTTCATGACACCATTTTGGGGAGAAGTCGTAGGTACAATGCTGCTCATCATATTTGGAGGCGGTGTGTGTGCGGCAGTTAATTTAAAGAAATCGCTCGCATATCAATCCGGATGGATTGTAATCGCTTTCGGATGGGGATTTGCAGTGGCCATTGCAGCTTATGCAACGGGTGGAATCAGCGGAGCGCATTTAAATCCCGCACTAACAATTGGGCTTGCGCTAGAAGGAAGTTTTCCTTGGGCTGATGTTCCAATGTATATTGTTGGTCAAATGCTTGGCGCATTAATAGGGGCTATTATTGTCTTTTTACATTACTTACCGCACTGGAAAGCAACAGATGATCCAGGTGCAAAGCTAGGTGTATTCTCAACTGGTCCTGCGATTCCGCATACTTTTGCAAACGTACTTAGTGAAGTCATTGGTACATTTGTATTGGTTCTAGGAATCTTAGCGATTGGTGCAAATAAATTTGCAGACGGAGTCAATCCGCTGATTGTTGGTTTCTTAATTGTTGCAATTGGTCTTTCTTTAGGTGGAACAACTGGTTATGCAATTAACCCTGCACGTGATTTAGGTCCGAGAATTGCACATGCGATCCTGCCGATTCCAGGGAAAGGCCCATCGAATTGGAAGTATGCTTGGGTGCCAGTTATTGGTCCAATTTTAGGAGGCGCATTTGGCGGTGTTTTCTACAATGCAGCTTTTAAAGCGAACGTCACTCCAGCCTTTTGGATTGTAAGCGTTATTTTAGTTGTGGTATTGTTAGGACTCTATGTCTCTACGAAAAACCAAACAAATGCTGTAAATGAAAGTATGTAAGGGGAGGAAAACATCATGACAAAAGAAAAATATATTCTTGCATTAGATCAAGGGACAACAAGCTCAAGAGCGATCTTATTTGATCAAGAAGGCAAAATTGCACATACAGCTCAGAAGGAATTTAATCAATATTTTCCGAACCCAGGCTGGGTAGAACACAATGCAAATGAAATTTGGAGCTCTGTTCTATCGGTCATTTCAACTGCTTTAATTGAATCAGGAATTGAAGCAGATCAAATCGCTGGTATCGGAATTACGAACCAGCGTGAGACAGCTGTTGTTTGGGATAAACATACAGGCGCACCTATTTACAATGCAATTGTTTGGCAGTCAAGACAAACGTCTGGCATTTGTGAAGATTTAAAAGCGCAAGGACACAATGAAACGTTTAGAAATAAAACAGGTCTTCTCATCGATGCTTATTTCTCAGGTACAAAGGTAAAATGGATTTTAGACAATGTAGAAGGTGCCCGTGAGAAAGCAGAAAATGGCGACTTACTGTTTGGCACAATCGATACTTGGCTTATTTGGAAGATGACAGGCGGTAAATCACACGTCACAGATTATTCCAATGCGTCAAGAACGTTAATGTTCAACATTTACGATCTGAAATGGGATGAAGAATTACTTGATATCCTTGGCGTACCTGCATCTATGCTTCCGGAGGTTAAACCATCTTCACACATTTATGGTGAAACAACAGACTATCACTTCTTCGGCAGAAATATTCCGATTGCAGGAGCGGCGGGAGATCAGCAGGCTGCTTTATTCGGTCAGGCTTGCTTTGAAGAAGGAATGGCGAAGAACACATATGGTACAGGATGTTTCATGTTGATGAATACAGGGGAAAAAGCCATTAAGTCGGATCATGGTTTATTAACGACGATTGCATGGGGCATTGACGGCAAAGTTGAATATGCTTTAGAAGGAAGTATTTTCGTTGCTGGCTCAGCGATTCAGTGGCTGCGTGACGGACTGAGAATGTTTAAAGACTCGAAAGACAGCGAAGCATATGCAGAGCGCGTTGAGTCAACAGAGGGCGTATATGTCGTTCCGGCATTCGTTGGTCTAGGCACACCATACTGGGATAGTGATGTCAGAGGCGCTGTTTTCGGGTTAACACGCGGTACTTCTAAAGAGCACTTTGTCCGAGCAACGTTAGAATCACTTGCTTATCAAACGAAAGATGTGTTAGATGCGATGGAAAAGGATTCAAACATTTCATTAAAAACATTGCGTGTTGATGGCGGAGCTGTGAAGAATGATTTCTTAATGGGCTTCCAAAGTGATCTGTTGGATGTGCCTGTAGAGCGTCCAGAAATTAATGAAACGACGGCACTCGGTGCGGCCTATCTTGCGGGAATAGCAGTTGGCTTCTGGAACGACCGTTCAGACATTGCAAAACAATGGAACCTTGACAAGCGCTTTGACCCTAAGATGGAAGAGGACAGCCGTGACTCGTTATACAGCGGGTGGAAAAAGGCTGTAAAAGCAGCTCAAGCTTTCAAATAAACCAAAAGTATGGTATACTTCAAGTAAGTTAATAGAACGGTTGGAGAACTGGAGAGACCGCAGGCACCGAAGTGTAGAAATACGCTTTGGGTGTTTGCGGTCTCTTTTTCTTTACCGTACAACATGGGAGGAACAAGAGATGACTTTTTCTAGCTTAGAAAGGGAACAAATGCTGCAGGAAATGACAAAAAAACCATATGATGTGTTTATCATTGGCGGGGGTATTACAGGCGCTGGTACAGCACTTGATGCGGCCTCACGCGGGATGCGCGTTGGTCTTGCAGAAATGCAGGATTTCGCAGCAGGTACGTCTAGCCGCTCAACGAAACTAGTGCACGGTGGACTTCGTTATTTAAAACAATTCGAAGTGAAGATGGTCGCAGAGGTCGGTAAAGAGCGTGCCATTGTATACGAAAACGGTCCTCATGTGACAACACCAGAATGGATGCTTCTTCCGATGCATAAAGGCGGGACATTCGGTAAGTTTTCAACATCCATTGGGCTTAGAGTGTATGACTTTTTAGCTGGTGTCAAGCATAGCGAACGCAGAAGCATGCTAAGTGCGAAGGAAACACTTGCAAAAGAACCGCTTGTGAAAAAGGACGGCTTAAAAGGCGGCGGCTACTATGTTGAATACCGTACAGATGATGCACGCCTGACAATCGAAGTCATGAAAGAAGCTGTGAAATTCGGGGCAGAAGCGGTCAACTATGCGAAAGTAAAAGAATTTATTTATGATAAAGGCAAAGTTGTCGGTGTTGTCATTGAAGATGTCATGACGCAAAAAACCTACGATGTATATGCGAAGAAAATCGTCAATGCGACAGGTCCATGGGTCGATCAGCTAAGAGACAAGGATCACTCAAAAGAAGGGAAGCACTTACAGCATACAAAAGGTATTCACTTAGTATTCGACCAATCAGTCTTCCCATTAAAACAAGCGATCTACTTTGACACACCTGATAAACGTATGGTCTTTGCGATTCCAAGAGAAGGCAAAACGTACGTAGGAACAACAGATACAGTGTACAAAAAGCAGCTGGAACATCCGCGTATGACAAAAGCAGATCGTGATTATGTCATCAAAGCGATTCAATACATGTTCCCTGATCTCAATATTACAGAAAAAGATGTTGAATCTAACTGGGCTGGTCTTCGTCCACTCATTCATGAAGAGGGCAAAGACCCTTCAGAAATTTCTCGTAAGGATGAAGTATGGACATCATCTTCAGGCTTAATCACTATTGCTGGCGGTAAATTAACAGGCTACCGCAAAATGGCTGAGCACATTGTGAATCTCGTACGTGATGGACTGAAAGAAGAAACGGGCAAAGACTTCGGGCCATGTAAAACAAAGCATATGCCAATTTCAGGCGGTCATGTAGGCGGGTCTAAAAATATGGCATCCTTTGTCCAAGCGAAAACAGCAGAAGGAGTATCTGTTGGTTTAACAGAACCGATTGCTCAAAAACTCGCTGAAAAATATGGCTCAAACGTCAGCAGTCTCTTCAAGCGTGTAGAGCAGCTTCAAGGTGAAGCAGACAAACGAAACATTCCAGCGTATGTACTGGCAGAGCTTGTCTATGCAATCGAAGAAGAATTAGCTGTTACCCCTGTTGATTTCTTCTTAAGAAGAACAGGAAGCCTATTATTTAATATCAACTGGGCGAAAAAATATGCACAGCCTGTCGTTGACTATATGGCAGAGCGTTTTGGCTGGGATGAAGCAGCAAAACAGAAACATCAAACACAATTAGATCAACTATTCCATGAAGCAGTTGTACCACTTGATGCTGAATAAAAGAAAAGCCGATCAAAGCCGATCATGTATCGGCTTTTTTATTTGTTCAGCATTTTCTTCATCTGCCAATGATATAGCATGACATAAAGGATGATTCCATATAAAATAACAGTAGATGTATTTTATTGATGATAAGAGCTGGGAGGACGACCATGAGTTGGAAGACGAATTATGAGCGATGGATCAATGAGAAGCACCTGGATGCTGAGCTAAGGGAATGGCTGGAGGCACATCAAGATGATCAACAAGCACTTGAAGACTGTTTCTACAAAAACCTTGAGTTCGGCACTGGAGGAATGCGCGGGGAGATTGGTGCCGGCACGAACCGAATGAATGTGTACACGGTTCGTAAAGCATCTGCAGGCCTTGCTGCGTATATTGCGAAACATGGAGAGGATGCAAAAACAAGAGGCGTCGCCATTGCATATGATTCACGCCATAAATCGCCTGAATTTGCAATGGAAGCAGCCAAAACACTTGCTTCACAGGGCATTCAAACGTACGTATTTAACGAACTGCGTCCAACACCAGAGCTCTCCTTTGCTGTTCGAGAGCTGAATGCATTTGCTGGGATTGTCGTAACAGCAAGTCATAACCCACCAGAATATAATGGCTATAAAGTATATGGAGAAGACGGCGGGCAGCTGCCTCCACTTCAAGCAGATCAAGTCATTCAAGAAGTAGATGCAATAGAAAATGAATTGTCGATTTCAGTTGATTCAGAAGAAATGTTAAAACAACAAGGGCTGATCAACATGATCGGAGCAGAAATCGATCATGCTTATATTGAAAAATTAAAAACCATCAGTGTGCACCCTGAGCTGGCAGGTGAGGTCGATGTCAAAGTCGTTTTTACCCCGCTTCATGGTACGGCCAACCAGCCTGTCCGAAAAGGGCTTCAGGCTCTAGGCTATCAGCATGTGACTGTTGTGCCTGAACAGGAAAAACCAGATCCGCAATTTTCAACAGTGACATCGCCAAATCCAGAGGAGCATGCAGCATTTGAGTATGCCATCAAGCTTGGCGAAAAGCAAAATGCTGATATCCTCATTGCAACAGACCCAGATGCGGATAGGTTAGGCATTGCGGTCAGAGATCATAATGGAGAGTTTACCGTCTTAACAGGCAACCAAACAGGAGCCCTGCTGCTCCATTATTTATTGTCTGAAAAACAAAAGCTTGGTCAGCTGCCGCCTCGTCCCGTTGTGATGAAAACCATTGTCACAAGTGAGCTTGGGCGTGCTGTTGCTTCAGCATTTGGTGCCCATACGATTGACACGCTTACTGGTTTTAAATTTATCGGAGAAAAAATCAAGCAATTCGAAGAGAGCGGAGAATACACGTTTCAATTCGGGTACGAAGAAAGCTATGGCTATTTGATCGGTGACTTTGCCCGAGATAAAGATGCGGTGCAGGCTGCGCTGTTAGCTGTCGAAGTCGCTGCTTTCTATAAAAAACAAGGCAAGTCCTTGTACGACGCGCTTGTCGATATGTTCAAGGAGTTTGGATTTTACCGGGAAGGGTTAAAGTCGTTAACCTTAAAAGGAAAAGAAGGAGCAGAGCAAATTTCAGCGATCCTTCATACCTTTAGAACAAATCCGCCAGCAGCCATCGCGGGTCAGCGCATCACTGTCATCGAGGATTACCAATCAAGTCAAAGACACCTCGTTGCCGAAAAGAAAGAAGAAACCATTCACCTGCCCGCTTCAAACGTGCTGAAATATTTCCTTGAGGATGGCTCGTGGTTCTGCTTAAGACCTTCCGGCACTGAGCCTAAAGTGAAATTTTATATTGCAGTCAAAGGTACATCTTTAACAGATAGCGAAGAAAAGCTGAAGCATCTGTCAAAAGAAGTGATGAAAGTCGTTTATGAGATTGTGGAAGAAACGGCTAAATAAACAAACAAGGCCATCGTGTGAATGCATGATGGCTTTTTCTCAGTCAAAAGGATGAGAAAAAATCATCCTTTTAGAGAAAGAGCCGGCAGAATGCTCATGGTATAATGAGCGTAATGAAAAGAGAAGGCAGCAAATGCCGGGGGTAAACAGTATGGGAGAATACCAAGAGAAGGTTGAAACATTAAAAACGTTAAAAGAAATTGCTGAAAAGCTAAATGAAGGCATGGAAATGAAAGATACGCTTCATGAAGTGCTCCATATGCTGATGGATATCACAGGCTTTCATTCAGCATGGATTTATTTTATAGAAAAAGACGGCTCGTATGAACTGATGGCAGAGGTCTCCTTACCCGAAGCGCTGGCAAAGCATCAAAAGCAGCTGATGTGTCAAAACGATTGCTATTGCATCAATCGATACACAAAGGGCTCACTGCAATCAGCCACCAACATTATTAACTGTAAACGGATCGAAACGGCGATTGAGCAAAAGCTTGGGGATACAGAAGGGATTACGCATCATGCGACCGTTCCTCTCAAAGCGTGTAAGCGTACGTTTGGGTTATTAAATGTGGCGGCAAAAGGAAAAGTCACATTTAACCAGGAAGAACTGAATTTGCTTGAAAGCATTGCGCTTCAAATTGGTACCGCCATTCAACGGATGAAGCTTGTGCAAAACGAACATCAGCATGCTCTTTTGGAAGAAAGAAACCGGCTTGCACAGGACTTACATGATTCCGTCAACCAGATGCTATTTTCAGTCAGTCTGACTGCTAAAGCTGCCCGTCAAATGACTAATGATCAGAATCTAGGGGAAATGATCGATTTTATTCAGCATTTGTCACAAGATGCACTGGTTGAAATGCGGTCACTCATTTGGCAGCTAAGACCAAGAGGACTTGAAAAAGGATTCACAACAGGGATTCAAGACTATGCAAAGCTTTTAGGATTACGCTGTACATTATCGTTATCCGGCTGTATGGAGATGGATCATTCGCAGCATGAAACGTTGTTTCGGGTATGCCAAGAAGCGCTGAATAATTGTCAAAAACATGCGGAAGTAGAGGAAGTCAAGGTCCAGCTTGAACAATCAAAAGACACGTTTGAGATGAAAATCATTGACCGCGGAAAAGGGTTTCAGTATGACGAGCAAATGAGCCTCCCTTCACTTGGTCTGAAAGGCATGTCTGACCGTATCAAAAGAGCTGGTGGAACATTTTGTATAGAGTCTGAGCTCGGTAAAGGAACCACCATTCAAGTGAAGGTGCCATTTTCTCAAGAAAGGAAGGGGTCGTCATGAGAGTCGTGATTGCAGATGATCATCATATTGTGAGAAAAGGGCTTGTGTTTTTCTTGCAGACACAGCCTGACGTCGAAATCGTTGGTGAGGCTTCTAATGGAGAAGAAGCATTAGAAGTTGTCAGACAAATGCGGCCTGACATTGTTCTAATGGATCTATCGATGCCTGTGATGAATGGTATTGAAGCCACGAAACAAATGATGCTTGAAATGCCCGATACCCGCATTGTGATTCTGACAAGCTATGCGGATAAAGATTATGTTATTCCCGCTATTCAAGCAGGGGCAAAAGCCTATCAGCTCAAGGATGTAGCGCCAGAAAAACTCCTTACGACAATGATTGACGTACAAAAGGGCACCTATCAATTAGATGCTCATATCACCAACTTTCTTGTGCAGCATTTGACCGAGCCAAAAGGGCAAAAATGGAAGTTAATGAAAGAGCTGACCAATAGAGAGCGAGATGTCTTATTCGAAATTGCAAAGGGGAAAAGCAATAAAGAAATTGCCTCATCACTGTTTATTTCTGAAAAGACTGTCAAAACACACGTATCTCATGTATTATCAAAACTAGAGCTGGCAGATCGTACACAAGCGGCTCTGTATGCAGTGGATTATCAAAAAAATCAGCCGAAAGAGCTGCTATGACAGAAGGGAATTTAGTCGTTATGCTAAAACTTTTAAACGCACATTCAATTCAATGAATTGAATAAAAAAGAGCACAGATGTTGGTTTATTTGACGTGCCCTTTTGCGTGAAAAGAAGCATGTCCAGTCTAATTTCTAAGAATGAAACGATAAAAGGCTTGATGAGTATATGCTCATCAAGTCTTTTTTTATTTTGAGGGAGGTGATGAACCGGCTGAAAGGTGAATTTAAAAAAGGAGGGCACAAAGTGGAGACATATGAATTAGTGAATGGTTATCGCTATGATGACAAATTGAAAGAAAGCTTTAATGCGTTAGCGATCAATACATTTGATTTGGATTTTAGTGACTGGTATAAAAGAGGGTACTGGGATGAAAAATATATTCCTTATTCCTTTGTCCATCACGGGAAAGTGATCTCAAACGCTTCCGTCTACCTCATGTCACTGATCATTGATGGCCAAACGTATCGAGCTGTTCAAATTGGCACGGTGATGACGGATCAAGCCTACCGCCATAAAGGATTAGCGACAAAGTTAATGCAGCATATTATGGATACGTACGAAAATGACTATGATATGATTTTTCTTTTTGCCAATGACACTGTACTGGATTTTTATCCAAGATTCGGCTTTACCCGTTACCACGAAAGCGAATTTAGTCTAAATATCGGCAAAAGCGCCATTCAAATGAAAAAGGACATGCGCAAAAAGCAGCTGACGTTGGAACATGACCTGCCATTACTTGAACAGTTCGCAGAAAAACGTCAAACGGGCTCAATGAAATTAGATGCTGAGGACCATGGCAGCTTATTGATGTTTTATTTTACATTCGTTTGGCCGGATGCCATTTTCTATATTGAAGCGTTGGATACCATTGTCCTGATGAATGAAGAAAATGAAACCATACATGTCTTTGATATCATTTCTCTCCAGCCGCAAAATATAGAGGAAGTTGTTGCACATATTGTGAATGAAACGACGGAAAAAGTGATATTCTATTTTACACCTGATACGTCAATTGACGGCTTACATGTGGTTATGGCGCCAAATGACGAGGATGCGCTGTTTATTTATACAAAAAAAGAATGGGTAAAAGACCACTTTATGCTTCCAATCACTGCGCACTGCTAAGTGTATGTAAAAAGGCTGATAATCAGCCTTTTTCTTTATGTGTACATCGGTTGTGAATAAACTTCAGAAGCAGCAGCCTCTGAAGCATGGTCAATGTACTGCAGGAGCCCATATAAACATTTTTCAACATCAGCATCGTTCCGGTTAAATTGATACGCGTGTAAGAAATGCTCAATACGTTTCGAGAGCAAGTCATCTTGCGTACGTACCATAAGAATAAGTAAATTATCCCATTGCGAGCGATGCGTATAATAAAGTGCTTTATCATAATCCGCCACATTCATCAAACCTTCTCCTTTCCCTTGAGAAGTCCTCATTAGTTTGCTCGGAACATATCGACATTTTCAGGGGAAAAGTTGGTGTCCGCATTAATCATGTACCGGGAATTTTAGGCTGAATAAATGCTTCATGTATGAAAAAGGATCGACCAGCAAAACATAAACAAAATATACATGAAAGTGAGATCAATGATATTATGCAGCCGAAATGGTGGATGCCTTTTGCAGCAGGAATGGTTTTGTATGGCATTTTCATGATCTATCCTGCAACAAATGCAGCGATGCAGCCTGAAAATTGGGAAAGACTTGCGTACACAGCGTTGCAAGAGGAATATGAAGGCGCCGCTTTAAACGATTATCAATATATTGGGCGTACACAAGTAAATGAAGATCAGACAAAAGATGTGTTTCGTGTCACCGTGAAGGAAGGTTCAACGCTTTTTGCCGCACATGCAGAAATCTATTTTCAACCGGTGACCGGTCATTTGATTAGTATTAACGTATTCCGGCTATAAAAAAAAGCACCTCTAATAAAGAGGTGCTCCAGCGTGTAGACAAACCCTCGCATTCGGTGTCAGTCCTGCGTGCCGGTGCTCACGAATGTCAAATTTGCTCCGCGCCAGTACTCGTCCTTCCTAGACTGCAAAGGTTTTCTATCACGCTGAAAAGAAGACAAAGGTTAAAATAAAGATCATTTTAACCCTTTGTCAACAATATCAGCCCCACTTTATGAAGAGGGCTCATTACGGATCAATTATTTCATGCTTCCTTGAAGGTATGAGCGAATATCCACACCAAGTGAATCGGCTAATCGTTGTCCGTAGTCTTCATCTGCACGATAGAAGTTGCAGATCGCAAGTAATTTTGTTTTGTCATTTACATCTTTCAGGTCAGCTGTTAGGTTTTTGATCAATGCTTGCTTCTCTTCTTCAGAGTAGCTTCGATATTTTTTCCCAGCTTGTTTGAAATCGTTCGGTTTTTCAATTTTTTGTCTCACCATACGGTCACCGTGAAGAACTTGCTCACTTTCTTTGTAGTGAGGATTTTCTTTTGGCTGATCATCGTAACGGTTTGGTTCATAGTTAATATGACCGCTTGGACGAGTCGTTGTCATAAAGCCATCCTGCTGATTATTGTGTACTGGTGCATAAGGACAGTTCACCGGAATGCGCATGTAGTTTGCACCAAGACGATGACGCTGCGTATCAGGATATGAGAACAGACGGCCTTGAAGCAGTTTATCTTCAGATGCTTCGATTCCTGGAACAAGTGCACTTGGCGTGAAAGCAGATTGCTCTGTTTCAGCAAAGAAGTTCTCAGGATTGCGGTTGAGTGTCATGCGTCCTACTTTTTGAAGCGGATAATCTTCCTCGCTCCATGTCTTTGTTGGATCACATGGATCATAGTCAAGGTCATCATAATCGCTAAGCGGCATCAGCTGGACATATAAGTCCCATGCTGGGTAATGGCCATTTTCAATGCGGTCATACAAGTCTCTTGTCGCATGCTGGAAATCATTCGCTTGGATTTCTGCTGCTTCTTCCATAGATAAATTGCGAATACCTTCTGAAGGTCTCCAGTGATATTTCACATATTTTGTTTCTCCATATTTGTTGACCCATCTAAATGTATGCACACCAGAACCGCGCATTTCAGCGTAACTCGCAGGGATTCCTTCATCAGAGAAGAGCCATGTGAGCATATGAGTGGATTCAGGTGTTAAGGTCATAAAATCCCAATAACGGTCAGGATCTTGGATATTGGTTACAGGATCTGGCTTGAGAGAGTGAACCATATCAGGGAATTTCAATGCATCACGTATAAAGAAGATCGGCAAGTTGTTACCAACTAGATCATAGTTACCTTCTTCTGTGTAAAATTTGACAGCAAAGCCGCGCGGGTCGCGCAATGTTTCAGGTGAACCTTTAGGATGAATAACTGTTGAGAAGCGAACAAAAACGTCTGTCTGTTTTCCTTCTTCACTTAAGAAGGCAGCTTTCGTATGTTTCTCCATGCTGTTTTCAACTTCAAACACACCATAAGCGCCGGCGCCTCTTGCATGAACGACACGCTCTGGAATACGTTCACGATCGAAGTGTGCAAGTTTTTCAATCAAATGGTAATCATCAAGAAATGTAGGTCCGCGGTGACCAGCTGTTCTTGAGTTTTGGTTATCGCCAACAGGCACGCCTTGATTCGTTGTCAAATTTTTATGATTTGAATTTGTCATTCTTTTCTCCTCCTGTAAACAAAAAAATGATTTCTAGTAATCTATATACCCTAATTATATTAAATCAAACCTGATAGTCAATATTTATTTATAATAATTTTAAATTAATTATTATTACAAGAAGGTAAAGAAAAAGACGAAAGAATAGAATTCTTTCGCCTAAAGGAGGAGCTCTCTAAGAGCATCTTTGTTTTGAGTTAAATCTTTTAATGTGTATTGATCAAGAACGCGTAAGTAAGCAGTAAGTGCTTCATGAAGTACATGCTTTAATGAACAAATCGGAGAGATGATACAGCTGTTTTTCTTTGAATCAAAGCATTCAACCATGACTAAATCATCCTCAGTATAACGGACAACTTCTCCAATATTAATGCTTTCTGGGCTTTTCCCAAGCCTAATCCCGCCATTTCTTCCACGGATCGTTTCCACATACCCGCGTTTTCCAAGATGATAAATCACCTTTGTCAGATGATTTTTAGAAATGCCATAAACATCGGCGATCTGCTGAATATTTGACAGTTCATTGTTTTCTCTTGATGCTAAATAAATGAGTACTCTTAATGAGAAATCTGTATAATTCGTTAGTTTCATTTTGACGACCTCTAAACCTGATAGAGTTTTGTATCATCGTAACACATTTTAGACAAAAACTGTTCGAGAAAGTGTTAAATGTGACAACATTTAAAACATGTATTATAAATATTGCTTTTATAAGCTGTCATCCATTACGATAAAGATGTATTTAAAATACACCTTTTTGAAAGAAGGAATGACGATGTTATCTAAAGATCAAATGAATGCCATTAAACAATCAGCCCCTCTATTAAAAGCTGAGGGAACCAAACTTGTGACTGTTTTTTATCAAAATATGATTCGGCAGCACCCAGAACTACTCAATCAATTTAATCAAACAAACCTCATGAACGGAAGTCAGCCAGAGGCGCTTGCTGTGACACTATATCAAGCAGCACTGCACATCGATCGATTAGAAGAATTACTTCCTGCGGTCAAACAGATTGCCCATAAGCATGTCAGTGTGATGGTCAAAAAAGAGCAATATCCAATCGTCGGATATCACCTCATTGAAGCGATGAAAGAAGTGTTTGGTTTAACGGAAAAAGATGACACGCTTTTAGCTTGGAAGGCCGCATATGACATTATTGCAAATATTTTTATCACGATTGAAGCAGAAATGATGGAGGAGAATGTAAAGCAAACTGGCGGATGGGCAGATGTGAAGCCGTTTGTGATTAAGAAAAAGGTACAGGAATCTTCATCGCTGATCTCCTTTTACTTAGTACCAGAAGATGAATCAGAGCTGCCAATGTATGAAGCAGGCCAATATGTTACGGTACAGGCAGATATGCCGGGTGAAGCTTATATGTGCAGCAGACAATATAGCTTATCAGATCAGCATCATCCTTCTTATTACCGCATTACAGTAAAGCGTGATGGTCATGTGTCTACATTTTTGCATGATGGAATGGAAGAAGGGGACGTTCTTCAAGTGAGTATGCCACAGGGAATGTTCTGTTTGCAAGAAGACACTAAAGAGCCTGTTTATTTTATTAGTGCTGGTTCTGGTGTCACACCAATGATCGGTTTAATGAAAACAGCAGCGCAAAACAGCCAGCCATTTACGATGATTCATGCAGATCGATTAGAGGATGTAACTGCTTTTGAAAATGAATTTGAACGCGTTCTAGCTGCAGCTTCTCATGGCCGCATCATCTTATGTAATGAACAATTTGCGCAGCCTGGTAAGGGTGAGCTTGTTGAGAAGGCAGCTTCCCGCATTGACCGTCCATTCCTTCAATCAGTGATTGGAGAAGGGAAAGGCCAATTTTATCTATGCGGTTCCCCGGTGTTTACACAGGAGATGATTCACATGCTAAAAGAGCTGGGAATTCCAGAACAGAATATTCATTTCGAGTCATTCGGCGGGCAATCCACGAAAGAAATGGAAGTCGTCTAAACGAATGGCGGAACATCATGTTTTTTTAGGTGCGCTCATATAGTAGGGATAAGTCCGATGAGGAGGGATGGTTTCCTTGAGCGTATCTGAAAAACGTCTTTTACAAAGAGCCATTGATGAAATTACAGAAATTGCAGAAGGATTTGGTCTAGATTTTTATCCGATGAGGTATGAAATCTGTCCCGCGGAAATTATTTATACGTTCGGTGCATACGGAATGCCAACACGATTCAGCCACTGGAGCTTTGGGAAGCAATTTCATAAAATGAAGCTTCATTATGATTTAGGGTTAAGCAAAATTTATGAGCTGGTCATCAATTCAAATCCTTGCTACGCCTTTCTACTTGATAACAACACGCTTGTTCAAAATAAATTAATTGTGGCTCATGTACTGGCACACTGTGATTTCTTCAAAAATAATTGCCGTTTCCAAAACACAAAACGAGACATGGTAGAAAGCATGTCAGCAGCGGCAGAGCGGATCAAAGAATATGAGCATCTTCATGGAACAAAAGAAGTGGAATCCTTTTTAGACGCCGTATTGGCTCTACAGGAGCATATTGATCCGTCTCTTGTTCGTTCAAAACTAAGCTGGAATATGGACGATGAAGAAGAATATGAAGATGATAAACCAAAACGTCAGACGCCGTATGATGATTTGTGGGGAATGGATGAGCCGAAGACGCATGAGAAAAAGAAAATCGTCAAACAATTTCCACCAAAGCCGGAAAAAGATATTTTACTCTTTATTGAGGCGCACTCCCGGGAGCTAGAGCCGTGGCAGCGGGACGTCCTCACCATGCTGAGGGAGGAAATGCTCTATTTTTGGCCGCAGCTGGAAACAAAGGTTATGAATGAAGGCTGGGCTTCGTATTGGCATCAGCGGATTATGCGTGAGCTTGATTTAGATTCAAGTGAATCGATTGAATTTGCCAAATTAAATGCAGGCGTGGTGCAGCCATCTAAAACAGGCATCAATCCTTACTATTTAGGTCTGAAGATTTTTGAAGATATCGAAGAGCGCTATGACAACCCATGTGAAGAATTAAAAAAAGCAGGGGTGACAGAAGGATCGGGCCGCAGCAAAATGTTTGAAGTCAGGGAAATTGAATCAGATATTTCCTTTATTCGAAATTACTTAACAAAAGACCTTGTGATGAGAGAAGATTTGTACTTGTTTCAAAAGCAGGGGAGAGACTATAAAGTCATCGATAAAGAATGGAAGGCTGTTCGTGATCAGCTAGTCAGCATGAGGGTCAATGGCGGCTTTCCTTATTTGACCGTGATGGATGGCGACTATTTGAAAAACAATGAACTCTATATAAAACATTGGTATGAAGGCATTGAACTTGATCTGAAATACTTAGAAAAAGTACTCCCTTATTTGCATCAGCTATGGGGAAGAAGTGTGCATATCGAGTCAGTTCTTGAAGGAAAAGAAGTCATGTTTTCGTATGATGGAAAAGGGGTTCATAGGAAATATCTCGCTTAAAAAAGACCAAAAAAAGATGTCTCTTAGCAGACATCTTTTTTGCCCGTTTTATTGGTTTTTCAGCAGTTTGAAAATGTGTTTTGCTTGATCGGTGTTTTCCATCAGACCTTTTAGCTTTTGGCTTGTTGGGCCATATGCAAAGAATGGAACTTCATCACCCGTATGACCTGATGTTGTCCAGCCTGTATGTGATCTCATGTTGATCACTTCTTCAATCGCATCATCAATTTTAACAGCATCCTTTGTTTCAGAAGCCTTTTGAATGGAGGCTATTTCTTCTTTTGTAAATTCAAGATCGATATATTGTTTCAGCGCTGATTCAACAGGCATGCCGCTGACAATTTTGTTTGCAATAAAGTCAGGCGTCTTTTTCGCTGCTTTTACCGGTTTGTAATCCCAGCTGCTCGAGCCGTCTGCTCCGAAGGAAAGTCCGCCAGTTGAATGATCGGCAGTGGTGATGACTAACGTATTTTTATCCTTTTTTGCAAAACGAATGGCTTCTTCAAATGCTTTTTCAAAATCCTTCATTTCACTCATTGCACTGACAATATCATGATCATGTCCAGCCCAGTCAATTTGGCTGCCTTCAACCATAAGGAAAAATCCTTTTTTGTTTTTAGACAGCTGTTTAATGGCTGAGGACGTCATGTCTTGCAGGGAAGGGGTCTTTTTATCACGATCAATCGCTTTATCAAGACCACCGTCAGCAAAAATGCCTAGCACCTTTTGATTTTTGTTTTTTTGTAAGGCATCTTTATTGGTGACATAATCATATCCGGCTTGCTTGAATTCTTTCGTCAAATCACGATCCTTCCGGACAAAATCGACAAGACCTCCGCCAAGCATGACATCGACTGTATGCTGTTTTCCGATTTTTTCATCGAAGAAATCATCAGCGATGGCTGCTGTGTTTTTTCTCGATACATCGTGAGCCGCATACGCAGCAGGAGTGGCATTTGTTAATTCAGAGGTCACGACAAGACCTGTAGATTTTCCCTTCCGTTTTGCTTCTTCTAGAACTGTTTTTAATTTTTTGCCGTTTTTATTTACACCGATCGCATTGTTGTAAGTCTTTTTACCAGTTGCCATAGCTGTACCAGCTGCGGCAGAATCGGTGATATTGCTTTTAGAGTCGTTAGGGTATGTTTTGTGCATGCCAGTGAGGTAAGGGTCAAACGCTGTTTGTTTTGAAAGGTCTCCGTTGTGTTTAAATGAACGGTAAGTTGAAAGATAAGGAGTTCCCATGCCATCCCCGATCAGCACGATCACATTTTGCACGTCATTTTTTGGCTTCTTTTTAGCCTCTGCTTTGTCAGCCTGTCCAAATTCAATCCCTGAAAAAATGCCAATCGATAGCACAGATGCTGCCGCTACTGCAGCGATTTTCGTTTTCGAGCTTTTCAACACACTCATTCATTTTGCCTCCTCATTGTTTATGTATCGCTCTTACGTTTACAATGGTAGAGCAGAATTGTGGATTCCCATTTACAGGATCGTAAAGTTCACTTTAAAATTGTAAAGGTCCACTTTACATAGAATGGACCAAAAAGAGAAATGAATGTATCATTTATCCATGACAAGATGCGTTTATTTTGTCATGATTGTGTAATGAAAATGAAATATAAAGAACCCTAAAAAAAAATAAATTTTGCCGAATTAATAAGCATAATGTCGTAGGAAGTCAAGACTATTTCTTCTGGTATTTGATCCTTATAATAGTAAGTAGATAAAATTCGGATCACGATAGATACATACAGGAGGAACAAATGAAAAAACAATTGATCACAGCTGCAAGTGCAGTTCTACTTGGGACGACATTATTTGCCGGAGCTGCCTCAGCACAATCAGTAAAAGTTCAAAAAGGTGACTCTCTTTCTGTTCTAGCGAAAAAATACAAAACAAGTGTGAGCAAGATTAAATCAGATAATAAGCTGAAATCTAACACGATTTATGTTGGACAAACTTTAAAAGTAAATGGTACTTCCTCAAAAAAAACTACGAAAACATCAAAAACAACAACAAAAGTAAAAGCGGCGTCAGCGACAGCTACTCATAAAGTTGTTAAAGGTGATACATTATCTAAAATCGGCAAAAAGTACGGCATGACTGTAAAAGAGCTGAAATCGTTAAATAAACTCAAAACAAACCTGATCAAAATTGGGCAAAAGCTAAAGGTCAAAAAGACATCTAAAAAAGTGAAGACAACACCTGTTAAAGAAAAAACAGTTTCTGCTTCTTCTTTAAACACGTCTAAGCTTGTAGCAGATGCTAAAGCGCACAATGGCACACCATATAGATGGGGTGGAACGACACCAAAGGGCTTTGATTGCAGCGGATTTATGTGGTATATCATTAACAAACAAAAAAAGATTTCAAGACAAACAACTGAAGGTTTCTGGGGATCAATGAAAAGCGTATCAACACCAAAGGTTGGCGATTTTGTGTTCTTTACAACATATAAATCGGGTCCATCTCACATGGGTGTCTACATTGGGAACAACAAGTTTATTCATGCTGCTTCTGATGGTGTGACGATCAGTAATATGAATTCAAGCTACTGGAAGCCGATTTACCTTGGAGCGAAAACATTTGTGAACTAATTTATTCTAAGAGACTGCTTATGAAGCAGTCTTTTTTTATTTGCGCTGTAGACTTACCGTTGGGTATATTTAAGAAAACACCAAAAAGCCAGTGCTGCTTGGCGTTAGTCAAGTAACACTGGCTATTCATCTAATGAGATTTAAAAACCTAATTGAAGATCGACATCGATCGATACGATGGTGTAGACACAAACAATAACAAAGATATTCAGTACGACACCAAGGAACCCTGGGCCCGTACGGCCTTTTTTAATGAACAGTTCAATAATGCCAAATGGAACTGCGGCCATTGCAAAAGGAAGCATCTGAAAAGAATAAAATGTCACGTTGCTGATAATGGCGAGGTTCAGCATGAGCAGGGATAATATCGCTGTACCGACGGAAATCCAGCCAAATACATTATGCTCTTTAAAAATTCTTACCAATTCCATAATTCCACCTCGCTCACTTTTGCCGTTTTAATGCGTTTTGTCTTCACAAATTTCTCGATTTCTTTCGAAGGACCTGTGATCACAGAGCCATAAATCGTGACACCATTTTGGTTGATATAGCGTATTCGGTTTGACAGATCCAGTTCAGGTCTGCCAGAGATCGTTTTTGCCCAGGTTGGGTGCTGATCGACATAAGCAAGGGCATCTTTAAATTGATCTACCTCTGTTTTTGATGTGTGCTGAAGCTCTTTTAAGAATTCAGAGTCTTTCCCAGGGAAGCCGATTGGCCGCTGATTCCCGCTTAATGAATCCTCTGTTTTAATCGCATTCCAGAGCACTTTCATATCATATTTTTTAGCAAAGGAATAAACGTCCTTTGGTGTATAAGCTTTGTCATAGGATACATACACTTCACTGACTGTTCCTTCAGGAAGCTTGTCTAAAGTAGTGAGTGTTTGTTTTTTTGATGCATCTGGCTGCGCCGAAGGATGGGTAAAGAAATCCTCCGTATCGCGTGCGCTGTCACCATAATAAGAGATGGTAGGCTGCTTTAATTTATCGAAAAACATCTCGATTTGTTCACTGCCAATGGCTTCTGTTTTATTGCCAATTTGTTTTTGCAGCTTCAATTCGGTGTTCATCCCAAAAAGCTTGACTTGGCCTTTTAAATCCTTCATATCAATCGCCACGTTTGGTTTCGTCAAAGCGACGGTGACAGCGGCTGTTTCCATGAAGTGATTCCCTTTGCTCTCTGCTCCGCCCACACCGTAGTATAGATAACTTCCTAATGTACAAAGCGGTAAAATAATGAGTGTCGATATGACAGCAAGCACGGAAATCCGTAAATAAGACTTTCTTTTTCCGTATTGTAAGATGGCTTTTTGCTTTTCAGGACTGATGGAAAAATCTGTCCAATCCGAGTCGTTCAGTTCCTGACTTAAGCGTTTTTCGTTTTCTTCAAGTTCTTCTTCAAACGCCATCATTTCTTCCTCGTTCATCTCACCATTATTATATTGTTCCCATCGCTTGTTAAACTCTTCATTCATCATTAACACCTCTGTTGTAAAGTGCTTTTAGGCGCTGCCTTGCACGAAATAAAACACTTTTAAAATTTGCTTCAGTAATATTCATGACCTTGGATGCTTCCTTGTAATTCAGTTCTTTTAAATAATACAATGTCAACGCTTCCTTGTAGTTATCTGGAAGCTGCTCTAAATACATGTTGAGGACTTCTTTTATTTCAACCTGTTCAGCAGGGCTTTGTACAGACGTTTGTAAAAGGCCGCCAATTAGATCATCCGATATGGTCACTTCTTTTTTATGTTTCCTGACATAATCAATAAAAGCATTTCGTGCCACCTGAAATAACCAAGGTTTCACTTTGCTATGGTCGTAGGAATGAATATGTATATAAGCACGCATAAAGGTTTCCTGCAATAAGTCTTCTGCCAAATGTTTGTCTTTTGTCATGGAGAGCAGAAACCTGTAAACATCGTTCATATACATTTGATAAATTTCATCGATCGTCACTGATTTTTCTCCCCTCTATGTTATACACGCATAAGAAAGGCATAAAGTTGCACGAAACTTCTCAATACCGTACATTACTCATCTCTTTCGCCGAATCAAAATCATTTCTCCTTATCATAGCGAAATTTACGCCATTTATAAAGCATTTTCAATAGAACAAATCAGGAAAAAACCTTAAAAAACGACAAATTTGGACACAATTCCTCTTCTATTCTCTCCTAAAACCATGGACCTGGATACAGAAAGAACGGTGATTCTTAACGAAAAATGATGTGATGGTTTGGCTGTTTCATGAAATTTTTAGTACCAGGTAATAAAAAATTTGTTATAATAGAAACAAATCCTTCATTCTTCAAACAAAGGAAGTGCACTATGTATAAATTTTCAGGCTATACCATCAAAGTATTATTTTCTCTCCGAGGCGGAATCAAAGTATATCAAAAAGAGAATCTGCCAACGGATCGGGGGTTTGTCATTGCATGTACACATGAGGGTTTTGTGGATGTTCTTGCATTAGGCGCAGGGATTCTTCCGTTTGAGATTCACTACATGTCGAAAAAAGAATTGTTTGCAAATAAATGGATCGGTGGATTTTTAAAGAAGATTCATGCCTTTCCAGTTGATCGAGAGAATCCTGGGCCAAGCAGTATTAAAACGCCCATTAAATTATTAAAAGAGGGAAAGATCGTCGGGATTTTTCCAAGCGGAACACGTACAACAGAGGATGTACCTTTAAAAAGAGGTGCGGTCACCATTGCCCAGCTCGGTAAAGCGCCAATCGTTCCAGCAGCGTACAAAGGACCGTCCAATGCGAAAAGTCTTTTCAAAAAGGGGAAAATGCGCTTAATTATCGGTGAACCGATTGAGCAGTCAGAATTTGAGCATCTGCCGCCAAAAGAACGGTTAGGTGCCATGACGGAAGTATTAAACACGAGAATTAAAGAACTTGAAGCTCAATTAATGGAAAAGGCATAAGAAAAACGACCGCTTGCTTTGGCAAGGGTCGTTTTTTTCTTAAGAAGCGCCTTCTTCAGCGGCTTCTGCTAATTGTTCATTTAACTTTTTGACTTCGATATATACCACATGGTGTCCATCGACTTCATTAATGATAAATTCATAGCCTTGTTCACGAATGGTGTCATTTTTCTCAACTTCATATTTCTGTGTAAGGAACCATCCGCCGATCGTATCGACCTCTTCGTTATCAAGCTGCGTACCTAAGAGCAGGTTGACTTGGTCAACTAGAACCTTTCCATCAAAGATGTAATGGTCTTCTCCAAGTTTACGAACTTCGTTGATTTCATCAATATCGAATTCATCACGAATTTCACCGACGATTTCTTCAAGAATGTCTTCTACAGTCACAAGACCTGCTGTACCGCCGTATTCATCTGATAAAATCGCCATGTGTACACGTTCACGCTGCATTTTGAGCAATAAATCATGTACAGGAACTGTTTCAATCACATGAATAATCGGGTTGACAAACTTTTCGATTGTATCACTTGTAGAACACTCACCGCTAATGCAGGCAGTGAGAACCTCTTTAATGTTTAGAACACCAATCATGTTATCTTTATCGCCATCTTCAATTGGATAACGTGTATATTTCTCTACCTTGGTCACCTTCAGCATTTCCTCAATGGTAATATCATGAGGGAAGCTGACAACTTCAGTACGAGGAATCATAATTTCTTTCGCCAGACGGTCATCAAATTCAAAAATTTTATTTACATATTTGAATTCAGACTGGTTAATTTCGCCGCTTTTATAGCTCTCTGATAAAATAATCCGCAATTCTTCTTCAGAGTGCGCCATGTCATGCTCAGAAACTTGCTGAAGACCGAACGCTTTTGTTAACAAACGAGCAGATCCATTTAATACCCAGATAAACGGGAACATCACTTTGTAAAAAATCATGAGCGGTCTAGCAAAAAGAAGAGATACTTGCTCCGCCTTTTGAATGGCGAGTGTTTTTGGTGCAAGTTCTCCAACCACAACGTGTAAAAACGTCATAATACTAAACGCAATAATAAAAGTGACAATAGAACTAGCTGATTGAGGAATGGACAGCTCTACAAATAGTGGAGCAAGCATGTGCGCAATTGTTTCTTCCCCTAACCAACCAATACCAAGGGCGGTAATGGTAATACCGAGCTGACAGGCCGACAGATACTCATCAAGGTGAGTCGTGACATGCTTGACAGCAACTGCTGTTTTATTACCTTCTGCGATTAACTGATCAATTCTTGAGCTCCTTAAGCGAATGATCGCAAACTCTGATGCTACGAAAAATGCGGTTAAAGCTATAAGCAAAGCAACTATAAGTAAATTAACTATGTCCAATTAAGGCCTTCGTTCTGACTTTGAGAACGAAGGTAACACCTCCTGTTTAGTAAAAATTTTAACTTAACAGCAGTAAAAATGATTGGACAGCCGTCATCTTTTCAGGTGTAAGCTGCTCTTTTAATTTTTCACGTTGTTCTGGCTGAAGCTGCTTACAACGTACCAAAATGCGGTCCATATGCTCGTTCATCCGATCGATATCAGAGGTTAAATGGACAAGTTCATCAGGATCTTCCTTTTGAGAAGGGAATTGTTCATCTAATCTGGATTTGATGTCAGAAAGAGCCAATCTCTGCTGTTTGCAAAGAACGATTAATTGTAATCGTTTTAAAGCATGTTCATCGTAATAACGATAATTTGAGCAAGATCTAACAGGCGCAAGCAAACCTAGATTTGTATAATAATCTACAGTTCGTTTCGTCACCTGTGCAATCTGTGCTAGTTCACCAATACGATACTTTTTCTCAGCCCCATCTGAACATCTCCTCCTAACCGTCACGTTATAGTTTATGAAAATAGTTTAATATAATTCGAGTCTGAAATACAAGTTAATTGTTCATATTTCCTGCCGATATGAACATTAGAGAGGGATTTCTCAGTCTAGATTGTCCTGTCAAATTTAACATAGTGATACAGGAATTTTCAGATTATTTATGGTAAGATAAAATGAATACCGTTTCATATATATGTAGAGAAGCGGATTTATACGTGAACCGGAGGTGGTTAAGTGGGGCCCTCAATGTAGTCTTATTTAATCAGTTAACCGTTTTGCAAAATATAACATCATCAATCAGGAGGTGACTCCTTGTTCTTCTAAGAAAGAGCAAGGTTAAATGGACGATATTGTTAATCTGAGTATAGTTGGTGTTTTGATTGCTTTAACAGCTTTCTTTGTTGCATCTGAATTTGCCATAGTAAAGGTGAGAAGTTCAAGAATTAATCAGCTTGTTGCCGAAGGGTCCAAAAAGGCCATCGTGGCGAAAAAGGTGACATCAAGGCTAGATGAATATTTGTCAGCCTGTCAGCTCGGTATTACAGTGACATCCCTTGGTTTAGGGTGGATTGGTAAGCCGGCTGTAAAAGAACTTTTGGTTCGAGGTTTTGGTTTGACAAACATTCCTGATTCAGCAATCAGCCTGATCTCAGCAACACTTGCGTTCTCTATTATTACCTTTTTGCATGTAGTCGTCGGTGAGCTTGCACCAAAAACGCTTGCGATTCAAAAGGCGGAAAAAATGACGCTCTGGCTGTCAGGCCCGCTGCATGCATTTTATATCCTGATGTTCCCTTTCATTTATGTGTTAAACGGGTCAGCCCGTGTTCTAACCAAAATGATGGGCATCGATATGGGGTCTGAAAAAGAACATTCCCATTCTGAAGAGGAATTGAAGATTTTATTATCTGAGAGCTTAAAAAATGGGGAAATCAACCCATCAGAATATAATTATATGAACAAGATTTTCGACTTTGATAATCGAATTGCCAGAGAGATCATGGTACCGCGGAGAGAAATTTGTGCCATTCCAGAAGATATGCCGCTAGATGATATCCTCTCCATCATGACGCAGGAAAAGTATACACGCTTTCCCGTGTTTTCAGGGGATAAAGACCATGTCATCGGCATGCTGAACAAAAAGCAGCTCTTTGCAGATCTTGTGTATCAAGGAGAAAAAGATCAACTGAAGATTCAAGATTATATATATCCAGTGATTGAGGTCATTGACACGATTCCTATTCAGGAGCTTCTCGTCAAGATGCAGCGCGATAGAATGCATTTGGCGATTTTAACCGACGAATATGGCGGAACGTCTGGACTTGTCACAACAGAAGATATTTTAGAAGAGATTGTTGGAGATATTCGAGATGAATTCGATGAAGATGAGCAGCCGGTTATTCAAAAAAGAGCCGATCATCATTATGTTTTAGATGGCAAAGTAAGATTAGATGAAGTTCAAGATTTGATCGAAATGTCATATCATGATGAAGAAATTGATACAATAGGCGGGTTAATCTTAAAAGAGAATATTGATATCCGAGAAGGACAATCCATTTATCTTGATGATATTCGGATGAAGGTCTTGGAGATGGATGGACGCTATGTTAAAAAGATCGACCTGAAGAAAGGCGTCATATCATCAGAAAAAGGAAATGCACGCACTGGGCTTGATATAAAAGAGCCGCTGTTAGTAAATGAAATGACCTTGAGCGAAAAATAAGCTCAAGGTTTTTTTAGGTATTTAGTCTCTTTTTACGAATGTTTGTTCGAGTTATAATAAGAACAAATGTTCGATAGAGGGGGATGGACATGCTTTGGTATGAAACAGCAAGTATCACAGAGAAAAAAACCTCAATGAAACGTATTGAGTTTCATTTGAAGAATTTCAAAAATTACCAGGCAGCGATTTTAAATATCGAAAGACAGCTTGAAAAAAGAAGCCCGCATCATCTGGATCACATGACACGGAAGAAGTTAGAAGAGCAAAAAAATCAGTATGAACTCATCGTTGCATGTATTAAAACAGCATTAAAAGAGTTGGATGAAATAGAGCAGCAGCTCATCGATTACAAATATTTTCGAGATTGGCGGATGGCCAAATGTGCGATGGAAATCGGCTACAGTGAAAAAACACTCTTTTTAATGAAGCGCCAGCTCATGGATCAACTGCTCATCAGCTTAGCCGCCATTACCAATATTTAAAAAAGGTGATGTCCTATTTGATAGAACGCAGCAAAGAGACAGAAAGACCCGATGATCGTCATCAATAAGTAGACAGCAAGTTTTCCGATTTGCCGCTGCTCTAGCATGGTCGCAGACTCTACACTAAACGTAGAGAATGTTGTAAAGCCACCGAAAAAACCTGTTCCAATGATCATAAGCAGCGGATGATTGGCAGTCACGGCACCTGTCAGTATACCTAAACCGGCAGCACCTAATAAGTTGATGAGAATAATACTATACGGGAAACGAGCATGAGACTTGGTTTTCTGTATTAATTGGCTAATGAAAAAACGAAGGGCGCTGCCAATCCCGCCGGCAACAGCTGTATATAAAACGATCATTTATCTGCCTCCTCTCTGCTGCTTATTTTGATGAAAGAGCCGCTGAGCAAGCATCAGTCCACATAAGGCAGCGGCTACTCCGGCAATGACTGAGAGCAGGATGTAGATCACACTTGAGGTGAATTGCCCAGTCTGTAATAAAAGAACCGTTTCTTTAGAAAAAGTGGACATTGTCGTAAAACCTCCGCAAAATCCTGTTCCGATCAAAGCGGCAAGATATTTTTTTCCCTTCTGGAACATAAAATATCCTGTTGAAAAACCAAGAAGCAGACTACCTGTTACGTTTTCGATTAGCGTTGCATAAGGGAATGTTTGGCTGACAATCGATTGGCTTAGTTCATATCTGCAAAGTGTCCCAAGCAGTCCGCCTATAAATACAGCAAGATACGCTTTCATTTACATCATTTCTCCTTTAGAAAAAATGGCGGGTGATCCGTCACCACTCCATCAACGGGATATTTTTTGATCCGATCGGCTGTTTTTTGGTCTTTCACAGTCCATATAAACACATCCATCCCGAATGAGTGGATGCGGTCTATCCACCATCTGTTGATCAGCGTTTTCTTCATATTAAGACAATCAGCAAACGAGCTGTATGCAGTTAACTTTCTTTTCGCCAGTTTATATGCAGTAGGCTTTATAATCAAAGCTGTTCGAAGAGAAGGGGCGAAAGCTTTGATTCTTTGAAGTGCATGATCATCAAAAGATTGAATCATGATATGACGAGAATAGGCAAACCGATTGATGATGTCGACAACTGCCTTTTCAATTCCTATCTGCCGTCTTGGGTGTTTGATCTCGATCAATATCCCGATCCGCTGACTGTATCTCTCAAGAACTTCTTGTAATGTTGGAATTCGTTCATTCGTGTACTGCTGGTCAAACCAGCTTCCTGCGTCCAGTTTTTTCAGCTGATCAAGTGTATAGCTTTTGACTAAACCGTTTCCGTTCGTCGTTCGGTCAACTGTATCATCATGGATCACGACTACGTGCTGATCCAATGTGAGCTGTACATCTAATTCAATATAATCTGCACCCTGCTGAACAGCTAAATCAAACGCGGCAATTGTATTTTCTGGGGCAGCACTTGATGACCCTCTATGCGCGATAATATACACATGCTCCAGCTCCCTGACATAAGTTCTGGTCTTATCATATCAAATGCTTTACCGTTTTTCCTTCTTTACTATATGGAGGGAAGAAGAGCTGTATGTAATGGTGAATCGCATTGCTAAGAAAGTATGATGATTCAAATGTGAAAAGTTGCAGGAATATCCCAAGCCATGATTGAGTAAATCTGAAGTACATCAATTTTTCTTCGATCAATTTTGTCCAAATCGTCAGCGTTCGCCAAAATATTAGTGCTTTCGTCATGTTGACTGAAAATTCTGATGTTTTATAATGATGAAAAGGAGGCGAGATGATTGGGTAAAGGGAGAATTAGAGTGGAAGAACGTATTAAGGTCGAAACGGATGCTGAAATGTTTAAAGCGACTCTCCTTGATCAGGCTCAGAAGAAAAAGTAGTTTGCTGCCCGTCGATATGTCTCTAGCCAAAATTTCATAATTGAACATCATGCCTCGGGACTGGTCCCGAGGCTTTTTATATAGAGGTCAGACATTTATGAGAGGACATAAACGAAGGTTATATTATAAACTAGAGAGGATTGTTTTAAAGGAGAGAGACAAACATGATTACACAAAAATGGATGGATACATATTTTACAGTAGATGTTGCGATCCAAATCGGTATTAGCCTTTGTATTTTATTGCTTTTTTTATTGCTTCGGAAAGTATTTACGAAGTACTTATTTCATCTTCTCTTTAGGCTGACCAATCGGTCTAAAACGGAGGTCATTAACCAAATTGTTGTGGCTTTCGAAAAGCCAGCCAGACTGTTTTTTGTCGCACTTGGGTTATATTTTGCGTTAAGACAGGCACCATACTTTGAGCATCATATGGATGTCATCGTCAAATTATATAGATCCTCCATTATATTGATGCTGACATGGGGGCTTTGTAATTTAACCGCAGCTTCTTCTTTCTTATTTCAAAAAGTAAATTCGAAATTTGAATTGGAAATGGATGATATTTTAGCACCGTTTTTATCAAAGGTACTTCGCTTCATTATCATTGCACTAAGTATTAGTGTCATTGCACAAGAATTTAATTATGATGTAAATGGACTTGTGGCAGGTCTTGGTCTAGGTGGTCTAGCCTTTGCGCTTGCTGCCCAGGATACGGTGGCGAACTTTTTTGGAGGGATCGTCATCATTACAGAGAAGCCTTTTACAATGGGTGACTTTGTGGAGACGCCAAGTGTTCTTGGAACTGTCGAGGACATTACATTTCGAAGCACAAAGTTTAGAACACCTGCTGAAGCTGTTGTGACAGTTCCGAATTCTACGCTTTCAAAGGAACCTATCACGAACTGGACGAGAATGAATAAACGCCAAATTACGTTTTCCGTACGTGTATCCTATAATACACCAAAGGAAAATCTTGACCGATGCATCAAACGTCTCAAACAAATGCTTTATGAACATGATGGGGTGCACAAGGAGACGATCATGGTAAATCTCGATGTACTGGCAGACAGTTATTTGAATTTATTTTTCAACTTTTACACAAACACGACGGCCTGGGCTGAAAACCTTGATATTAAACAGGACATTAACTACCGTATCATGGATATCTTCCATCAAGAAGGTGTAGAATTTGCCTTCCCTGGACAGACCATTTATATGAAACAAAAAGGCGAAAAACAGCTGGGTGAATAAAGGAGGAATGGTGAGTGGATCAAACAAAGGTGGCAGCGCTAAGCGAGAAATTAACGCAGGCTTCACATATTATGGTACTTTCAGGTGCGGGTATGAGCACGGAATCAGGTATCCCCGATTTTAGATCAACGGGCGGCTTATGGACTGAAGACACCGCCCGCATGGAGGCGATGAGCCGGTCCTACTTTTTATCACACCCTCAGCAATTCTGGCCGAAATTCAAGGAATTGTTTCAGATGAAAATGAGCGGAGAGTACGAGCCCAATAGTGGACATACCTTTTTAGCCAGCCTTGAGAAACAAGGAAAACATGTGGATATTTTCACCCAAAATATTGATGGCTTGCATAAAAAAGCAGGAAGCCAGCATGTATATGAACTCCACGGCTCCATTCAAACAGCTACTTGCCCATCGTGTCATGCGACATATGAACTGCCTTATTTATTACAAGAAGAAGTGCCTGTATGTCTAAAGGTTTCCTCAGACGGACGGACATGTGGGCGTGTGCTGAAAACAGATGTTGTCCTTTTTGGAGACAGGATCAAACATTTTGATCAAGTAGAGAAATCACTTCAGCGAGCGGACCTTCTGCTCGTCATGGGGACTTCCCTAGAAGTGGCGCCAGCAAGATATATTCCAGAAGATGCCGCTCAAAATCCTTCCATCTTCAAGGTGATGATGAATTTGAGTGAAACAGAATACGATCCACTGTTTGATCTTGTCTTTCATGAGCGAATTGGCGATCTCGTGAAAGCTTTATAAATCATCAAAGACCCCGCATCCAAAAAAGGTGCGGGGTCTTTCTTTATTGTTGCAGCGGCTTCATCGATTCATCAAGGACTTCAAATGTATAGCCCTTCGCTTTTAGCTGTGTGATTAAACTGTTTAAGTATTTTGCTGTCGCTGGCTGATCGTGCATTAAGATGATTTTTGGTTCTTTTGGATGTTTTGTCTCAAGCACTTGCAGCTGATTTAATACCTCTGGTACATATTTTGAGCTTTTATATTTCCAGTCAAGACTGTCAATTGTCCAATCCCAGTATACAAAGCCTTTTTGTTTTAAACGTGCCTTTTGCTGATCCGTTAAATTTGGGGCGCTGCCATAAGGTGTTCTCACAAGATGTGTATACTCACCTGTGACAGAAGCCAAAATGCGCTGATCTTCCTTCATCTCATTGACGGGAGAATCACTTTTTTGATAAAAGCGTTTCACATCATGTGTGATACCATGAAGCCCTAACTGATGACCTTCTTGATGAAGTCTTTTCACAGCTGCCGGGTGTTCCTTAATCTGCGGCCCAAGCATAAAGAATGTGGCCTTTACTTGATGCGCTTTGAGCACATCTAAAAGCTGATTTGATGTCGCTGACGGACCATCATCAAAGGTTAAAAAGATCGTTTGATCCGTTACATGTTTGTTTGGGTTGATCTTAAAATGTGCATCTAATGTTTTCGTAGAATCATCTTTTGCTTTCAGACTTGCGCTTGTGTCTCGGAATTGACTGCTCGCAGACATTTTAGCCGGCTGATCTGCTGCCTGCATATTGGTTTTAGATATATCCCAAATAAAAAAGAGGATCAGTGACAGAATCACTAAACCAATCGCCTTTGAGAGCAGCATCGTGTTTGAAGGTGTCTGTTTTTTCGTAACCCGTTGCATTACAATCGCTCCAATAAATCAAAAATTTGTGTCGAATCATGTAGTAGATTCTGTCTTTTTCCGCTGTTTTTTGTCGTGCTCATATCGATTAAGTATACAGGAAAAAAGAGCCTATGAATATAGAAGATGCTAAAAAATTGGAATCTTTTTGGTTATGAGTCTATGTTTGTTACAATAGAAAGTTGACCATTTATCATGATGTGAAATAATTCTGAATAATCATTGAAACGTACTCATTTATCCGCTAAGATAGCATCAGACTCAACCATTAATGCGAAGCGAAGGGGAGATTCCGTATGAAAGTATTGTATAATGGCGATTTCATTGAAAAAAAGGATGCACATGTTGATATTGAAGACAGAGGCTATCAATTTGGTGACGGCGTCTATGAGGTCATCCGTGTATACAATGGGACTTTGTTTACATTAAAAGAGCATACAGAGCGTCTGTTCAAGAGTGCAAAAGAAATCGGCATTCATCTTCAAGGTGCAGTATCAGATATGGAAGAAAAGTTAAAACAGCTCGTCGCCCACAACCAATTAACAGATGGAGGTGTGTATATTCAAGTCACGCGGGGCGTCGCACCTCGTAAACATCAATATGGCGATTCTCTCACTCCTCAAATCACAGCATATACGTTCCAGGTGAAAAAGCCTGTTCATGAGCAGACAGCTGGTGCAAAGGCCATATTATCTGAGGACCTTCGCTGGTTAAGATGTGATATTAAAAGCTTAAATCTCTTATATAACGTCATGGAAAAGCAGAAGGCATCTGAAGCTGGTGCATTTGAAGCCATTCTCATTAGAGATGGTTTTGTGACTGAGGGAACCTCCTCGAATGTATATGCCGTCATTGATGGCGTGATTCGCACACATCCAGCAAACAATCTTATTCTAAACGGTATTACCCGTAGAAAGCTTCTTGAGGTATGTAAAGAAGAGGGATGCAGTGTTGAAGAAACTTGTATAAGTAAAGAAGAGCTGCTGCGCGCGCAGGAAATCTTCATCAGCTCGACGACGGCTGAAGTCATTCCGATTGTTGAAATTGATGGCCAGCCAGTAGGGGAAGGCGTTCCAGGAGAGTTGACAAAGCGTGTACAGGAAGGCTTCCAGCAAAAAATTAAACATGAAAGTGAAGCATCTATTTCTTCATAAATAAAGAGAGGCTGTAAACCAATGTTTACAGCCTTTTGTGATTCTTTTATTTTACAATAAGCACAGGTATATCTGATTTTGATGATAACTTTTCACTTACACTGCCAAAGAGCATTTTTTTCAATCTGCTTTGGTCACGTGCTCCCATGACGATGAGGTCTGCTGATATGTCTTCAGCATATTCGATAATCGCTTCCGCTGGTTCCCCCTCAACAATTTCAATGGCAGCTTCAAACTGCTCCTCATTTAAAAGCATTCTTGCTTCTGCAACGACTTCTTCTGTATGATCTTCAAAAATCAAGGGACTTTGCTGTTCATCATGAGGTACATACACAGGGGGTGTTTGAAGGTCTGCCATGCCGCCGCCGATATAAGCTCCGCCAGTCATTGGGCGTGGTGCATCAAACACCTGTCTGCTTGATTTGCCATCATGTGCATAGGCAACAGTCAGCTTGGCATTCAAGGTTTTGGCTAGAGCGATTGCCTTTTTTAATGCTTTCTTACTGTCTTCATGTCCATCAAACGCAACGACCATCCGATCAGCTTGAAACAATGTCCTCATTCCTTTCAAAAGGAGTCTTTACACTCATGGTATACCCGTTATCTGAAAAAGATACACATGAAGGCGGTGAACTTTTTGTTAGAAAATTTCATTTATTGAAAAATATTTATTGACAAAATGGTGACAGCCACTATAAGATAAAAAAAGATTCAAGAGCCAAAAGGAGGAAATGTCATGTGCAACATTGGAAGAATGAAATCAAACTGCATGAATGGGTTGATTCACGTGACAATTACACCTTCATTGGTCATTGAAAAGGGACTCGTATGTTCCAATTGATCGGATGAATCAAGGCGTATGTTGCGTATTTGTCAACATGCGCCTTTTTACATGACTAAAAGAGGCGTACCAGACAGCTGGTTGCCTCTTTTTTTGTTGTATTCATTTCGCATTTCGAAATAAAGGGATGGAGATCAACAAGTAAATGAAGAGGAGTGAAAGCATGTGAACATGCCAAAAGCAAGACAAATGACAAAAACCAAAAAAACGAAACAAGGTGACAGCCAGGAAAATCTAGAAAGCGGCTAGCTTTAAAAGGAGAGACAAACATGTTTTCAGTATTTGCGAAATTAGGCTGGTTCTTCAAACAAGAGTGGAGGCGTTATACGATCGCCATTACGCTTCTGCTCATTGTGAATGTGCTTGAAATGCTGCCGCCAAGATATCTTGGGCAGGCAGTTGATGACATTCGTTCTGGTCAATTTACAACATCCAGTATTGTGTTTTATGTAACCATTTTTTGCTTGCTAGGTGTCGTCGTCTATACGCTGACATATTTTTGGATGTATCAGTTATTTGGCGGCGCAAATGTCATGGAGCGTGTGATGCGCGGGAAGCTCATGCGTCACTTACTTAAGATGACACCCACCTTTTATGAAAAGAAAAAAACCGGTAATTTAATGGCATTAGGTACAAACGATTTAAATGCTGTGGCTTTAACGACAGGTTTTGGCGTTCTGACATTGGTTGATTCCACTGCTTATATGCTGATGATCTTCTTTACGATGGGGCTGACGATTAGCTGGAAATTAACCTTAATGGCGATCATCCCTATGCCGCTGATGGCGCTCTTGATTGCGTATTATGGCAGCAAGATTCATGATCGCTTTACAGTTGCTCAAGATGCATTTGGTGATATGAACGATCGCGTCCTTGAATCAGTCGCAGGTGTCCGGGTTATTCGGTCTTTTGTACAGGAGAAACAAGATGTCGAACGCTTTCGCCAAATGACAGATGATGTATTTCAAAAAAATATGAGAGTGGCGATCATTGATTCATTGTTTGAGCCGACAGTGAAATTACTTGTCGGTGTCAGCTACTTAATTGGAATCGGCTACGGAGCCTATCTTGTGTTCCAAAGTGATTTAACCATTGGTGAGCTTGTCGCATTTAACGTCTATCTTGGAATGATGATCTGGCCAATGTTTGCGATAGGCGAATTGATTAATATTATGCAAAGGGGAAATGCGTCGTTAGACCGGTTGAATCATACACTCAGCTACAAGCCGGATGTCACAGACGCTTCTCAGCCAAAAACGTTACAAGAGCCTGGCGATATTCAGTTTGACCGCGTGACATTCAGGTATCCAACTTCCCCTAAAGATAATTTAATTGATGTGTCCTTTACGGTTCGAAAAGGGCAGACAATCGGAATTACAGGCAAAACAGGAAGCGGTAAAACGACTATCGTAAAACAGCTTCTGCGCCAGTATCCAACAGGTGATGGTCAAATCCTGCTATCAGGAGTCCCAATCCAAGAGATCGAATTGGATCAGCTATTTCAATGGATCGGATACGTACCGCAGGATCATATCCTTTTTTCAAAAAGTGTAGAAGAGAATATGCGCTTTGGTCATCGGGACGCAAAACAAAATGAATTAGCACAAGCGATCAAAGATGCTTACTTTGAAAAAGATTTACGTCTTTTGCCAGAGGGTCTCGAAACCATGGTGGGGGAAAAAGGTGTGGCACTGTCAGGTGGACAAAAGCAGCGAATTTCCATTGCACGCGCTTTATTAATAGACCCCGACATTTTGATACTGGATGACTCGCTTTCTGCGGTAGATGCAAAAACAGAAACCGCTATTTTAGAAAATTTAAGGCAAAATCGTCATGGGAAAACGACGTTTATTACGACTCATCGTCTATCAGCTGTTGAGCATGCGGATCTCATACTTGTCATGGAAGAAGGACGCATTGTCCAAAAGGGCACCCACGAAGAGCTCATTCAGCAAGATGGGTGGTACAAAGAACAATTTCTGCGTCAGCAGCTGACAAACCAGCTGGAAGGAGGGGATGAGGCATGACAACAGGAAGAAGACTCCTTGCCTACGCACTCCTTTATAAGAAAGTACTGTCTGTTGCCTTGATCTTTCTCATCATTGCAGTAGGTGCTGAACTGACAGGACCATTTATTGGGAAGAAAATGATTGATGATCATATTTTAGGTGTAGAAAAACCATATGTCGAGGTCAATGAAAAAACAGACAAAACAGTTTATTACCAGGGAAATAACTATATACGAAGCGATCGATTAGACAGTGATATGAAATCCGGAAAACAAATCAATGTGGTGCAAGTCGGATTCGGTTACTATTTTGTAAATGAGCCGATTCGTTTTGATGGAAACCGAAAGATATCCGGAGATCAGCTTACCATTGAAAATGGGAACGAGCGCGAGACATATCAAGTACAGCGTTTATCAAAAGAGGAAATTTTCTCTTTTTATGAGCCGGAAATCAGTGGTTTGGTGCAGCTTGTTCTATTTTATCTAGGGCTTCTCGTCATTGCGATTTTCTTTCAGTATGCGCAGCATTATCTGCTACAGCGGATAGCCAATCGAATTATTCAAAAAATGAGGGTTGATGTATTTGAGCATATTCAAACGTTGCCTATCCGGTATTTTGATAATTTACCGGCTGGAAAGGTCGTAGCGAGGATTACCAATGACACAGAAACCATTCGTGATTTATATGTGACAGTCCTCGCTAATTTCGTGACGAGTGCTATTTACATGATTGGAATTTATATTGCCATGTTTTTATTAAATGTGAAGCTGGCACTCATTTGTTTGGTGGCGGTACCGATTATTTTCCTATGGTCAATGACCTACAGAAAGTTTGCATCAGTGTACAACCACCGCATTCGTTCGATCATTAGTGACATCAATGCCAAGCTAAATGAAGCCATTCAAGGGATGACCATTATTCAAGCGTTTCGTCATGAAAAAGTGACGAAAGAGGAATTTGATGAACTGAACAACAATCACTTTCGATATCAGCGAAAGATGCTGCATTTAAATTCACTTCTGTCGCATAACTTGGTTAACCTGCTTCGGAATTTAGCATATGTGGCACTCATTTGGTATTTTGGCGGTGCGTCCTTAAGTGCGACGGGCATTGTGTCAATTGGTGTGCTCTATGCGTTTGTCGATTATTTAAATCGATTATTTCAGCCGATTACAGGCATTGTGAACCAGTTCTCGAGATTGGAATTAGCAAGGGTTTCATCGGAAAGGGTTTTCCGATTATTGGATGAGCCAGGAACAACAGTGGAAGAACCTGTTCAAAAGAAAATGGAGGGACACGTTCAGTTCCAAGATGTCACCTTTGCTTATAATGAAGGAAATAATGTATTAAAGAACATTACGTTCGAGGCCAAAAAAGGCCAAACAGTTGCACTTGTGGGGCATACCGGTTCTGGGAAAAGCTCGATCATGAACTTGCTGCTGCGTTTTTATGACATTCAGCAAGGAGACATTCTCATAGATGGGGAAAGCATTTATCACCAGTCACGCCAAACGTTGCGTAAACAAATGGGCATTGTGCTTCAAGACCCGTATTTATTTTCCGGAACGATTGCATCCAATGTCAGCTTAGGAAATGAAGACATTAAAAGAGAAACGATTGAATCATCATTAAAGCAAGTAGGCGCAGTAGAGTTATTGAAGCACCTGCCAAAAGGATTTGATGAACCAGTCGTTGAAAAGGGAAGTACTCTTTCCTCAGGAGAACGTCAGTTAATCTCATTTGCCCGTGCATTAGCGTACGATCCAGCGATCTTAATTTTAGATGAAGCCACCGCAAACATTGATACAGAAACAGAAGCGATCATTCAGCGGGCGCTTGATGTCGTCAAAGAAGGACGAACGACTTTTGTCATTGCTCACCGATTATCCACCATTAAGAAAGCCGATATGATTTTGGTATTAGAAAAAGGTGAAATTGTCGAGCGAGGCAGTCATGATCAACTCATGCAGCAAGAAGGGCTGTATGCGCAAATGTACGAACTGCAAAAGGGTGCTGTTGCAAACAGCTGATGAATAACAAAAAAGAGCCTATTCACTTTGAATGAGGCTCTTTTTATTTGCATAAAAAGTCGAGGATTCGTTTTTGACCTCGACCTTTACTAGTTATATCGTTTACACGAGCTGCATCATCAGTAGGCAATGCCGACGCGTTGATGTACAAATTCCTTCGAATTTAACTGCTGATATAAAAAGTGTGCGGTATCTTCAACTGAAATTTTCTTTCCATCTATAGGGAGAAAATCTTTCTCATAGCGATATGACCGTGTCACTTCTCCATCTGGTAAATAGGTTGGACAAATAATGGTCCAATCTAGATCAGTCGATTGAAGGATTTCAAACGCTTTGGCATGCTCTTTAGCTGCTCGGGAAGTAGTCCGCCTTGATTCATTTGTTTCAAAACGGTAAAGCTCCGGCTGCTGCCTTGCCTTTAAAATACCTGCCGTACCAATTGTAATAATTCTTGAAGTATTTGATTGCTTCATGGCTTGTACGATATGCTCCATTGAAACAGATAATGTATCATCACCATCTGTTGATAGACAGCTCACAACAATATCTGCTCCTTTGATCGTCTCAAGCACATCTTCTCGATTTCTTGAATTGCCGGTGACTTGAAACATACCCGCAAGCATTTCTTCTCGGTTTGTCCGAATCAATGAACGAACTATGTAACGATCATCTACTTGAACGAAACGAAGAAATGCTTGTCCTACACGTCCATGAGCACCGAAAAGAGCTATTTTCATCTGTTCGATCCCTCCACTACATACTATAAGTGAAAAGAACCCAAAATGGTACAACTTTTATGTGATGCTTTTTTTATAAAGGTGAAAGGACCGAATACTATGAGCATATTCACATAATAGAGAGATCCCTACAAATTGTAGAAGTTCAAAGTTCATACCGGAAATAATGTCCATGAAGATCCGCTCCTTTCTACTACATGATATGAGCTGGAAAGGAGATTGGTGAGGGATAAAAATAAAAAAAGAAGACACCTTAAGAGGTGCCTTCTATGATCCAAATATGAAATTAAGCTTGTGTTCCACCCATGTGTTGTTGAGCGTAAGATACAAGACGCTTAGTGATTTCTCCACCAACTGATCCGTTAGCGCGAGATGTTGTTTCTGCACCAAGGTTTACACCGAATTCAGAAGCGATTTCGTACTTCATTTGGTCGATTGCTTGCTCTGCTCCAGGAACTAGTAATTGATTTGAACTATTAGAATTTGCCATGATGTGAATCTCCTTTTTGTATATGATTTGGTTTTTGGTTGGGTTTGCTGGAATCGCACCAGCGAAATGAGCAAGTCATTTGCCACTTGGCGAAACCCAATGCAGTAACTGCTTTGTACTAAGTATTATGGTGATTTCTGAAAAAAACATACGAGAAAAGAACATGGTAAATGTTGTTCAACATGCAAAAAAACCATCACTCAATCATGAGTGATGGTGCTGCTTAGATCTCTTTAATCAGCAGAGCGAATGCGAAGTTCTGTATCCGAATCAAAGAAGTGGGCCTTGTTCATATCAATAGCAAGAGGGATAGACTGTCCAGCCTGAACATCAGTACGAGAATCAACACGTGCAATAAAAGACTGACCATCGAGAGAAGAGTAAAGCATCGTTTCTGCTCCCATTAATTCAGCAACTTCTACACTGGCATCGATCTTTGTGCCCTCAGATGCCTCTATAAACACGGGTTCATCATGAAAATCTTCTGGTCTGATACCAAGGATGATATCTTTTCCGATATAACCTTGGCTGCGTAATACCTTCATCTTTCCTTCTGGTACACGAATATGCGTTTTTCCAACTGCAATAGCACCGTCAGAGAGTTTTCCTGTGAAAAAATTCATCGCAGGAGAGCCAATGAATCCGCCTACAAATACATTCTCTGGATTTTCATATACATCCTTCGGCGCTCCAACCTGCTGAATAAAGCCATCTTTCATCACAACAAGGCGAGTAGCCATTGTCATAGCTTCAGTCTGATCATGTGTGACATAGATAAATGTCGTTTGCAGACGCTGATGAAGCTTAGATATTTCAGCACGCATCTGAACGCGAAGTTTTGCATCTAAATTAGAAAGCGGCTCATCCAAAAGAAAGACCTTTGCATCACGCACAATTGCTCTCCCAAGTGCAACGCGTTGTCTTTGACCGCCAGACAGAGCTTTTGGTTTTCTGTCTAAATATTGCTCAAGCCCCAATATTTTCGCAGCATTTCGAACCCGCTCATCAATTTCTGATTTCGGGAACTTCCGCAGCTTTAATCCAAAAGCCATATTATCGTATACATTCATGTGAGGGTACAAAGCATAGTTTTGGAAAACCATTGCGATATCCCGGTCTTTTGGTGCTACATCATTCATCCGTTTTCCGTCTAACAGAAAATCCCCTTGTGAAATCTCTTCAAGTCCTGCAATCATGCGAAGGGTTGTTGATTTTCCGCACCCAGATGGACCAACAAACACAATAAATTCTTTATCTTCTATATGTAGATTAAAGTTGTCTACTGCTGTTACCTTGTTATCATACACTTTATAAATTTGATTGAGCATCATTTCAGCCATAGATGATAACCTCCCCATCCTCTTATTGAAAGCGCTTTACTTGTAAATAAAGTGTATAAAATGGGGAAGCGTCTGTAAATGGACAACGTGCACAACATCTCATTTTCACTTTTGGGCAGGATGCTCATGTCATTGATTGTTATGAAAGGTCGAGAAGATTCATCATAAAATAAACAGCAGATGCTTCTGGAAAATGCCGTATATCGATTCCTGTGCGCTCAATAAATTTATCGATTCGATATTGAAGGCTGTTTCTGTGAACATATAAAGCTTTTGCTGCCTTGGATGCATTTAAGTTACATTGCATATAGGTCATGAGGGTGCGGTAAACGTCCCGATCAAAGACCGCCTCTTTAAAAGCATCTGAAATAGCATGAGAGAGCGCGGATTCATCATAACGTATGAGTGATGGCAGACATTCATAAAATGTGGAAATCCCTGATCTAAGCTTGCCTCGCTGCACATGGTCCAAGAAAAGCTGCTGTTCATTTAACAATTTCTTCTGTAAATGTTCATTTGGCAAATGGAGCTGTCCTTGTAAAAAGACTGAGTCTGTTAAAAAGTCACTTGTAATGGCTAGAGACAAATCGTTTAGCAGATCTAATTGACCATTTTCTGATGTAGCGTTTGTTTGAATCAGCATCGCTGTATCAGCGCCTGTCCAAATGAAATGAGTATGTTCGAGGCTGTGAACCACAGCCTCTTTTATTTGCTGCCTTTGTTCTGCTTGATGGGACATTTTAAAATAATATACACGGACGGGGTGCTGAACGGTTAGTGGTTTGTTATCAAAAAGATAGCTGTACCATTTTTGTTCATCCTCAGTCTGCTTTGTATGAGAAAGATCAATTGGTGTAAGGAAAGTATTGAGAAGAAGTGTTTCTCTCGCTGTAAGCTCTGATTTGTCTACTCCAAATAATTCGCCTTCGTCTGTTTGATACCAAAGAATTTGATGATCATTTGTAGGTGAGCTGATGATATGCTCTCCGTAAACAAGCTTTAATTTTTCTAACATGGCGAAGCTCCTTAAACAGTTTAATCATAGACATGGAATAGCATTAATTCGTGGATTTCTTCTTTTAAGGTTGGTTCGACTTCATGAGGTGGAAGCTGAGAGCCCCATTCAATATCACCTGTTTTGTGGTAGATGCCTTCGTAGTGCGCACCATTGTGAAAAAAGGATATTTTCCAGCCTGGCAACTGTGCTTTCTTAAAGAGAGGTTTCCATTGAAAATGAGAAATCATATCATCATTGCCTCCTTGCTTTTATTGATGAAACAATAAATAAACACGACAATACGGAAACAACCTTGAACTTGATTTTATTGTATCTCATCTGATGAAAAGAGCATAGGAAAAGCATAGATTTCATAACACCATCAATTTAAAACGAAAAACAGTTAGTAGACGTTCGTGTGGTCTGTAGTTGTTGAGGTCGTTCGTGAAAGATAAGATGCATAATCCATGATTCTTTTCCCAATCAGCCTTTCTGAGTTTCGCAATGAAACATGCTGGAAAATCTCGCGGCCAGGGCGAGAATTGGCTTCAAACATCCAGATAGCTCCTGTCTGATCAATGCCTAAATCAAAACCGATTTCACCAATATGACCGGACATTTTTTCATCTATCACCTGACTAAGCGTGATGGCAGTATAAGAAAGCTGCTCTAAAGTTTTCAAACGCTTCTTCTTTTCTGGAAAAACATCATAAAGTGTTTTTACTAAGCCACCATGTAAATGGTGAGTCGTTACTGTGTGATTGCCAGAGACTTTTGCTGCTGCTGCTGTGACTGTCCAATGGCCGTACTTATTTTTATTCGTATGAACTCTGAAATCCATTGGTTGATTGTCTATTTGAAGAAGTGCAATGCCTTGTTGAGCCATAAAGTCTTGAATTGCGTGATCTTTCCGGAGCTTGGTCACGAAATGCTCTATTGAGTCATATGGAACAGCGCTTCCGTGATTTGAGCATACAGTGATTCCATGAGCCGTCTTCTTTAATTGATAAATACCGTCGCCGTGACTTCCGTTCGATGGTTTTAAGTATATGACCTGATGTAGATGGAGGAGTGTTTCTATTTTATTTAGAGCGTCCACCGGATCCAATTGTATGGAATGTGGAAGAAAAGGACATGTTTTTTCATCTGTTAACAGTTGTTCATGAATATCCCATTTATTAAAAAAATAAGGGTTGAACCAAGGAATATCATAGTCTTGTGTGAGTTTACGCTTTGTTTCTTGAATAAATGCCGACTGAGCAGCCTTTCTATTTGGAAGACGGTCGTAAATGACTGACGGCAGAGGCATCTGTTTTTTAACCCATGTTTGCTGTTGGTACAACAATCCTTCTACTATTCCTTTATCCCAATCAATAGAATGTGTACCAAAAAGGTAGGCAAATCCAGCATGCTGCCTGAAAGAGTGCAGCAGTTTGATAAAAAAGTCTGATCTCGTTCCTAGTGGCTGCGTGCTTTGCCCAAAACCTGCTGTGAAAATGCCAAGCAGCGGCCCTATAAACAGTGTATGATCAACGGCAATCACATCAGCTTTTGATTGATAAGGAATTAGTAAATTTCTATATAGATTTTCTGATAATAAAATTTTATTTGGATGTTGATGATAGGAAACGGTGAAGTCATCTACTAAACGGGATCCTAAAGCAAGAGAATAGATCGCATCCTGCTGTTTAAAATGGGCGGGAAGATGAACTGTTTTTTCACTTGTGAGATGAGGGGCGATGATGAAGCGATTTTTGTTCATAAGAAACCTCCTTCGGTTGAGACGTCATCGATTGAGCATGTGCAAGAATGGTACGAATCAATTGATCTTCCTTGTCAGGATAAGCTTTTAAAAAAGCGGATCGCCCTGGCTTTGATCTTATATTTGATATGAAAAGCCTGCCTTCACTTGTATGGAGTAAGTCTACAGCGAATTCAAAGCAAGGGGAGAAGGTTTTATCTATATATGCTGGGAGAGATGCTTGAATGGATGCAATATCATCTAAAAGAAGCTCTTTGATGTGCGGCTGCAATGTGTTTAGATAGTGATCAAAGCCTATCATGGGAGCTGATTTTTGTGTAATGTTTAAATGACTATTTTCTGTAGGTGATTTTGTGTGAATCCCTATGCGACTCCATTGATTTTGTGAATCTTTCATAAGGAAAATCCTTATTTCATTGAATAAAAAGTCTTTTTGATCACTCGTCTGAAAAAATTGAAGGAAATATCGGCCTACGTACTTTTTGCACCAGCGCTCTATATCTGATGGACGCGAAAATGTGATGACTTGCTCGGGACTTAGCTGAACAGTGAAAGTGTTGTCTTTTAAGAAAATGAAGTAAGTAGATGCTGCATGCTGTTGAGAGAGCGGCTGCATTTTACAATAACCGTCTTTCCTTACCATGTTGAGAAGTTCTGATGGCTCTTTTAATAATGAGCAGACAGGTAAATATGGCTGTAAAGAAGGGAGGAGACGGAGCTGCTCAAATAGCATCATTTTATTTGAAATACCTGTATTCAAAAAATCTGTTTTCGGATACTTTTTCAGCCATTCCATGATTGGTTTTGCTTTTTTAGATTGTGCGTCATGCTTGTAAAGGCATCGATCGTAAATCAAGTCAGGAATCTCAAATTCTGCTGCGGCAAATCCTTGACCATTCGTATAAGTTTGACCTTGTATCAAATTTGAAGCCGGCTTTAAATCAAATGGTGTAAAACGAACAACCTTTAAACCATAAGAAGGGGCAGCTTTGGCTAACCCACGAGTGAATGCCTCTTCATATTTTGAAGAAAGGGTCACAATACCTAATGTTGATGTCATTAAAAAACACCTTCTTTTCAACTTCTTTTTTTACCAGCACAAAAACACTTTTTCATGATTTTACATAAAGATTGCGCTCCTTTATCATTACGACAGATCGATTGATCATATGTCTAGCAACATGCTTCATTTGCTTGGGGACTTGACAACAACTATAATACGTATAGATTAAACCAATAAACTTCGGGTGTTGTTTGAAAGGTAGATGACGACTTTGAATATATTCACAACGTTTATCTTTATGATTGTTATAGGCGCAGTCATAGGAGCAGCGACAAACCATCTTGCAATTAAAATGCTTTTTCGCCCTTATAAGCCGTATTACTTATTCGGGAAACAGCTTCCTTTTACACCAGGGCTCATTCCTAAAAGAAGAGACGAAGTAGCCAAGCAGGTTGGTGTCATGGTTATGGAGCATTTGCTTACGCCAGAAGGAATTCAAAAGCGATTTGAATCATCGGAGGCAAAGCAAGAGATCTTGCATACAGTCCATCGATATATTGACAAAGGCGCTGAAATGGAGATAACAGTGCTAACTTTGCTTGAAAGAGTCGGCGTATCACAGGCTGACGTCAAAGCAGATGAATGGATCCATCAGTGGTCTGATCAGAAGCTCAATTCACTGCTTGAAAAATATAATGAGCAAACTTTATCTGAATTGCTTCCGCTAGATGTGGAAAACAAAATATCTTCAAAAATTCCAGATGCAGCTGATTATATTTTAAAGAGGGGCATTCATTATTTTGAAAGCGAGGAAGGTAAAGCAAGGCTTGGTAATATGATTGATGATTTCTTAAAGGAACGAGGCATGCTTGGCAGTATGGTTCAAATGTTTCTAGGGAATTCAAGCTTAATTGATCGGGTACATCCTGAAATCATCAAATTTTTAAGAAACGCAGAAACAAAAAGATTTTTATCAGATTTGCTTGTTCAAGAATGGGACAAGGTGAAGCAGTTTTCTCTTCAGGAGCTAGATGAAAAATGGAATGTGAAGGAGCTTGCTTATAGTGTGAAAAAGCAATTGCTTTCACACTTCTCTACAAAGCTGATATTAGACAAGCCAGTTGGATATTATGTCAGTGCAGTAGCGCTTGATCTCAAAACACACTTTGCACCAGTGCTTGTCGACAAGGGGATTAAAGCAGCATCGAATGCTTTAGAGGGACTGCTCGCAAAGCTCAAATTTGAAGATATCATTCGTGAGCAGATTGAACATTTTCCGCTTAAAAAAATGGAGGAGCTTGTGGTTAGCATTTCCAACAATGAACTTAAAATGATCACGTTTTTAGGCGGTTTTTTAGGCGGATTAATCGGCGCAATTCAAGCAATCTTTGTCACGCTATTTTAAGACAAGCTAGAGAAATTTTGATGAATTCATTGTATATATGTGAAACGAAAGCCATAGTTTGTTATAGTGGAGTGGTGTCCGCCGATCATATCGGTGATAACGGATAGAAAGGAGACATAACATGTCTGTAAATGTTTATGATGTTGCATATGACCTTGAAAAAGCTCTGCGTCATAGCGAAGAATATTCAACTTTAAAAAATCTTTATGATGAGGTAAACGCGGATGAGTCCTCTAAAAGAATGTTCGAGAACTTCCGTGACATTCAAGTGAACCTTCAACAAAAACAAATGACTGGTCAAGAGATCACACAAGAAGAAGTGGAGCAAGCTCAAAAAACAGTGGCACTTGTTCAACAGCACGATAAAATCTCTCAGTTGATGGAAGCAGAACAACGTGTGAGTGTTCTCATCGGAGAATTAAATAAAGTGATCATGAAGCCTCTTGAAGAGCTTTATGGGAATCCAGAAGAAAATAATTAATGAAAAGGGCGATGATATTCGCCCTTTTTTTATTTCACATGTTCCCTGTCCAACTTTTCAAAAAAAGGTTGTCGAAGCTCATAAATTCTGCGATAATACTTATATTGAAAGTGCTTTCAAATGAGCGCTCTCATGGGACAATTGGGTGCGTTTCACTTGGGATTTAAGGCGATTAGCCAAACGAGAGAGAAGCGCTTCTGGGAGAAACGCAAAGCATAAGGGGATCTGATATAAGCAATGCTTTGGTGTGTGAAAGATAAGGGGATCATGGGGAGCTTCATCACCTCATTGTGACGCATCCAAACCATACATAAAAAAAAGCCTAGGGGTAGGCTTTTTTTATTTGCAAAAGATTCATAACACAGGGCTCTTTCAACTGCATGTTCTAAAGCACCAAGCTAGGGCATATCCTTATCGTAAGTACAGTCATCAAGAAGGGGGATGCCTCAGTGTCAAAAAAACTACTTGCACTCAATATAGATGGAACGTTACTTCGTTCCAATGGAAAAATCCATTCCGCTACAAAAGAAGCTGTGGAATACGTGAAGAAAAAAGGGGTTTACGTGACGCTTGTCACCAACCGGCATTTTCGTTCCGCACAAAAAATAGCCAAGGCGTTGAAGATTCCAACGTCAACCCTTGTGACGCATAGTGGTGCATTTATCGCGAATAAACTCGATGAGCCGCTTCATGTGAAGAAACTAACGGAAGAAAAAACATTTAATCTTGTGCAAATTCTTGAAAGCTTTGATTGTAATGTTCGCCTACTGCATGAAAAATTCTCAATTGGCAACCGGAAAAAAACGCAGTCACAGCTGATGGGAAAGACGTTGATTCATCCGTCTGATCCAATTTTCTATCCTGTGCAATTTGTTGAATCGCTAAGTGATATGCTGATGGATGAACCGGTCAGTACACCAGTCATTGAAGTATATTCGGCCGCAGAGCTTCAGCCTGAAATTCACCGAACCATTCAACAAGCTTTTCGATCTGTCGATCTTATTCAGATCAGTGATGAGAAAATGAATATCGTATGCAAAGGCGTATCGAAAGAAGCGGGGCTTTCTCTTTTGACTTCAGCATTAGGTTTGACTTTAGAAGATACGGTGGTCATTGGGCAGGGGACAGATGACATCCCAATGCTCGAATTGGCTGGCTTAGGCGTTGCGATGGGAAATGCCCCTCATTCTGTTAAGCGTAAAGCCGATTGGGTGACACGTTCGCACGATGAACAGGGAGTCGCTTATATGATCAAAGAATACTTTAGAATGCAGCAAAGAGAAGGATTTTTACATCAATTCGATATTAAACGATAATATAGACGAAGGCCCTGTCAATCAAGAAATGGCAGGGCCTTCAACTGTTCCAGTCATTGCTTTTCCTACATAGATTTTGTAAAATGAAACAAGTTTGAAGATAAAGGTGATACGATGCGAATTTTAATTAAAGGGCTGTCAGATGAACGATTTCATCGCCCGCTTGTTAATATAGCCAATTTATTTGAAGAAGATAGTGAAGTGCTGTTTGATACAGGAGAATTAGAAGATGGCTTAACCATGGTGTTTAGCTGGAAAGAAGAAAATGGAACGGTGGAAGCATCTGGTCACATCGCTGGATCAGACATCACTAGTCGTTTTTCGCGAGACGTCCCAGAGGGCTTGAACGATAAGGAGCGCTGGAAGCAAATCAAAAACACAGTGCTGTCTGTTTATTTACATCTGCTTCAGGAGCACACAGGAATGACGCAAAAGTGGGGGATTCTCACAGGGATACGTCCTACAAAATTACTCCATAAGATGCTGAGAGAAGGCATGACACAGGAAGACGCGCATGCCGCATTAAAGCGTGATTATTTGATTCATGATGAAAAAATCGATTTGATGCAGGAGATTGTCGACCGTCAGCTTCAAGCGATTCCTGACCTGTATGACCTTCAGCAGGAAGTAAGTATTTATATTGGTATTCCTTTCTGCCCAACCAAATGCGCTTATTGCACGTTTCCTGCTTATGCGATTAAAGGACAAGCTGGAAGAGTGGGAACGTTTTTGTTTGGTCTGCATTATGAGATGCAAAAAATCGGTACTTGGCTAAAAGAACATGGTATCAAAGTGACGACTGTTTATTTTGGCGGAGGTACGCCGACGAGTATTACTGCGGAAGAAATGGATTTGCTGTATGAAGAAATGTATCGCTCGTTCCCTGATGTGAAACATATACGGGAAGTGACTGTCGAAGCAGGACGTCCTGATACGATTTCACCTGATAAGCTAGAGGTGCTAAACCGATATCATATTGACCGGATTAGCATCAATCCACAATCGTATGAGAATGAAACACTGAAAGCCATTGGCCGGCACCATAGTGTAGAAGAAACGATTGAAAAGTATCACTTATCAAGACAGTATGGCATGAATAATATTAATATGGACTTAATTATTGGTTTGCCGGGAGAAGGCCTAAAGGAATTCCAGCATTCCTTGCAGCAGACTGAAGAACTTAAGCCTGAATCTTTAACCGTGCATACGCTCTCCTTTAAAAGAGCTTCTGAGATGACGCGCAATAAGGACAAATATCAAGTAGCAGACCGGGAAGAAATCACACGTATGATGGATGAAGCGGTCGCTTGGACGAAAGCACATGACTATCATCCCTATTATTTATATAGACAAAAAAACATCTTAGGGAACCTTGAAAATGTCGGGTATTCATTGGATGGGCAGGAAAGTTTGTATAATATCATTATTATGGAAGAAGTGCAGACAATTATAGGGATTGGATGCGGTGCTGCTAGTAAATTCATTGATCCGCGTTCAGGAAAAATTACGCAGTATGCCAATCCAAAAGATCCAAAATCGTATAATGACCGCTATGAACACTATACCGAAGAGAAAATTGAATTTCTTGAGTCATTATTTGTTCCTCACGTTTAAACACTGCGGTGACGCAGTGTTTTTTTCATTTGTAAAAGGGTATATAAGTGATAAAAAGTTAAAGCAGGTGTACATATGATTGATGTGATCGGAATTGGGATTGGGCCCGCCAATTTAGGTTTGGCGGCTTTGTTAGAGGAGTATGAAGATGTTTCATGCTGTTTTTTTGAACAGGAGTCCGAGTTTGCCTGGCATCCTGGTATGCTGATCAAAGGAACGGATTTACAAGTCTCCTTTTTAGCTGATCTTGTGACGATGGCGAATCCAAGGAGCAGGTATACATTTTTAAATTATTTACATGAATCAAATAGACTTCACCGGTTCTATACATTTGAACAGTTTGACATTCCGCGAAGAGAATTCAATGAGTATTTATCATGGGTCGCAGGTGAATTAGATAGCTGTCAATTTGGGATGAAGGTAGAGGAAGTGACGGACTGCCAAGGTGGTTATCTTGTGAAAGTCCGGCGATTGAAGGATGGATCGCTTTCTGAGTATCGGGCAAAGCATGTCGTGCTTGGAACAGGGAGCAAACCGATGATTCCTGTCGATGTGCCTGATGCTGCACTGCCATATGTGACACATAGCAGCCGTTATTTAGACCAGCAGGAAGAACTTCATGAAGCTGAGTCGGTGACGGTGATTGGCTCTGGGCAGAGTGCAGCCGAAATCTTCTTAGACCTGCTTCAGCATCAAAAGAAAGGACAGCAGCTTTCGTGGTTTACGCGATCTAGTGAATTTAGAGAGCTGGAGACGGCAGAGCTTGGCCAGGAGCTATTTACACCGAAGTACGTCGAATATTTCCATTCGCTTCCTTATGAAGAACGAATGAACACATTGCCTAGGCTGACTGGATTAAGAAATGGTATAGATGCATCGACGCTCTCGCGTATTTATCAGGAATTGTATCATCGGTCTGTTACAGGTGAAGAGCCATCTGTGGTGATTCAGCCAATGACCGAGCTTGAAGCGATTCAGGTGGAGGAGAATCAGTCCCTGAAGCTGCACCTAAAGCAGTGGCAGCTAAAGAAAGAAAAGAGCATAACAGCTGATCGTGCCGTATTGGCTACAGGGTACACTCCGAATATCCCGGCGTGGTTTAGTGCGTATGAACCTTTGATTGAATGGGAAAGTGAAGAGCATTTTAAAGTGACAGAAGACTTCAGGCTTGTGTTCAAAGACAAGCGCCCTCATCATTTCTTTACATTCACGCATCTTGATCACTCTCATGGAACAGCGGCGACCAATTTAAAACTATCCATCTACCGCAACCAGAAAGTGATTCAAACCATTCGCGGGGTCAAGGAAGCGCCAGTCAAGCAAGAAACAGCATTTCAGCAATTTGAATGAGATATGAAAAAGGGCCCAAGTATAGGCCCCTTTTTCATTAGATCGTTGTTTCCTTTTTCACTTTTGGCTTTTCTGTTTTCCATTTGAAGATTTTGTTTAGAATTTGATAAATTCGCTTAGATTCCTTCGTCACAAGCGGTCCTAAAATCGCAAGGATTAAGACGTACAATGCAGCAAATGGCTTTAAGGTAGCGGCAAGTCCGCCCGCAATACCGAGCTCAGCTACAATGATCGAAAACTCTCCGCGTGATACGATGGTTAATCCAATATTAGAAGAGGCTTTATGAGAAAAACCAGCTCTTCTTCCAGCGAACATTCCAGCAGTGAAGTTCCCAATGAAGGTGAGAATCACAGCGCCGATCGCAAGCCAGAAGGCATCACCTAATGTAAATGGATCAATGCTGAGACCGAAGCTGAAGAAGAACATGGCCCCGAAGAAATCTCTAAATGGAACCACAAGATGTTCGATGCGGTCAGAGTGCTCTGTTTCTGAGAAAACAAGACCAAGTAAGAGTGCCCCAATGGCCTCTGCTACATGGATTGTCTCTGAGAAACCAGCGACAAAGAATAAAGCCGCAAAAATCACAATGATGAACACTTCGTTCGAACGGATATCGAACAACTTGTTTAATCGTTTTGGCAGCTTACGTGCGATGATAAAGAAAAGCATCATATAACCAAAAGCAATGAAAATGGATAATAAGGCACCGCTAACCGTTGTGGCATCTCCAAGGACAAGACCAGATACGACGGATAAATAAACAGCGAGGAAAATATCCTCAAACATAATGATCCCAAGAATTAACTCAGTTTCAGGGTTCGCAGTCCGTTTCAAATCAACAAGGACTTTGGCCACAATGGCACTGGATGAAATCGTGATAACCCCTGCCATAATGAGAACCTCAAGGAATCCAAACCCTGTGATAAAACCGTAAAGCAGTCCTAAGCTGAAGTTAATCAAAATATAAATAGATCCGCCGACAGCAATGGATTTGCCCGATTTAATAAGCTTTCCGACAGAGAACTCAAGTCCAAGATAGAAAAGAAGGAACAAGACGCCCATTCTGCCAAAAAACGAAATAATTTCGGTGCTTTCGATAAATTTTAGATCAATGATCCCGATGGTTGGAGCATGCGGCCCAACGATCATACCGAGGACAATGAGAAAAGGGATGATAGAGTATTTTATTTTATTGGCGATTAAGCTGGCGATGGCGATGAGAATCAGCGCCGTCCCAACTTCAAAGACTAAATGATCCATTCATCACTCTCCCCCTCTAGAAAGAAAATCACGTATCAATCGCTTTAAGTGTTTTCTTTCGCCTGAAATGACCATCGTATCATTTGCTTCAATAATCGAATCGGCACCAGGGTTCAGTAATTTTTCATTTGTATGTTTAATGATCGCAATGACGGTGACTTCATAGTTTTGCCGCACATCTAAATCACCGAGTGTATGTCCAACCGCTTTTGCGCCTTTTTCCACCTTAAACCATTCAATCATCAAGTCATTGAAGGCCATTTCAATGGTTTCAAGTGCCTGCGGTTTATACACCATGCCGCCGATAATCGCAGCGATTTGCCTTGATTCAGCATCATCGAGAGAAATGGTGGACAGCACTTCATCTGGATCATCATCGTCAAAACGATAAATCTCCCGTCTGCCATCATCATGAATCACTATCGTCATTTTTTCTCTATTTCTCGTTTCAATTTCAAATTTCTTTCCGATCCCAGGAAGATCATTTTCTTTAATATTCATTTTATCCCTCCGAATATGATAGGTTGTGTTTTTCATATAGTAATACGGATGAAATAAAATGAATCAGTAGAGGTAATTTGATTGACACATAATGGGGATCGCACACTTCATTTCCAAAAAACATAGATCAATGGATAGCGCAGCTGATGGAGCAGGCTTGAGAAAAAAAATCTTTGAATCAGCCAGTGATAATCTGTTCTTTAACAGAATAGAGGAGGCATGTTTTTTTGAAAATGGAGGTGTCTTCACAGCTTGAATTTCTTCATCGTAGATGGATGGAGAAATAAGACTAGGTGCACTCGCTTCTGCCTGTGGAGCAAAAACGACATTTGAAAAAGGAGAAAACATGACGATGAAACTAACCAATATGAATATGGAACACCTTATCAATCATCCTCCCCCTTTCAAAATCATTTTCTTTCTTCATTTACTATATAAAAATATATTTCTTGTTTCAACAATTATGCTTGTTTTGGTATCAATTGATCTTGAAATTTTTTATGAAGAGGAAAAGGGATTATTCGGGTTGAAATGGAATTAAGTCATGAGTTTAAAAGAAAAGGGGGATGGATGATGACATATATCAATTGTCAGTTAGACGGGGATATTTTTGAAATCGTTTTCAACAGGCCTGATGCTTATAATTCATTTCATGTGGACATGTTTGCTGAATTCAAAGAGGCGTGTGATGCAGCGGAAGAAAGCAGTGCAAAAGTCGTTGTGATCAAGGGAGCGGGGAAAGGGTTTTCAGCAGGCGGAGATATTGGCATGATGCTTAAGCAGGAAAGTGAAGAAGATTTCCATCGTGTGATGGATTTGATCGAGGGAATTACACTTTCTCTAGCCGGTATGAAAAAAGTGACGATTGCCCTTGTCCACGGGTCAGCGGCAGGCCTTGCTTTTAGCTTTGCTTTAAGCTGTGACTACTTGTTTATGCATCAGGATGCACAGCTCGCCATGAATTTTAATGGAGTAGGGTTAATTCCAGATGGCGGAGGGCATTTTTTTCTCACAAAAAGAGTCAGTGAACAAACCGCGAAACAATTGATTTGGAGCGGACAAAAGCTGCCGGCTGAAGAAGCGTTAAAACTGCGCCTTGCAGACGGGGTGTTTCAGGATGAAGTCGATGCGTATCAAAAAGTATGTGTGAAGCCGTTTATGAACATGCCGCTTCAAGCATTTATTGAAACAAAGCTGATCTATTTTCAGCAGTCAGAACCTGAGCTGCTAGCCGTTCTTCAAAAGGAGAGGGCAGCACAGGCAAGACTGAGGCAAAGTCATGATCATAAGGAAGGCATTCAGGCCTTTTTAGAAAAAAGACGACCTGTGTTTCAGAACGTATAAACGAATGTGAGGCCGGCGAATGCCGGTTTTTTTAACGTTCAAATAAAAGAAGCTTGCCTGCATCATCAACGAGCCGGTGGGAATGCTTCGTGTATTGCTGTTCGATTAAGCGATGGCGCCCTAATTCCTTTGCCTTTTCATCACTATCCGTTGTGATTTTTTCATTTAATAAGGTCTCACCCGACCGGTCAAATACAGTTAAAAAGTATGTCTTCTCCATTCCTCATCTCCCTTTCCTCTGCTTTTCTATGTAATTAAACAATGAATAAGGCAAAACCTCTTTTTTAGCTCTTAAAACTGTGTTTTTTAGAATGAGAGCTATAGAACGTGCATTCGTAAAAATGGCATGATAAAATATGGACAATGACAGTATCGGACAAGGAGATAGACGTTTGACTAAGCTCACCTTTATTCATGCCGCAGATTTACATTTAGACAGTCCATTTGCAGGAATGTCGAATATCCCTAGCTTACCATTTAAGCGGCTCAAAGAAAGTACATTTCAAAGTGCGAAGAATATGTTTGATCTCGCCATTGCTCGAGCAGTAGACTTTGTGCTGCTGAGCGGAGATTTATTTGACGAATCCAATCGCAGTCTGAAAGCACAGCTGTTTTTAAGAAATCAGTTTCTAAGACTGCAAACTCAAGGGATTGACGTCTTTATTATTTATGGTAATCATGATCATTTAGGCGGTGAATGGACACCGATTGAGTGGCCTGAGAATGTGCACGTTTTTTCAAGCAGTACACCAAGTGAGCAATCCTACTATAGAGGGGGGCAGCTTGTTGCAAGTATTTATGGGTTTAGCTACAAAGAGCGGGCTGTCTATGAAAATATGACATCTCATTATGTCAAAACGACAGATGCTGCCTATCACATTGCGATGCTTCACGGTACATTAGCCGGACAAGAAGGGCATGATGCGTATGCACCATTTCAGCTTGAGCAGCTTCTTTCACGGGATTTCGATTATTGGGCGCTTGGACATATACATAAGAGAGCCCTTCTGCATGAAGACCCGTTGATTATTTACCCTGGTAACATGCAGGGCAGACATATTAAAGAAACAGGAGAGAAAGGCTGTTACGTTATTCAACTCTCCGAGGATTCTGAGACAGCGGAATTTATTAGCTGTGCGGATGTGATGTTTGAGACACTTGCAATAGACATGACAGAAACGGTTCATATGACGGATCTTGTGACACTTGTGGATAGCAAAATCAGTGAGCTGAAAGAGGAGGGCGTCCCTCATTTTGTGAAAATTGAATTGACGGGTGATGCTCCTCCTTACTTTGAGCGTACTCAGCTTGAGGTACTTGAGGAGCTGTTGACCGTTCTTCATGAACAGGAAGAAGATGAAGAGGTATTCGTTTGGGTGATATCGATTGACTGCCGAACAAACGAGGATGTCGTCTATCCAGAAGATTCTTTTTTGAAGGAACTCACTGCTGAAATTTCACAGTTTGAGGCATATGAAGAGCTTCTATCACCGATCAAGCGTCACCCAACCTATAGAAAGTCAGGAAAAGCTCTCACAAAAGAGGATGAAGTGGATATAAAAGAAGAAGCACAAAGGCTGCTGACAGAACAGCTAAAGCAATTATGAGAAAAGGAGAGGCACAATGAAAATACGTTCACTCCATATCGCCCATTTCGGGAAATTTTCAAATCGGACCTTTCACTTTTCTGATGACGGTTTTCAGCTAGTTTACGGCCTGAATGAATCGGGGAAAACGACATTGAAAACGTTTATTGAATCGATGTTATTTGGTTTTCCGAAAAACAAGATGTACAAGACGAAACAGGGTTCTTTTTATGGTGGTTCCCTTACTTGCCAAGATGATGAGTTAGGCGTTATTCATATTGAGAGAACGTCCGATCGCGGTGGGCAAGCACAGGTATTTTTACCGAATGGTGAAGTGAAAGACGAAGCTTTTCTACAGACACTTTTAAAGGGAACGGATCGCAGATTATATCAATCAATCTATTCATTTGATGTGTTTGGACTGCAAAATGTCCAAGCCTTAAACCAGGACCAAATAGGCGAATTTCTACTTTTCTCAAGTTTATTTGGCTCGGATGCAGCCACCAAGATGGATAGCAGGCTGCTAAAGCAGCAGGAGCAGCTGTTTAAACCAAATGGACGCAAGCCTGAATTAAACCAGCAGCTTGATCGTTTAAAAGAGCTGACAGGTCAGCTGAAACAAGCGAGATTGGTAGAAGGCAGCTATACCGAAAAGAAACGGGAGCAATCTGAATTAACAGAGACGATCGAAAAGCTTCAAAGTGAAATGAAGCAAGCTGAGGAACACATTCAGAAACTGGCTGAATCCATTCAAGTTTATCCCATGATTGAGAAAAAAGTGGAATTAAAAAAGGAATTAGCCCGCTATCCAGACCGAGTCAAACGTTTTAGAGCAGAAACAGAGCATGAGCTGGATAAACTAGAATCACACCTTCACCCGAAAAAGGCTCAATTGACTGCACTGAAGCAGAAGTTAGACCATTTGCAAACCTCACTCGTACAAGTTCAACCGCTCTATGACAAGGATACCATAATGGAGATGAAACGAGTCGTAGATGAAGCAGCTGATGCTGAGCTTGTGAAAAAGCACATAGCAGAGTGTCGAGCAAACCGTGATTCATTGAAACAAAAAATAGACGAAGCGGTAGCAAAGCTAAAGTGGGAGCGCCCGATAAAGCTCGAACAAATTGACGATTCGCTTGAATTTGAGTGGGAATTAAAGGAGACTGTCACTCAATACGTTCGTCTCATGGATAGAAAAGCGCAGTTAGATGAACGATTTGATCACGCAAGACATGAGCTGGACGAAGCAGAAGCCGCTCTAAAAGGATTAAAGGAACAGCAAGTCAGACAGCACGGAGCAGAAGATGATGCGAAGGGGACAAGATCGAAAAAGAAACCGATTCATTCCCGGGCGTCGTTATTCCGAGGCTTGATCGCATTTGATGTGGTGCTTCTGCTTGTTCTATTCTTTTTAACAGAGTGGTGGATCACGCTCTTGTTTGCGGGATTTTCTGTTTTTCTCTTCTTTCTCATTTACCCATTAAGTCAAATGAGCCCTATGAAACAAAGAAGCGGCGAAGGGGCCTTTGATTCATTTCAAGTGCAGGCAGCTTCAGCTGAAACACTTATGAGGCAGAAGGAGCTTCTGTACGAAAGAATCATTCGGCAATATGAAGACTGGGAGCTAGAGCTGGAACCTGTCCAGCAGCAAGTAGAGGAAAAGAAGAGACAGCTTGGCTTGTCGTCTGAGCTTTCTTTCCTAGTAGAGGCCTTCCATATCCTAAAACAATTAAAAATGAATACAGCGGCATATGAGGAGCTTCATCGTGAAATAGGCATGCTTTCCGATCAGCAATCGATTTATGAGGGCAGGGTTTCAGCGTTAAGCAGTATCCTTCAAAAAAAGGAAGGAACCATTCAGGAGAATATCTCAGCTTTTCAAGAGATATTGAAAGATGAGGCGAGAAGAGAAAAAGAACGCCAGACATTGCACGTATCTATTCAACATGCGATCCAGCAGCTCACGACACTAGAAGGGGAAATTCAATATTACGAAAAACAAACTGGCGAGCTTTTTCGTCAAGTAGAAGCAGAGTCCAAAGAAGATTACCAAGTGCTTTCTCATCTATCTAAAGAATACCGGGAACGGCTTTCCCATTTGCAGCAGCTAAATCAAGAGCTTCATAGAAGCGGTTGTTTTGATGAGGAGGAATGGATTGTTCGCAAAGGATTACCTCTCCTTGAAGAGGAGTGTGCAGAAGCAAGGCAGCACCTTCATGACGTTCAATTGAATGCGGAGAATATGGAAAAACGTTTAGCAGAACTAGCGGTGGAAATCCGGCAAATAGAAGCTTCTGGAACGGTGTCTGATTTGACTCATCAGCTTGCCGCAGAGCAGGAGCATGCGAAGCACCTCGCAAAAAAATGGGCGGCAATTCAGCTTGTCCGCTCCGTCATACGAGAAAAATTGAATGAGCATAAAGAAACAAGGCTGCCTGCATTGCTTCAAACAGCCTCAAGTTTTATTCAACCGTTAACAAATGATCGTTATGAAGCGATTTTATTTTCACCTGAAGATGACTTGCTGATGGTGAAAAGAATGGATGGACGAATATTCCGTCCAGAGGAGCTTTCACAGGCAACGTGTGAACAGATCTATCTGGCGATTCGTTTTGCGCTCGCTTTGTCTCATCAGCAAGATTGTCAGCTTCCGTTTATGATGGATGACAGCTTCGTTCATTTCGATCACGTTCGTCTAGGAAGAGTGCTGGAGATGATGAACGAGCTCACACGTTTTGAAACACAGCTGTTTTATTTCACCTGTCATGAGCATATGAAGCAAGCAGCAGAAGATGGACAGATTACGAGTTTAGCAGTTGAATGATTGACAAATAATGACTTATGTTATACTTATATGAGCAGAAACATGGAAGGAGCTTTTATTGAATGGCTAAAGGGATCATGACCTATGATGTCGGCGAACAAGTTGACCTGCATTTATTAATTAAATCATCTACTAAAGGGATTGCGAGTAATGGCAAACCATTTTTAACGTTAATTCTTCAAGATCAAAGTGGAGATATTGAGGCGAAACTATGGGATGCAAAGCAGAATGATGAACAAACCTATGCCGCGCAAACCATTGTGAAGGTAGTAGGCGATATTCATCATTATCGCGGGAGGAATCAGCTGAAACTTAGGAATATACGCCCTGTTGCTGAAAATGAGCAAATTCGAATTGATGATTTTCTCGAAACAGCTCCTATTCCAAAACATGATATGATGGATACGATTATGCAATATATCTTTGATATGAAAAACCCTAATATACAGCGTGTTACAAGGCATTTGCTGAAAAAATATGGACAGGAATTCGCTGACTATCCAGCAGCGACAAAAAACCATCACGAATTTGTCTCTGGTCTTGCTTATCACGTGGTGTCCATGCTGCATTTGGCTAAATCAATTGTTGACCTATATCCATCATTAGATCGAGATCTTTTATATTCAGGCATCATTCTTCATGATTTAGGAAAAGTCAAAGAGCTTTCGGGCCCAGTCTCAACCACCTATACGGTGGAAGGGAATTTAATCGGTCATATTTCGATTATGGTGACAGAAATTGCGAAAGCTGCAGAAGAGCTTGGCATTGATTCAGAAGAAATTCTGATTTTACAGCACTTAGTACTGAGTCATCACGGAAAAGGAGAGTGGGGCAGCCCGAAACCACCAATGGTGAAGGAAGCCGAAATACTCCACTATATTGATAATTTAGATGCGAAGATGAATATGATGGATCGTGCGCTTGAGCATGTGAAGCCAGGAGAATATACAGAACGTATTTTTGCGCTAGAGAATCGTTCATTTTATAAACCAACCTTTCATCACGAATAACCATGTCAAAACGTCCGTTTATTGCGGGCGTTTTTTTCATAACTTGTCTTCTTTTCGCATAAGCATGTAACACAAAGGAAGAGAGAGCTGTTCTGAAAAAAGGAGGCGATGAAAAAATGTTGTTTTTTCCATGGTGGGTGTATGCATGTATCATTGGCATTATTTTCTGTGCGTATAAATTAATGACAACGGCCAAAGAGGAGCAAGAGATTGATCAATCCTTTATTGAAAAGGAAGGAGAAATTTTTATCGAGCGAATGGAACAAGAAAGAGAGCGTAGACGTCAGGATCAGCAAGTGAAAAGATCACATGATACGGCGGCACATGAAGACTCGATTGCTTAATCAGGTCATATAAAAACCCCTCTGCACGATCACGGCAGAGGGGTTTTTGTGATTACTGGTTTTGTTGAGGTTGTTGATTTTGTGCGGGTTGTTGAGACTTTTCTTTGAATGTGTTTTCAAGTTCTTTATCTTTTACTTTCACATCGGCATCTTTCACCAATTTGTTTAAGATCGTTTGGATTTCATTTGTGTCTGCTTGTTTTTGATTAAGCAGTTCTTTTTTCAAGTCTGCTTTCATGTCATCGTATTTACCGCGTTCTTCGGTCTTTTTAATGATATGGTAGCCGAATTGTGATTTCACTGGTTTGCTGATTTCATTCACTTTTAGTTTGAAAGCAGCTTTACTGAAGTTCTCGTCCATTTGGCCTTCTTTTGCGAACCAGCCTACATCGCCGCCTTGTGCTGCTGAAGCGGTATCAGTTGAATATTCAGACACAACGGCATCCCATTTTTCACCTTTATCTAATTTCTTTTCCACTTCGTCAGCTGTTTTCTTATCAGCTACTAAAATGTGGCTTGCGCGGATTTTCCCTTTTAGGTCATCGTAATACGCTTTTACTTCTTTATCAGTGATTTTGATGTTAGCTTTGGCAGCCTTTTGAGTCAGCAGCTCATATTTCACTTGATCTTTGATGTAATCTTTTCCGAATTCATCTTGAAGTTGTTTTAAACGATCTTCACCAAGTGTCTTTTTATATTCTTCCATTTTCTTATCAATTTCTTTATCAGATACTTTGTATTTGTCAGCAAGAACCTTTTGTTGAACAAGTAGATTTAAAGCATCTCCACCTGCTTGTTTCTTAAGAGTTGTATAAAGCTCTTCTTTTGTGACATCTCCTGATTTTGTTGTTGCGATGACATCTTTATCACCGCTACTGCATGCGCCAAGAGTTAAAACACTAACTGCTGTTACAGCTGCTAAAGCCATTTTTTTCATTCAAAAAACACTCCTAATCTTTCCAATTTATTTATCATTGCTTGTATCATAACATATTGTGACACGCTGTAAAAAGAAATGCAAATGGGAGGGCATTCGTCTAGTCAAAAATTTGCGCGCGACATACACATATAGTGATCACAAAAAGGAGGCTGAATTATATGGGAGCAGGATATTCTAATGGGTTTGCTTTATTGGTCGTGCTATTCATTTTGCTGATCATCGTTGGTGCAGCATATCTTTACTAATTAAATCGCTGTGACAGAAAGGAGCCGTCCTGCCATGCGTGCGGGCGGTTCTTTTTTCAAACGATGACAGGTGCCTAAACGTTTTCATTTTTTTTGCATACACTGAGCTTAGAACAGAGCAAGAACTGGCAGGAGGTGTTTTACATGGGAGGAGAAGTCTTTGCTGGCGGTTTTGCACTAGTCGTCGTGTTATTCATCTTATTGATCATTATCGGTGCATCTTGGATTTGCTAATCAATCAATATACACAAAAAGCTGCCCTCAAACTGGCAGCTTTTGCTTTGATCTTAAATAGAAATGGTAATTTCAACAAATGATGAGATCAGTAAGATCAGTATCGATACATTGATAAAGCGAAACACCTTATCTTGCCGTTCTTCAGGAATCTCTCTGACAAGGCATAATGTATTAGTAAGCCTGTTTATTGAATACACAATAAACGCGGCAAAGACGATGAAGTAAAATAAAACTATCGGAGATCCCCCCTCTCTATGCTATTCCCATACTACATTACCAAATTTTTTATGAAAAAGATAGAAGTTGGCTTTAAAAACCTCATGATGAGGAAGTTTGGTCAACTAAAATATCAAACTCGTCTTGGGCTTGATCGATGATGCAGGATTTAGGTGCTTTGAGCAGTTTCCATGCAAATAAAAAGTCAGGCAAACAATAGCCTGCATGAATACTTGCGATGATGATAAAATAGTGTGCATACATTGGAAACGCCACGCCTAACACAAAGTAAAGCAGTGAAATCAAACAAAATGGACTGAGAAGTGAATAAAGCATTACTTTCTTTGGCACACGCTTCCAGCAATTTCGTTTAAATAGCGTCATTTTTTTCTTGTTTTTCATCACTGGGATCAAGTGAACCACACGGTGGACAAGCAATGTCACAAGTAAAAGCACAGCAAAAAGCGGTGCGTTGTGGCTGCTTAGTCTCGTTTCAGGATGAGTCAGTTGAAAACATAAAAAAGCCATAATGAAAAAAAGTATAGCAAGACTTATGGCTGAAATCAGCAGTCTCGTATAACCATAATCCTTTTCAAGATTAATGGTCTTCCAACAATTCATTTTTCATCCTTCCAATCTTAAAAAACTAATTGAATATCTCAAGATAATTTACTCTTCCTAAGGATAAAAATCAATGGTTTTGTTGAAAAAAAATAAAATGTTGCCTTCATATGGAATAAAGAGAGGAAACTTTGGGTTTTTCAAGAAAAAAAGACAGAAGAGGGAGGTTCGTCTCTTTCGTCAATGAGTAATTTCGGCTAAAATAGAAAGACTAAGAGAAAGAGGGAACGTACATGAGTATTGAGGAACGAATGAGCCAGCTCGAATATTATATGGAACTTTTGCTGACGGCGACCGATATGAGCCGTTATCCATATTATGCATTATTGATCAGGCAGCGGGTATCGAAAGAAGAGGCGAAGGAAATTGAGCGTATTTGTGCTGAGCTTTCAGAGGAAATGGACAAGCAAAAAGCACAAGGCTACGTCATGTTTGACGATATGCTTGCGCTTTTTGCAGGACAGTTAATTGAAAAGCTGGATGTGCATGAGACGATATTTGCATTGCATGATCAAGGGCTGTTTCAGCCGTTAATGAATGAATTTATAAAGATCATTAAACAATTTGATTTGCTTTAGCCGCTTTTTCTGCTGCATCAGCTGAGTCTTCAAGTTCCTCAGGCTTTTTCGTGACTTTTCCTCGCTCATTCAAAAAGTCCTTCTCAATGTTTGAAAACGATTTCTCAAAAATCTCCATGAAATCCTCACCATAGATGTTTCGGATAATACACATCATTTCTAAAATCTCAGGGAACTTTCCGTAAATGTCATGAAGCGGCTGTGCGCCTTTGACAATACCAGTTCGTGCCGGGTCATAATCTTCAAGTAGTTTATGGAATGTCTCTTCGCCTTTTGGCGTTAGCTCAATATACGTATTGCGTTTATCGTTTAACTTTTTAGAAAATTTTAAAAATCCTCGTTCCTCCAGTTTCTTGGAGAAGTTAAACGCCGTTGATACATGCATGACGCCAAACTTTGCAATTTCTGATATTGAAGCTCCTTTTAATTGATACGCAATCCACAAAATATGATGTTCATTGATATTTAGGTTATACGGTTTGATCCACTGCTGCCAGTCCTTTTCAATGGATTTCCAAAGAGCTTTGCTCAATTGGGCCATTCTTTGACTGAATAAAAGTGCTTCTTTTACATCGAAAGGCTGTTCCGAATGATTCATCCATTTCACCTACTTCTCTTTTTCTTGTAATTCTATTATGCCAATAAAATAAAGATTAATAAAGCTGAAAATTCAAGAATTTTTAAAACTCATGAAAAACATTGACAAAATAACCTTTTTTCAACAAAAAAAGTGCGGGATACGCACCCCGCACACTTTTGTAAACGAATATTTTTTCGTGAGTATATTAGTTTTGTAAGGTTTTCTCCAGTTGTTTGAGCTTTTCCTCAATTTCCTGAATTTCCTTTTGCAAGTCCTGCTGGTGAGGTTTGATTTCTTCGCGCCATTGCTGAATCGATGCTTGTAATTCAGTTCCGACTTCTTTAATGACCTCTGCGCTTTCTTTTGCTGTTTCAACAATTTGCTCTTTTAAAGCTTGTCCATCTCTTTTTAATCTTGTCAGCGTATCTTCGAATTTGTCATAGCCGTCTTTCATCTTTCCGCGCACATCTCTGCCAGAAGAGGGAGTCGTCAGGAGCACTGCCGCACCTCCGAGGAGACCGCCTACAAATAATCCTGTTAATAAAGAACGTCCACTAGCCATTCAAATCACCTCTAGTCAAATTTTACACATTCGCATGTTCTCTCTGAGCTGACGATCAGCTTCATTGAACTTCCATACATAGCTTGCTTTATTTTAGCATACTTTTGAAGAAAAGGGAGGGGAGAAGGTTGTCTGTCTTTCTGTTCGTTTTTACGTGTATCGGTGTCGTTTTTACAGGTGGTTCTATTCATTATGCAAGACAGCTGGGGTATGCAGGGTCTTATCCGCCAAAACATGTATTAAAGCAAAAAGCACTTGTGTGTGCGGCAGGTGCAGGGATTTCGCTCCTCATTTTGCTGCTGACCCTTTTTCTTTTATAAAAGCATGAAAAAACCTCTTCATCTATTATGAAGAGGTTCGATTATTCGTTAAGCAACTTCTATCATTCTTGCACGCCTTAGAATGGACTGAGCAATTGGGAAGACAAATACCATGGCAATGGTATTAATCACGGCTGCTGGAAGGACAACGCCCACAAGAAGTGCCGGTAATGCAGCTGGCAGTCCAGTAATCAGTAAAGCGGCAGATAGGAAAATCACGCCGGATACGATGGTTCCAATCGCAGTTAACACAGCGGTCAGCACCACTTTGTTCTTTATCTTCAAGCAAGATAAGAAAAGGGCTAGGAAGATAAAGGCTGTCACTGGTTTATCAATCATATTTGGAATTTGTCCGCCTGGGAAACCCGTTGTTAATGCAGAAATGACGCCAGTCACTAGGGCAATAACCACTACATGCTGTACCTTTGGGAAAAGGATGATGCTTAAAAACATCATGACCAGCATCATATCAGGTTTCATTCCGAAAAAGATGGGCGGGAAAATCGTATGCAAAACAGCTCCCATTGCTGCAAGCAATGACATAATCACTAATTCTTTTGTTTTCATTTCTATGCTCTCCTCTGCTAAGCTCTTAGGACTCTTCAATAATATGGCTCATCATTTATTGCAAGAGTCATCACTTTATATTTCTCGTTATTATAACAAATTTATTTCTCTATAGAAAAGCTTTTTTACTCATTTTCTTGCTGGAACTTTTTCATAAAGTCCGCAAGCTTTTGGCAGTCTTCAATCGATACCGCATTGTAAATAGATGCTCTGCATCCACCGACAGAACGGTGGCCGGCAAGTCCAACCATTTGTTCCTGCTTTGCTTTCTCTACAAAGGAAGCAGTGAGCGCATCATCACGAAGGGTAAACGTGACATTCATATGCGAACGGCTGTCAGTGCGTGCGTGTCCTTTGTAAAAACCGCCGCTTTGATCAATTGTGTCGTAGAGAATGCCTGCTTTTTGTTCATTGCGTTTTTCCGCTGCTTCTACGCCGCCAGCCTGTTTGACATGCTCAAGGACAAGAGACAGCATATAAATCGCAAAAGTCGGTGGTGTGTGATAAAGAGAGTTGGCTTTTGCGTGTGTTGAATATTTTAATATTTTCGGTGTGCTGCTTTTCTCTTTCTCTAATAAACGTTTGCGCGCGATCACAATCGTGATACCAGAAGGCCCTAAGTTTTTTTGTGCCCCAGCATAAATGAAATCAAATTGAGAAACATCGATTTTTTTGCTGAGAATATCACTGGACATATCTGCAATAAGCGGTAATGATGTACCAGGGAACGTTTTCCACTGAGTGCCGAAGATCGTATTGTTTGATGTGATGTGTAAGTAAGCGCCATCTGTTAAACCGGAGGCATCTACTTCTGGAATATACGAGTAGTTGTCGTCTTCACTTGAAGCAAACACAGATGTTTCACCAAACCCTTTTGCTTCTGATAATGCTTTTTCTGACCAAGCGCCTGTTTGAATGAAATGAGCCGTTTCGCCTTCATGTAAGAAGTTCATAGGAATCATCGCAAATTGAAGACTAGCTCCGCCCTGTAAAAAGAGGACTTCGTAATCTTCAGGAATGTCCATCAGTTCCACCAACAGTGCTTTTGCCTTATTGTGGACTTCTTCATATTCACCGCTGCGATGAGACAGCTCCATCACAGACATCCCAGTTTGTTTAAAATCAACAAGTTCTTCCTGTGCTTTTTGAAGCACTTCTAGCGGCAGTGCCGCCGGACCAGCATTAAAATTCGTCGTTCGCTTCATCACAATCTCTCCCTATTTCTCGCGTTAATGGATCAAAAGATAAAACCATCCTATCACAAATTTGAAGCAATTGGACGAAAAATTTGAATCGTTTTAAATATCTTACTATTAAGAGTTGAAAGCGATAAAAAGGGGCAGAAATAAGAAAAACCTCATCTATTAAGATGAGGTAAGCCGCGTGTGGATGGCAGAAGAAATATCTTTTAAATCCTCTGACGTGTATTGCTCTTGATGTGATTTCCATACAGCACCAAAGCCATCGCCTTTTCCGTAGCGCGGAATGATATGCATATGGTAATGGAACACAGATTGTCCGGCTTTTTCGCCGTTGTTGTTTAGAAGGTTTAACCCAATTGGTTCAAATTCCTGTTTGATTGCTCTTGCAATTTTCGGAATCGCTTGGAAGTAGTGATTAGACACTTCTGGTGTCATCTCGTAGATATTTTCTTTATGTATTTTCGGGATTACAAGGGTATGTCCTTTTGTTACTTGGCTAATATCTAGAAAAGCCAATACATGCTCGTCTTCATATACTTTTGCACATGGAATGTCTCCATCAATGATCTTGCAAAAAATACAATCGCTCACGTCATGTCACTCCTCATTCATTTTCCTTCATCGTATCACAAAAAGAAGCAAAAAAGAAAACAGGACAAGCGAACTCCTTTGGTCGCTCATCCTGCTCCTGCAGAAGAAATGCTGATGCTTTCATTCGATATGCCTTTTGAATTCTCTATTTACTGAAATAAAGAATTCGTATGCCTGCTATTTCTGCCGTAAACACCTCATTTGACGTTTTGGTTTGTCGTATACATATTGTATAGGACACAAAAATCAAGAATCAGTGAAGCAAAACAGAAGCTAAGGTTTTTAGATGAAAAACCAACTTGTCATGCGGTTCTTTGCCTTTAACAAACACCTCATTTACTTATTGGTCATCAAGTTCATTTCTTCTACATACATTATGATGACCAAAGCGCCTATTTTTTATTCATGCCGCGATTAAGGTAAACATTTCAAATTACCTTTCGTTTTTGTTACTATAAAGGAAAAAAGAAAGAAAGGAACGAATTCATGTCCCTTCTCACTGTAAAAGATGTAACGGGTGGATATACGAAGAATCCCGTTCTAAAAAATATCTCATTTGAATTAGAAAGAAATCAAATCGTCGGTCTCATCGGCTTAAACGGGGCGGGGAAAAGCACAACCATTCGCCATATCATCGGGCTCATGAAACCGCATAAAGGTGTCATTGAATTGAATGGACGAACTCTTCAAGACGATCAAGAGGCGTATCGTTCGCAATTTACGTTTATTCCAGAAACACCTGTATTATATGAAGAATTAACCTTAAAAGAGCATTTAGAGCTGACAGCGATGGCTTACGGTCTGTCAAAGGAACAATTAGATGAACGTCTGCCGTCATTGCTGAAAGAATTTCGAATGGAGAAACGTTTGAAATGGTTCCCTGCTCATTTTTCAAAAGGAATGAAACAGAAGGTCATGATTATGTGTGCATTCCTTGTTGAACCAGAACTGTATATCATCGATGAACCGTTTTTAGGGCTTGATCCTCTTGCGATTAATGCACTCCTTGAACGGATGAATGCTGCGAAGAAAAACGGCGCAAGTGTCCTGATGTCGACGCATATTTTGGCGACAGCTGAGCGCTATTGTGATTCCTTTATTATTTTGCACGAAGGGGAAATCAGAGCGAAAGGAACACTGACAGAGCTGAGAGAACAGTTCAATATGAGAGATGCGACACTCGATGATCTTTATTTGGAATTAACAAAGGAAGAAAGCTATGAGTAAAATGACGCAAACCATTTGGAAATCCCGATTAGAGGAACACATGCAAGATACAAGAAAATATTTAAAATACATGTTCAATGATCATCTTGTCATTGTGCTCATTTTTTTCCTTGCAGGCGGAGCGAGCTGGTATAGTAACTGGCTCAAACAGATTCCGGCTCACTTCCCATCCTACTGGGTCATGGCAGTTGTTTTTTCATTGGTGCTGACAAGCTCTTACGTGCGTACGTTGATCAAAGAAGCAGATCTCGTGTTTTTGCTTCCCTTGGAAGGGAAGATGGAGCCTTATTTAAAACAAGCTTTTAATTTTAGCTTCATTTCTCAGCTGTTTCCTCTTATTGCCGTATCCATTGTTGCACTTCCGCTTTATTCTGCGGTGTCTTCAGGCGGTCTCAAGATGTATGTGCTGATATTGGCGCAAATGATTTTGATCAAGGGTGTGAATACAGCAATTCAATGGAGGATCACTTATTTTCAAGGAAAACAGATCAGATGGCTTGATGCAGTCCTTCGTTTTCTATTGAATATGATTTTGGTATATACCGTTTTACAGGCATCCTATGCAATCGCAATCGTTTTTTATCTGATCTATGGTGTCTATCTCGTTTACTTAACCAATGCAGTAAAAAAACAGCCTTTTCAATGGGAATTGCATATTTCTGACGAATTAAAACGAAAACAGCGCTTTTATCGTCTGGCAAACTTATTTACAGATGTGCCTCATTTAAAGAAACAGGTGAAAAGAAGAGCATACATGGACTGGCTCTTGCAGTTTGTTCCGTATGACCAGCGTAAAACTTTTTCTTACATGTATGTGAGGGCGTTTTTACGTTCAAATGACTATTTTGGTCTCGTGTTTAGGCTAACCGCCGTGTTTGTGCTGATTATTTTGTATACAGGTGCAGCAGGCTGGGTGGGTGCGCTGCTTGTCTTGTTCACCGTGTTTATCACAGGTGTACAGCTTGTGCCGTTAACGAAGCACTTTTCCCATCTTTCATTACAGGCACTTTATCCAGTTGCTCAGCAAGAAAAGGATCGGAGCTTTTTTGTTCTCGTTCGTAATGTGCTTATTATTCAATCGATATTGCTGAGCTGTGCAGTACTCCCGGCAGGAGGATGGCAGGGAAGTGGACTTGCCCTTCTGATTTCGCTGGCATTTGTACTTGTCCTCTTCAAGCCTTACGTACTCAGTCGATTAAAAAAGATGAGATAAGCGGAGATATGTTTCTGACAGCAAGCGTATGATGACATCAAGGAGGGGTCCGGATGAATGCAGCTGAACGGGAGTTGTATGAAGAAGCCATTTTTTTTCAAACGCGTTTTTTAAGAAAACCTTCGAAGATCGAACGGTTTTCAAAAGGAGTTCAGCAGCAGGTGAACCGCCGAATCCCTGCTCGATTTCATCAAGTCATCACAAGTGCGGTCAAAACAATGGTTGAATCCACCGTATCAGGATCGCACTTCACTTCATTTTCGGTGATTGATGAGCAATTATCTATCATCGAGCGAAATGAACTGGCAAAGGAGAAAGTGAAGTACTATCAAAAGGCAGCTGCGATCGAAGGAATTGGAACAGGTGCAGGTGGTATATTGCTCGGTATGGCAGACTTTCCGCTGCTGCTTAGCATTAAGATGAAATGTCTTTATGAGCTGGCATGTATTTATGGCTTTGATTTGTCTCAAAAAGAAGAAAGACTCTTTTTGCTCTGTATATTTCAACTCGCCTTTTCCGGCAGTGCACATCGTCAAAAAATGATGAACATCATAGATGATTGGGAAACGAGCTGCGAGGAAATGGATTGGTACAGCTTTCAGCAGGAGTATCGAGATTACATTGACCTAGTGAAGCTATTTCAATTAATGCCGATCGTCGGAGCCGCTGTTGGCGGTGTGGCAAATCATCAGCTGACAGGACAGCTCGGAGATGTCGCTCGTCATGTGTTTCACTTACGAGTGTTGAAAGAAATGAAATAGAAAAGCCGCTGGCGACAGCGGCATCAGCGTGTAGACAAACCCTCGCATTCGTTGTCAGGGCTGCGTTCCGGTGCTCACGAATGTTCAATTCGCTCCGCTCCGGTACTCGTCCTTCCTAGACTTCAAAGGTTTTCTATCACACTGAAAAGAAGACAAAGGGCTAAAATAAAAATCATTTTAGCCCTTTGTCAATAATCTAAAGCCGCTGGCGACAGCGGCTTTTTTTTCATTCATCGTAGGAAAGGACGGCACGGGCGAGTACCTTTGCTGCGACAGGCATTGCTTTTTCGTTGATATCAAATTTTGGGTGATGATGGGGATACACGTCTTGGCTGTTTTCAGGCATGGCGCCTGTGTAAAAGAAGGTACCAGGGACATGCTGAAGGTAGTAAGCAAAATCTTCTCCACCCATTTGGGTTTCCGCTTCTTTTACTTCTGTGACACCTTCTGTCTGTTTTGCGATGTCAGCAATATATTCAGTCGGCTTTGGATGATTTTTAACAGCAGGATATCCTCTCACATATTCATATGTGTAGTCGGCATCATGCATGTCGCACACCCCTTTCACGACCTGTTCAATTTCTCGTTCGATGGTGTGTCGTGCACTTTCTTCAAAGGATCGTGCAGTACCAGTTAAAACAGCTGAATCTGCAATGACGTTAAAAGCATTCTCTGCCACAAAACCTCCAACAGATACAACAGCAGAATCAACTGGATTGACTTTACGGGCAACGACTTGCTGCAGGTTTGCGACGATTTGTGAACCGATGAGTACGGCATCTTTCGTTAAGTGAGGCTGTGCGCCGTGTCCGCCTTTCCCCTGAACTCGAATAGAGAAGCGGTCGGCGGCTGCCATAAAGTTCCCGCTTTTATAAAGAACGGTGCCACAAGGCTCTGGAGACCAAAGGTGCGTACCGAATATGACATCGACACCGTCTAAGCAGCCGTCTTCAATCATTGGTTTTGCACCGCCTGGCGCATATTCTTCTGCGTGCTGATGAATGAGGACGATTTTCCCTTTTAATTGATCGCGGTGCTCATTCAAGATTTTCGCTAAGACAAGTAGTGTCGCTGTGTGCCCATCGTGCCCGCATGCATGCATCACACCTGGCTTTGTTGATTTGTAAGGCACTTCCTTTTCATCATGGATGGGAAGTGCATCAAAATCAGCCCTGAGGGCAATCGTCGGCCCCGGAGAAGCTCCTTCGATAAAGGCGAGTACACCATGGCCGCCCACCTGTGTACGTGTTGGTATATGTAATGTGTCATAGTAGTTGGCGATGAAAGCGGCTGTTTCTTCTTCCTGGAAAGAAAGTTCAGGATTCATGTGGAGATGGCGTCTAATTTCAACCATTTCCTCATAATGTTCATCAAGACGTTCATTAATGCTTTTTTGTAAAGTGGATATTGTCATTGAGTCGAAAACCTCCTTCATGCTCTTTTACTGATTGTATGGTAATTGTTAGAATCTTTCAACAGAAGAGGATTTCGCATGCTGCATCAAAAGGTCAATTTACATAAAAGTCGAAGTTGATATGAAGCGGGGAAAGGGAGGAATCGTGTTGGGAAGCTGTCCAAATTGTTCAAAAGCATTTTCTTTCGTTGAAAAGTTTCAATTATCACATACGAAAATGATGATGTGTCCAAGCTGTCGTCATCAAGTCAAAGAAACCTTTGTCTCCAAGATGAGTTTTTTCATGATCTGCTTGATTCCGCTATTGGTGATGCTCATTCAATTGAAAGGTGCTTCACCTATGTTGAAGTGGCCGATCTTATTAGGATGGATACTATTGAATTTCTATGTGCTTCAGCCGATCATTCATCGGTACGAGCTGACATCACGACGATAAAATGAAAAGCCCAGCTATTGGGCTTTTTTTCATGAAAAAAAGAAGTGCTGCTTTCAGCACTTCCTTAATTGTCTGTAACGGCATGATAGGATGTGAGAAAAGCAGGACGAGAGAAGATGGAGCCAGTATCCTCGTTTGGCTGAAAGAACGCTTCTGATTCTTGAAAGTCTTCAAATAAGTCCTCTGATTCCCAAAGTGTCATAATCAAATACACTTCTTCATCTTTTTTCGGTCTTAACACTCGAAGAGCCTGGAAGCCCCGCTGATGTTCTGAGATGTTCGTCTTCTTCTGAAAAGTAGATTCAAAAAGTGCTCTGCTTTCAAGCTTCACAGGGATATGATTCAAGGTGACGAAGCCAGATTGGAATAGCTCACCTTTCGCATAAATCACATCATAGGCATGAGGGGCTTTAAAAACAGTCTCGCCCTCCGTCTCATGGAAAAGAGCTGCTTGTTCTTTTCCGACCATATAAAGCAGATTTTCCTGATCGTGTTTCTTTGCGATTTTATGCAAGAATTCTGCTGTTCCATATGTGATATAGACATTCATCTAAACCGCCTCCTGCTTGATAGTATAACAAAAGAATGATATATAATTCTTTGGTAGTCAATCCATAAAACATATTATGAAGCAATACATCCCATACTATCCGTATAAAGGAATGAGGTGACCTAATTTGAAGAAAAAGAAAATAATCATTCCATTAGTCATTGCAGGAAGTACCATCGTACTTTCATTTATTGGCTATCTGACCATTTTATTTTTAGGACATTATGTCATAGATGAAAAGAAGCTTGTTTTTCACGCTTCATCCCAAATCATTGATCAGAATGGAAAAGAACTTACAAGTATGTATTCAGAAAATCGGGACCCTGTCTCATTAAAGGAGGTACCTGATAAAGTAGAGAAAGCTTTTGTGGCTGTCGAGGACAAACGATTTTATGAGCATCATGGTATTGATGCACAGTCAATTTCAAGGGCGGTTTATCGAGATATATTAGCAGGAGGAAAGGTAGAGGGCGGCAGTACAATCACTCAGCAGCTCGCAAAAAATATTTTTCTCACAAATGACAAAACCTTTCTTCGAAAAACAAAAGAAGTCATTATTGCCATTAATTTAGAAAGAGATTATTCAAAGGATAAACTGCTCGAGATGTATCTGAATCAGCTTTATTTCGGTCATGGCGTCTACGGTATTCAGGCAGCAGCCAATTATTACTTTAGTAAAGATGTGAAAGATTTAACTGTCAGCGAAGGGGCTACACTCGCTGCGATGCCAAAAGCGCCGTCTACTTACTCGCCTGTTTTACACCCTGATAAAAATAAACAAAGGCGGGACACCATCCTTAATTTAATGAATGAGCAAGGATATTTATCATCAACAGAAACAGTAGAAGCAAAAGGGAGAACACTAGGCATTCATTTGAAAAAGAAATCAGAAACGCCTTGGGTCGACAGCTATGTCGATCTCATCATTAAGGAGGCAGAATCAGAGTATGCCATTTCACATGAGCAATTGCTTCAAGGTGGTTATACCATTACAGTTCCGATCGATATGAATCTGCAAAAGGTCGCTTACGATGCGATGAAAAACAACCGTTATTTCCCGGGAAAAAGCGGTTCTCCTGAAAGCAGCGCCGTCTTTATTGATAACGAGTCTGGCGGAGTAAAAGCAGCAATCGGAGGACGAGAATATCAAGCGAGGGGCTATAACAGGGTGACCGCTGTTAGACAGCCTGGATCTGTTTTCAAGCCGATCGCGGTATATGGTCCGGCAATGCAGGAGAAAAAATTCCGACCTTATTCCCTGCTTGAAGACAAAGAAAAAAGCTATGACGGCTATTCACCAAAGAATTACGATGGGCAGTATGAAGGCAAGGTCACAATGGTGGATGCGCTCATGAAAAGTAAGAATACAGCTGCGGTGTGGACATTAAGCGAGCTTGGTATTGATACCTCGAAATCATATCTCGAGAAAATGGGAATGGAGATTTCGGATAAAGGACTTGCCATGGCACTTGGCGGCTTAGAAAAAGGGGTTTCTCCACTTCAAATCGCTGGAGCTTTCCACACATTTGCAAATGAAGGCGTATATAAAAAGCCTTTCTTCATTCAAAAAATCACCAATGATGAAGGAGAAACGGTAGAGAAGAATCGCAGTAAGCCAGAACGAGTGTTTAGCGTGCAGAATGCTTGGAATATGACAAGAATGCTGCAGCAAGTCGTCAAAGGCGGAACAGCCCAGAGCGGTTCATATGCTGGAGATTTAGCAGGTAAAACAGGCACAACCACATATTCAGGTGTGAAAGGTGCAACAAAAGATGCTTGGTTTGCCGGCTATACGCCTAGTACAACGGGTGCGATCTGGATGGGGTATGACAAAACCGATAACAGTCACTATTTAACTGGCGGCAGTCAATACCCAGTGCAGCTGTTTAAAGATATTTTAACGACAGCCCAAATCACCAATGAAACGTTTGAAAAACCAGAGGGAATTAAAGAACTTCAATCGCCAATCCATTTAGAGGGACTTTCAGGATTTGAAGCCCGCTATGCGTTTAAAATCAAAGGATTGTTTACATTAGAGCTTTCTTGGGACAAGCAGGAGGATAAACGGGTTGAATACCGTATTTATGAAAAGAGAAATGGAAACGAGACGCTGATCGATTCAGTGACAGGCGTGGGCAGCTACACAATGCCGTATGCCAACGTGTTTTCAGATGCGGAGTATAAGGTTGTTCCATATAATACTCAAACGCAAGAAGAAGGAGAAGGCAGTCCGTATGTCAAGCCAGAGGCTTTTGGACGTTAATATTCGGCGATTTTTTGAACATTGAGCCGCTTTAGTATACCGTGCCTTGAAAAAGCGGTATAGTAAAAGCAGTGTTTGAGCCTTATACAAAGAGCGTGTAAGGCGAAAGGTGGAATGAAAGGTAATGGGAAAAACGAAGGCTTTTAATGACACGTTCTTAAAGGCGTGCAAAGGGGAAAAAACAGACCATGTACCAGTTTGGTATATGAGACAGGCAGGACGCTCACAGCCTGAATATCGTGCCCTTAAAGAAAAATACGGGCTATTTGAAATTACGCATCAGCCAGAGCTATGTGCTTATGTAACAAGACTTCCTGTAGAACAATATGGTGTAGATGCCGCTATTTTATATAAAGATATTATGACCCCGCTTCCGGCTATTGGAGTGGACGTTGAAATTAAAAATGGAATTGGACCTGTGATTGATTCACCGATTCGGACAAAAGCAGATATTGAACGTCTTGGGGAGCTTCATCCTGAAGAAGACCTGCCATATGTGCTTGATACCATTCAGCTTTTAACGAAGGAGCAGCTGAATGTACCGCTCATTGGTTTTGCCGGTGCACCATTTACGATGGCAAGCTATATGATTGAAGGCGGCCCATCTAAAAACTATCATAAAACAAAAGCGCTGATGTACAGTGAGCCTGAGACATGGATGCTGCTCATGAACAAATTAGCTGATATGACGATCACGTACATACGTGCGCAGGTAAAAGCAGGGATCAGTGCGTTTCAAATCTTTGACTCATGGGTTGGTGCTTTAAATGCAGCAGATTACCGGACATTCATTAAACCTGTCATGCAGCGAATTTTCACAGAGTTGAAGAGTGAAAATGTACCAATGATCATGTACGGAGTTGGGGCAAGCCATCTGGTGAAAGATTGGCATGACCTGCCGCTAGATGTCGTTGGACTGGATTGGCGTATGAGTGTAGACGAGGCTCGAAAAGAAGGGCTCACAAAAACGTTACAAGGGAATCTTGATCCAACGATCTTACTTTCTCCTTGGGAAGTCATTGAAGAGAGAGCAAAAGATATTTTAGATCAAGGGATGAAATCAGATCACTTCATCTTTAACTTAGGTCATGGGGTATTTCCAGATGTTTCACCAGATACGTTAAAGAAGCTGACCGATTTTATTCACGACTATTCAGCTAAACATAAAAAAACATCCATCTAAACTATTTCAAATGATCTGAAGGAGTGTTGGTTGTGGAGAAAAAGAAAATGGGGCTTCTTGTCATGGCATATGGCACCCCATATAAAGAAGAAGACATTGAGCGTTATTATACACATATTCGTAGAGGCAGAAAGCCGGAGCCAGAAATGCTGCAAGATTTAAAGGATCGCTACAAGGCAATCGGCGGTATTTCTCCTTTATCAAAAATTACAGAGCAGCAGGCAAATGGTTTGTGTGAGCACTTGAATGACATTCAAGACGACATTGAATTTCATGTCTACATTGGCTTAAAACATATCGAGCCTTTCATTGAGGATGCAGTTGCTGAAATGCACAAGGACGGCATTACAGAAGCTGTGAGTATCGTTCTTGCGCCGCATTTCTCAACCTTTAGTGTGAAATCGTATAACAAACGTGCACAAGATGAGGCAGACAAGCTGGGCAATTTACAGATTACGTCTGTTGAAAGCTGGTACGATGAGCCGAAGTTTGTGGACTATTGGGTGAAACAAGTGAAGGATACGTATGCATCAATGAGTCAAGAGGAACGAGATTCCGCGGTACTTATTGTGTCTGCACACAGTCTGCCTGAAAAAATTATTGCAGCAGGAGATCCATATCCTGATCAGCTCGCACAATCGGCCAAAATGATTGCGGAAGGTGCGGGAATTGAACACTATGAAATTGGCTGGCAAAGTGAAGGCAACACGCCGGATCCATGGCTTGGACCAGACGTGCAAGACTTAACGCGGGATTTATTTGAACAAAAAGGCTATCAAACATTCGTGTATGTGCCTGTTGGTTTTGTCGCTGATCATCTTGAAGTGTTATACGACAACGATTATGAATGTAAAGTCGTGACAGATGAAATTGGTGCAGCCTACTATCGTCCAAAAATGCCAAATGCGAAACCAGCATTTATTGATGCTCTGGCAACAGTCGTATTAAAGAAGCTTGACGAAAGCAAGTAATCATATAAAAGAAGGCGATCCTATGCATGACAATCAAAAACACCTTGTCATCATTGGCGGTGGCATCACTGGTTTAGCCGCCGCCTTCTATTTGGAAAAGGAAGTCGAAGAAAAAGGTCTTCCGATTCAAATATCTCTTATTGAAGCGAGCCCTAGGCTAGGTGGAAAAATACAAACATTATATAAAGACGGCTACATCATCGAACGTGGACCTGATTCATTTTTAGAAAGAAAAGTCAGTGGACCGCAGCTGGCTAAGGATGTCGGTCTGTCCGATCAGCTCGTCAATAATGAAACTGGGCAAGCGTATGTACTAGTCAACGAAACCCTTCATCCGATGCCAAAGGGTGCTGTGATGGGTATTCCAACTCAAATCAGCCCATTTATTACAACTGGTCTTTTTTCAGTTGCGGGAAAAGCGAGAGCGGCGATGGATTTCGTGTTGCCAAAAAGCAAGCAGACCGAAGATCAGTCGCTTGGTGAATTTTTTAGAAGACGTGTGGGTGATGAGGTCGTTGAGAATTTAATCGAGCCGCTTCTATCAGGCATTTACGCAGGGGATATTGACCGCCTGAGCTTAATGTCCACCTTCCCGCAATTTTATCAAACAGAACAGCAGCATCGCAGTTTGATTCTTGGGATGAAAAAATCACAGCAGCATGCGAAAGCACAGCAAGTGACTGCGAAAAAACAAGGACAGTTCCAAACGATCAATCAAGGACTGCAGTCGCTTGTGGAAGCAGTAGAAAGTAAGCTCAAGCTGACAACGGTGTATAAAGGGACAAAAGTGAAGCAGATTGAAAAAACAGAGGGAGGCTATGGTGTGCAATTAGACAGCGGTCAAACGCTTTTTGCCGATTCAACCATTGTCACGACTCCGCATCAATCGATCTATTCCATGTTTCCTAAAGAAGCAGGGCTTGAGTATTTGCATGACATGACCTCTACTTCTGTTGCAACGGTAGCACTCGGTTTTAAAGAAGAGGATGTTCATAATGAATATGACGGCACTGGTTTTGTCATCTCAAGAAACAGTGATTTCTCTATTACGGCCTGTACATGGACAAACAAAAAATGGCCGCATACAGCTCCGAAAGGAAAAACGCTATTGCGTGCGTATGTCGGAAAAGCTGGCGACGAATCGATTGTCGAGCAGTCAGACAGTCAAATCGTCAGCATCGTGCTTGAAGATTTAAAGAGAATCATGGATATTAAAGCAGATCCAGAATTGACGACAGTGACTCGCTGGAAGACCAGTATGCCGCAATATCACGTCGGTCATCAAAAAGCTATTTCGAACATGCGAGAAACGTTTAAGCAATCATATCCTGGTGTTTATATCACAGGTGCTGCTTTTGAAGGTGTTGGAATCCCTGATTGTATTGATCAAGGAAAAGCCGCCATCTCAGAAGCTGTATCGTATCTATTTTCATAAAAAACAACTCCCTTTTCTGTCATGGAAAGGGAGTTTTTCATGTTCGAATCATTCGAAAAGAGTTGGGAATCATAAATGTGAACAAAGTTGTTGCATCCGGGGAAAGGGATATGGTATATTACTTTCTGTACTTAATGACCAAAACGTTCAAATAGTCATTTCGGGAGTGAGATCATGAGTGTTGATAGGAGACAAATGATTTTAGATGGTGCGACGAAGGCATTTACTCAATTCGGGTATAAAGCGACCACAATGGACCTCGTGGCGAAGCTTGCCAACGTCGGGAAAGGTACCATTTATACATTTTTCAAAAACAAAGAAGAGTTGTTCGATGAAATTTTCACATCCCTTTTACTAGAGATGAGGAAAATTGCGGATGAGGCGATTGATGAGAAGAATAGTTTCTCTGAAAACCTTCACTTAGCACTCTTTGCAATTTTAGAATTTCGAAAAAACCACCAGCTCACAATTAAGATTTTTCAGGAAAATGCGGAGCTTGGCACGTCAGCGGTCAAGGAAATGATCGAAAAGATGGAGCAGATGATCATTCGCTATATCAAAATGAAAGTACAAGAAGCGATGGATAAAGGCGACATTAAGCCTTGTGATCCTGAATTGACTGCATTTGTGATGGTGAAACTATATATTGCACTGATTTTTGATTGGGAAAAGCGATACGAGCCTTTAACAAAAGAAGAGGTAGCCGAATCGCTGGAGCTTTATGTCTTAAAAGGACTATCTGCAACAACATAATTTTTTTTGAGTTCATATGACCAAATTTTATATTTAGTCATTCATCTATGGGAGGAAAACAGCAATGAATTTAATTCGGAATCAATGGAAAGACATTGTAACGAGCAAAAAACTACTGATCCCGATTTTAGCTGTCTTATTTATTCCGCTGATTTACAGTGGTGTATTTTTAAAAGCATATTGGGATCCATATGGTACAGTTGATCAACTGCCTGTAGCGGTTGTCAACTTGGATGAAGGCAGTCATTATGACGGGAAAACCCTTCATGTCGGCGATGATTTAGTGAAGGAATTAAAGAAAAACGATAATTTCAAATGGAATTTTGTCGATAGTGAAGAAAAGGCCGTAAAGGGATTAAATAACGAGGATTATTATCTCGTTGTGGAAATACCAAAAGACTTCTCGAAAAATGCAAGTACAGTGTTAGATAAACATCCGAAAAAATCGAATCTGAAATATTATACGAATCCAGGCGCAAACTATGCGGCGTCACAAATTGCGAATAATGCCATTATCAAATTAAAAGATTCGGTTTCAAAGGAAGTCACAAAAAATTACGCCGAGGTCATCTTTGATAACTTCAAAACGATTGCAAAAGGATTAGATCAAGCAAGCGATGGCGCGAAGAAAATTGATGACGGAACAAAAAGCGCAAAAGATGGCAGTACAAAGTTAAAAGACAACTTAGCCAAATTGGCTGAAGGTACGTTAACCTATAGCGAAGGTGTTCATCAGTTCGCAGGGAAAATGGGTGAACTGAACACAGGCATACAGTCTCTAGACAGTGGGCTCGGTCAGCTCTTAACAGGCTATCAAACCATTGATCAGAAATTTGGAGATCTTGGTACAGGAATTGATACATTAACCGAAGGATTAAACACAAGCCGTGAAGGACATCAGCAGCTCGCTTCTAAAATGCCGCAATTCACAGCGGGCATTGAGCAGCTAAACAATAAAGCACAATCCTTTTCAGAAAAAATTGCAGCAGTAGAAAAAGTCTTATCGTCACCAGAATTAGCGAATCTTGAAAAGATGGCGCCTAAACTCGATCAGGTGAAAAAAGACGCAAAAACGTTCAGTACAAAACTTGCTTCATTAAAAGAAGCATTATCAAATCGAGATGCTAAAGTAAAAAGCATTATCCAAAACAGTTCCATGACAGATGAAGAGAAAAAGGCGGCAATGGATCAGCTGAACAGTCTGCCTAAAATCGAACTGCCTGATCTGTCTGGACTCGAACAAAGCTTAGCGGCCTTGCAGGAACTGCCTGATGCAAGTGAGGTACAGTCTGCGGTTGCATCTGCAAAAGCGCAGCTGCAGCAAGTCAAACAGCTGCCAAAGAAAACAGAACAGCTGTACACGTCTACAGTCGCGATACAAAATGCGATCGACCAAATGACATCTGGTACAAATAAATTGTATCAAGGTGCATTGAAGCTTCAAACAGGTCAAGGCCAATTACAAGATGGCCTGCAAACAGCAAATGGAAAGCTTGATACGGCGAAAAGCGGAGCGGATAAGCTTGCAAATGGATCAAGCCAGCTTAGCGCAGCGTTAAATAAGCTGGAAAGTGGTTCAACAAATATCCAAAGCAATACATCTAAGCTTGCCGAAGGCTCAAAATCGCTTGATAAAGGATTGGGAGATTTAAAGAGCGGTACAGGTAAGCTGTCCAATAAATTGAAAAGCGCCGCTGATGAAACAGGGGAAATTGATGCAAATCAAGACAATTACAATATGATTGCAAGCCCTGTTAAAACAGAGAATGATACAGCGAAAAAGATTGATAATTATGGAACAGGGCTCACGCCTTATATTTTATCCATGGGACTCTTTGTTGGGGCTCTGATGCTCACCGTTGTATTCCCAATGAAAGACCCTGCTGGACGCCCTAGAAATGCGTTTGAATGGTTTGTCAGCAAATATAGCGTGCTTCTGCTTGTCGGTATCCTGCAAGCAGTCATTGCAAGTACGATGCTCATCTTTGGGCTTGGTCTTGAGGTGGAAAGTCTCTGGCGCTTCTATCTCTTTGCAATCATCGTCAGTCTGACATTCTTAGCGATCATTCAGCTGCTAGCGACAACAATGGGGAACCCAGGACGCTTCATTGCCGTCATTATCTTAGTTCTTCAGCTCGCAGCAAGTGCTGGTACATTCCCGCTTGAGCTTGTCCCTAAATTCTTCCAAGTCATTCATAGTCTGCTTCCAATGACATATACAATCAATGGATTTAGAACGATCATTGCAAGCGGTGATGACAGCTATTTATGGCACCAAGCAGCGATTCTTGGAACAGTTGCGATCATCATGATGGCGGCAACAACCGCATACTTTGCTTGGAACGTAAGAAAAATGAAACAAGACGAAGCTTAATCAAGAAATCCTTTCTCTTTATAGAGGAAGGATTTTTGATTTGAAATTAGACATCTTGAACCCGAAGCGATATATTTTAAGAAGAGATGCTATAAAAGGCATACATGGAAGGAATTGCTTTCAGACAAAGGAGGAAATGCCGAATGACAACTGAAGTAAACGAAACCGTTCAGCTGATTCAAAAGCTCGTATCGATCCCAAGTCCGTCAGGGAATACAGAAAAGGTGATTGGCTTTGTTGAACGCTTTTTACAGGATGTAAATATTGAGACAAAACGAAATCGAAAGGGCGGCTTAATTGCCACTATTAAAGGAACCGATGATAAGGAACACCGCATGCTGACAGCACATGTCGATACGCTTGGTGCGATGGTAAAGGAGATTAAATCAAATGGACGGCTTCGTCTTGCACTCATTGGAGGCTTTCAGTATAACTCAATCGAAGGTGAATACTGTGAAATTGAAACCGCTTCAGGCCATACATACACAGGAACCATTCTCATGCATCAAACGTCAGTTCATGTCTATGCGGATGCGGGAAAAGCAAAACGAAACCAAGAGAATATGGAGATCCGACTCGATGAAAAGGTGCAAAATGCAGACGATGTCAAAGCACTTGGCATTCAAGTAGGGGACTTTATCTCATTTGATCCTAGAGTGGAAGTGACGTCTTCAGGTTTTATTAAATCAAGACACCTTGATGACAAGGCAAGTGTGGCGCTCTTGCTGCGACTCATCCACCGCATTCAAAAGGAAAACATCACATTGCCGCATACGACGCACTTCTTAATTTCCAATAATGAAGAGATTGGCTACGGTGGAAATTCCAATATTCCAGAAGAAACGGTGGAATACCTCGCTGTCGATATGGGAGCTATCGGCGATGGTCAATCAACAGATGAATACAGTGTGTCTATTTGTGTGAAGGACTCAAGCGGTCCTTATCATTATGGATTACGCAAGCGTTTAGCCGCATTAGCAGAGGAGAACAATATTGATTACCGTCTAGATATTTACCCTTATTACGGCTCTGATGCATCAGCAGCCATTAGAGCAGGGTATGATATCATTCATGGACTGATTGGTCCTGGCATAGATTCCTCGCATGCATTTGAACGAACACATGAAGATTCTCTCGTCCATACAGCGAATCTCCTTTATCACTATGTTCAATCAGAATTAATCACGGCATAAAAAAAGAACCCCGATAGATGGGGTTCTTTTTCGTTAGCTTGAAAGCTGTGTCGGTTCAGGTACTTCTTGTCCAGTCATCACGCGATGTCCTTTTTCAGGGTCATATTGTCCTTCCCATTTAGACATCACAACAGCTGCAAGTGCATTTCCTGTTAAGTTAACAACTGTTCGCGCCATATCCATGATACGATCCACACCTGCAATAAATGCAAGACCTTCAGCAGGTACACCGATCGTTCCTAATGTTGCGAGTAATACAACAAAGGAAGTGCCAGGAACGGCAGCCATTCCTTTAGATGTCACCATCAGTACAAGAACAAGTGTGAGCTGCTGGACGATCGTGAGGTCAATGCCATATACCTGTGCAAGGAAAAGCGCAGCAATAGCTTGATACAGTACGGAGCCGTCTAGGTTAAACGTATAACCGATTGGGATAACGAAAGAAACAATTCCCTTCGGACATCCAATGCGCTCCATTTTATCCATGACTCTTGGTAAAACTGTTTCAGAGCTGGATGTACTAAAGGCAAGAAGCATTTCGTCTTTCATGTAAGCAAGAAATCTGAAAATATTGACGCCAATCATCTTTCCAATAATTCCGAATACAACGATAAGGAAGAGAGCGAGCGCAAAATAAACAAGACCTACAAGCTTACCTAATGAAATAAGAGATTCAAGACCAAATTTTGATACAGTCACACCAATGAGTGCGAAGACACCAAATGGTGCAGCTTTCATCACAACATTGACGACATGGAACATGGCGTGTGATACACCTTCGAAGAAGGCGAGCACTGGTTTGCCGCGTTCACCAATGGCTGAAACGCCAAGACCAAATAACACAGTGAAGAAAATAATCGCAAGCAAATCACCTTCCGCCAATGATTGGAAGAAGTTCGTTGGAACGATATGAAGGAACGTATCAGCAACTGATTTGCTGCTTTGCTCTTTTTCCGTTTCAACATACTGGCTAATATCTTGTTTTTCCGTATTTCCAAAGTCAACGCCTGCACCAGGTTGAACAAAGTTTGCAAGCGCAAGACCAAGAATAATCGCAAATGTTGTGATAATTTCAAAATAAAGAATAGTTCTAAAACCAAGTTTCCCTACTTTTTTACCATCACCGGCACCTGCAACACCTAAAATTAAGCTAGATACAACAATTGGTATAACAATCATCTTAATGAGTCTTAAGAAGAAGTCTCCAATTGGTTTTAAATAAGTCTCAACGCCTGGGTTACCGAAAAAGATTGCCCCAACAACGACACCGAGAATAAGACCGATTAGGATTTGTGTAGCTAATCCAAATTTTAATTTTTTCATAGATTTCCTCCCTAACATATTCATTAAAGGAATATTCCCATCATATTAAGTTTTAATATATGAATTAAAGTATAACTAAAATTAAAGAGGCTCGTCCACGATTAAATTATATTAAGAAAATACAAAATTGTTTGAAAAAATGAACATTTAGAACCTCCTTTATTGATTCAAGTCAATAAAAAGTGTCTTCAGAACTAAAACTCATCATATAAAAATACTAAAAAACCCTTTTAGGACAAGGGTTTTACCTTTTTACCTATTTTTCAGAAAAAATAAAAAGCACTTTTGACTCCAACTGACGATGGAGGAAAAAAGTGCTTTTTAATTCAATTTTTTACCTTATTTAAGATAACTTACTTGTGAGCATTCCTCACATTCATTACCGTAACACTCGTGTTGTTCCATTAAATCATTTCCACATTTTGAGCATTTCTTTGAGGGCAAATTTCTAAAAAACTCAGTGATTTTTCCTAGCATTTGTCATCCTCCAATACGTTTTGTTGCTATTATTGTATTATAACAGATTAATAATTGTCAATCTGTTTTGTAACAATAGGCAAGAAGAATGCTTTTTTCATGAAAAATGGGTATATTGTAAGAAGGGGATTTTTAGAAAAGGAGGGAAAAATGACGATGAAATTAACTGTCATTGGATGCTACGGAGGGTTTCCGGCCGCTGGTGAAGCGACGTCAGGGTACCTTTTTGAATCAGATGGCTTTCGTCTGCTTGTAGACTGCGGGAGCGGTGTTCTTTCCAAACTGCAGCAATACATTGATATAGAAGAACTAGATGCTGTTCTCCTTTCTCATTATCACCACGATCATATTGCGGATATCGGACCACTCCAATATGCGAAGCTAGTGGGATATCATTTAGGAAAAAGCAGCGGTCCGCTTCCGATCTATGGACATACAGGTGATCAAAAAGCATTTGGGCGACTTGCGGATGATGTACATACTAAGGCAGAGGCTTATCAGCCAGAAGAGGGTATTCAAATTGGTCCATTTCAAATTGATTTTTTGAAAACGGTTCATCCGGCAGAATGCTATGCTATGAGAATTCAGGCAGGGGATGCTGTGGTGGTGTATACAGCAGACTCAAGTTATCAGGACGCATTTATCCCATTTAGCAAGGATGCAGATCTACTGATTGCTGAAAGCAATTTTTATGCTGGACAGGACGGATCGAGTGCAGGACATATGAACAGTACAGAGGCGGGCAAGCTTGCAAAGGAAGCAAATGTTGGGGAACTCATCATCACGCATCTGCCCCATTTTGGTCGTCATAAAGACCTAGTCAATGAAGCACAGGCGTTATATACTGGCAATATACAGCTTGCCCATTCAGGGCTTAGATGGAACAAGGAAGGAAGATAGAGATGCTGTTTATCGATAACGAACAACATTATGATCCAATGATTAATTTGGCAATAGAAGAGTATTGCTTAAAATATTTAGATCCTGATGAAACGTATTTGCTGTTTTACATCAATCAGCCGTCGATTATTATTGGAAAGAACCAAAATACAATAGAAGAAATCAATACGAAGTATGTAGAAGACAACGGCATCAAAGTTGTCCGCCGCCTGTCTGGTGGTGGCGCAGTTTACCATGACAAAGGAAACTTAAACTTCAGCTTTATCACAAAAGACGATGGGGACAGCTTCCATAACTTCAAAAAGTTCACCGAGCCAGTCATCAAAGCGCTTGAAAAGCTTGGTGTCAAAGCGGAATTAAGCGGGAGAAATGACATCATGGCAGATGGGCGAAAAATTTCTGGAAATGCCCAGTTCGCTACAAGAGGACGTATTTTCAGCCATGGCACGCTGCTATTTGATTCAGAAATCGAACATGTCGTTTCGGCTTTAAATGTGAAAAAAGAAAAGATTGAATCAAAAGGCATTAAATCCATTAGAAGCAGGGTTGCCAATATTAGTGAATTGATGGATCAAAAGATGACAACAGAAGAATTTAGAAAAATTCTTCTAAGTTACATTTTCGATACGAATGGGGATGTCCCTCAATATCAGTTGACTGAGAAGGATTGGGAAAAGATTCACGAGATTTCTCGGGATCGATATCAAAAATGGGAATGGAACTACGGCCGTTCACCGAAATTTAATTTACAGCATTCTAAAAGATTCCCAGCCGGCTCCATTGATCTTCGATTAGAAGTGAAAAAAGGCATCATCCAAGACTGCAAAATCTTTGGTGATTTCTTTGGTGTAGGGGATATTGCTGATATTGAAAAAAGACTCATTGGGGAGCAATATGATCGCAAAACGATCAGCGGCGTATTAGAAGATATGGATATGCGCCACTACTTCGGCAACGTATCAAAAGAGGATTTTCTTGATTTGATTTATTAAAAGGGACAAGCACGGCACGGCTAGAGATAGCGGTGCTTTTTTGATTGAAAGAAATGAAAGCGATTCACATTTGATCTTGTGGATTTTTTCGATTGTCTATTATAATAGAAAGGAGGAATGTTTGGCTATAAAATGAATGGCTATTCATTCATTGATGACATGTAAGGGGTGGGAGAATGGATTTGATCAAAAATCTAGAGCAGACGGCGATGACGAAAGGAGAAAATATCGCATTGATCTTTGAAGGAAATAAGTGGACCTATCGAGAGCTGATGACAAGTATCGAGCGATTTGCAGATGGAATAGTCAACGAAGGGTTTCAAGCTGGGGATCATATCGCGCTTATTTTAGGAAATTCACCGCATTTTGTCATTTCTTTTTTTGGTGCCTTAAAGGCAGGACTTGTCGTAGTACCAGTCAATCCAACATACACACCTAGTGAAATTGGCTATATGCTGATTACAGGTGATGTAAAAGGGATTGTTGCCCCTGAACAGCTACTGCCAGTGTACGAGCAGGTGTACGAACAGCTTCCGTCTATTGAACGAGTGATTATTTGTGCAGAAAATGAATCTGCATGCAGATCAAGTTTTAAGGAAGTATCTGATCGTCTTGTCTTCTTTGGAAAGCTTGTGTCTGGTCATGCGAAAGAGAACGTGCATCCTTCTATTCATCAGGACGATACGGCAGTTATTCTATTTACATCTGGCACGACAGGAAAACCAAAGGGTGCGATGCTGACTCATTTCAACCTTTATTCAAATGCCAGAGACGTCGCTGAGTACCTATCCATTGATGAAAAGGACAAGGTCATTGCCGCTTTGCCGATGTTCCACGTATTTTGTTTAACGGTTTGTATGAATGCACCATTGATTCATGGCGCGACCATTTATGTCATGCCGCATTTCAGCCCATCGGAGCTTTTGCGTATGATGGAAAAAGAGAAGCCAACGTTATTTGTTGGTGTTCCGACTATGTATAACTATTTGTACCGCCAGGAAGGGCACGAGGAAGCGATGTCCTCAGTGAGGATTTGTATATCTGGCGGTGCCTCAATGCCTGTTGCCTTACTTCACGGTTTTGAGAAAAAATTTGGTGTCACGGTGCTGGAGGGTTACGGATTATCAGAGGCTTCTCCAGTAACTGCATTCAATCCTCTTGATGGAAAAAGAAAACCCGGTTCAGTTGGGACCGACATTATGAATGTGAAGAATAAGATCGTGAATGAACTGGGAGAAGAAGTCGGTCCAAATGAAGTCGGAGAGCTGATAGCAAAAGGACCAAACATTATGAAAGGCTATTATCAAATGCCAGAAGATACTGAAGCTGCACTAAGAGGCGGCTGGCTGTATACCGGTGATTTAGCGAGAAGAGATGAAGAAGGATACATTTATATTGTCGATCGGAAAAAGGATATGATTCTCGTTGGCGGGTATAATGTTTATCCAAGAGAAGTAGAAGAAGTGCTTTATCAACATGAAGCTGTAGCAGAAGCCGTCGTCATCGGTGTGCCAGACCCGAACACCGGAGAAGCTGTCGTCTGTTACATTTCCCCTAAGAAACATGCTCACATCAATCAAGAAGACATCATCACACATTGTTCACGCTTTTTAGCGAAATATAAGCAGCCCCAAACGATCCATTTCATAGATGATATTCCAAAGAACACAACAGGTAAAATTTTAAGAAGAGCACTAAAGGAAAAGTATCAAGCAGAGGAAAGTAAATAAAAAAAGGGAGTCTCTTATGAGGAGGCTCCCTCAGCGTGTAGACAAACCCTCGCATTCAGGTCTGAAAAGGTTTTCTATCACGCTGAAAAGAAGACAAAGGGCTAAAATAAAATTTTAACTCTTTTGAATCGCTTCTTTTAGCTGTTTCTGAAAAGAATTAGACTGTTTTTGATTCAGTTCATAATAAGTCCCATCTACTAAAAAAACGACCTGTGATCGGCTCGTCCAGAGCTGAAAGGTGGTGCCGTTTGTTCGGCCGTACATCACCTTGGCGATATAATCTGGTTCCTTTAAATTTTTCTTAAGATGATTGCTTGTTTGTTTGCCTTTGTTTAATTCTTCTATTAAATCTTCTGCTGTGTCCTTATCATCTATTTCATAAGATATGGACTCGTTTGCAGGTGAAAGCAGCAATTTTTCTGCTCGATTCTCATCAAAGATTTCGCTCGTCCGGCTGAACACATAAAAGAAGGTAATGAGTAAAAGTCCAAAGATCACAACTCCTGCAAGGATTTTCTTCATTTTAATCCTCCAACTCTCTGTTTTATATGTAGCATCTCCGATTTTCGAGTAGCATAATCATTTTTTTCGCGAAAGCTTTTTCAGATGGGGCATGCTATGATGGAGCCACATGAGACAGGTTCTAAACAAAAAAATGGTTGATTAGAATAGAGAGAGGGATGGAAAGGAGGCTGACCAGTGCGAGTACGTAAATGGGTAGCTCTTGCAACGGTAGCTTACATATTGTACGGTCTTTTTATTTATTCTTATTTGTTTCTATTTGGGGATTCATCGGTTCCTGAAAGTGTAAAAGGAACAAGTGCAGATCCGCATACCTTTATGACAAGCCATGAACTTGTCATCAGCGAGAATTTCTCGAACATACGTAATCTGCTGTATTTCATGACAATTCCATTAGATTGGTATGTTTTTTTTCTTCTGCTCATTTCAGGGTTTTCACGAAAAATAGCAGACTGGAGCCTGGCAGCAGCTCGTTTCACATTTTTAAGCAAACTTGTATATGTGTTTGTGTTGTCGCTTTTGACAATGCTGATTTCATTGCCCATTAAGTGGATTGGCTATCAGCTGTCTTTGCACTACGGAGTATCTGCTCAAAGTACGGCAAGCTGGTTTAAAGATCAAATACTGGATTTCTGGATTCAATATCCACTTCTTGCCCTATGTGCTATTGTATTCTTTTGGCTCATTCAAAAAAGAAGAAAGCGTTGGTGGCTGTATGCTTGGTGTTTGACAGTCCCCTTCACGCTATTTCTCTTCTTTATACAGCCGGTCGTCATTGATCCGTTATATAACAATTTTTATCCACTAAAGGATCAAGCTCTTGAGAACAAGATCTTAACGCTTGCAGACAAAGCACATATCCCGGCAGATCATGTATATGAGGTCAATATGTCTGAGAAAACGAATACAATGAATGCTTATGTCACAGGGATTGGTGAAAATAAGCGTATTGTGTTATGGGATACGACACTGCAAAAGCTGAAAGATCGCGAAATTTTATTTATTATGGCACATGAAATGGGACATTACGTCATGAAGCATGTCTATATAGGATTAGCAGGATATCTAGTGCTGTCACTTGCCGGATTTTTTGCGATTGACCGTCTCTATTTTTATTTTTATCAAAAGGGAGCAGTTCCATTTCGGCTGAGGGTGTCAAACGACATCGCTGCTCTTCCGCTTCTTCTCATTATCGTATCGATGCTGTCATTTGCAACTTCACCTTTTACAAATGCAGTTTCAAGACATCAAGAACGAGCAGCTGACGAATATGCGGTAAACCTGACAAAAGACGGAGAGTCAGGGGTGACGTCTTTTCAAAAGCTTGCAAAATCAGGGCTGTCTCAGGTGAATCCACCGCTTTTAGTGAAGGTCTTCCGCTATGGACACCCAACCATGATGGAGAGAATCATGGAGATGGAAAATGCAGCGGAAAAAGAGGAAACGTCGAGGAAGCAATAAATAAAAAAACCGGCTGGATCAGCCGGATTTTTTTCGCGCTTGTTTAGTTAGAAGCCGCTTGAGCGTTGATTAACCCTTTGCCGTAATAGAAGGAGTTACCAAGCGGTGTTGCCGTGTTTTCTAAGCGCTGGCGAACCTGTGAATTTGATAGGTTCGGATTTTTAGAAAGAATAAGCGCTGCTGCTCCTGCTACATGAGGAGACGCCATAGAAGTTCCAGTATAAGATGTGTATCCACTGCTTGGTACTGTACTTAAAATAGAAGTACCAGGTGCAGAAACATCTAATTCAGGACCTGCGCTGGAAGACGAGTTTCTGACATTGCTGCTGTTTACATTGGCAACGGCAATTGTAGAATCATATTTTGCTGGATAGCCAACTGTACTTGTAGAGCCAGTGGAACCTGAATTACCTGCGGCCGCCACAACAACGACTCCGCGGTTATTTGCTGTATCAACGGCATTTTTAAGCGCTGTTGAACCGTTTGGTCCACCTAAGCTCATATTGATGACATCCATGTTATTGGCTACAGCCCATTCAATACCGCTAATGATCCAGCTGTATTGTCCGTCGCCATTGCGGTCTAATACTTTAACAGCATATAGGGAAGCACTTGGAGCGACCCCAAGAACACCAATTGTGTTATCAAGGGCAGCAATGGTTCCGGCTACGTGAGTTCCATGTGATTGAAAGTCTTGGGTGGCATTTGGCTCTGAAGGGACGAAGCTGGCACCGCCTGCAACATTTAAGTCAGGATGTGCAGCGTGGATTCCAGTATCAAGGACAGCTACTTTGACATTAGCACCTTTATAACCTTGAGCGTGTACAGCTGGAGCTTTGATTTGAGGGATTCCATAAGGGACGGTTTGTGCATATGCTTCTGCTTTGTGGTCTTCTTCTACGTAAGCAATGCTAGGGTCATGTTCAAGTTTTTTTGCGGCTTGTTCGGACATCTTTACTTGTGCGGCATTAATAAGACGATATTGCTTTTCTAGTTTTCCGCCATTTTGAGTGACGGCTTGTTTCTTAGAGCTGTTTGTGGTGGCAGAGGCTTTAAAGCCGACAATATAGCTCTTTTCACTATCTGACTTTGAGACCGTCTCGGCATTTGCCATGGAGCCTCCAAACCCTGCTGAAAACAGAAGAGGGACAGCCAATAAAACACTTGTCATTACATTTTTCTTTTTCACGCACAATCCACATCCCTTTTTTCTTATTTCAGAATAATCATTCGTAGTCTATAAGAATGATTCGTTTGATTATTCTGTATATTCAGTTTAAGGGAAGTAGGCAAATAAGAGTAGACCCGAATTTTTGTGAAAGTCCTAGCGAAAATTGGGGAATTAAGTCACTTGGAAACGTTGGGAAAATATGTTTGTTCTACTGTTTCAGCGGTTATCTATTAAAAAGGAAGTGTGCTTTTTTTCTTATGATCCATTTTCGGACAAATATTCGATACCCGAAAAGCCTTAAAATAGGTAGAAACGTCTAACATCTATTTCGAATTTCGATATAAAAAATATTATTTTATTTTGTTTTTGTCGTTTAAAAAGAACCTGTTACAATAACAGGTTCTTTAAGAAGGGGAGGATTGAGTTAAATGGCTGACCACGTTGTAATCAAGGACCTTCCATTCACCATCTTTCCATTCCACATAATTTAAGCAAGCATTGACAAGTCTCGTGTTCTCTAGACCCAGATGTTCATCCGCTAAGGTGGTAAGTAAAGCATGGATAGCAGCGCCGTGTGCCACGATCAGGACATGTTGATTTGGATAGGCTGCTCTGACTTTCTCAATGCCTTCTACCATTCGATCTTGAATCGCCTCAAGCGGCTCCATGTTTGGATACTGTTTATCTGGAAACAGCTTTTGGCGCTCCTCAAACGACATGCCTTCAGCGTCACCATAATCACGTTCAATGAAATCATCCATGATGACAAGAGGCGCATCTACATGTTTTAAAATCAAGTGAGCCGTTTCTTTTGCCCTTGTGAGTGGACTGGAAATGACAACATCCCAATGGACATTCTTTAAGTAAAGTCCCGTTTGTTCAGCCTGCCATTTACCAGTGTCGTTTAAAGGGATATCTGTTCGTCCTTGAATTCGTTTCGCTGCATTCCAATCTGTTTCCCCGTGTCTGACTAGGCAAATTGTTGTCAAGCAAATCCCGCCTTTTCTATCTTTTCTTCTATTATACTAAAGCAGAAAAAAAAAGACTGGATCAGCGATTTGTGAGACTTGTTAAGGATTCGACTGAGCTGGCAACTTGGGACACCGTTTGTTTGACTTCCTTCAATTCGTTAAGGAAGGTTTGAAGGTCGATTTCAATTTTTCCATTTTGGTTTTTACTTAAGTTCATGCTGCTGACGATATCATCGAAGAGCGAATTGATTTGAGTCATTTTTTCTTTACTGTCTGTCACGAGTAAATTCACGTCCCCAATGTGCTGAGACACAATGGAGATTTGTGAATTGGTATTGTTGACGAGTTCAGACACGGTTGAAACCGTTTTCTTTGTGTCCTCTGACAATTTACGAACCTCGTTTGCGACGACAGCAAAGCCTTTACCATGTTCACCAGCTCGTGCAGATTCGATTGAGGCATTTAAAGATAACAAATTCGTCTGCTCTGCAATGCCTGTGACAATCCCAAAGATTTGTTCAATCTGTTTGGCGATTTCTTCTAAACGCTTAATTTCTGTTTCAATCTTTGTCATGCTGCCATCAATTTGGTTCATTTGTGTTTGTTGAATTTCTAATTCTTTTTTACCGCCGATCGATTTTTCCTCGACCTGTGCTGAAATTTGCGTTCCAGCTTGCGACATGTCCGCCATCTCATCAGATTTTGATACAAGCTTGTCCACTGCATTTGTTGTGTTTGAGAAGAGAGAAGCAAGCGAATTTGATGTTTCTGTGATTTTTGTATGAAGCTCCTGCTGCTGCTGTTCTGCTTCATCACGAATTTTAGAATATTCATTTTGGAATGTATCCAGGACAAGCTGCTGCTCTAAATTTAAGATTTTCGTCGTCGCTTTGACTGCTGTCTGATATTCTTTGAAATCTTGGATATGCTGAGCAAATAAATCCATAATCGATAGCAGAAGATCCTGGAATGCTGCCATATACCATTTAGGCTGGAGGCCAATCCGTAAATGAACTTGCGCAATTTTAATTCGTTTTGCCACATAGGCTTCATCAACCACACCTGCAAACATTTCACTAATATGAATGCGGAGTGTTTTTTTCAAACGTTCGACAGAACTATTATCTTGAATGATATGCATCAAGGAAGATTCGACTTCTAAATTTTTATAAAATTTATCAACGATATGTGCAATATCCTCCTGAACAATTGGATTGAGCTGTTTTAGAATAAAGAGGTCATGCTGCGTCAGGTCTATCATTTTGATTTGTTTCGCGATATCCGTATTGTTTAAAAAGTTGATTCGTTTTATCCCATCATCCTGCTGTGTGAAAAAAGCAGTGTTTTTTCTTTTCGTCTCTTTTTTAAATAACAATGTTTTGGTCCCCCCATAATCATCACAAATTATCAGACTTTATATTATTTATCGGATAATATTGGATTTTTTAAAGGGAATCAGTAAAATTTTACTGTTCTTTATAAGACCTTTTTAGTGGTTTCTTTGCTGGGCCTTCTACTACCTCTCCAGTAATGGAAAAACGTGAGCCGTGACACGGGCAATCCCAAGTGTGGTCGCTATTATTCCAAGCGACTTCACAGCCTAGGTGAGTACACGTTGTATCCACAAGAAAGATATTCCCGTCCTCTGATTTAAAGGCGCCGCATTTTTTATGTTCGTAAGATACAATACCGCCTTCACCTGGCTTTAAATCATCAATTGTTTGATCGGTTCGTTTTAATTTACCACTGATCAGCTTGGCAGCGACATTGCTGTTTTCTTTAATAAAATCTTTGACGAAAGAGTCAGAAACAGGTCTTGATGGCGTAAAAATCGATTCGTATGGATTCGATTTTCCCTCAATCAAATCACCGATAAGAGTGGCTGCGACATGGCTTGTCGTCATGCCCCATTTTCTAAAACCGGTTGCAACGAAGATATTTTGGTGGTGTTTGGTCAGGCGGCCAATGTAAGGGATTTGATCCATTGTGACCATATCGTGTGTCGACCAGCGATACAGCACCTCTTCAATTCCAAGGGTGGCGTCTCCAAACCTTTCTAATCCTTCATAGTGAGCAGATTCAACCCCGCCTTGTCCAGTTTTATGGCCTTCTCCTCCGATGAGAACCACTTCCTCACCATGCCATTCTGCGGTTCTTAAAGAATGAGCAGGCTGGTCGATTCCTAAATACATCCCGTCTGGAAGCGGCTTCGTTGTTTTGGCTGCTACCACATAAGATTGTTCTGGGTGAATTCGTGTGAAATAAAGTCCTTTCCCGTCATAAAAAGGGAAGTGCGAACAGGAAATGATATAGCGTCCTGTCAGGTGATGTCCGTCTTGTGTGACGACAGCAGGCCGGTTTCCTTCTTTCACGTCAACAGCAGTTGTCTGTTCATAAATACGTACACCTCGCTCTAGGAGCTGGTCGATTAGTGCATTTAGATAATGAAGGGGATGAAACTGTGCCTGCTGCGTCATTGCTAGGGCAGCTTTGATGTCAGCATCAAAAGGAAGCGCTGTTTTCCATTCTCGGTCAATCCCAAGCTGTTTGTAGGCATCTAATTCCTTCTTTAACTTTTTTACACCGCTTTCTTCCTTTGTATAAAGGTAAGCATCTTTTATCTCTAGCTGACAATCGATGTCGTACTCTTTGACACGAGCTTGAATCAGCTCTTTTGCTTTCTCGTTTGCTTCTACATACAATCGAGCTTTGGGCATGCCAATTTGCTGAATCAGCTCATGGTAGTACACATCGTGCTGTGAGGTAATCTTAGCTGTCGTATGTCCGGTCGTACCTTGCAGCAGTTGATCGGCATCAATGATGATGACATCCAGCCCGCGCTCTGTCATTTCAAACGCAGTAGCGATACCGGTAATGCCGCCGCCAACAATGATGACATCTGCTGTGAGATCCTCATGTACAGCAGGAAAAGAATGCTTCTGACTTTCTGCTATCCATAACGATTTTGCCTGTTCCGATCCTTTATGTTCTTGCTCCATATTGTCGCCTCCAGTTAGTGACTTGTTGTGTATAATTTTTCCACAATGATGAAAATCATACATTCGTAAGGAAACTAGTTTGACATACATAAAAAAATAGCCAACACATAAAAATAAACAAGATAAAAGGAAGGAGTGGACAGACGTGTCAACAAAGCAGCCGAAGAAAACATTGCCGCCTCAGCATCAAAATGAACGTCCAGGTCTGGAATATAAAATGAACCCTAGACCTGTTTTTGATCGAGAGGTGCCGGATAAAAAGTTAGCAGGGAAAACAGCCATTGTGACAGGTGGAGACAGCGGGATCGGAAGAGCAGTCTCGGTCTTGTTTGCGAAGGAAGGAGCCAATGTCGCCATTGTTTACTTGAGTGAACACCGCGATGCAGAGGAAACGAAGGACTATATTGAAAAGGCGGGAGGCCGCGCCATTTTAATTGCAGGTGATTTAGGAGATGAGGCGTTTTCAAACGAGGTCGTCAAAAAAACGAAAGATGCTTTCGGTTCCATCGATATTTTGGTGAACAACGCCGGGGAACAGCATCCGCAAAAAAGCATTGAACAGATTACCTCGCATCAGCTTCTTCGAACATTTCAAACGAATATTTTTGCCATGTTTTATTTAACAAAAGCGGTTCTTCCTCATTTAAAGAAAGGAAGCAGTATCATTAATACCACATCTGTTACAGCCTATAAAGGGCATGAAACCTTGATCGACTATTCATCTACAAAAGGGGCAGTCGTGACATTTACGAGATCATTATCTTTATCGCTCATTAAACAGGGGATCAGAGTGAATGGGGTAGCCCCAGGGCCTATTTGGACACCGCTCATTCCATCGACCTTTACGGAAAAGGAAGTCTCAGAATTTGGCGGAGATGTTCCAATGGAACGTCCTGGTGAGCCAGTAGAGCTTGCGCCGAGCTATTTGTTTTTAGCGAGCGAAGACTCCTCTTATATGAATGGACAAATCCTGCATGTAAATGGCGGAACCATTTTAAATGGATAAACAAAAAACTTGCGGTAAAGAGACGAGTTGCTGTCTCTTTGCCGCAAGTAAAATCATCATGATTGATGTAAGCAGTGTTCTGCATATTGAGCTGACAGGTCGTTGAATCGCTTTACATCACGCTGATCCAGCGCCTTATCAATCTCTTCTCTAAGGAAGGTTAAGCGCTGTTTATAAAGCGCCTCATCTAAAACCATTTGAATATAGATGTCTAAAATAGTGACGCCGTTTTCTTCGGTTTTTTGGGTGTTGCGGGACTTCATGAGCTCAGCATACGTTTTTTTCTCTTTCATAAAGAATCCCCCCGATGCCTTTTTTATAGTATATGGATTGGCGGAGAAAAAATCAACAAGAATTTATAATTTTTAGACAATTTATTTTTGAGCGAAATCGACATCTCTTGTCCGATCGACAGGATGTGATATATCATTAAAAAAGGCTTTTCGATAGATCGAATGGACTAAAAAATACGATAAAAAGATGATTTTTAATAAATTTTGAAAAAATCCTGTCGTTTCTTATATGTTGGTGATAGATTAATAGTATCTAAAATAACCAAAAATTAACACAGGAGGAAATGAAGTGTCAGGAATTAGTGAAACACCTTTAGATTCATACGTCATTAATCAAACAACAATGGCGGTCCTTCCGGTTGAAGAAGGAAAAAGAGTATATTCAAAAGTCATAGAAAGAGAGACAAGCTTTTACGTTGAATTAAAGCCCCTGCAAATTATTGAACGCAGTTGCAGATTCTTCGGCTCAAGCTATGCGGGCAGAAAAGCGGGAACATATGAAGTAACAGGAATATCTCACAAGCCTCCAATTGTGATTGACTCATCCAATCATTTGTATTTCTTCCCAACCTATTCATCCAACCGTCCTCAGTGCGGCTGGATCTCCCACAAATACATTCATACCTTCCAGGAATCATCCCTCGGAGACACGGTGGTCATCTTTACAAATGAGCAAACCGTCGAACTCGATGTCTCATATAAATCATTTGAGAGTCAGGTGCACAGAACAGCGTATCTCCGAACGAAATTTCAAGATCGCCTTGATGGAGGTCTTCCTAAAAAACAAGAATTTATGCTGTATCCAAAGGAACAACAGCTCAACCTTGTATACGATTTTATATTAAGGGAGCTTCGGAACAGATATTAACTAAAACCAGCGGCAGGACAGCCGCTGGACTCCTTATGAAGCGAGGGTTTAGCATATCGTCTTTCTTTCTCGAAGAAAAAAACATTGATAATTATATAAAAAATTATATAATTCAACTATAACGTATAAAAATTTATATAACGAGCAGCAGTGAAAGGGGATATGATAATGACTTATGATGAACTAGATACACCGGCGCTATTAATTGATAAACGGGTAATGATGGAGAATCTAGCTGCTATGCAGCAGTATGCGGACCGTCAGCAAGTCAAACTGCGTCCTCATACGAAAACACATAAAACACCTAGTCTTGCGAAGGTGCAGGAGGAGATGGGCGCATCTGGCTTAACTGTAGCGAAAGTAGGAGAAGCGGAAGTAATGGCGGCGCATGGGCTGACAGATATCTTTATCGCCAATCAAATTGTAGGCGAGACAAAGCTCAAGCGAATTCGAAAGCTGGCAGAGTCGATACAAATTTCATTTGGAATAGATTGTGTAGAGCATGTGCATCAAATTGAACATGTCTTTCGTGGAGCAGAGAAAAAAGCGGAGGTTCTAATTGAGATAGAAGTTGGAGAAGAAAGATCTGGTGTCATTGAAGAGAGTGATTTCCGTCAAATCTTGCAGGCGATTCAAACATGTGACTTCGTTCATTTAAAGGGGATTTTTTCTCATGATGGACATACATATAAGGCGGAAAGTAAAGCGCATTGTCACACATTATACGAAGACGCTGTGAATCGCACGCTTCAGTTTGCACAGATTGCGAAAGAAACAGGCATGCTGCTAGAGGTAGTGAGCATAGGATCAACACCGCCGTTCTTATTTCAATTTGATATTCCAAAGGGAGTCACCGAAATCAGACCAGGCACTTACATCTTCATGGATGCCTCTCAATCCAATGTGGATCGGCACTTTTTCACATTGTGCGGCAGCTGTGCTGACGACGGTGATCAGTAAGCCAACAAAGGCCCGTGTCATTACAGATGTTGGAGCCAAAGGGCTCACGGCTCAAACCCGTACAAAAGGGCTGACGAAAACAAAAGGACTAGGCAAAGTAAAAGACTATGATGATGTATTTGTTTCAAGTGTATTTGATGAGCATGCCATCATCTATCACGAAGGCTTCCGTCAGACTGTCCAGATCGGTGAGAAGGTGCAAATCATTCCAAATCATATTTGTCCCGCTGTCAATCTCCATGAAAAAGCATATCTCATTCAAGATGGTGAAGTAGTCGAAGAGCTTGAGATTGCTTGTAAAGGTAAACTTCAATAAATCAACAGGATGTATAATTTAAGACTTGGAAAATACAAGGCGACTTCGTTTGGCATCATCATGATGACACGAACGAAGTATTTCTTTTCATTAGAAAACATCCACCATGAACTTATTGAAACCAAATCCATATATCCAGTCGTCTATTAAGTGTATCGGTAGACTGTCAATCAAATGACAGGAAAATGTGGATCCTTAGACGTATTTTCATCCATTTACTCATAAATCGCAGAAGTGACACGAGCCGTCTGTTACAATAAAAGAAATCATTTCTTGCAAAGTGTTCGTATGTGGTAAAGGATACTCCTATTTTGACCGATATGAACGAATGGGAATAAGAAATGGAGGCTCTGTATGAAAAAACAATCGCATTTGATGCTGTTATTCACCTTGACAGTGATATTACTAGCAGCCTGTCAGCAAGCAGGTCAATCGCCTTCAAAACAAGACACAAAAGAAGCTGCGTATGAACAATGGGTTCAGCGTTATATGGATGAGTTAAATGAAGCTTATGAAAACATGACCGACCAATTTATTTCAGATGGACATGGAAAGATCCAAGTAAATAAAAAATTGAAAAAAGCGACGAAAGCCTTTGATCGTGTGATTCAAAAGGGGCTTGCTCATCAAGAAGTTCCAGCCGCTTATCAAAAGGCGGATCAACAATTAAAGACAGGTCTTCATTCATTTGAAAAAGGAATCGGTCAGGTGGAGCAGCTATTAAAGCACCCAGGTCAAGAAAAGCTGTTTATTTCCGCTACCCATCATCTGCAAGATGGATTGCAGCAGACAGCTGCATTTATTGAAGAAGTAGGCCGCATTCAGCAATCAACGTAAAAAAGCTTGGAAGGCGGACTTCCAGGCTTTTTTTACATATAAAGTATTTGCTTTAAGCGGCGGACACCCTCTTGAATCATGTTTTCGTCCGTACAGGCGAAGCCTAGCAGTAATCCCTTTCGATTGCTCTCAAAACAATAAGGACTTAATGGATAAATGCCAACGCCCGCTGCTTTGGCTGCTTCAATACTGCCTTTTTCGTCAAAGTCTGGCGCTCCTTCTAAAAAGACATGAAGACCCGTATCGGTTCCATAGATATGAAAGTGCTTGTCAAAGTGTTGTGTCAAAAGGGCATCCATCATAGCAGCCTGTCTTTTTTTATACAGCTGTCTCATTCGCCTGACATATCGCGTGAATTCTCCTTCTCTGAAAAAAGAAGCGAGTGTGATCTGTTCCATAATGGGCAGCTGTCTTTGAATGAGTGATTGCAGGGAAGCGCTTTCTTTTATGACCGCTTTGGAGCCGATAATGGCAGCAAGGCGGATGCCGGGAGTCAGCACCTTGGAGAAGCTTAAGATGTAAATCACATGGTCGGGTGCTTCTGAAAATAATGAAGGAAGCGGTCCGCCATGATAACGATAATCTCCATCAAAATCATCCTCTAGTATATAAGACTGATGGCTGACAGCAAATTTCAGCAGCTGCTGCCTTCTGTTGACACTCATACATACACCGGTTGGACGCTGATGGGAGGGCGTCACCGCAATCAGCTTTGTTTGCCGTGGCAATGTATTCACCATGATTCCTTCTTCATCGACGGGTGCGGGATAAATGTTCATTTCACGATGCATAAATGAAAGCCTTGCCCCAGGAAAGCCTGGATCTTCAACAGCTACTGTATCTCCTTTTTTAAGCAATACCTGTGAAATCAAATCAATGGCTTGCTGCGTGCCACCTGTTAACACCATTTGATCTTCTTCTACATCGATTCCGCGTTCTACAGATAAGTATTGGCGTATTTCTGAACGTACTTCCCATAATCCGTGCGGGGAGGAATAGCCCCAATCTTTCATATCTAATCGCTGTAATGCTTTCGTGAGCGACCGTTTCCATATATTTTGAAAATGTTCATCGATGGCTGGCTCCTGATGTCGAAAATCAATATCGAGTTTCTCATGAAATTGATTGGCCGACAGCCAGTGGTCCATTTGTTTCTCCGCCTCTTGAAAGTGTGGTCTTACCGGAAGAGGGAAAGGCGGCTCACTTTGATGGGGAGTGGAGGCTGCATAGTGGTCACTCGAAATGACCTTTGTACCGCCTCTTCTAGATGTGCTGACATATCCTCTTGCCAGCAGTTCATCATAGGCAAGCTGTATAGTTGATCTTGATACATTGAGCTCCTGTGCTAATACCCGTGTTGGTGTTAACTGATCGTCAGGATTCAGTTTTTGTGAATGAATTTGTTGAATGATCCCAGTCACGATTTGCTGCCAGAGCGGGGTTGTACTTGAGCGGTCTAAATAAATATACATCGGACACCTTCTCTCATTGTCACATATAACATGATGATGACACGGAATTATGGAGTGGTCAATAGCATCATTTTTGGATATAGGAAGTAAGCCAAAAGGTGTGTACACTGTTCTCATATGCTTATGACTAGAGGAGAGAGTCAAATGATCCCTGCATCTAAAGAAGAAACAGCACACCTATCCATCATTCCATTTATATTCGTTTTATTTGGTCTTTTTATGATTACGACCGCTGTGAATCTGCAAGTGCCCCTTTATACGTTGTATGCCGAACAAGCAGGGTACGGAAAGGCGGCTACAGCACTTGTATTTGCTGCATATGTCTTCGGACTGATTCCAGTCTTGCTTTTTCTTGGCGGCATATCTGATCGGGCTGGACGCAAACCGGTTTTATTGGTCGCGCTAAGCTTTTCGTTATGTGCTACCCTATTGATGATCGTGCACCCTACCATACAAATGCTCTTTGCGGCCCGGCTGCTGCAAGGGGTGGGGCTTGGCCTGAGTGTTGGCACATGCACCGCTTATTTGATTGCTTTATATCCAGAAAAATCAAGCTGGATTCCAACTTTTATTGCGTTATGCAGTTCGGTTGGCTTTGGGGGCGGTGCTCTTTTTACGGCACTGCTTTCTTTTCAGCGTATGTCGCTTGCGCCTCTTAGCTATTGGATTGTGCTGGGCCTTTTAATCCTAACCATCGTGGGTGTCTTCTTTTTCGTTCCGCCTGTACAAGGAGATTCAGGTAAACCGATGATGAACATGCCAACATTTCCAAAAGGAACAATGCCGGCGAATGCAGCGATTGCCATCGCGTGGTCGGTGTGCGGCCTCGTCATTTCGGTTTTGCCAGCACAGCTTAAATTGAATGGATATGAATTATGGGTAGGGCCGGCACTCTTTTTGATTAATATGGCAGGTGTCCTGATGCAGCCTTTTGTTCGCAAGATGAATAGCACAGTAGCGCTCTTTGCCGGGTTTATCTGTCTTCCATGCGGATACGGCCTTTTGCTATTTGGAGCAAATAGCGGGTCCATCCTTCTTGTGCTTGCCGGAACGATGCTTGCGGGTACTGCCTGCTATGGATTTACTTATTTAGGTGGTCTTCAGCTTATTGTCGAACGGGGGAAAAAGGAGGCAGCTAGAGCCGTTGCAGGGTTTTACTTGTTTGCCTATTTAGGCCTGGGTATTCCGAGTGTTTTTATCGGTCTTTTTGCTGATCTGTACGGGACCCAGATGGTGTTAACCGTCTTTTTCTTGGTCGTTTTGGCTGCTTGTCTCATCCTTTTGATCTCAAGTGTCAGACAGAAACAAAAGTGAGGAGTCCCGCTTTCTCTTTTTCCTTCTGTTCGTTTAAAATAAAGGCATGAGAGGGGAAGATGACATGAAAAAAGTGCAGCTGGACGGCGCATCGTGCAGGTCGCAAGAAGAGCTTCATGACCAACTAAAAACAGTTTTACACCTTCCTGACTATTACGGGAAAAATCTTGATGCCCTATGGGACTGTTTGACAGGAGAAGTAAATCTTCCAATAGAGCTGACATGGGTAAATTTTGAAACGAGCAAAGACGCTCTTGGCGAGTATGCAGAAAGCGTAAGGCAGTTATTTCAAGAAGCAGAAGAGGAATTGAAAGGACAATTTCAAGTGAGCATTCAATAATGGTGAAAAAGCAGCCGCTGCCGCAGGCTGTTTTTTCATGAGTTTCCGTCTTTCTCAATCTGCTATTGAATATTTTACTAGATATGATAATATATGAACTGTCGCTTAATTGATAATGATAATCATTTTTAGCGGAAAGAGCTTGATAGAAAGAGAGAAACCAGTATGAAGTTGTATCAATTAAGTTTATTATTTGTATGTTTGGCATGTGTATCACTGTTTGTCGGTGTACAGGATCTGTCCATTTTACAGATGTTTCATTTAACAGATGAACAATTACATACGTTAGTTTCAAGTCGCATCCCGCGTCTCATGAGTATTGTGCTTGCTGGCATGAGCCTTAGTTTATGCGGCTTTATTATGCAAAGCATGACGAGGAATAAATTTGTTTCACCAACCACTGCAGGAACGATGGATTGGGCGAAGCTTGGTATTTTAGCAGCAATGCTTGTTTTTACACATGCGAGCCCGCTCATGAAAATGGGAATCGCGTTTCTATTTACTTTAGCTGGGAATCTTCTTTTCTTAAAAATCCTGCGGCATATTAAGGTGAACGATACGATCTATGTACCGTTAGTCGGCTTAATGTTTGGCGGGATTGTCAGTTCAATATCTACGTTTATAGCCTATAAATATGATCTGATCCAAAACGTATCTGCATGGCTTCAAGGGGATTTTTCTCTTATTGTTCAGGGGCGTTATGAACTGCTCTATGTGAGTGTTCCACTATTGATCATCGCGTATTTATATGCTGACCGCTTTACAGTGGCGGGTATGGGTGAGAGCTTTGCCATCAACTTAGGTTTAACGTATAAACGTGTGATGGCGGTTGGTTTGGTGATCGTTTCGATGATTACATCTGTCACCATATTAACTGTCGGAATGTTGCCATTCCTAGGCTTAATCATTCCGAATATTGTATCGATCTACCGCGGCGATCACTTGAAAAAGAGCCTTCCGCATACAGCCTTACTAGGAGCCATTTTTGTTCTGATTTGTGATGTGCTCGGAAGGGTGATCATTTATCCATATGAAATTTCAGTTGGGCTCATGGTAGGCATCGTCGGAAGTGCGATCTTCCTGTACATGTTATTAAGGAGGAAACGCTATGCATAAGAAACGTACATTATGCCTGATTGCAGCCATTGCAGCCGTGCTGATCGTGATTTTCATTACCTTTCAAATGGGGTACTGGCCGTACACAGTGCCAAGTCGTTTAAAGAAAGTGCTGGCGATGACATTGACGGGAGGCGCGATTGCCTTTTCATCTGTTGTCTTCCAAACCTTGACCAACAATCGAATCTTAACGCCGAGCATACTGGGTTTAGACGCACTGTACTTGTTTTTGCAAACAGCGATTATTTATCTGTTTGGCTCGACCAATTTTATGATCGTCAATAAAAACCTGAATTTTTTCCTTTGCGTTGGGCTGATGATTCTATTTTCTGTGCTGTTATATACGGTGATGTTCAAACGCAAAAATAAACACATTTTCTTGCTTCTGCTTGTTGGTATTGTCTTTGGGACATTGTTCAAAAGCCTTTCTTCTTTTATGGAAATGCTGATTGATCCAAATGAATACCAGGTCGTACAAGATAAATCCTTTGCAAGCTTTAATCACATGAACACAGATATCTTACTCATTGCTTCTGTTTTATTTGCGGCGCTGTGCCTTTACATTTGGACATTCCGCTCCAAATTAGATGTCATGTCACTTGGGAAGGAGCATGCGGTGAATCTGGGAATTGACTATGACAGCATCACAAAAAAGATGCTGATCGTGATAGCCGTTCTTGTGTCCATCGCAACAGCACTTGTCGGACCGATTACGTTCCTTGGCTTACTCGTCGTGAACGTGGCAAGAGAGCTATTTCGTACATACCGGCATACGTACTTGCTGCTAGGCTCTTTTTTCATCAGTGTGATTGCCCTTGTAGGCGGGGAGTTTCTTGTAGAAAAGGTATTTACTTTTCAAACGCCGCTGAGTGTCCTGATTGATTTAGTAGGCGGATTGTATTTTATTTACTTACTTTTAAAGGAGAGTCGTTCATGGTCGTAATGAAGGGAGTCAGTAAGACATATAACGGAAAAACAGTGCTTCACAAAACAACTGTCAGTGTGAAAAAAGGACAGCTGACCTCTCTCATTGGTCCAAATGGTGCGGGTAAGAGCACGCTTTTGTCCATCATGAGCCGCTTGATTCAGCCAGACACAGGTGCAGCTTATTTACAGGACAAACCATATAGCGCGTATCCTCCGCAGGAGCTAGCGAAAAAGATGAGCATTTTAAAGCAGGCCAATCACATGAGTGTGCGCCTGACCGTACGGGAGCTTGTCAGCTTTGGCCGTTTTCCTTACTCACAGGGCCAGCTGACAAAAGAAGATGAGAAGATGATCGATGTGTCTCTTCAATACATGAGGCTTGCCGATATCCAGCATCAATATGTAGATGAACTGAGCGGCGGACAAAGGCAAAGAGCCTTTATTGCGATGGTGCTGGCTCAGGATACGGATTATATTTTCTTAGATGAGCCTTTAAACAACTTGGATATGAATCATTCTGTTGAGATGATGAAGCTATTTAAGCAGCTCGTCAAAGATCTTGGGAAAACAATTGTTGTGGTTCTCCATGATATTAACTTTGCATCTGTGTATTCCGATCATATCGTCGCTTTAAAAGATGGACAGGTGATCAAAGAAGGCGGAGTAGAAGAAGTGATTCAAACAGATGCACTTGAACAAATTTATGACATGCGCATACCGATTGAAGTCATTCACGGTGAGCGTATTTGCTTATATTTTTCCTAAAAAAATGAAGAGGTGATCAAGTATGAAAAAATGGATATGGATGATGACTGTATTAACAGCGATTGTTGTACTCGCTGCCTGCGGGAACCAAGGAAAAACAGAAGGAACAAAAGAGGAAACCGTCACGGTAAAAGACATGCTGAATAAAGATGGTGTGAAGATCAAGAAAAACCCGAAAAAAGTCGTCGTGTTTGATATGGGAAGTCTTGATACGCTGGACAAACTAGGTGTGGATGTGACAGCTTTACCAAAACAAGTCGTGCCTAAATATTTATCCAAATATGAAGGTGACAAATATGAGAATGTCGGCGGTTTAAAAGAGCCGAACTTCGAAAAAATTGCAGAGATTAAGCCCGATTTGATTATTATTCAGTCTCGTCAATCAGATGCATTCGATGAATTTTCTGAAATTGCTCCTACGATTTTGATGGATGTAGACACTGCCAACTATATGGAATCATTTAAAAAGAATGCCACGACGTTAGGGGAAATTTTTGATAAGGAAGACGAAGTCAAAAAAGAACTAGCAGCCATTGATCAAAAAGTAGATGCATTAAAGAAACAGGCAAAAGAGTTGAAACAGAATGGTTTAATGATCATGGCCAACGACAGTAAAATGACAGCCTTTGGTGCTAAGTCAAGATACGGACTCATCCATGATGTGTTTGGTATCACGCCGGCAGATCAAAAGCTTGAGCCATCTGACAAACACGGACAAAGCATTTCATATGAGTACATGGTCAAAACGAATCCGGATTACTTATTTGTCATTGATCGAGGCGCAGCGATCGGAGAAGAAACTTCTGCGAAACAGCTTGTTGAAAATGATTATGTGAAATCAGTCAAAGCGGTCAAAAACAACCATGTGGTGTATTTGAACTCTGACATGTGGTATTTATCTGGCGGCGGCCTTGAATCATTGACTGCCATGATTGATGAAGTAAAACAAGGAATTGACCAAAAATAATGGAAGAAAAGCTGCTCATACTGAGCGGCTTTTTTTATTGTGGATTCATAAAAATATGTTGCATGCAGGAAACTTTCATCAAAATATGTTATAGTTGAACCTACATTGATAGACTAAGATAGAGTGAGGGTTCGGAAAGGATGAAGGAAAAAACAAGATCAAAAAGAAGGCTGAGACCTTGGGTGAAAGCCGTGCTGTTTATCATGGCTTTTGTCATGGTGATGGCAGTGTCCGTGACAGGATATGCTTACTATAAAATTTCAAAAGCGTCGGATAAGGCGCAAGTGTCATTAGAAAGAGGAGACACCTCGCAAAAGCGTGTGAAAGCTTTTGATCCAGGAAAAGACAGCTTCTCGGTGCTCTTGCTTGGAATTGACAGCCGTCCAGGTGAAACGGTAGACGAAGCAAGAAGTGATGCGGTCTTACTGGCGGCGGTGAACCGAACAGAGAAAACCATCAAGCTCCTCAGTATTCCTCGTGATTCTTATGTTGATATACCGGGAAGAGGATATGATAAAATCGCCCACGCCCATGCGTTTGGGAGTGCAGATTTGTCAGTCAAAACGGTCGAAAACCTGCTGAACATTCCTGTAGATTATGTGATTTCAGGGAACTTTAAGGCATTTCAAGACATTGTGGATGAGTTAAATGGAATTGACGTCACGATTGAAGATGAAGGTATCGCAAAACAAATGGAAAAGGATTCAAAGGGAAAAGTTCATGTGCAGACAGGCGCCCATACATTAAATGGTGAAGAAGCATTAGCCTTTGTGAGAACGAGAAAGGCAGACAGTGACCTCATGCGCGGAAAGCGCCAAATGGAAGCACTTCAAGCCATCTTTGAAAAATCTAAATCCATTTCTTCGATCCCATCATATGATAACATCATTGATACACTTAGTGATAACGTCTCAACCAATCTGACTATGAAGCAGTTTATCGGTCTTTTCCCGTTATTGAGCTCATTGAAATCAGTGGATACCATTCAGCTGAAGGGCCATGATTATCAGCCTGGGAATGTGTATTACTTTGAGTTAGATAGCGCTGGATTAGACGAAGTGAGAACAGAGCTGAGAGAACAGCTTGAATTATCATAAATAAGTAGGAGCCTGCCGCTGTGGCAGGCTTTTTGCTTTGAATGGGTAAGCGCGACAATGAAGCAAATTCAGTTCGCTTGATGAAGAAAATACTGAGTCAGCAGTTCCTCTACCCGGTGGCGTATACGTGGATTAAAGTATTTATGCTTTTCTTCATAGCCATCCATGATAAATAGATAAGTTGTAAATCCTTCATCGTGTTCAATTTGCTGTACCTTCATTTTTTCTTTACGTAAATGCTGCTTCAGTTCATAATGTGCTTTCTGTGCTTCCTTTAAGGCAGAGGTCACAAGCTGAATGTATGGTTCATTTAGTTTAAATGTTTGATGTTGTTTTAAGTGAGTCAAATCACGATTGAGGATGGAGATGACCATTGGAAGAAAGATGGCCTGTTCCATCATCTGAAGCTGTATTCTTGATAGTCTCGTCATGTCCAAGCCTGCTTTCTTTATTTATGGAACACCTGTTCTTATTTATTATATCGGATGAGTCAACCAATCTCAAGGGGGATTCATTTGTATATTTTTATGTTTTCCATGTAAAATGAAAAGTAGACAAACCTTGAAGGAGTCAAAGAAGTTGACATCATTTCTTTCCCTATTTACTCATGAAAATATCACATCATTTTTTGAAAGCTACAAGGCCTTTGGACCGATTGTGGCCATATTGCTACCCTTAATAGAAGCATTTCTTCCGTTTTTACCACTCGTTGCGTTTGCTGTAGCGAATGCAAATGCATTTGGCCTTTGGGAAGGCTTTTTATTGACCTGGATTGGCGCAAGTGCAGGGTCTATTCTTGTCTTTTTGCTGATCAGAAAATTTGGACAGATGAGAATGCTCAACTTTATCAGTAGGCATCCTTCCATTAAAAAATTGATGCTTTGGGTGGAGAAGCGAGGGTTTGGTCCGTTATTTATTTTACTTTGCTTTCCTTTCACGCCCTCTGCTGCTGTCAATGTTGTAGCGGGTTTATCAAGAATTAGCTTTTGGCAATTCTCATTAGCTGCTTTATCTGGCAAGTGTGTCATGCTTTTTATCATTAGTTTTATTGGCTATGATCTTTCTGCTTTAGTTAAGAATCCGTTAAGAAGTGTTTTTGCGGTTCTAGTTATCGCGTTATTATGGTATGTTGGAAAGAGAGTAGAAAATAGGTTGAACATTCGAATGAGCAAGCGTGAGGACAAAGGAGGCTCTTAATGAAAAAGAAGCCATTGCTATGGTTGATGATTATTACAGGCATCGTCTTATTGTTCCAAGTAAAGAATTTCATGTTTGTCACGTACAAAGTAGAAGGGGTTAGTATGGACCCAACTTTTACAGATGGAACAGAATTATTAATCAATAAGTTCTCGCCAAAACTCACGAAAATTAGCCGGTTTGATTATGTGTTATTTCACGGACCTAAAAATCAAATCTTGATCAAACGGGTCATTGGACTCCCAGGAGAAACGATCAAGTATGAAAATGATCAGTTATTTGTCGATGGTGAAAAAAAGAAGGAACCTTATTTAAAAGAGCAGAAAAAACATAAAATGGGGAACGTCCTGACAGGAGATTTTCAGCTGAAAGCCATCACAGGAGACGATAAAATCAAAAACAATCATTACTTTGTGGTTGGAGATAACCGAATACATAGCTTTGACAGCCGGCATTTTGGCACCATTTCAAAGGATCAAGTCGTCGGTGTCAAAAGGAATACCAGCGAATAAAAAAGGCGCTCTGCATATGCAAAGCGTCTCTTTTTATTTTGCGGCTTTATAATCAGGCTGCCTTTTTGCCCAGACATGATGTAAGAACCGGAAAAACGGTGGCAGCATTGCAATGACGAGAATAATTCTGACGACTTGTACAGCCACAACAAAGGTAGAATCCTCGTGAAGTGTGACCGCTGTTGTTGCCATCTCTGCAATACCGCCAGGCGAAAAGGCAAGAATGGCTGTAATGACAGAAATGCCTGTGATCTCAGCAATGGCAATAGAGCTGAGGACAGTCGCAGCAATTAGCCCGGCTGAGCTGACGACAGCCACAATGAGAGTGTTTTTTAGTCCAACAAACATCTGTTTATTCATTTTTGATCCGATGGTTGCACCTAGAAATACTTGAGACGCAATGTTCGCTTGTGCCGGCCAATAAGGAATCAAATCATAACCTATGAGTGCGCCCGCACCAACTTGAAGAGCTGCGACGCCTAGCATGCTGCCGATCAGCCAAGGGGCAGGGAAATGAAGACGAACTGCCAGGCGTGACATGAGCCAGGCACCTAAAATAAGTGCAGCGGTCCAAGAGATGTTTGACAGGGTGAAAACGCCCGAAGAGAAGGCACTTCCTTGCGTAGCTACAACCGCATCCGCTTCGTTTTTTGTATTTAAATAAAACACTGTAAAAGGGATAGTGAGTACAACCATTAATACACGTATCGTTTGCACGAGACTCACAACAGCTGTATTTGCTCCCACCTCTTGGGCAATCCCCGGCATAGCGGATAAACCGCCGGGGGCAGTTCCGACAAAGCTTGTCAGCATATCTGTTTTGCTCAGCTTCCATAAGACAAAGCCTGAGAGCATCGCCAGTAGAATAGAAAAGACGAGCATGAAACTCACAGGGAGCCAATTTTCAGCGAAAATGTGAAGGACCTTCATATTCATTTTCTGTCCGAGTTCGATTCCGAGAATGAATTGACCAAGGAGCAGCCATCTGCTGTGAATACGTAAGGTGCTGGTTCCTTTACGCTGAAACAGGGTGGGGCGGCGCATGGCAATAAAAGCTGCTGTGATTAATGTACCAACCATCCAGCCAATAGACATTCCTGTTAAAGACAAAAGAAATCCACCTAAACCGCTTATCGCAATCAGAATGAGATCGGTTCGAAGGCTGTTTCCTTGTTTCATCACATGTAAACCTTCTTCCTATATGTTTGTTCAGTAAGTGAAATGTTGTTATCTTCACTATAATACAAAAGTCTCTATAAATATAATACGATTTTTTTTACCATTTTCATAAGATTATCTTATCAATAAATGGTTAGCAAATTCTTATAAAGAAAGAAATAATTTTTACCAAAAGCAAAGTCAATATACAACGATTTTCCCCTATTTATCTTATCAGTTGACTATCATTTTCAATTACACTACAATGCTTAGTGTGGGGTGATAACATGAAAATTCCTTCTTTTAAATATAATGAAAAGGGATTGAATCGTTTTTTTGGTCCTTTAGAGGGAAGAATTATGGAGATCCTTTATCAAGGTGAGGATATGCCGATTAAAGAGGTGCAGCAGAAGCTGTCAGATGAAAAGCCGATTAATTTCAACACGGTGATGACTGTGCTGAACCGCTTAACCGAAAAAGGAATTGTGGAGAAAAAAACAAAAGGGCGCTCATCTATTTATAATCCCATTTTAACAAAAGAAGAATTTCTAAATGAGCAAACAAAATGGATTACGCAAGGATTGATGGACGATTTCGGTCCATTGGCAGTGAATCATATGGTGGATGCGATTGAAAGTGCTGATCCTGAATTACTCAAAGTTCTAGAAGCAAGGCTAGCATCTAAAAAAGAGGAGCAGCAAAATGAATAAAATGAAGTCGAGTCTGCTGTTTTTAGGCGGTATATTGATTGGTTTAGCCATTTTTTATCAGATGGGGTATTACGTGCTTTCAAGCTTTTTTGGCTGGAACCAAGCATATAACCTGATCCATGTATGCCAGTCCGTGCTCGAATTTTATGGATTCACTCCTTTAAAGTATTTTCTAGATGCCTTAGTCCTCTACACATTGGGATTTGCAATTTTCTATATGGCAAAGCAAATCAGCAAGTACATTCAATTCAAACGACATATGATGTTGGCATTCGAACAACAGTCAACCGAATTTCTGTCAGAGAAATATCAAAACGATATCATTGTGTTTCACTGTCAAGAACCGCTTGCCTTTGCAATGGGGATGCTTCACCCAAAGGTTTATTTATCAACAGCCCTCATGGACATGCTGGATAAAGAGGAGATTGACGCTGTTGTTCATCATGAATTGCATCACAAATACAGCTATGATCCCTTAAAAGCTTTCATGTTCTCAATGCTCACAAAAGTCATTTGGTACATTCCAGTGTTAAAGCATATGAGACAAAGCTACTCTGTTTTTCGCGAAGTGATTGCAGATGACTATGCCATTCAGCAGACAGGTACTGAGCTTGGAGTAGGGCAGGCCCTTTTGAAACTGATTAAAAAGAAAACCCAGTTTCAAAAACAAACAAAGTTTGCGGTGTCCTTTGGAGATCGGGCATTGAATTTAAGAATACAAAAAATCTTAAATCCAACTTACAATATTCCTTTTAATGTACCAATTTTTCCAATTGTCACATCAGCCATTCTGATGGTGGTCTTAATGATTATGCTCAACTTAAATTACTAATTTTTTTTACTTATTAACATTACATTATGTAGTGTAAAAACAGGAGGAATTCACTATATGAAAACGAATCAAGAAATAGGAACACTTTTTGTACGCGTTATTTTAGGTATTATTTTCTTTTTACATGGACTTCAGGCATATCAAGGAGGACTGGGAGGAACAGCAGCATTCTTTGGGCAAATCGGTTTACCCGAATTTATGGCCTATATTGTCAAGACAATTGAGCTAGTCGGGGGTATCGCTTTGATTTTAGGTCTAGGAACACGTATTTTCGCAGCATTATTTGTACCAATTATGGCTGTAGCGATTATTACTGTTGGTTTTTCTAAAGGATTTGTTGGCGGTTATGAATTTGAACTTTCGCTGCTCGTCATGGCGCTTTATTTAACACTTAGCGGCAGTAAGCTGCTGTCAATCGATGGGGTTCTCAAGCATCAGCAGCAAAGCAATGAAGCAAAATTTCATTAAAAGATCATGAAAAAACTCCTTCTGCTATTTGTGGCAGAGGAGTTTTTTTAATGGTCAAATTCTCATTTTCTCGTTTGAAAATGAGGAAGGGATGTGAGACTTTGCTACATTTAGCGCTAACTTTGACATATTGAAGGAACGAAAAATCGATTTCATTTTTTGACGGAACATACGATCTCCTATTAAAATAGGACTATCTAAGACACATGGTGCGTTAAAAGGTATAAAAACCATACAGCATGCTGCTGTTCATCTTGAGCGATACGTTTCATTAGCTCTTTTGTTCCTTGGTCACGGACATAGTCTGATACGCTTAAGTAAAAATCGACCGTTTTTTGTTCATCTTTAAAGGCAAACATAAGTCCTTCTCTGAATTGTTCTGGACAAGCTTCTGTTACGCTTGGTTTGTGGTTTCTACCTGTTAAAGAATAATATAGCTTTGAAAATAGTTGATAGTGTCTGACTTCATCCTGACGTATTTCTTGAATGACCTTTTTCGCCTCAGGGTTTTTTGCTTTTTGGGCAAGTTTTTCGTAGCATTGGATCGCAGAATATTCACCATTGATCGCCTTCTCAAGGTCTGAAATGATCCTTGTGTTTTGGCGCATGTCATATGGCGAGTAGTCATAGTAATCGTAATACATGATATTGCCAGCCTCCTTTTTGTTCATGATGGTTTATGATATGAAAAGAGTGAGGAAAGGTGCCTATGTTATTTCAATCAGATAGGAGAACGGGAACGTGATAGGAAAATAGCTATTTCCCTTTATTTTCGCTAGAATATGAGTACATAAGAAAGGTGTTGTGGAACGTGGAGATTCAGTTTTTAGCAGGCAGATCGGGGAGTGGAAAAACGACTGCAATCTTAGAGGAAATCAAAGAACAGCTTCGGCTTGATCCGTTGGGTCCGCCAATCATTTTTTTAGTCCCGGATCAAATGACATTTTTAATGGAATATGAGCTTGCAAAAACGTCTGAAGCTGGCGGAATGATCAGGGCCAAAGTATTTAGTTTCACACGTCTTGCTTGGTCTATTTTACAGCAGACTGGCGGAGCGAACCGGCAATTTGTGACAAGCACAGGAATTCAAATGCTTTTAAGAAAAGTGATTGAAGAGCAGAAAGAAAAGTTTAAAGTGTTCAAAAAAGCGAGTGATAAGCCGGGATTTGTGGAGCAAATTGAAAAGACGATGGCTGAATTCAAAAGGTATTGTATGTTGCCGGAGGATATTGAAAAAATTTCAATGTCGAGCATGTATTCAGAGTATACAGAAGAAAGACGGGCAGCCGAAAAATTGCATGATCTGCATGTTCTTTATCAGCAGATGGAGCAGCATTTACAAGATGAATATGTGCACTCAGAAGACTATTTGACACTTCTCACGCAGCAAATTCCTTCATCTGAAGAAATAAAAGGAGCACACATTTATATAGATGGTTTTTATCAATTTACACCGCAGCAACTTCTTGTCATTGAACAGCTCCTGCTGCATGCAGCAAAAATAACTGCTGCTTTCACAGTGGATCGCTCCTATCATGATAGGCAGCCAAATGAACTTGATTTATTTCGTATGACAGGGAAAACGTATTTCCAGCTCTATCAGCTTGCTAGAGAGTGCGGAGCTGACATTTCTGAAAACGTTTTGGAAAGAAATAAACGGCACATTTATACAGCAGATCTTGCTTATTTAGAACACCAATATGAGCAGAGACCAGTGCAGCCATATCAGGAAAACACCCCTCATCTCACAGTGTCTAAAAGTGCAAATAAACGAGCTGAAATTGAGGGTGTAGCCAGAGATATACTTGATTTAGTGAGAGAAAAAGGACTTAGATTGAGAGATATCTCGATTGTTGCACGACATGTAGACGACTATAAAGATACATTAAAAGAGGTTTTTCGAGATTACGATATTCCTTTTTTTATTGATGGAAATGAATCGATGCAGTATCATCCGCTCATTGAATTGATTCGTTCGAGCTTGGATGTCATAAAGGGAAACTGGCGGTATGAAGCGGTATTTCGCTGCGTGAAAACAGAGTTCTTATTTCCGCTTGAACTCGCTAAGAACAAAGCGAGAGAGCAGGCAGATCAGCTCGAAAACTATTGTATTGCTTATGGTGTAAAAGGAGAACGCTGGACAAACGGTTCCCGGTTTCATTACAGGCGCTTCCAATCATTAGATGAGGATTTTGGACAAACAGATCAAGAAATTGAAATGGAACAAATGCTAAATGACGTCAAAGAATGGATCGTGCCCCCGCTTTACCAGTTGCAGAAAAGGCTCAAAAAAGCGCAAAAGGTAAGAGACATGGTAGAGGCTGTCTATGTCTTTTTAGAAGAGATACAAGTACCAGATAAGCTTGAAAAAGCGAGGCTTGAGGCTGAAGAAGCAGGGAGATTAGCTGAAGCAATGCAGCACGGACAAGTATGGGATGCGGTTATTCAATTAATGGATGAATTTGTTGAAATGCTAGGTGAAGAAGAGCTCTCATTTCCTTTATTCCAACAAATGATGGATACAGGATTAGCTTCTCTAAAATTCGCTTTGATTCCGCCTTCACTCGACCAAGTATTTATTGGAAGTATGGATTTATCGAGAATGTATCAAGTGAAGTGTACGTTTATCGTTGGTGTAAATGATGGCGTTATTCCCGCACGCCCCTCTGATGAGAGTGTATTGTCTGAGGATGACCGTGAATGGTTAAAACGAGCAGGAGCAGAGCTGGCAGAGACAGGAAAGGAACGGCTGCTAGATGAGCAATTTTTAATTTACCAAGCGTTATCGAGTCCATCACGTCATTTGTATCTATCCTATTCGGCTGCTGATGCAGAAGGACGTTCTCTTTTGCCTTCGACACTTATCAAGTATTGCCAAGAGCTTATGCCAAATCACCAGCAGGCTCTTTATGTGTTAGATCCAGAACAACTGGATGACGAGGAGCAATTAAAATTTGTAGCGAATGAGCATGTTTCGTTATCGTATACCGTCTCACAGCTGCAGCAATGGCTCAATCAATATCCCATTAGTGGTGTATGGTGGAGTGTCTATAACTACTTAATGACATCTCCTCATCGGGATGTATCAAAAAACATCATGTCAAGTTTGTTTTTTACAAATCGAGCGAAGCCATTAAAGCCTAATGTCACAAAAGAGCTTTATGGTGATCATATTCAGGGCAGTGTTTCAAGAATGGAGAAATTCAATGCGTGTGCATTTTCTCACTTTGCTTCCCATGGGTTAAAACTAAAGGATCGACAATTTTACAAATTGGAAGCACCTGATATCGGCCAGTTGTTTCACTCGGCTTTAAAACATATTTCAGATACGCTTGTTGAACAAAAAAAGGATTGGAAAAACCTAACGAAGGAAGATTGTGTCACTTATTCAAAACATGCGATTGAACAGCTTGCTCCGCGTCTTCAAAAGGAAATTCTATTAAGCTCTAATCGGCATGCTTATATTAAAGAAAAGCTCCAGAAAATCTTGATTCGAGTCTCTTCTATATTAAGTGAACATGCCAAAGTGAGTGGATTTTCTCCAGTAGGGCTAGAGTTAGGTTTTGGGGGGCAAGGGCCATTGCCGCCGTTTACTTTTCAATTAAAGAATGGCTGCACGATGGAGCTTGTCGGAAGAATTGACCGGGTAGATAAAGCAGAAGGTTCAAAAGGGCTGCTCTTGAGAATAGTCGACTACAAATCCAGTGAGAAAGGTCTTGACTTAGCAGAAGTATACTATGGGCTGGCCTTGCAAATGCTCACTTACTTAGACCTGACCATTACGTATTCGAAAGAGTGGCTCGGGGTTGAAGCGACGCCTGCTGGCATTTTATATTTCCATATCCATGATCCGCTTATTCAAGCACCTATTCCGCTTGCAGAGGATGACATTGAGCAGGAAATATTCAAGAAATTTAAAATGAAGGGTTTATTGCTTGAAGATGTAGAAGCAGTAAAGCTCATGGATCAAACGCTTGATTCAGGTAGATCACAAGTCATTCAAGCCGGCTTGAAAAAGGATGGGTCTTTCCGTTCTGACTCTGCAGTTTTAAGTGAAGATCATTTCCATATACTCACACAACACGTTCGGCGCACATTTGAAGAAGCAGGCGAAAGAATTACAAATGGAGAGGTCGCAATTAATCCATATAAATTGAAGGATCAAACACCTTGCCGCTTTTGTTCATTCAAGTCTATTTGCCAATTCGATGAATCAATAGAGGATAATGATTTTAGGGTGCTCACCTCTGAGAAAGATGATGTTGTGATAGACCGGATCAAAAAAGAAGGGGATCAGTATGCAAATACCAAAACCGAATAACAGTACGTGGACGGATGACCAATGGGAAGCCATCGTTTCAGAAGGACAAGATATCTTGGTTGCGGCGGCGGCAGGGTCAGGAAAAACAGCTGTTTTGGTTGAACGGCTGATTCGAAAAATGACCCGGCCTGAACATCCAGTTGATGTGGACCGTCTGCTCGTTGTGACTTTCACAAATGCATCTGCGGCAGAGATGAAGCATCGGATTACAGAAGCACTTGAAAAAGAATTAGCCAAAAACCCTGGGTCCCTTCATATGAGAAGGCAGCTGTCCCTCATGAATCGTGCCAATATTTCTACCTTGCACTCCTTTTGCTTGCAGGTTTTGCGCACCTTTTACTATGAAATTGATCTTGACCCAGGCTTTCGTTTGGCAGATCAAACAGAAGGAGAATTATTAGGAGATGAAGTGTTAGATGAACTGTTCGAGGATGAATATAAGGCTGGAAAGCCATCATTCTTTGAACTGGTTGATCGTTACACTTCTGACCGCCATGACTTAGATTTGCAATGGCTTGTGAAGAGAATTTATGAGTTTTCTAGGTCTCATCCTTTACCTGAGCAATGGATGAGGGCATTCCTTTCACTTTATGATGTAGATGCACAAACAAAAGTAGAAGAATTACCGTTTTATCCATATATCAAAGAAGATCTTTCTCTCGTTCTCCGGAGCTGCCAGGAGCTGCTTGAACGAGCTCTTTCGCTATCAAAAGAGCCGGGCGGCCCAGCACCGAGAGCAGAGAATTTTATAGATGATTTAGAGCAAGTCAATGAATTAATCCGTCATCAAGATGATTTTGAGAAGCTTTATGAGCTTTTGCCGAACGTCAATTTTAAAAGGCTCAAAACGTGCAAAGGTGACGAATATGACCCTGCTTTATTAGAAAAAGCCACTGATGCACGTAATCAAGCAAAAAAACAATTAGAAAAACTAAAAGATGAATACTTCATGCGCAGTCCTGCCCAGCATTTAAAAAGCTTAGCTGAAATGAAGCCAGTTGTGGAGACGCTTGTAGAGCTTGTGATCCAATTTGGTGAGCGTTTCGAGAGAGCGAAGCAGGAAAAGTCAATTGTCGACTTTTCGGATTTAGAGCACTATTGCTTACGCATTTTAGCGGAGCAGGATGCAGAAGGACATTTGATCGAAACAGAAGCTGCCAAGTACTATCAACAGCAGTTTGAAGAAGTGCTCGTTGATGAATACCAGGATACAAACCTCGTACAAGAAACGATTTTAAAGCTTGTGTCTAAAGGGGAACATTCTGCAGAGGGCAATCTGTTTATGGTTGGTGATGTAAAGCAGTCCATTTATCGTTTTAGACTGGCTGAGCCCATGCTCTTTTTAAACAAATATAAACACTTTCAACCAGACGGCAAAGAAACAGGGAAGAGAATTGATTTAAATAAAAACTTCCGAAGCCGTTCAGATGTTTTAGATAGTACGAACTTTTTGTTCAAGCAGCTGATGGGGGAAACAGTTGGAGAAATTGAATATGATGAACAAGCTGAATTAAAGCTTGGAGCGAGTTATCCAGAAAGCAAAGATACAACGACAGAAATGCTCCTTGTCCACTTAGATCAGCAGGAAGCGGAAACCGGCGAAGAGCGAGAAGAACTTGAGACCGTCCAATTTGAAGCGAGAATCATTGCTAAAAAAATAAGAGAATTGGTGGAGCAGCCATTTCAAGTGTACGATGCAAAACAGCAAATGACCCGTAACTTGCAGTATCGTGACATTGTCATTTTGCTTCGGTCTATGCCGTGGGCCCCGCAAATGATGGAAGAATTAAAGAAGCAGGGAATCCCAGTATATGCGAATCTTTCCTCTGGTTATTTTGAAGCAACAGAGGTGTCTGTCATTCTTTCTTTGTTAAAAGTCATCGATAATCCGTATCAGGATATTCCGCTTGCAGCTGTTTTAAGATCACCTATTGTTCATTTAGATGAAAATGAAATGGCACTTATTCGAACGAGTGATAAAAAAGGCACTTATTATGATGCTGTAAAGGCATTCATGAGTGTGACGCATTCTGATCACCCTACATGCAAAAAATTAGAGCGATTTTTCCAATTGCTGCGTAAGTGGCGTGATTTCTCCATCAATCATTCGGTGGCAGAATTAATTTGGGAAGTATACCGAGATACGCAGTATCTTGATTATGTTGGCGGGATGCCTGGAGGTAAGCAGCGGCAGGCGAATCTTCGTGCCCTTTATGATCGAGCCAAGCAATATGAAAAAGCTGCCTTTAGAGGGCTATTTCGATTCCTTCGTTTTATTGAAAGAATGCAGGAGCGTGGAGATGATCTTGGTGCGGCAAAAACGTTCAGTGAAACAGAGGACGTTGTGCGCATGATGACGATCCACAGCAGTAAAGGATTAGAATTTCCAGTCGTCTTTACTGCAGGACTCGGCAGGAACTTTAATATGATGGACTTAAACCAGTCCTACTTACTTGATAAAGAGCTAGGCTTTGGAAGCAAGTATATCCATCCAGAGCTGAGAATTAGTTATGCGACATTACCGCTTGTGGCGATGAAAAAAAAGATGAGAAAAGAGTTATTATCTGAAGAGCTGAGGGTCTTATATGTGGCGCTCACAAGGGCTAAGGAAAAATTATTTCTGGTCGGCTCTGTCAAAAATCAGGTGAAAGCATTAAGCAAATGGCAAAATGCCGCGACTGGAGAAGAGTGGCTGCTCCCTGATTTTGAACGTTATCAATCGAAAACATACTTAGATTTTATTGGCCCTGCCCTTATCCGTCATCAAGCGATGTCATCTGTTTTAGAAGAAACAGGCGATGTTGTTCTTTCGCATCCGTCTACATTCACTATCTCGTTTACGCAAGCTTCTGATCTTCTAAAGGAAGATATGTCACTTGAAAAGAAGCAGCAAGACGAGGTAGTACAAGCATTGATGGATGGTCTGCCTGTTGAAGGATATGGTGATGCTGATGAGAAGGTGGCAGAGAGACTTTCATGGAAATATCCATATCTAGCGGCCTCGCAAGTCGGCACAAAGCAGTCTGTTTCCGAGATAAAAAGGATGAAAGAAATACAGGATGAGTACAGTGTTCCTTCTTCTATTCGAAAAGCTCGTGCAACATTGTATGACCGGCCGGCTTTCATGAAGAAAAAAACACTCACTGCCGCAGAACAAGGCACCGCAATGCATACAGTCATGCAGCATATCACGCTTCCTTCTGAGGAGCCCTATGATGAATCACGTATAAGGCACCTGCTCGAATCCTTACAGCAGCGAGACTTGCTAACAGATGAGCAAGTCCAGTCAATTGATCAAGAAGGAATTGCTGCTTTCTTCTCTACTTCAATTGGTCAAAAACTGCTGAAAGCGGACTGGGTAAAACGAGAGGTATCATTTAGTATGGTGTTACCTGTTAAAGAGGTATACAGTCATATTGATACTGAGGGAGAGCCTGTTCTGATTCAAGGAATGATTGACTGTTTATTTGAAACAGATGGAAAGCTATATTTACTAGATTATAAAACGGATAGAGTGCAAGGCAGATATACAGGTGGACTTGACGCTGCTGAACCTATCTTGAAAAAGCGCTATGAAACCCAAATAGCGTTATATGCAAAAGCAGTAGAGCGTTTGACAAACAGAACATTAGAGGAGAAAATTCTCTATTTCTTCGATGGGAATTTAGAAATCTCTTTATAAATGTATCGGAATGAGAGGTGAATCACATGAGGATTCTGCATACAGCGGATTGGCATTTAGGGAAAACCCTTGAAGGTCGAAGCCGGCTTGATGAGCAAGCACAGTTTTTAGATGAACTGTATCAAATCGTGAAAGACGAACACATTGATGTCATTGTGATGGCCGGTGATGCCTTTGATACAGTGAATCCGCCTGCTAGAGCAGAGCAGCTTTTTTATGAAAGTCTATCTGCCTTATCTGATAAAGGAAAACGGCAGGTAGTGGTCATCTCAGGCAATCACGATAATCCGGATCGCTTATCAGCCGCATCTCCTTTAACAAATGATCAGGGTATTCATTTAATTGGATATCCGACAAATGACATCATCCGTGTCGATGTTCCTTCTTCGAGTGAACGTTTATCCATTGCAGCACTCGCTTATCCGTCTGAGGCTAGACTAAATGAGGTGCTGGCTGAAACATTTGAAGAGAAAGTGCTTCGTGATCATTACAATTTAAAAATTCAACAAGCGTTTCAACATTTAAGTACTCAATTCCAGCCGGATACAGTTAATATTGCAACAAGCCACATTTATGTGGCAGGAGGAAGTCAAACAGATTCAGAAAGACCGATTGAAGTAGGCGGCGCATATACCGTTGCGGCTGAAAGCCTGCCAGAAGCAGCTTGCTATGTTGCACTTGGTCATTTGCACCGCCCGCAAACGATCAAACGTGCCAAAACGATTGCCCGGTATTCTGGATCACCTCTTGCTTATAGCTTTTCTGAATCAGGCTATGCCAAATCATTCACAATTGTAGAGGCAAAACCTAATGAAAAGGCAAGCTGGAAAGAAGTGTTTTTATCAAGCGGAAAACCACTTGTGAAATGGAAGGCGACTGAGGGACTGAGTCAAGTGCACGAGTGGCTGGATGAAAAACGTGATCTTCAGGCGTGGATTGATTTAGAGATTCATTTAACAGACCAGCTCTCTATTGAAGAGATTCATCAGCTCCGTAAGCAGCATAGTGGGTTTGTTCACATTCGACCAAAGTTCAAAGAACTACAGCAAATAGAAGAGCAAAAGCAAGTGGAAAAGCTCTCGATCGAAGAGCGGTTCGTGAAATTTTATGAGCGCCAGACAGGTGGCGGTCTACCCGATGAAAAAACAGTCAAACTGTTTTTAGAGCTAGCCAATGAAATGCAAGAGGAGGAAGCGACTTGAAGCCGATTACGCTGACCATTAAAGGACTTCATAGCTTCAGAGAAGAACAAACAATTGACTTTAGCTCATTATGTGATGCAGGTGTGTTTGGCATATTTGGACCGACAGGAAGTGGAAAGTCGTCCATATTAGACGCCATGACCCTGGCACTCTATGGCAAAGTGGAACGTGCGTTAAATAATACACATGGTATTTTGAACCAAGCGGAAGAAAAGCTGTCGGTTTCCTTTACATTTGCTTTGCAAAAGGAACACCATATTTCTTATAAAGTTGAACGTGCTTTCAAACGAGCGGATGAAATGAAAGTCAGAACGACATTATGCCGCCTGATTGAAATCGGTGATACGCAGACCGTTCTCGCAGATAAAGCGAGTGAGGTCAATCGTAAAGTAGAAGAATTACTCGGATTAACCATTGATGATTTTACGCGAGCGGTTGTCTTACCTCAAGGGAAATTTGCAGAATTTCTCTCCCTAAAAGGGGCAGACAGACGTCAAATGCTTCAGCGGTTGTTTAACTTGGAAAAGTATGGGGATCAGCTCGTCAAGCGTTTGCGTGCAAAAGCTCAGAATCAATATGGGCAAAAAAATGAACTGCTGGCTGAACTGAATGGTTTAGGGGAAGCTGGCCCAGAGGCGCTGGCAAAAGCAAAGGAAGCAGCAGAGCAGGCAAAAGCCATTTTTCATGAGAAAAAACAAGCGCGGGACGAAGCGTTCACTGCTTTTACAAAGGCGCAAGCGATCTGGCAGTATCAAAAGGAACAAGAAGCTTATGAGACTGAACAAAACAAACTGAATCTACTGGCACCATCAATGGAAGAGAAAAAGGCCAAGCTCAATATCGCAGAGCAGGCAGAGGCGCTAAAGCCCTATGCGGATGCATTAACAAAGGCTGAAAAACAGCTTTCTCAAGCATCAAAGGAGAAGCAGGAAGCAGAAAAGCAGCTGCTGCATCAACGAACGATCTATGATCAAATGACGCATGAGTATGAGCAAGCCCGGCAAAAGAAAATAGAGACTGAGCCAGAACTTCTCCAAAAGAAAGAGCAGCTGATTCATCTAAAGGAAATTGAACGAAAAAAAGAGACAGCTTTTCAGGAAAAGACAGGAATAGAACAGCAAAAAAATGAAAAAACGCAGCAATTCATACAAAAGAAAAAAGAAGCGGACAATCTTCAATCTCTATTAGAGCGTGCACTGACGAAACAAACACAGCTGAAGCATGAGCTGGAGCAGTTACAAGTCTCAGTAAAAGAACGGAAAAGTGTACAGGATGCTTTACGTTTAAGTGAAAATGTTGAAAGAATAAACCGCAGCATTCAAAAAGAAAAGCAAAAGCTGGAGGAGCTCAAAAAGCGAGCCTCACAGACTTCAGAAGCATATGAAAAGCTTCAAAAACAGCAAAACGACCATCATGAAAAAATAGACCAATCGTTTCAAGCAATTGAACACCTCTATTTTTATGTATGTGAATTCGAACGAGCTCTAACAGAATGGAGTAAAAAAGAACAACATCAGAAGCTCGAAAAATTAAAACAGCGTGATGTTGTAAGGGCGGCTGAATTAAGAAAAGAATTAGCGGCAGAGCTAGTAGATGGTGAGCCATGTCCGGTTTGTGGATCAATTCATCATGATCCAAAGGCTTTGGAATCCAATGACCATGAAGAAACCGTGGCACAAGTCGATGAAGTCATTCAACGGATGGACAAAGAGCTCAAGCAGGCAGAGGAGTATGCGAGAGACATGTATGCCGCAAAGCAGCTCCTCGAAACGAATGCCAATCAATTAGTGAAACAATTCGCTTTCTTATCTCAGAAAGCCCCGGGAGCAGAAGTAGCTGCAGCAGTAGAAACCGTACAAAATCCGCAGTCTTTGCAGGATCTGATGCAAGAATGGAAAGGCATAAAGCAGGATATTCAAGAAGTTGAACGTAAACGAGCTCGTTTAATGGATGAAACGCATAATCAAGCAGCAGAGATGAGCAAGATGAAAGAGCAAATGACTTTTGAACAGCAGCGCATCGAAGAATTAGAGGTGCTGATCAAAGAGCTTCAATCTGAGCTATCAGAGCAAACGACTCAATTTGAACAGGCCTTCCCTCATTTTACATTGAATCAAGTACAAGAGCTGCAAAAGCAAATCGATGAAAAGGACCAACAAGCGGAAGGCTATAAAGAACGTATTGAGAAAAGCATTTCGTTTTTGGAAGAAAAACAGCTAGCAAAAGAGCAGCTGCAGACAGCGATATACAATGTCGAGAAAGAACTTGATAAACTAGCGCATCAGCTAGAAAGTCAGCATCAGCTTATCCATCAATATGAAACAGATTTAGGCCGATATCCATTAAAAGCTGCCTCTATTTCTGATGAACTTATTGAGGTTGAACATTCTCTTGCTCTTCTTAATGAAAAAGAACAGCAATCGTACAAGCAATTGCAGCACGCGCAGCAGTTGTTTAGTGAGGCGCAAAGCCATTTTTCAAGCAGTGAGCGTCAGCTTCAAGAGGCGAACCGGCGAAAACAAGAAGCAGAAGCAGCATGGGAAAAAGAAACAGAATCCTCTCCTTTTCATATGCCGCAGGAAATTGAGTCTGCTTCAATGGAACAGGCAGTACGTCAATCGGTCAAACAGGAAATGGAGGAATTTGAGGATAAAAGAAAGGAATGTGCCGCAAACTTAAAGCGAATTTCTGAATTACTGAAAGAAGAGTCACTGGATGAAAAGCAGTGGACTGACATTCAGCACAGAAAAGATGCAGCTGAAAAAGCATTGGAAGAAGCGACAGCAATGAGTGGATCCGCACATGAACACCTGCGTGTGATTGAAGAAAATCATCAGCGCTTTGCAAGTATTCACGAACGCTTGGAAGCACTGCAGCAAGAAATTGATCGCCTCGATAAACTGCAAACCGTTTTTAAAGGGAATACGTTTGTTGAATTTTTAGCAGAAGAACAGCTGGAAAGTGTCAGTCGTGATGCATCCGCCCGCTTGGGTATGTTGACGAGACAAAGATATGCGATTGAGGTCGACTCAGAAGGCGGCTTTGTTATGCGTGATGATGCAAATGGTGGTGTCAGGCGTCCTGTGTCCAGCTTGTCCGGCGGGGAAACCTTCCTGACATCGCTGGCGCTTGCCCTTGCTCTTTCTGCACAAATTCAGCTGAGAGGTGAATTCCCGCTGCAATTCTTTTTCCTTGATGAAGGATTCGGTACGCTCGATCAAGACTTGCTTGATACGGTCATTACCGCATTAGAGAAACTGCAGTCTCACAATTTAGCAGTTGGTGTGATTAGCCACGTGGAAGAATTGAAAATGAGACTGCCGAAGAAACTGATTGTCCATCCAGCAGATCCAAGCGGGAAAGGGACAACGGTCTCAATGGAATTAATGTAATTGTTGAGGTGATGACAGGGTGGCAAAGCAAACCATTGGATTATGTGAGCTGTGCGGAAGACAAAATGTCCTGCTCACAGAACACCACTTAACACCAAGAGAAGAAGGTGGGGCTTTTTTAGCGACTGCCTTCCTGTGTATCCCCTGCCATAAACAAGTGCATGCACTCTTTACAAACCAGGAGCTTGCCGCACGCTTGAACACACTTGATGCACTAAGGCAGGATGAAAAGCTTGCTTCGTACATCAAATGGATTCGAAAACAGCCGGCAAGCAAGCTGGTTAAAACAAAAAAATCGAGACAACGCAGAAAAAAATAAGCATAAAAAGCGCTCCTCTAAATGAAATGACTGTAGAGGAGCTGCTTTATGCATTGCCTACCATATTCTGATCATTTAAGTCAGGATCCACATAGTTGGTGGCGCTAATGCCATTATTTAATATCAAGAAATCTCCGGTATTTCCCGCTCCAGAGCCTAAAGCAGATTTTGACGAACTTTTAGGCGACAGGTAGAATGAGTCACCGACGTTTACGACGCCTCCAGAAATAGAGTTAATGTAAATGGGTCCGACAATTGCTGGCATAATCGACATCCTTTATTCGAAGTCATATCACCATCATATGCGTAGGTAGATCCATTTGTGAGTTTGGCGGACTTTCGTCGCTGCTAAATAACTCTCGAATATGCTTCACTCTTGCAACGCCATTCACTCCACACGTAGAGCCAATTTGAAACACAGAGGAGGAAGACACCCCTTCTACATGTATTGAAGACACTTTAATCACAGGCTTTTCATGGTAAAATGCTGTTCTGACGGATCGTTCCGGCAGCATCAATGGAATAGGCTCATAATACACTTCAAATTCTTTCGCATTTAAGTTTTCTGCTTCATTACCATAAAACAAACTAATGGTTCGTTGAACAGCTAACACCTTAACCTTCGGGCATAGCTCCTGCGTATCACCGATTTGAACAACACTTGAAATCCCCACAGAATTCACCTTCGTGAAACTCACTTGAGATGTGCGCTTTATCATTATCGAGGTGCCAGAGGAACAAACGGGCCAATGATAAGAGATTCTGGCGGTGTATCAAAAATGGAGGATAATTGTACATGATCTGTGTCCCCGATGATAAATAGGGAAGAGGACGAAACCCCAACTACTTTAATGCATCCGGTCTCGATGTTGCGGTTGACGACTGTGAAATTCATCCGTTTTCCTCTCCTTTCGTTTCATTTGGAATATGGGCTAAGAAATGCTCAATCGCTCGTTTGACATCATGCTTCACATATTCAGCAATTTGCTCTGAACGCTGCAGCGGGGTCATATCTTCCCGGTGCGGGAGCTGTCCTGCATAGTATTTGATTCTGCTGTCAATTTGCTTGCGAATGTCCTCAATGATGTGGTGTTTGTTGCTCTCATCAAGAGACCCTTCATATCGCTGCTCTAGCTCTTCAAGAAGTTCTGGCGCTTCTTCATTTAAGAATGCGTCGACAAGCTGGCGTGTTTGATTGAAAAATTGATCAGCCATTTCTTGCTGCATCATTCCAATACCCGGGGTTGTTGTTTGGCCCACTTCAAAGTTTTGAACACTGTTTGGATCAGATGGATTGAGGCCGATATTCAGTGTACCTTCAAGCCGCTCGATTTTCAGTTGATCAAATTGATAATCAATCCGTTCAATCGTCGTTGTCGGTTTATCTTTGATCATTTGCATTTCCTGCTGAAGCTCGTTAAGCCTTTTTTCAAGCATCATAATTTGTTGTGTTTGCTTTTGAATGATGCCATGCACCTGTGAAGCGTTGCTTTGATAATCATACATTGACATACACCTCCGGGGATAGCAGATGAACTTAAGTTGTTGGTGACTGAAGCGGTACAAAAGGTGTTGTGATTGCGCCTTGGGATTCTTCAATTCCTTGTGTACCTGCTGCGGCAGGTGCTGCTTCTACGTAGCTGCCCGTGTTATACAGATTAGAAAGAGCTTTAATTGAACCAGCGCTCCCAATTTGCAGCACAGAGGAGTTACTGACAGACTCTACACGCAAATAATTAATTTGTATCGCTTGATTAATATAGAAGTTCAACGGATTCTCACTCCTTACAAGTTACCAACAAGCGGTTGATCAATGACATCACTGTCGTACGTATTTGTCACACTTTTATAGTTGCTAATGCGCAATTGATCACCAGTGTTAAAACTGCCTGCGCCAGCAAACGTTTTAACCTGACTATTTGGAGAAATGGTGATGCAGTCTCCAACATGAACGACTCCGCTCGTTCCGACGGCATTTACTTTAAAGGCTCCAACAATAGCCGGCATAGCGGTGCACATCCTTTATAAAAATAAGGCACTTTGTTTTTGGGCGTTTCACCATAGCTTATGATGGGTCTTTTAATGTGTGATTGTCTTTTTGAAAGCTTTTGATGAGAGGAATTAGGTGTATGGTTTACCCTTTTTTAGAGCATTCATTCGAGGTGTATTTGATGCCTTTATTTAAGAGTGTATCAAGCTCTTGACTGCACCTGATGGTTTCTTCGGCATTCATCCCGAATTTTTTTGCTGTCTCAATTAAATGTAATCTTTTTTGTTCAATTTCATAATTGATCATAACGGACGCCAACTCTCACATTTTTTATATAATAGAAGGATATGGTTAGTATACCCTATTTTTCTATAAAAAAAGCTGTTTCGTCAATATGAGTAATAAAGTGACAAAATTCGAAAGCGTCCTTACGTGCCATATATCTCTTTTCTTATTTCAGCCTGTAAATAACGTCGTCTTTTGTTGATATACTGCCGGATGACCTCTCGTTCTGATTGTAGGATGTCTTTTCGATCTCTCGTATAAGGATCATCTCCAATTCGGTTCTCGATAGAGGCATGCCATTTCTCGATGATTGGACAAAGCCGGTCTTCTAAAAAATGTGTATCGAGTACATGCTGAAAAAGCGTGTAATAGGCTCTCTTAAATGAAGGGATATCTAGTAACCTAGCAGTTAAAGTATTAAAGCCGTTTACTGGAATATAATCAAATGCCATTTCTTCTCCATGAATGTCACGGCCCCATGTCGCATCATAATCCCAAGGAAGTACTTGAAATTTTCCTTGTTCATTCACATAAAGAGCGTAGTTATGGACAAAGCCGTCAAAGTTTTGTGTGCACACGACACCAATGAGCCAGCGGAAATACTGTGTTACATCTAGGTATTGCTCAATTTTTTCTGCAAATATGTCATCTTTCGCTGTGTTGAGAAAGTAAATAAATTCACTCAGCTGCTGATCGTGTTGAGAAGTCCCCGTTTTTTTCTCGTACCCGAGGAGAAGGTGTTTTTTGGGCTTTTTATCAAACGAACTCAAAAGGGAGAAGTTGGCATCGTCATCGACTGCATAATAAATGCCGCCTCCTGAAAGCTGCCTTTTCTGAAAAAAGTGCTCATCGACGGATTCTATTTTTAAATAAATGCCTTCTTTTCTACCATTTATAGTGAGAAACACATGAGAAGCAGCAGGGCTTAGCACCCCTATCTGCTCGAAGAAATAAAAGGACAGCCTGTTTCGGATAAACGAAGGGTCATTGTACTCTGCATTTAAATGAAAGATAGATTCGCCTTGTCTTTGCTTTGGCTTACGATATTCAATTTGATAGGACTTTTTTTTCAGCTTTCTAATGTGAGACCCGCGGTATGAAGCATAAATATGTGATTTGATCTGGCCGGTTTTCAAAATGGCCTCAACAGGTTCGTCGTTCCATATGTCTTTTCTTAATTCAATCAAGTCCTTTGGATGAATCCAAATATCCATTTGCTTTAAAGGTTCTGTGGTCATGCGTTCATCATCCTCCTATGCTCTTCTTTACGATATGAAAATGAAGGAATGTCCTGTACCCGTTTGTTAGGTATTCATGGAGTTTTAAAAGAAAGGGGCATCCGCCAAGAACACTTGTCTACCAAGTCTCGTAACATAAAGCAGAGAAGATAAACAGCTTGATCTGTTTGTTTTGTCAAAGTATAGACTGGGAGGGGAATCGTTCGTGAGCACATTTGATCATTCACATATTGAACATGCAGTGGATTCACTTCGAAGTGAAGGACGTGATCATCACTTAGATCGTGAACCAGAATCGAAACGATCGCACAAGTCAGCACGTTCTCGCCATTCAAAACGCCGTCATTGGTTCTTTGGTGGAGGCGGATGCCGTAAATCACACCGCAGTAAAAAAAGCTACAAGAGCTATCGTTCGAAAAAAAGTCGCTGTTCAAAGAAAAGCGTGAAAAGTGAGAAACCATGCAAAAGCAAAAAATCGTGCAAAAGCAAGAAATCTTGCAGAAGTAAAAAGAGTGAACCGAAAAAATCATGCCGCAGCAAACACAGATCCCATCATAAGAAAAGCTGCCGCAAGTCACATCGCAGCCATCGATCTAAACGATCTCATCACCATAGAAGCTGCCATCGATCTAAACGTTCTCATCACCATAAACGCAGCCGCTCTTGCAAAAGATGTGGAAAGAAAAAGCATCATTCCCACAGCAGAGGAAATGTTGATCGCAAATGGGACCAAGGGAACATGTGGGAGTATCGCCGCTACCGCTAAACATCAGATCATCTTTTTTGAAACCCTTTTTAAAAGAGAGTATGATAAAAAAGGGTTTTTTTTATTTCATAGAGAAATAAAATGAGACATCATCACTTAGCGAAATGAAGATTGTGAGGGGAAGACATGAAGTTTTTTACAGGTGAGATACATAGCAGAATGTTTATTGGGGTAGTGATTGATGATGAATGGGTCATGGACGTCAAAAAGGCAGAAGCCAAATTATTTGAGCTTGAGACACTGCCAAACTCTTTAGCTGAATGTATTAATATGGGGGACAAGTTTGTTGAGCATGTCAAACAGCTCCTTGACTGGGCTGAGAAAAAAGAAGAAGACCGCGGTTCTTATGTATATCCGCTTTCGGAAGTGAAACTCCATGCGCCGATTCCAAAGCCAGCTAAAAACATCATGTGTGTTGGAAAGAATTATCAAGATCATGTCATGGAGATGGGAAGTGCAGCGGATATCCCTAAAGATGTGATGATCTTTACAAAGGCACCTACTTCAGTCGTTGGACATGAAGCGGATATTCTCCTTCATGAAGATGTGACCAGTGAGCTGGACTATGAAGGGGAGCTTGCGATCGTGATGGGCAAATCAGGGAAGAATATTGCACCTGAAGAGGTCCGCGATTATCTATTCGGTTACACCATTTTAAATGACGTAACGGCAAGAGATTTGCAGAAAAAACACAAACAATTTTTCATAGGTAAAAGCTTAGATACAACCTGCCCGATAGGACCTTATATTGTGCATAAGTCAGTGGTCGAGGATCATGGTGCGCTCCATGTGGAAACAAAGGTAAACGGAGAGGTTCGTCAGTCTGCCAGTACAGAATTAATGATTTTCTCCATCGAGAATATTGTTTCTACTCTTTCAAAAGGGATGACACTAGAAGCTGGTGACATCATTGCAACGGGAACACCTTCTGGGGTTGGCAAAGGCTTTGAACCGCCTAAGTTCTTAGCTTCAGGGGATCGAATTGACATCACGATTGAGCCGATTGGAACGCTATCGAATCGCGTCAAATAAAGAGTGCGATGACACAGGATTGTCGCTTTGTGTTCGACTTATTTCGTGGTACGATGAGAAGGTAATTGTTCTGATAAAGGGGGAAATAACAGATGGGAACGCATTTACATATTACAGCATGGGTGCTAGGGATTATTTTATTCTTCGTGGCCTTTGCTCTAGCAGGTAAAAATGACAAAGGTGCTAAAATTGTGCACATGATTGTCAGACTATTGTACTTGATCATTATCGCAACAGGCGTAGAGCTGTATGTTCGCACAGGAATGAAAATTCCAGGTTTCGGTGGCGAGTATATCGGTAAAATGATTCTCGGTATCCTTGTGATCGGCTTCATGGAAATGGTTCTTGTACGCAAGAAAAAAGGAAAATCGGTGACTGGTGTATTGATTGGTTTTATCGTGTTCGCGATTGTGACCATTCTTCTCGGTTTACGTCTGCCGATCGGTTTCCATATCTTTTAACATAAAAAGGGCATTGCTTATACGAAGCAGTGTCCTTTTTATATGCCATCAAATTGCGAAACCGACCGGTAACCGTCAGAAGTGGTCCATTCAAAACGAATTTGACCTGCGGCGGAGTCATGGTGACATTGAAGGGCAAGTGATTGTGAATCTGTCGAAAACTGAAAGAAAGAAACTCGTTGAAAAGAATGAAAGGAGGAGAAAACACAATCGTAGACGGAAAAACCAAGCTGCTCTACCTGTGCAATGATTTCAAAAAAAACGTTTTCAGGAACGAACATCAGTAGGTCAAGCCATCCTTTCGCAAGTGATGCCGTATATTGAATCACTTCACCGCCTTGTACTTCTACTAGCTGCCCACTTTCATGAAGTATCATGGACCCGAGCAGTTCCCCTTTTGTCCACCTGCCATTTTCCTTCAAACAGATCATCGTGCTTTGAAGACTTTCTGGCAGCATGATGTCTCCTTCTTCATCTTCAATCAAGCAATGCCCGTTTTCAATCAGTAAATACCCGCTGCACCATCTTCGACTGCAGCGTTCAAGCTGCTTCATTCGTTTTTCCATTTGCAAAAGCTCCTTTCCTCTTTCTTTTCTTACCAAATCATGCTTGTCCTATACGCCCGAGAAAAAAAGGACAAATCAACTATCAAGGAGACGATGCATAAACTAAGAAAGGCTGAATGAGAACACTTGAGGAAAAACGGATGGGAGCTGATGATGATGTGTGGAATAACAGGCTGGGCAGACTTTAAAAAGCAGCTCATCCAACAGGATCATGTAATCAATCAAATGACAGATACATTATCTAAAAGAGGGCCAGACGATACAAATACGTGGAAAAGTGAGCACGTTCTATTTGGGCATAAAAGGTTAGCGGTTGTAGATGTAGAAGGCGGAAAACAGCCGATGACATATACACATCAAAACCATGCTTATACCGTTGTATACAATGGAGAGCTCTATAACACAGAAGATATAAGAAAAGAATTGTTAAAAAGGGGCCACCGCTTTCTTGGACATTCTGATACAGAGGTTCTTCTTCACGCCTACACAGAATGGAAGGAAGAGTGTGTGACCCATTTTAATGGTATTTTTGCATTTGTGATCTGGGATAGTGAGCGTGAATTATTATTTGCAGGGAGAGACCGGCTCGGCGTCAAGCCATTTTTCTATACAGAACGTCATCATTCCTTTTTATTTGGTTCGGAAATCAAAGCGCTACTTGCTCACCCTGATATGAAAGCAAAAGTCGATCATGAAGGATTATCGGAGATCTTTGGTTTAGGACCGTCTAGAACACCAGGGCAAGGAGTGTTTAAAGGGGTAAAAGAGCTGAGACCTGCTCATGCTTTGACTTTTTCAAAAGACGGACTGCGTGTGTGGAGATACTGGAATGTCAAAAGCAAGGCGCATACGGACTCACTTGATGACACCGCCCAGCACGTCAAGCATCTCTTTACAGATGCCGTCACAAGACAGCTCGTTTCTGATGTGCCTGTTTGTACATTTTTATCGGGTGGCGTCGATTCGAGTGCCATTACCGCCATTGCCGCTAAGCACTTTGAGAAAATAGGGAAAGCACCGCTTCATACGTATTCGGTTGACTACGAAGGAAATGATCAATTCTTTGAAGCAAGTCAATTCCAGCCGAATGCTGACGGTCCATGGATTGACCGCATGACCAAGGCGTTTCAAACGAATCATCACAGCTGCGTCATTGGACAAAAGGAGCTGGCTGCTTATTTGAAGGAAGCGGTTGAGGTCCGAGACTTACCGGGTATGGCAGATATTGATTCTTCTTTGCTTTGGTTCTGTCGAGAAATTAAAAAGGACTTTGTTGTCGGTTTGTCAGGTGAATGTGCGGATGAAATTTTTGGAGGTTATCCTTGGTTCCATGCGGCAAATGAAACGAATGGTTTTCCTTGGATGAGATCGACGGAAGCTAGAACGCAGCTCTTACAAGATTCGTGGCAAAAGAAGCTGTCACTAAGAGAATATGCACAAAGCAAATATGAAGAAACCGTGGCTGAAACGCCTCTTTTAGATGGAGAAACTGGAGTGGATAAAGCCCGGAGAGAACTTTTTTACTTAAATATGGTCTGGTTTATGACAACGCTGCTAGATCGAAAAGACCGAATGAGTATGGGGGCGAGTCTTGAGGTACGAGTGCCATTTGCAGACCATCGCCTTGTCGAATATGTGTGGAATATTCCTTGGGAAATGAAAATGCATGGAAATCGTGAAAAAGGGGTTTTACGAAAAGCATTAGAGGGAATTTTACCGAATGAAGTGCTTTATCGCAAGAAGAGTCCTTATCCGAAAACACATCATCCAGCCTATACTCAGGCTGTGAAAGAGATGTTAACAGATTGCCTTGCGCAAAAAGATTCTGTCCTTCACGAATTTCTAGATGCACATCAATTAAACCAGCTGATTGAAACGGAAGGAGCCTCCTTTCAAGTGCCTTGGTATGGCCAGCTCATGAAGGGCCCGCAGTTAATCGCTCATCTGGCGCAGATTCATCATTGGTTTGAAACGTATCGAATTGATATAGAAGCGTAATAAAGGGTCGGCTTTCTTACATTTGTTGAAGGGAAGCCGGCTTTTTTAATACATAACATGAGACGAATAGAGCACATCAAAAGTTGATCTAATCTTTCTAATTTGTATAATTAACTTAAAGTGAATTAATTTGGAGGAAAAAGGATAATGAAAATCATTGTGATCGGAGCAGGACCAGGGGGACTTGCGGTAGCTATGATGCTTCAAAGCAAAGGACATGATGTTCAGGTATACGAAAAACAGCCCTAAGGCCGCACAATGAATTTGATGAATTGGACCATTGCTGGCTCGTAGGAGGAGGGACGCACCCAGGAAGCGGGCTGCCGACCATTTTAGAATCAGCACGTATCACGACAAATGCGATTCTTTCAAAAGAGAAACATACGCACAAAACATTGCCGCACCAAGAAAAGGGGAGCGCCTCATGAAAAAACATATATTGATTGCAGGTGGCGGGATTGGCGGGATAATCTCAGCACTTTATTTTAAAAAAAGCTGGACATGATGTCACGCTTGTCGAAAAAAATGAGCGACTTGGCGGAAGACTTGCTTTTGTACGTGAGAAAGGATATAAAGTAGATGAAGACCCGACCATTGTCCTACTTCCTGATATGTTAAAAGGTATTTTACATGAGGTTGGAATGGACGAAGCGTCTCTTGATCTTTTGCAGCTTGATCCGCTGTATACGATTCAATATCAAGATGGAACCTTCTACACGAAGTACTCTGATGCATTTCGTCAGCTAGAGGAAATCAGACGTGTATTTCCAAAGGAAGATCAAGGATTTCTAAGGTTTATGGAAGAAATGACAGACCGGTTTCAAGAAGGGCAGCAAGCCTTTCTAGAGAAATCATTTCATGAAAAGTGTACATTTTTTACAAAAGCAAACATGAAGATTTTAATGAAATGAAAGGCGTATCGCACGGTTCAAAGTGCTCTGAAAATGTATTTCTCAGACGAACGTCTGCGAGATGCATACGCACTGCAAACCCTCTATGTCGGAGGGAACCCGTATGAAGCATCTGCTATTTATTCGCTCGTTTCATATAGTGAGCACGCACATGGAATCTACTATTTAAAAGGCGGCTATGCGAGCTTAGTAGATATACTAGAGAGGCAGCTCATAAAAATGGGTGTGCATATAAGAAAAAATGAAGAAGTCACGGAGCTAGAGTTTGAGGGAAAGCGCGTGGTTACAGCAAAAGTCAGTGACGACCGTATAGCAGCTGATGCATTTGTGATCAACGGAGATTATCCAGCTGCGTTAAAACAGCTTGGTTTAGACGAACAAGATCGGCGTAAATACGTGCCGTCTTCTGGCTGTGTGATAATGTATCTCGGGTTAAACAAGGTGTACCATGATGCGCCTGTTCACCAATTTTTTATGGGCGAACACTTTGATCAGCATATGAAAGAGGTTTTTCAAACGAAGACGATCCCTCAAGATCCGTCGTTTTATACGTTTAATCCATCGATTATTGATCCATCTCTTGCCCCGGAAGGCTGTAGTGTTTTATATATGCTGATTCCCGTTCCCTCAGGAGATCATATCAACTGGGAAGAGGAGACGGATTTTGTAGAGAAAATGGTCGATCGTCTTGAGAAAAGAGGCTTTCCAAGATTGCGAGAGTCGATTGTCTGGAAAAAAATCAGAACACCAAATGATTCCTTGCGAGAAGGATTGTTTGAAGGCGGCAGCTTTGGACTTGCGCCTAACTTGTTTCAATCAGGTGTCTTCCGCCCGCAAGTGAAGGTAGCTGAGACGGGCAATCTTTATGCGGTAGGTGCTTCCATCCATCCTGGCGGCGGGGTGCCGATCGTGATGCAAAGTGCGAAGCTGATGGCTTCTGTGCTGTTAAAAGATTTGAATGACAGAAAGGAAGTGAAACTAAGTGGTTGATGTACAAACAGCATTGAAATTGTGTGAGGAGACCATTCAAACCCATTCCAAAACGTTTTACCGTGCCTTTTCCATGCTGCCTAAAAAGAAAAGACAGGCCGTCTGGGCTGTGTATTCCTTTTGCCGGAGAGCAGATGATATTGTAGATGAGTCCCCCTCACCAAAAGAGGAGCTTGCCTCCTTTCGAGAGACGTTTGATCGATTTTTACATGGTGAGGTAGATCGGAATGATCCGATGTGGGTAGCGCTAGAACATACATTTCAAGAGTTTCGTATGGATGAAGCCCCGTTCCGTGACTTGCTCCAAGGTCAGGAGATGGATTTAGAGCAGCACCGGTATGAAACGTTAGATGAACTGCTCATCTATTCCTACCATGTGGCTAGTACCGTTGGACTCATGCTGCTTCCCATTATTGCACCGCGTAAAAAAGAGCAGCTGAAAGAAGCAGCGATTTCATTAGGGATTGGCTTGCAGCTGACCAACATCCTTCGTGACATCGGCGAGGATAAGGCTGAAAGAGACCGCATTTATTTGCCAAAGCAAGTCATGGATCAATTCGGATATACAGAGCAAGAATTGCAAGAAGGCATTGTCAATCAAGCATTTCAGCACGTATGGGAGTACATTGCCTTTGAGGCAGAGGCATACTACGAGGAGTTTTTTGACCATCTTCATGAATTCCCGCTTTATTCACGTATACCAGTGAAAGCAGCTGCTCACTTTTATAAAGCCATTTTAGATAAAACAAGAGAAAATGAATACCGCGTGTTTACACAGCGATTATTTATTTCAAATCAGGAAAAAGCACTTACTTTAGAAGATATTACGTAAAAAAGGACTGCACCCGCAGTCCTTTTTATGTGGAAGAAAAGCGATACTCTGTCCATACCCTTGAACGCCACCGCCTATACATAAAGATGCCTCTTACCCATTCATCCACGATAAAAGAAATCCAAACTCCAATGAGACCCATCTCAAGCTGAATGCCTAAAAAGTAAGCGATCGGAAGCCCAATGCCCCACATTGAAATCATCGCCATATACACTGGAAACTTCGCGTCACCAGCAGCCCGCAAGGAATTAATAATGACCATATTAAAAGAACGGCCAGGTTCCAAAATAATTGTCAATAGGAGGAGTGTGGCGGCGATTTGAATGATCTCGCTGTTGCTAGTGAAGAAAGCAAGCAAATGCGTCGATGATAAAGATAAAGCAGTGGAAGAAAGAAGGGAGATGCCAATGGCCCAGTATAAGCTTTTCATGCATCTGTGATAGGCAGCATCGAATTCCTTCGCCCCAATATGGCGCCCGATTAAAATTTGTGTCCCTTGGCTAATGGCTGCACCAAATAGCATAATGAACATCATTAAATTTTGAGTATAGACCTTTGCTGCTAATGCCTGCGTCCCCATAAACGTAATAAACAGTGTAATGATCATTTGAGAGCCGTTATAAGAAAGCTGCTCTCCAGCAGAAGGAATCCCGATTTTCAGAAGCTTTTTTAAATGTGTCCGCTGGATGTGAAACATCTTCTTCAGTGAAAAGCGTAATCCAATTCGGCGGCGTACAATGAGGATCATTGCCATTAATCCGATCAACCGAGCAAGTGAGGTAGAAAAAGCGACCCCCATCACACCTAATACGGGGAAGCCAAACGGACCGAAAATGACCAGATAGTTACCGGCAACGTTTAGCAAGTTCATTCCGATGGTGACATACATCGTATCTCTTGTATATCCGTAGCTTTTTAAAATAGCACTATACGTCATAATGAGCGCTTGAATAAAAGAAAGCAGTCCGACAATTTGTAAAAATACCGCCGCATCCGGCATGAGCTCACTTGATAGGCCCATCAGGTGTAAAATGGGAACAGCTAATACAAACATGAGAAGACTAATGACAAAGCTAATCAAGAAGTTGGTTCCTAGTGAGACATAGGCGACTTGAGTCGCTTCCTGCCTGCGGCTAGCTCCTAAAAGCTGCGCAATCACAATCGTCGTTCCAGTTGTAATGAAACTGAACATGACAATCAATAAATTCAGGAGCTGGTTGCTTACACCAACTGCGGCAACACTATTATCGGAATATTGACTGAGCATGAGGGTATCCGCGCTTCCCATGAGCATATATAAAGAGATTTCAATAAAAATAGGCCAAGTTAATGCAAATAATGAAGGATGGGTTTTCTTACCCCTAGCTTGAACCTTTTGAATTGGCAGTGATTGAGGTTTCATCAATCAACCTCCTTTCGTATAAATCCGATTTATAGTGTACCTTGCATCGACTATAATAAGAAGAGATGAAACCGAAACTTATTGGAGAAATCCGACTTCATAAGGGGATGAATATGAATCGATTTATTACATTTACTGTACCGCCGTTCCCGGTTTATATTGCTTCAGGCAAAGGTGTATTTCATCAAGGAGAAAGACATATCTCTAGAACCTTCACTGTGTTTGATCTTCTTTATGTCACAAAGGGGGAACTATGGATCACAGAAGACAGAGAGGCTCATCACGTAAAAGAAGGAGAATATATCATTCTCTCACCTGGCTTGTCTCATGGGGGACACCTGCCATGCGAAGAAGAAACTCACTATGAGTGGCTGCATTTTTCAATTGATCCATTTGAGTTGACGAATCGGCTGAGAGAACACTGGTTTGATATGAAACAAAATCAAGCCACCTTTGAAAAGCCGGCAACATATGAATTTAGCCTGCCTCGTATAGGAAAAGTGAAAGGAAGAAATGTGTTCGAAAAACATCTTTCAGCAATGCGTGCACTAAATGATGACGCGTCTGAACTGCCGCTGAAAAAGCAGCTTCAGTTTGAGGAAATGCTCATTCATTTACAAAAAGAAGCATTTCATATTCCAAGTGCAAAGGAGAATGTCGCCTCAGAAGTGGTTCATTATCTTGAGCGTCACTTTATGAAGAAACTACAAATGGAAGAGCTTGCAGAGAAGCTGCATTATCATCCTGATTACATGACAAGGTGCATGCAGACGGTATATGGACTGACGCCAAACCAATACATCAATCGTCTCAAGGTCGAAAAAGCCAAAAGCATGCTTGCCTCAACGAATGATAAAATCGCAGCTATTGCTGATCACGTAGGCATTGACGACCCTACTTATTTTTCTAAACTGTTTCGGCAAAACGAAGGCATGACGCCTATCGAGTACCGTCATCTAGCAAAAAGAACGACAAAGTAAAGGAACGTGAACAGATGAAAAGGGAAAAGGAAGAGCATGTGAGCATACAAGCATTAAACGAAGCCGATTTAGAGATGGTATGGCATTTAAAATTCAAAGCACCAGATCAGTCCTATCGAAAGTGGAATGCCCCATATTTTTATGAACACGAAATCCCGCTTGCTGCATTTAAAAAACGATACTTACAGGACACATCCATTCCGCCAAAGCTATATGGCATTGAAATAGACGGCGAAATCAAAGGCACCGTGTCATATTATTGGGAGAATGAACGTACACGGTGGCTTGAATGCGGCATTCTCATTTATGACTCGCGCTTTTGGAGCGGTGGCGTTGGGACAAAGGCGTTAAGTCTATGGACTGATGAGTTATTTACACACATTGATATCCCTCGAATTGGTCTTACCACATGGTCGGGAAATGAACGGATGATGCGGTGCGCAGAGAAATGCGGATTTGTCCTTGAGGGGAGACTGCGAAAGGTCCGTTACTATCAAGGAGAATATTATGATTCGATGCGCTATGGGATGCTGAGAGAGGAATGGAAAAGCCTCCCGCGACATGCTACTTAACAATGATGAATCGTTTTAGGACAAAAGGATCGAATGTTTGAATAAACTGAAGAAGAAGGGGGGCTAAAAAGCATAATAGAGAACATGTAATTTACATAAGGAGGAGTTTGAACGTGAGAATTACGGGGTTATTCGTTTCACTTGCTGTTGCCATTTATTTATGGTTTGATGCGCCAAAGCATGATAAAGACAAATGGCTGTGGGCCATTTTAGGTGTCCTATTTAGTACCATCGTTCTCGGTATTTATTTGATCAAGACAGAGAGGAAGGGACTTGGCTGGACCATTCTCATTTTAACGATCTTGTTTTATCTCATGCTGCTCATCTCTGTTTTGATCGGTATCATTCTTTTTTATCAGGTGAGTCCTTCATGAAGAAGGGCTTTTTTCTTTTACCTTTTGCGCAGGCACACCTGCAATAACAATCTTCTCCTCGTGAAAAGAACGGTTTACAACAGCATTTGCTCCGATTGAAATATGATTTGCAATATAGATGTCCCCAAACAGCTTAGCACCAGGGCCAATCCATACATGATCCCCAATGGTTGGCACATCCTTTTCATGATGGTTCTGACCAATATTCACCCCTTGATGAATATCACAAAATGCCCCAATTTTTGCATGCTTGTTCACAATTAAGAGACCCGTATGATTGATTCTAAGGCCAGGGCCGAAGACACCAATCGGAATATCAAAGCCAAGCTGCATGCCTTTCTTTTTATGTAAATAGCGATAAAACCATTTGCGAAGTGTAGCGCCGCTATTAGAATAGTATTCATATTTTCGTAAAATCCTTTGATATTTCCATATATCATCCCCAAACCACTTAGGTCTTTTGCGCTTAATGGCTAATGCTTTCTTATCCTGTGCCAAGTAGTGGTGAAGATCGTGCTTCGTTAAAATCATCAGATCCCTCTCCATTCCCTTTTGTTTCAGAGAAATTATACCATTATAACCATTTATATCAATATAGATAGGCGTTTATTTCTTTCTTTTTCTACATCATTTTCATCCAGTTTCCTGTATAAAATAAGAGCTTCGTCATGAGTAGAACAAAAGAACCAGGAAGAATGATTTGTAATTTTTTTCTACATCATTCCGTCTCATCCGTTTGATCTCCTTATGGCAGTAGAGGTTTGTAAAAATTACACGAAAATACTCGCTAAAAAGAGAATATAGCATTCATATGCTTTTCGAATCATCTTTTTGAATACAATTGACTTTCATATCTCACATCCTCTAGGCTAGTAAATGAAAATGATAATCTTTATCAATTGGAGGAGTGTTTTATTATGTCCATCAAAACCGTTTCTAAAAATCAGCAATTTTTAGAGCAGCAAAGTCAAAGAGAATCTAATGCAAGGTCTTACCCGAGACGGTTCCCATTAGCCATGCAAAAAGCCGAGGGTATGATCGTGACAGATGCGGATGGCAGAGAGTTTTATGACTGCCTGGCAGGCGCAGGAACACTTGCACTTGGTCACAATCATCCAGTTGTGATAGAAGCTATTGAACGTATGCTTCATGAAAAAAGACCGTTGCATACGCTGGACATAACCTCAGAAATTAAAGAAGAATTTGTGAATGAAATCTTTTCTCACTTGCCAGAAGAGTTTGCAAAAAGAGCCAAAATTCAATTTTGTGGGCCAACTGGTGGTGACGCCATAGAAGCAGCTATTAAATTAGTCAAGACAGCGACAGGTAATCGTTCCATTCTTTCATTCCACGGTGCGTATCACGGTGCGACACATGGCACGATGTCATTAAGCGGGAATTTATCTCCAAAGGAAAGAGTGCAAGGGTTAATACCTGATGTTCATTTTATGCCTTACCCATATGAATATCGCTGCCCATTTGGAATTGGAGGGAAGGATTCGCACCGCATTTCAAGTTCGTATATTGAGCGCGTATTAAATGATCCTGAAAGTGGTATTCTTCCGCCAGCAGGTATGATCTTTGAAGCAGTGCAGGGCGAGGGAGGCTCCATTCCAGCATCTATTGAATGGATGAAGGAAATGAGAAGAATCACAAAAGAAAAAGGGATTCCGCTCATTATTGATGAGGTTCAATCAGGCATCGGCCGAACAGGTAAGATGTTTGCCTTTGAACATGCAGGAATTGTACCTGACGTCATTGTGCTGTCAAAAGCCATTGGTGGAAGCCTGCCGCTTTCAGTTGTGATTTATGATAAAGATTTAGATCAATGGAATCCAGGTGCACACATCGGGACATTTAGAGGGAATCAAATGGCGATGGCTGCAGGAACCGCTACGCTTAAATTTATAAAAGAAACCAACCTGCTTGATCATGTAGAACAGTTAGGAAATCGTATGCAGGCTCACCTAAAAGACATCCAAAAACAAGTACCTGCTCTCGGTGATGTTCGAGGAAGAGGTTTAATGATTGGCGTTGAAGTAGTCAATCCAAATGAGAAACAGGATGTGGACGGAAGCTATCCAGCGAATCCAGAGCTGGCCAGTCTTATTCAAAAGAATTGCTTCGATAAAGGCTTAATTGTGGAGACAGGAGGCCGTTTCGGAAGTGTGATTCGATTCCTGCCGCCACTCATTATGACAGAAGAACAGCTTGAAAAAGTCATCGCTATTTTTAAAGAGGCCGTGTACGATGCAATCAACTAAAGCTTCTGTGGATTCATTATTTATGAATCAAAGCCAGCTTGGAAGAGAGTCCTTCCAAGCGGCTCTTCATACATCTATCGACAGCTTACTGGAGCAATGGCAAAAAGACACAGGACCATACAGCGGAATATTGCCTGGGAAATTAGCGGCTAGTGTCGAATCGTTATTCCGATTTCAACCGTCTGGAGAATCAATTGAATCTGTCTTTCAAGATATAAAAGAACATCTTTTGCCGCATTTGATTGATGTATCGCATCCTAAATGCTTGGCACATCTGCATTGTCCGCCGCTCATTCCTGCACTTGCCGCAGAGGTGATGGTGAGTTCCTTTAACCAATCAATGGATTCCTTTGATCAAAGCGGTATTGCTTCTTTGGTTGAGGAGGAAATCCTCAAGTGGCTATGTGCAAAGTTTTCTTATGGCGGCTTAGCAGATGGGACATTTACAAGCGGTGGAACCCAATCTAACTATATGGGGCTGCTTCTGGCGAGAGATGCCTTTTGTGAAAACACATGGCAGTGGAATGTTCAGCAGAAAGGCTTACCAAGTGAAGCTCACCGCATGAGAATTCTTTGCTCTAAAAATGCTCATTTTACGGTGAAAAAATCTGCATCCCAGCTCGGTTTAGGGGAGCAGGCTGTTGTACTGGTCGAGACGGATGAGCATCACCGAATGGACCTCAATGATTTGAAAAAGAAGATGGTTGAATTAAAGGATCAGAACCTGCTTCCTTTTGCGGTAGTAGCGACTTGCGGGACAACTGATTTTGGAAGTATTGACTCGGTTCGAGATGTGTATGACATCGTCAAACCAGACGGTCTGTGGATTCACGCAGATGCTGCCTACGGCGGAGCACTTGTATTAAGCGAAACCTACCGAAGTAAATTAGCCGGTATGGAGCTTGCTGATTCAATCACGATCGACTTTCATAAGCAATTTTATCAGCCGATTTCTTGCGGGGCATTTTTGCTGAAGGATAAAAGACATTTTGGTTTGATCGATTATCATGCAGATTATCTTAATCCAAAGGAAGATGAACTAGATGGTATTCTACATCTCGTCAATAAATCTATCCAAACGACGCGCCGGTTTGATGCTCTGAAGTTACTTCTCTCTCTTCGTCTAATTGGAGAAGAAGGATTTGGTGACATCATTGATCATACCATTCATTTTGCGAAGGATGTGGCCGCGCTTATTGAGAGAAATGATCACCTTGAAGTAATCAATCCTGAGCCAGAAATCAATGCGATTGTGTTCCGATTTAAGGATGAGCACCGAACAGATGACATCAATAAAATCATTCATCGGACATTGTTCAAAACGGGAACTGCTGTCATTGCGAAAACAGTGGTTGATGGCCGAACATGCTTAAAATTCACTTTGTTAAATCCGAGAACGACAATCACACATATTGAGGAAATCCTTTCTGACATCGTTGATATCGGGATCGCTCATATTCAATCCGGGAGGGTACTACGTTGAGTCAATATAAACAAATGGCTGAAAATGCAACTATGCAAAGCTTTTTAAACTGTTTTTTACGCGAAACAGGAATCGATCGATCTGCAAAAAAAGAGACGAGAGCAGATGGCTCGCTTGTATTCATCGCAAAACTAGCAAAGCAAGATCTAGAGCTTGTGATTCCGATCCGATATGTTTCATCTGTTGGCCGCCATCTCTTTGATTTTCCGATTCGCTTCCGTCCGCAAGGCAGTGAACAAGAGGGCGCAATCGCCGATTACACGACACTTGTTGCTCTATGTTCAAAGGAGCTTCTCATTGAATATGGCCGCACAGATGCAGAGGATGAATTCATGCTTCGCATCATTTTAAGCTGCCGAAATATTGAACGATTCTTAAAGGAGCGAGAAAGTGATCGAGCAGCTCTTTCTGAAGCCGATTTTGAGTATATCGAGGCTGAGCAGTCACTTCTTCTTGGACATTTAACGCATCCCACTCCAAAAAGCAGACAAGGGATGACGGAGGAGGAAGAAGCGGTCTATTCTCCTGAGCTGAAAGGGGCTTTCCAGCTTCATTACTTTAAAGCGCACCATTCGATTGTGCTTCAGGATTCGTCTATTGCACAGTCTGCGGCAAGCCTCATGTTAGAAGAGCTCTTGCGCCAGGTACCAGAAGAAACAGAGAGACTGAATACGTTAACAGAAAACGGAGAATATGTGCTCATTCCGATTCACCCGTTGCAAGTCAAAGTGGTCATGGAGAAAGCGTTCGTCCAGCGTTATATAGAGGAAGGGAAACTGACTTATTTAGGACCGCTGGGGTCTGAATACACAGCGACCTCATCCTTTAGAACTGTCTATCAAAAAGATTCTGCTTACATGCTCAAATTCTCTGTTCCTGTGAAAATTACAAACTCCTTACGTGTCAATAAACAAAAGGAACTGGATCGCGGAGTTGAGATGTCTCGCATTTTAAAAACAGAATTAGGCATTTCTTTATACGATAAATTCTCTGGATTCCGGGTCATTGAAGATCCTGCCTATTTATCCATTCAAGGAGAAGAGGCGGAATCTGGCTTTGAAGTAGTCATTCGTCAAAATCCATTTTTGCATCGTGAAAAAGGGGCAAGCTTAATTGCTGGATTATGTCAGGATCATGCGTATGGTGGAAAATCGCGATTAGCAGGGATCATTCATGACCTTGCAGACGCAGAAGGCCGATCAACAGATGCTGTGAGCCAAGATTGGTTTAAGCAATATTTAACCATTTCGTTAGAACCGATGCTCTGGCTGTTTGAAACATATGGTCTTGCACTGGAAGCCCATCAGCAAAATGCTGTTGTGCAAATGAAGGCTGGTTACCCGGACACCTTCTATTATCGTGACAACCAAGGCTACTATTATAGTGAATCGAAAAAGGATAAACTCGCAAACCTTGTCCAAAACTTGAGCGTGAGAAGTGAAACCATTTGTGCAGATGATGTAGCCGTTGAGAGACTGCGTTATTATTTCTTCTTTAATCATTTATTTGGTCTCATTAACGGCTTTGGCACAGAAGGACTGGCAAAGGAAGAAGACTTGCTGGCACTCGTGAGAGACACATTGCTCGCTCATGAGGAAACATACGGGGCATCTGAACTGACAAACAGCCTTCTCCGCTCAAAGGAGCTGCCTTCAAAAGCGAATTTGCTGACACGGTTTGAAGATATGGATGAGCTGACAGGATCTCTGGAAACACAGTCTCGTTACACAGCTGTCTTGAATCCGCTCTTTTTACATAAGGAGGCGCTGATTGGATGAGGCATCGTATTAGGTTTATTCGCGCTGAATATGAAAGGGATGTCCGGCTTGTCCACAAGTGGATGCAAGAAGAGTATGTTCACCCATTTTGGCATTTGAATATTCCGTTTCCTGCTTTTGAAAAGCATTTTTATCAGGCGATTCATGATCCGCATCAAACTCTTTATTTAGGAACAATTGATGGGACGCCAATGAGTTATTTTGAGGCATACAACGTCAAAGGTGACGTCATTGAATCCTACTATCAGCCTTCTCCGCATGATCAAGGAATCCATCTATTAATAGGGGAGCCGGATTATGTGGGGAAAGGATTTGCGGCCCCGCTGCTTCAGGCAATGACAGCCTTTCAATTTGAGCAGAACAAACGAACAGAAAAAATCGTCGCTGAGCCGGATATTCGCAATGAAAAAATGATCCATGTATTTGAAAAATGCGGATTTGAACGTGTAAAACCAGTCAATTTACCCGATAAAACAGGTCTTTTGATGTTTTGTGATCGAGAACGATTCGAAAGGAAGTATAACCATGACGCGGTTCAACAAGCAAAATAATGTAGTGGATGTAATTGGAATCGGCATTGGTCCGTTTAACCTGGGACTGGCCGCATTATCTGAAGAGGTAAATGAAATCGACGCTTTGTTTTTTGAAAGAAGTGAAGCCTTTCATTGGCACCCAGGTATGCTCATTGAAGGGACGACACTGCAAGTCCCCTTTTTAGCGGACCTTGTCAGCATGGCAGATGTGAAAAACAAATATAGCTTTCTTAACTATTTGCAGGAGCAAAACCGTTTGTATTCATTTTACTTTCTAGAGGATTTTCATATCCCGCGCAAGGAATATAGTCATTATTGCCGCTGGGTCGCAGATCAGTTAGACTCTTGCCGATTTGGCATGAACGTCGAATCTGTCTCATTGATTGAGAAAGCAGGAGAAAAGCGATATGAAGTGCATGTCCGTCATGTGAATGATCAAACCGTAGAGGTATTTGAAAGTAAGCATCTCGTCTTAGGAATTGGTACACAGCCGGCGATACCAGCATCGCTCCAGCCAGCTTTAGGAGAGAAAGTTTTTCACTCTGCTGACTATTTAAAACGAAAGAAAGAAGGCTGTTTTAAAGGGAAATCTGTGACAGTTATCGGCTCTGGCCAAAGTGCGGCAGAAGTGTTTTATGATATTTTATCAGATGATGAGGCAAAGGATATTCACTGGTTCACACGCTCTAAAGGATTTTTCCCAATGGAATATTCAAACCTTGGTCTTGAATATTTCTCTCCAGATTATATTGATTTCTTTTATGAGCTTCCCCAAACAAAAAAGGATGCTTTGTTAAAGCAGCAAGACTTGCTGTATAAAGGCATCAGCTCTGCAATGATCCGTGATATTTACCATTTGCTTTATGAACGTTCTGCCTGCGGAGAGCAGTTGAACACAGTGCTTCAAGCAATGACAGAGGTCAACTTGATTGAGGAAACAGCGGACGGCTTGTCCCTTTCATGCATGCAATGGGTCAAAGAGGACACCTTTACCCATGAGACCGATATTGTTGTGCTGGCGACTGGCTATCAATCGGTACTGCCGCCGTTTATCAACCCAATTTCTCATCATATTCAATGGGACGATCAAGGACGATTCCAGGTCGAACGTGAATATCGTTTAAAAACAAATACAATGGGTGAAAATGATATTTTTGTGCAAAATGCTGAGCTTCATACACATGGGGTTGGCGCTCCGGATTTAGGGCTTGGCGCTTACCGAAACAGTGTAATTATCAATGAACTTGCTCGTCAAACCGTGTATCCACTTTATCAAAAGCACGTCTTCCAGACATTTGGTACACACAAGAACGTTAACACATTTGAAGAAATCAAAGGTTAAGGAGGATGAAGCGATGAGTGTACAAGATGAATTGAAAAAAGCGGTGAATCCTGCTGCTTGGAAAAAGGCAAACCAGCGAATGGTGGCAAAAATGCTGTCTGAATACATGTATGAGGACATGCTTCATCCCGTGCAGCTAGATCGTAAGGATGGCATCGCTCAGTATGAATTAATCATTCATGAACATAAGAAATATCGCTATCTCGCAAAACCTCGTTTGTTTGATAGTTTTGATACAATCGCTGAATCAATCGAGTGCTGTCAAGACGGAAAATGGTCAAAGGATGTCAGTGCGATTGTGTTTTTACTAGACATTCAGCCGCTCATTCCAATGTCTTCTGATACAACAGGCCATCTTATCAAAGAGCTTCATCATACCCTGTTAGCAGATGTACATTTGCTGTCGAAAAAAGCACTTCGTGCGGATGAACTGACAGATACAGATTACGCTTGGATTGAAGGAGAGATGACAGGCCATCCTTGGATTGTGTATAACAAAGGACGAATTGGGTTCAGTTACGATGACTACCTAGCCTATGCACCTGAAAGGCAAGAAAGTGTGCAGCTGTCTTGGATTGCTGTTCACCGGGACCTTGCGACATTCCATGCGGTCGATCATGAAAATTATGAGCAGGTGATCGCCAAAGAATTAGATGAAGTCACGATCCGTCAATTTCACCGCGTGTTAAAGGATGAAGGATTGAATGCAGCTGATTATTATTTGATGCCTGTTCATAAGTGGCAGTGGACGCATATGATTATTCAGCATTTCCCGGAAGATTTGGCCTTGCGCCGGATTGTGTATGTAGGAGAGGGACTGGATCAATATATCCCGCAGCAGTCCATCAGAACCTTTACAAACATCTCAAATAAAGGCAAGCATCATATTAAACTGCCAATGAGTATTTTAAATACACTCGTGTACCGGGGACTTCCGTCAGAACGGACAGTCATTGCCCCTCGTATTACAGCGCATATTAAAGGGATTGCGGATCAAGACTCATTTTTATCGGATGTCTGCCGCGTGATTTTACCTGGTGAGAACGCAAGTATCAATGTCGATCATCCTTACTACAGCAAACTGCCTGGTGCGCCGTATCAATATCTTGAGATGCTCGGTGTGATTTTTAGAGAAAGCATTTATACGTATTTAGATGAAGGAGAGAGCCCTGTTACACTTGCAGCACTCACTTATGAGGATCATGAAGGTGAGCCATATGTGAAACAGCTGATTGAAAAATCTGGTCTCTCAGCAAAGGAATGGATGGCGAAATTTTTCCATGTGGTGATGCCGCCGCTGCTGCACTTTATGTATCAATACGGCACCGTCTTTTCACCGCACGGACAAAATACGATTCTTGTGTTAAAAGATCATCAGCCGCATCGTTTGGCGATCAAAGATTTCGTTGATGATGTGAATATTAGTGATCAGCCGCTGCCTGAATTGGCTTCATTAGAAGAAGATTTAAAAGAAGTGCTGCGGAGTGAGCCGCCGGAAGGGTTAGTGCAGTTTATCTTTACAGGACTGTTTATTTGTAACCTGCGTTACGTATCAAATGTGTTAGACAATCATCAATTGTTAGATGAAACGACTCTTTGGCGCTTGCTTGCAGAAGAAATTCAGCATTATCAAAAACAATTCCCGCAGCTGAAGGACCGTTTTGAACTATTTGATCTATTCCAGCCGAAGCTGACAAAGCTGTGCTTAAATCGTAATCGAATGATTGATTATGGGTACGGAGATGGAGATGACCGCCCGCATGCGTCAGAGCATGGGAAGGTCAAAAATGCACTCGCTCATGTTCTTTCGTCCGCCTGTGAGAAGTAATAGAAAAGCTGTAGACATCAACTGTCTACAGCTTTTATTTTTTACGAAAATGCTTGAGAGGCAAGGAAATAAAGAAGTGCGGGATCGTTCTGTTTTTCTTTTCCGCGAATCATCATAAAATGCGCTTTGTTTGTTTTCGTAAAACCTGCTTCAACAAGTGTTGCGTGCAGGCGCTCAGCTGTTTCCTCCTGCATATCTAAACGAATCGCACCCGAATAAGACGAGATGAGCGAATGGATGAGCGAAAGAGCTGTAAGTTCATCAATTGCTGCAAGCGGTCCAATCATTAAATTGGCAGGCGTTTCAACGCCAAACGCAAAGCCAGTTGTTTCGTGATGTTCATTCTTTGCAATGATACGCCGTGCTGCCCGGTTCATCCGGTTTTTTAAAAAGCTTGTTCGATTTGTACCTGCGCCTTTTTCATCAAGTGCTTCAATGGACGGAAGGTGCGTTTCATCGGCAGGAGACAGGTGAATGTCATCTGACACACGAAGCGCCTCTGGGTTCGGTTTTTGCGCTTTGTAAGTATGAATGTAACCAGCCGTGTGAAACCCGATTTTTTCGTAAACAGGCCGCCCTTGGACAGTAGCAGTTAAAACGACAGGAATGCTTTGATCACTTTGACCTATCAGGGTGTCAATCATTTTCCGTGCAAGACCTAATCCGCGATGTGTCTCAGATACAATGACTGCCCCAATTGACGCCAATTGATCATATTGGAAAAGTCCCGCACATGAGATGACTTGTCCGTCCGTTGTTGAAAAACCTGTGAAATATCCATTTGTTAAAAGAGATGTGAGTTCTTCCGCATTGTAATCAGGCCATTCTACCTCTTTAGACAATGCGATGAGATCTGGTATGTCATCAATTGTTAATGCTCGTTGAACAACGTTTGTCATGACACGCAACTCCTTCTTAGCTGAATTCATTTATATGTATCGTACCATAAGAAGCATAGTGTAAAAATTGGTGTTTACAATCAAAAAAGAACCTCCAATTCCGGAGGTCCTGCATTAATGAACATTAAAATATCGAGCTTCAGGATGAGAAACGACGATTGCTGAAACAGATGCTTCAGGTTCCATCATGAACCCTTCTGTCAGATGGATGCCAATTTTTTCAGGCTGAAGCAGCTTGAACAGCTTTTCTTGGTCTTCAAGATTTGGACAAGCGGGATAACCAAAGGAATAGCGCTGCCCTTGATATTTTGCCTGAAATCGTTTTTCCATTGTGAAATCGACTGGGTCAGGGAAGCCCCATTTGTCACGAATCACTTGGTGGGTTCTTTCGGCTAATCCTTCTGCAAGCTCAAGCGCCAGAGCTTGGACCGCATGCATTTTTAAATAATCTCCTTCTTGCTTAAATTGCTGCGCAACTTCACGTATACGCGCACCAGCTGTGACGGCAAATAAGGCAATATAATCCTTCTCGTTTTCGCCGCTTTTCCGCACATAATCAGAAATAGAGCGGTACGGAAGCTTCTCCTGTCTTGGGAATTGGAACGTTTCAAGGATACGGTCAGGCGCTGCGGGATCATAAATACGCAGATCATTTCCGTTTGAACTGGCAGGGAAAAATTGATAAACAAATGCAGGCGCAAACCAGTTTTTCTCTCTGCCTTCGTTTAGAAGGTCTGTGACAAGCTGCTTTAATTCCAATGCTTTTGGATGCTGGTTAGCTAACAATGTTTTGACCTTTCCTTTTAATCCAAGGTGGTGACCAATGAGCATTTGTTCATTCACATAAGGCATAATGTGATGCAAATCGATGTCCCGCACATAATGACGTGCCATAGTCTCTGGCGTAAAAATAGGTGCCTGCGGGAGTGCCGCACGTTTTTCTAGTAATTCAATGACAGCTTGTGGCTGCTTTGCTTCTTTCTCTTTGAAAGGTGCCACAGGCTCTTCTCCGGACTTTGTTTGAAACTGAAGAGGATTCGCTTTTAACTCATTGGCTAAAGATAAGCCGTCCATGGCATCTTTTGCATAAAGAACCGGTCCGTCATAATGAGGCGAAATCTTCATTTTCGTAAATTTCCGAGAAAGTGCAGCGCCGCCGACCAAAATGGGCACGGAAATATTCGCTTTTTGTAAATCCTGAGCGGTGAGTACCATTTGCTGAGCTGATTTCACAAGCAATCCTGATAATCCAATCATATCTGGTTTTTCCTTTTGCACAGCTTCGATCAATGTTTGAGGTGTCACCTTGATGCCGAGATCGACCACTTGAAAGCCATTATTGCTCAAAATGATGTCGACAAGGTTTTTCCCGATATCATGAACATCTCCTTTTACAGTTGCAAGTAGAATCTTACCTTTCCCGCTTGCATGCTGCTTTTCCATATATTGCTCGAGATACGATACAGATGCCTTCATCACCTCTGCCGATTGAAGCACTTCCGCCACAATCAGCTCGTTTTGATTAAAAAGACGTCCAACCTCAGCCATTCCCTGCATTAACGGACCATTGATGATATGAAGTGGTGATTCAAATTGCTCTAGAGCAAGAGATAAATCATCGATAAGTCCTTCTTTTGTTCCTTCGACGACGTAGAGTGCCAGTCTTTCATCAAGTGATAAGGAGACCTTTGGTTTTTTCTCCGTTTTCTTTTTGCCTCGGTAAAATTGGGTGAATTCAGCAAGTGTTTGATCATTTGTTTCATAGAGCAGCGTTTCAGCCAGCTTGATTTCTTCCTTTGGAATGGAAGCGAAGCGTTCAAGCTTTTCCGTATTCACAATGGCGTAGTCAAGTCCTGCTTGGACGCAGTGGTACAAGTAGACGGCATTCAAGATTTCTCTGCCAAGAGGCGGGAGTCCGAAAGACACGTTGCTGATGCCTAAAATCGTCAGGCACTCAGGCAGATTTTCCTTGATCATTTTGATGCCTTTGATCGTTTCTTCGGCAGCCCCAATATACTGCTCATCTCCAGTGCCTACTGGAAAGACAAGTGGATCAAAAATGATGTCACTTGCGGGAATTCCATATTTCTTCGTTAATAGATCATGAGAGCGTACGGCAATCTCGAGCTTTCGTTCTGCTGTTACGGCCATCCCTGTTTCATCGATCGTGCCGACAACAAGTGCACCGCCGTACAGCTTCACAAGAGGGAAAATTTCTTCAAACCGTTCTTCGCCATCCTCAAGGTTAATGGAATTGATGATGGCTTTCCCTTGGGAATACGTGAGCGCCTTTTCAATCACGTGTTTATCTGTTGAATCAATGACAAAAGGGGCTTTGACTATTTTCATGGCCTCTTGTAAAAAGCCTTCCATGTCAGCTGCCTCGTCACGGTCTGGATCAGCGAGACACACATCAATCACGTGAGCGCCGTTTTTTACCTGTGCGCGAGCAATTTCTGACGCTTCTTCAAATTTTTGTTCCGCAATGAGTCGTTTGAACTTGCGTGAACCAATAACATTGGTCCGTTCTCCTACAAAAAGAGGACGCATTGATTCCTCATACATAAGGGGCTCAATTCCTGATACGGTATGCTGAGACGATTCATGCGCGATGTGACGCGGCTGAATCGTGCGTACTTCATCTGACAAAGCTTGAATATGTGCAGGTGTTGTTCCGCAGCAGCCGCCAACAATATTTAACCAGCCCTCCTTCGCAAAAGCGGCGATTTTTTTAGCAAGAGAAACAGGGGATTCGTGATATTGACCTTCTTCATCTGGAAGACCAGCATTTGGATAGCAGCTAACCGCTGACTTGGCGATGGAGGAGAGCGTGCGGATATGGTCTGTCATAAATTCAGGACCAGTCGCACAGTTAAGGCCGACACTAATTGGTTTCATATGTTCAAGAGAGATATAAAAGGCTTCAATATCCTGACCAGCAAGGGTGGTTCCCATTGGTTCAATTGTACCTGATACCATGAGTGGTAATTGAATGCCTGCCTGCTGAAAGGCTTCCTGAATGCCTTTGAATCCAGCTTTTACATTCAGCATGTCTTGGCTTGTTTCTAAAAGAAGGGCATCACATTTGCCATCAATCAGGGCGTGGGCCTGCTCTTTGTAGTTTGCGACGAGTTCATCGAAGGTTGTGCCGCCTGTCACAGATAATGTTTTTGTTGTGGGTCCCATTGCGCCTACAACAAATCGAGGCTGCTCCGGCGTGGAGTAACGGTCAGCTTCGTCCTTTGCCAGCTGGGCAGCCCGTACATTGAGTTCATAGGCAAGGTGGCCAAGCCCGTATTCATCAAGGACGAGCTTTGTAGCCCCGAATGTATTTGTTTCAATGAGATCGGCACTTGCATCAAGGTATTCCCTATGAATCGTGCGGATGATGTGAGGGGCTGTTACATTCAAATACTCGTTACAGCCCTCATACTCTTCTCCGCCAAAGTCTTCTGCTGTGAGATTGGCATTTTGAATCATGGTCCCCATTGCACCATCAAGGACGAGGATGCGTTTCTTTAGCTGTTCAGTGATAGTTGACATGGATGTTTGACTCCTTTTCTTTCTGATGAATGTAGGTGGTCAGTTCTGCTGTTAAATCTGATCGAAGGAAAGGGGTAATTAAATAAATGCCATTAAACAATTCACAGGCTGTATCTAATAAAGAGCGGGCAATCGCTAAGCCTTCTGCTCGCTGCTTTTCCTTATCCTCGCCAGCCTTGGCCATAATGTCACGAATGGAATCAGATAATTTGATGCCTGGAATTTCATGATGAATAAACTCTGCATTTCGGCTGCTTGTTAACGGCATAATGCCAATATAAATCGGTTTATCCAAATGACGGCTCTCCTCATGAATTTTCACAAGCTGTTCCTCAGAATAAACAGGCTGTGAAATAAAATAATCAGCGCCGTATTCGATTTTTTTCTCAAGACGTTTGACCGCTTTATCAATGTGACGAACATTCGGGTTAAACGCGCCAGCTACTGAAAAATTGGTCTTTTTACCAAGCGGCTTCCCTGAGAAAGAAAGACCTTCGTTAAACTGCTTGATCAGCCGGATCAAATCAAAGGAGGTTAAATCATAAACCGACGTTGCACCTGGGAAATCTCCAATCTTAGAAGGATCGCCTGTAATGGCTAAAATATCAGTTAAACCAAGTGTGTCGAGACCCATCAAATGGGATTGAAGCCCAATCAAATTACGATCACGGCACGTAATATGGACAAGTGAACGCATATCAAGCTGCTGTTTCAATAATGCGCCGCAAGCCACATTGCTAATGCGCGGGGTCGCAAGAGAATTATCAGCTAATGTCAAGGCATCAATGCCTGCATTCTTTAACTCATTTGCCGCGACGAGAAATTTTTCGAAGTTCAGCTTCTTCGGCGGATCAAGTTCTACAATAATCGTCCGTTTTTCCGCAACCAGCTCATCAAGACCTGGTTCAGTCCGCTGATCTTGAATCGAAATGATTTCTTCTTTTAATACTTTCACTTCTTTTTCAGTGATCGGCGCTAAATCCTTGACCGCTTCAGCCATTGCGTGAATATGCTGAGGCGTTGTTCCGCAGCAGCCACCGATAATACGTGCGCCTTGATTTCTAAATTCAAGTGCACTTTTTCGAAAATAATCGTTATCTGTATCATAGACGAGTCTGCCTTCTTCAAGAGAGGGAAGACTGCTGTTAGGATAGACTGATAAATGGGAATTTTCTAAAATCGGTACGCCTTCGAGTGCCTGAATCATATGATAAGGGCCTAGCCTGCAGTTGATGCCGACGACATCTGCGCCAAGAGAGGACAATTCAGATAAACCATCCTTGAGCGGGGTTCCATCCTGCAAAACACCTTGTTCATGCATGGAGACGTTCATGACAATCGGGAGAGTCGTTTCTTTGCGTGCAATTTGGAGAACGGCCTTCGCTTCTTCCATGTCATAGTACGTTTCTAGCAATAATCCGTCAGGCTGTTCATTTAATAGAATGTACAACTGCTCTCTAAAGCTTCGTTTAATTTCTTCAATAGAGTAGGCATTTTTGTTAAATGTTCGAATGCCGCCGATCGTTCCGAGTACATAAGCGGAGCCTGCGGCTGCTTTTGCGATTTGTACGGCCTTTGTATTGATGCGCTTCGTTTCTTCCTCTAAGCCGTAGCGGGATAGTTTAATATAATTCGCACCGTACGTATTTGTTTGGATGATGTCAGCACCAGCCTGCACATATGCCTCATGCACGCGCTTTACTTCCTCTTCTTTCGATAAATTTAATTCTTCAAAGCAGCGGTCAATGCCGTAAGAGTATAAAAGTGTTCCCATTGCACCGTCAGCAATCAGTACGCGGTTTTGTAAGTCTTGTAATAGGCCCATTGGTTTCCTCCTTATTTCTATGTAACAAAAAAAGCCTTCTGATAAGAAGAAGACTTTTTGGCTGTATCGTAATTCTTCTCCTTATCTTCCAAGCAGTTGCTTGCTGGATTTAGCACCTTGGTCATAGAAAATATATTTCTACTACACCGGTTGCTGAGGCTTCACAGGGCCAGTCCCTCTGCCTCTCTTGATAAGAAAGTGATATGAACATGTCAATGAATTGAACTTCCATCAACTGTATCGAAAAAATCGAAAATAATCAATGGAAAATTTGAAATTTATCGAAAATTTATAAATTGAACGTCAATCGGTAAATCTGCCTTGCGCATAAGTGAAATAACCTCTTGTAAATCATCTTTATTTTTCCCTGTTACACGCACTTGGTCATCTTGAAACTGTGACTTCACTTTGATGCCGGATTGCTTAATGAGTGCATTGATCTTTTTGGCGTTGTCTTGATCAATCCCGCTGATCAGCTTCGCGCGCTGGCGTACTGTTCCGCCAAGGGCATGCTCGGTTTTTCCGTAGTCGATGTTTTTGGTAGGAACATCTCGTTTGATCAGCTTTGTCACAAGCACATCTTTTAGCTGCTCCAGCTTAAAGTCATCATCAGAGATGAGAACAAGCTCTTCTTTTTCAAGAGAAATATCACTTTTACTTCCTTTAAAATCATAACGGTTTTTAATTTCTTTCAGCGCTGCTTGAACAGCGTTTTGCACCTCTGGCAGTTCAACCTTCGATACAATGTCAAATGAGCTTTCTTTTGCCATAACACATGACCTCCATGTATAGATATTGCGTCTATTTTATCATGCAAATAGGAGAAGAAGAAACTTTATCGAAGAGACGAGTCAAAGAGTTCAGCCGGCAGCGGTATAAATCGTGTCCAGTTTGTCCACTTTAGCTAACAGAACTAGAGATGTTCATGTGAGGAGAAGTATAGTAGAATAAAGTGAATCAAAAGATGAACGAACGCTCTTTTATGGGCAGATAGGAAGGAAGAGAACATGAGACCAGGTGAGCAACTGACCTTGCAAATAGAGAACGAGATGGAATACGGCTACTTTTTGACAGATGGTGAAGATTCGGTCCTCTTGCACCGCAGTGAGATGACAGAGGATATTGGTGACCGAGATGAAGTAGAGGTCTACTTATATGTAGATCATGAAGAAAGACTGGCTGCCACGATGAAAATACCTACAATCAATGCGCATACATATGGCTGGGTAGAAGTCGTAGACGTGGTAGAAGACATGGGCGCATTTGTCGATGTCGGGCTGTCAAAGGATGCACTTGTTGCAACAGAACACCTCCCGCCTTTTGAGGAAGCATGGCCAAAAAAAGGAGACAAACTCTACTGTATGCTGAAAGTCACAAGCTACGGCAGAATGTTCGCAAAGCCAGCGACTGAAGATGTGATCAGTGAATTGTTTACTGAGGCACCTGAAACCTTAATGAACAAAGAAATCACTGGTACCATTTATCGCTTAATTGCGACAGGCTCTTTTATGCTGACAGATACAGGCGTGCGTGGGTTTATCCACCGTACGGAACGAAAGGAAGAACCAAGATTAGGATCGACCGTGACAGGACGTGTCATTGCAGTGAAAGAGGATGGAACCGTGAACGTTTCTCTGCTTCCTAGAAAACAGGAAGCGTTATCTGTCGATGCAGAAGAAATCTTAACCTATATGAGAACGAGAAATGGTGCCATGCCTTATGGGGACAAAAGTGATCCAGAAGACATCCGCGAAAGATTCCAAATGAGCAAGGCAGCCTTTAAACGAGCATTAGGTCATTTGATGAAAAATGACTTAATCTACCAAAAAGAGGGCTGGACATACGAGAAAAAATGAGCAGCGTGAAAACAAACCCTGACTTCAAGGGTTTTCATATCACACTGAAAAGAAGAAAAAGGGATAAAATCATCATGATTTTATCCCTTTTTTTATATTTGTTATAAATAATGGGTTTTTTCAGTGAAAAAAGTCATGAAAAAAGCTGAAAAACCTTCACTTAATCATTGAAACAACGCCTCTCAAATCCGATAAGAAAGGAGTAAGGATGATAAAAGGAGTGTGTGTGTGGATGAAAGTGAAAATTTCATTGCTTCTGGTGGCAGCCCTGCTTATGGTGCTCGCCGCATGCAGCAATCAGCAAGGGAAACCACCGGCATCAAATGCGAAGCATATTGGCGTTATGCTCACAGATGATGGTCTTGGTGATCAATCATTTAATGATTCATCATTTAAAGGATTAGAAAAAGCACGTGATGACCTAGGGATTGAATTTGATTATAGAGAAATTGCAGAAACCGATACATATGAAAAAGGACTGACCGAGCTCGTAAAAGATGGCAATGACCTCGTCATCGGAGTAGGCTTCAGTATGCAAGAAGATTTAGAAAAAGTCGCAAAGAAATATCCGAAGAAGCAGTTCCTTCTCATCGATGCCATATCTGAGCTGAAAAATGTGACCTCCGTGACGTTTAAAGAAGAGCAAGGCAGCTATTTAGCGGGCGCACTTGCTGCCATGACAACGAAAAGTGATGTCATTGGATTTGTTGGCGGTGTCGATGCGGATTTGATCCATCGTTTTGAAAAAGGGTTCCAAAAAGGCGCTAAATCAGTAAATCCGAACATCAAGATCTTATCCACCTATGCTAATACGTTTAGTGATGCGGGCAAAGGCAGTAAAATAGCCAAAGGCATGATCAAAAAGAAAGCTGACGTTTTATATGCCGCAGCTGGCTATACAGGTGTCGGTGTATTAAAAGAAGCGCAAGCGCAGGGCAAATATGCCATTGGTGTAGATAGTGATCAGTACTACACCGCTGAAAAAGCGGTAATTTCGTCCATGGTAAAAAAAGTCGATGAAGTGGTCTATCAATTCAGCGAACAGCTCGTCAAGAACAATCAAATCAAAAATGGGCATGTTATCTACGACTTAAGCAATGACGGAATCGATATGGCAAGAATTCGGGTGCTGAAGAATGCTGAGACATTGACCAAAAAAGTAAATGAACTGAAGCAGAAACTTCTAAAAGAAGAGGGGGACGCATCATGAGCTTGCGCATCAAAATTTTACTCAACTCACTCGTCTCACTTCTTTTAGCAGTTGGCGTAATCGCCTTTATCATTGTCAGTATGACAAAGATCCAATCATCAAATGAAACAGAAGTTCAAACCTTATTAAACGTTCAAAAAACAAAAGCAAGCTTTGAAAGTGTTGAACAAGCCATGACCAATTATTCAATGACACTTTCTGATGAACAGCTAGAAGTTGTTCAAACCGATATTTCTACAGCAAAAAAACAGCTGCAAACGTTAAACAAACATGCAGGAAATATCAACAAAGATGCACTAACAAGGTTAAATACAAAATATGATACGTGGACCAAGGAAGCGAATGGTGCCATTGGTGAAAAAAATGCATCAGATGCAAGACGGGTCGCTGCAAGAATTGATGGTGTTTTAAACGACGTCCATACAATGAATAAAAGAGCAGAAGAAGCGTATAAACAAAATCAAGAGAATACATCTGATAATGTGCAATGGATCATCACCAGTGCACTCGTTGCAGCCCTCACACTAATTGTCATTGCTGTCTTTTTAAATATTGGGTTAACAAGATCCATCGTGACCCCTATCAAATCACTATCCTACCGAGCGAAGCAGATCGCAGAAGGCAACCTTGCTGTCGAACGGATGGACATTCAGCGCAAGGATGAAATCGGCGGCTTGAATGAATCCTTTAATCAAATGACAGATCAGCTGATTAGTCTGATTAAAGAAATCAGCAATGTCTCAAGTCAAGTAGAGACATTCTCGATCCAGTTAGATGATGAAAATAAAAAGCTGATGGAATCTGCAAATCAAGTATCTGTCTCGACAGACGAAATGGCAAATGGGTCACAAGCCATTTCAGAGGATCTCCAGCATGGCGTCAGTTTGATTGAAAAGATGGATCAGCATGGACGTAAAAATTCTGAACGTTCACAAACAGTCATCCAAAGTACTGAGGATGCCATAGAAGCAGTGGAAAGTGGAAAGCACACGTTAACAGAAACAAAAACGGCGATTGAAAAAAATACACATGCCACAAGGCAAATCGAGCAGTCAGCAGGAGAATTCACGCAATACGCCAGCGGCATCTCGGCCATGGCCAAAACTGTTTCTGACATTGCGGATCAGACAAACTTACTTTCGCTAAATGCGGCGATTGAAGCGGCAAGAGCAGGTGAAGCTGGAAAAGGCTTTGCTGTTGTTGCAGATGAAATTCGTAAGCTTGCCGATGAATCATCTAACGCTACAAGACAAATCTTTGATATGGTCAGTCATATTGAAAGAGGCATTCAATCCATTAGTCAAACTGTCAAAGAAGGAGTCAAGCTTTCACTTCAACAGCAGGATGCGATGGACAAAACCTCACACTCCTTTGAAGATATAGAAACAAAAGCGCAGCACATTAAACAAGAAATGGCTGTCTTAAATGACCAAATTGTTCAATCAACAGAGCTTGGCGGACAAGTGCTGAACTCGATTGAAAATATTAGTGCGGTTGTAGAAGAAACAGCAGCTGGCAGCGAAGAAATTTCTGCCTCTGCCAATGAACAGCTGCAATCATTCCATCAAATGAACAAACAGGTAGAAGAACTGATGAGTATGACGGCAAGGTTAAATGAAACCGTCCATCGGTTTAAACTTTCATAAGTCATAAGAAAAGCACCCTTCCCGTGATGTGTCAGGGAAGGGTGCTTTTTATGATGGTTTGCCTGTAAAGAAGATGGCAAGCGTGCCTGGGCCTGAATGGGACCCAACAGCCGCGCCGACAATCTGAATATCAATTTCTTTTGGATGAAATTCGGCTTCAATCAATTGTCTCATGTCTTCTGCAAGTGCAGGATCATCACCATGACTAATGCCCACCGTTTGATTTGGCCAATCCGTTCCACGTTCTTTCATCAGTTCAATAATGCGTTTCAACAGCTTTTTACGTCCGCGGATTTTCTCAAGTGGTATGAGCTTTCCATCCTCGACGTGTAAAATGGGCTTAATGCTTAATAAACCGCCAACAAATGCGGACGCTTTACTGATTCTTCCGCCTCTTGCTAAATACGATAAATCGTCTACAGTAAAAATATGTTGTAAAGATTCGCAAAAATGCTTTACAGACGTTTCAATTTCTTGTATTGTATTTCCGTCAATGGCAAGTGATTGAGCGTGTTTGACAGCAAGCCCATAGCCGAGTGAAGCACATTTAGAATCAATGATTCGCAAATCAAAATCAGGGTATTCTTCCTTCACTTCGTTTGCCATCATCACAGCTGTTTGGTATGTACCGGAAAGCTCTGATGAAAAGGCAACATAGATTGCAGATGTATGGGTTTGTGCGACAGAAACAAAGGCTTCTTTGATTCGGTTTGGTGAAGCTTGTGACGTTTTTGGGCTGGCACCTTGTCTCATCGCATCAAATACTTGTTTTGGTTCAATGGTGATCAAATCTTCAAATTCCTGCTCGCCAAGTAACACACGCAGCGGAATGAGCGTCATGTTATGTTCATCATAATAAGAAAGAGGCAGATCAGCAGCACTGTCTGCTATGATATGAACAGTCATCAAAATCCCTTCTTTCTAAAAATATCAGCCATATTTTACATCTTTTTAGCCTAACTATATCACAGAAATCATCTTTTCGTGTTCAAATTCTAAATTTTAGGGAAAACCATAGAGAGAATGGTAAGTGGAGGAATGACAATATGTTCATTGGAGAAGCAAAAAAACTCATTGTCGTCGTCATTGGTGCACTGCTCAATGCGATTGGACTGAACTTATTCTTAATCCCAGCTGATGTATACGCGAGCGGGTTTACAGGGGTAGCCCAGCTGTTATCCAGCTTAATGGATCAATATGCGCCATTTTATATATCAACAGGGATCCTATTATTTATTTTAAATATTCCAGTCGGCATTTTAGGCTGGATGAAAGTTGGCCGTTCCTTTACGTTATACAGCATCATCAGTGTTGCACTGACGACCATTTTCCTCGGCATCTTACCAGAAACGAGTGTTTCACAGGATATATTACTAAATGCTGTGTTTGGCGGCGTCATATCTGCACTCGGGATTGGGATCACCCTCAAATACGGGGCATCAACAGGAGGGCTCGACATCCTTGCCATGATCTTAGCGAAGTGGAAGGATAAACCAGTCGGCACATATTTCTTCATTTTAAATGGAATCATCATCTTTACAGCAGGATTATTACAAGGTTGGGAGAAAGCATTATATACCCTTGTCACATTATATGTGACCACAAGGGTCATTGATGCCATCCATACAAGACATGAGAAGCTGACCGCGATGATTGTGACGAAGAAAGCTGATGAAATCAAAGAAGCCATTTATGGAAAAATGGTCAGGGGCATTACGACTGTACCTGCAAAAGGAGCTTTTACCAACGAGCAAAAAGAAATGATGGTGATCGTCATTACAAGGTATGAGCTGTATGAACTTGAACAAATTATTAAAGAAGTCGATCCAAAAGCCTTTACAAATATTGTGCAAACAACCAATATTCTTGGATTTTTCAGACGAGATTAAAAGGTGGGTAGCAAATGAAAAAAGGGTTGGTGCTTCTTCTCGTTTTATTGATTTTAGCCGCTTGTGGACAACAAAAAAAGGATGAACCAGACAAGGAGGTATCCGGTCAAATGGGAGAAAAAACGGTTGTACTCACAGTAGACCCCGTCCAGAAAGGTTCTTCGGTTCAATTTAACATGTCGCTGAAAAATGAATCAGATCGAGATATTGAATTTACTTTTAACACAAGCCAGAAATTCGAGCTCAGTGTGTATGACGAAAACGGAAATGAACAATACCGCTATTCGAAAGACCGTATGTTCACACAGGCCATCCAATCTTTTGTACTGAAGAAAGGCGAAGCCTATGATTTTCAAGATACGTGGTCAAACGGTGTCAAGCCGGGAATGTATGAAGCGGTCGTCACATTTAAAGGAAAAGCAGAAGGGCTGAAGCAAATCACGGAAAAGAAAACGTTCCAAGGTAAATAAGTGCTTCCTGCTTCATGAGAATCAGAAAAAGCTGTCCAATGGTGGACAGCTTTTTTTATGTTAGAGATCATCGAGCAAGTCTTGGAAGGTATGCAGCTGGTTTCTTTCTGCATCTGTCGAATTGGCAAATGCAGAAGATACGGCATTTTTGGCTCGTTTGACCGTCTGTTGACGCTCTAACCCAGATGAAAATGAAGAAGTAAGGGCTTCTTCAGTAAATGATTTGGCTTGATCAAAAAGTTCGTTTCTCACAATGAACCTCCAGAAGCATCAGTCTTCATATTTCCCCTGTCCGCCGCCGCTTCTTCAAGTGTCGAACGATAAGGAAAACGTGCGTCATGCAGACTGACTGAATCTTTACCTTGTTGTATAAAGCGTTTCGATTTGCTTCTTTTACCCATTCGGAATCCGCCCCTTTACACAAGCTGACAGGACAACCTGTCTAACGGTAGTATGCCCGCTTCCTTCGGTTATGTATGAATGGAAAAATTAAAGCGAGAAGTAATTCGTTAGAAACTTTGCAATCCCATCTTGTTCGTTCGTATCAGTGACTTCATTTGAAACACGTTTCACCGCATCGATTCCATTGCCCATTGCCACGCCGCATCCAGCAAATTCAAGCATTTCTAAATCATTGTCTTCATCTCCGAATGCCACAATCCGCTCCTGTGGAACGCCGTAATAATCACTGATCTTTTGCAGTCCAACGGCCTTATTCATGCCTGTTTTAATGATTTCAATCACGTGCCACGGAGCAGCCCACCGCCGATGATCAATCACTTCTGCATGAACATCTGATAAATAGCTTCGAATGGCTCCGACGTCCTCTTCTTTTGCATGGATTAACACGCTCGTCACATTTTCTCCAAGGTTGTCCCGAAGGTCTCCCACGGTGACTTTATTTGCATTCATATTAAATATATCAATGAGCTTCTCATCATGGTAATGGAAATACAAATCATCTAACACTTCAGCTAGCACATTGTGCACTTTGTACTCCTCACTAATGTCTACAAGCTGTTTAACGACTTGGAGATCAAGTGACGTATGAAATCTGCCCCATTTTTCATCAAGAGGATGATGGACAAACGCTCCATTAAAATTCACAATGGGTGAATCAAGCTGTAATTGCTGATAATAAGGAGAGCTGGAACGAAATGGCCGGCCGGTTGAAATACAGACATGATGCCCGCTGTCTTTCACTTTTTGAATGACGTCAAGCGTGTGTGTAGAGATGGTTTTATCATCTTTTAATAACGTGCCATCCAGGTCAAGTGCGATTAGATAAGGTTTAGTCTCCATAAAATCTCCTTTGATCTGTAAGTGATAGGAGGCAGTTCGTGCGGCGCCTCTACCTATAGTGTATCTTTATCACATCTTTGTTGTCTACATGTTAAAATAAACAAAGACGGGAATGATAAAGGAGGATTCATAGGCTGTGATCACCATTGATGAGCAAACTGAACACGATATTCCATTTTTACATATCGTAAAAGCTGAAAATAAAGACAAACCGCTTCCGCTTGTATTTTTCATACACGGATTTACAAGTGCACGTGAGCACAACTTACACTTCGCCTTTCATTTGGCGGAAAAAGGCATGAGAGTGATTTTGCCTGACTGTGCTTATCATGGTGTAAGATCAGAAAACCTCAGCTTAGAGGAACTGGCATCAAAGTTCTGGGAAATTGTCCTGAACGAAATACGTGAAATCGATATACTCAAAACATACTTTCAAGAAAAACAATTGATTGAAGCCGATCTGATAGGTGTTGCGGGTACTTCCATGGGCGGCATCACCACCTTTGGTGCACTGGCCAAGCATGATTGGATTAAAGCAGCAGTCAGCTTGATGGGCAGTCCGAAATATACGACATTTCTACAAGCACAAATCATGGACATGCGGCACAAAGGGTTGATGAAAGAGATTACAGACGAAGAGGTTCATCAGCAATTAGACGCCCTGCGCCCTTATGATTTAACGCTGCAAACGGATCGATTAAACAAAAGACCACTGTTATTCTGGCATGCAGAAAACGATCCAGTTGTCCCTTACCGGCATGCAAAGGCTCTTTATGACGAGTTAGCAGCAACCCAATATAAAGAAGACCCGCACCTGATTCGTTTTATCACAGACGGACAAGCTGGCCATAAGGTCTCAAGACAAGCAATGTTTGAAACGATTGACTGGTTTGTGACACATCTGAAAAGCACAAACGTTTAGTCAAAGGAAAAAGTACGTTATACTAATGGAAAAGGAGTGGATATCATGGATGAAGCATTGAAAGAAAATATTTTAGGCGCCCTAGAACAGGTGATTGACCCTGAGCTGAATGTCGACATCGTCAACCTTGGACTTGTCTATGATGTCGATCTTGATGAGAATGGAAAAGCGGATGTCACCATGACCTTAACATCAATGGGCTGTCCTCTTGCACCAATTATCGTGGATGAAGTCAAAAAAGCATTAAGTGATCTTCCAGAAGTAAAAGAAACAGAAGTTCACATCGTATGGAATCCGCCTTGGACACGAGACAAAATGTCAAGATACGCAAAAATCGCGCTCGGTATTCAATAAGCAAAAATGAAAATGCCTGGTATGAGTTGAACTCATGCCAGGTTTTTTTTATGAAAAAATAAGGTGGAGGAAGAGAACGTATTGATATAATGGGTGTAATATAACAGATCGGAGCCTCATAATGAAACGAAAATGGTTATGGATTGTTCTTTTAGTGGGATACGCTGCTGCATTTTTTGCATCAATCACCATTCGTGAGGAGCAAGCACACAAAAGCCAAGATCTTGAAGCCTTTACAGATGTCAGTCATCTTATGCCTGTCAAAATAAAAAAAGTCGTTCAAGGAAAAGAAATAGACACTTTAAAAGAAGTATTAAAAGAAGCGAAAGCAAAAAACCTGCCGATATCCATTGCAGGGAAACAGCATAGCATGGGTGGCCACACGTATTATGAAAATGGCATCGTGCTTGATATGACCAAATTCCGTCAGATTTTAGCATTTGATGAAAAAAAGAAAACCATCCGTGTCCAAAGCGGCGCTACATGGGATGATATACAAACTTATGTGAACCCCTACGGTCTTGCCGTGAAGGTCATGCAATCACAGAATATCTTCACGATTGGCGGTTCTCTCAGTGCAAACGCACACGGACGTGACATTCGCTACGGATCACTCATTGACACGGTTCGTTCCTTTAGGCTGCTAAAGGCAGATGGGGAGATCGTTACAGTGAAGCCAGGCGATGATTTGTTTACAGCCGTGATTGGCGGATATGGTTTGTTCGGCGTGATTTTAGATGTTGAGCTTTCGCTAACGAGAGATGAATTATACAAAATGGAGACAACCTCTCTTGATTATCGTGAATACACCGATTATTTTCAAAAGCATGTCAAACACAATAAAGAAGTACGCATGCATCTCGCAAGAATCTCAACAGCGAAAACAAACTTTTTGAAGGAGATGTATGTAACGAACTATTCCCTCTCAACTCATCAAGAGCTCGAACCATACCGAGAGCTAAAGGAAGATCAGCTCGTCATGCCATTGAAATTTATGCTCGGCCTTTCAAGAAGATTTGATATGGGGAAAGATCTGCTCTGGAATTTGCAAAAAAAGTATTTCCAAAGTCAAAATGATCAGCTGATCACAAGAAACAATGTGATGCGTTCAGATTCTGCTTTTTTAGAATATGAAAATGAGTCAGACACAGATGTGCTTCAGGAATATTTCGTCCCAGTTGACCGCTTTCGTGCGTATATCGATGAAATGAGAGATTTTTTACAACAGGAAGAATTGAATTTAATGAACATCACGATACGCTACGTACAAAAAAATGAAAAAGCGGATCTCTCATATGCGAAAGAAGATATGTTTGCCCTTGTTCTTTTAGTGAATTGTGGTTTTGAGAAAGAAGAGAAGGCAGAAGCAGAGCGGATCATCCGGCAAATGACAGATATCACGCTGCGGCACCATGGAAGCTATTACTTACCGTACATGCCTTATCAAACGAAGGCACAAATGAAGCGGGCGTATCCTAAAACCGATGTATTCTTCCAAAAGAAAAAGCAAGCAGATCCAGATGGCAGGTTTATCAATTACTTTTATGAAAGGTACAATACACAATGAATGCAAAAGCAATGAAATGGTTCGTCTACTCACAAAGCCTGCTGTTTTTCGCCAGCAGTTTGATTTTCCCTTTTTACATTCTTTTTATTAAAAATGTTGGTTCAAGCTATTCACAGTTTGGTCTTGCCTATGGCCTCTTTGGTTTAAGCGGAGCGTTTATTCATTTACTCTTAGGGAAACTACCCGAAACTACTGACAGGCGTCTCTTTTTAATCATTCATTCGTTCGGTATGGCGTTTCTTTTACTGCTATTTCCGCATATAACAGAAGTGGAGCAAGTGTATATGATTCAGCTTGCACTTGGTGCGTTAGGCGGCTTTCAAAAACACGGGGAGAAACTGCTCGTCACGGAACTGACAACAGGTAATAAAAGAATGAAGGAGGTTGGCCACTATCATTTTTGGACAGCTCTTTTTTCATCCATCGCGATTATGCTTGGCGGTCTGTTTGCTGATTTCTTTACCGTTCATTTCATTTTTTATGCAAGCTCCATATTATATTTATGCAGTGCGCTCATGGTCATCTATATCAAAAACGAAAGATAAATCCGCATGTCTCATGAAGATATGCGGATTTTTTGTTGAAAAAAAATGAAAACAAATATTAAATATACAATTGAATTAATTTTTATACATGTTATAATGTTAAATAATTTCACAAAGATCAAGAGGGTGTATTGACGTTGAAAATAGGTATTATAGGTGCTACAGGGTACGGTGGTGCGGAATTGGTTCGTATCTTCAAGCATCATCCACATGTGGAGGAATGTATATTGTATTCATCAAGTGGTGATGGGCAATTATACAGTCAATCTTATCCGCATCTGACAACTATTACTGATCAAACATTAAAAGCCATTGATCCAGCTTCCATTGTGCGAGAAACAGATGCTGTGTTTTTAGCGACACCAGCAGGCGTATCAAGTGAACTTTCGCCGAAGCTCATGAATCAAGGAGTGCCCATTATTGATTTATCAGGTGATTTGCGCATTCAAGATGGCGCAACCTATGAAGCTTGGTATAAACGAAGGGCAGCTGATCAAGCATCTGTTCAACAAGCTGTGTACGGATTATCTGAATTAAATCGTGAAACAATTGAGCAGGCTGAAGTTATTGCAAACCCAGGGTGCTTTCCTACCGCAGTTCTTCTCGGTTTAGCACCGCTGATGAAACAGAATCTAATCGATGAATCTATGATCATAATAGATGCAAAAACAGGCGTGTCCGGTGCAGGACGATCTGCCTCACTTGGAACACATTTTTCAGAGCTAAACGACAATTTCAAAATTTATAAGGTAAATGAACATCAACATACACCTGAAATAGAGCAAATATTAAGAGAATGGAATCCGCAAACGGCGAACATCACATTTTCAACGCATCTTGTCCCGATGACAAGGGGGATTATGGCGACGATGTATACACAGCTGAAATCAGATATCACAAAAGAGGAATTGATGAAGCATATGAAAGGCTTTTATGAAGATTCCTATTTTGTCAGAGTGAGAGATCACGGCGTGTATCCGCAAACAAGGGAAGTCTACGGCAGTAATTTCTGTGACATTGGCTTTCATTTAGATGAACGTACAGGCAGACTCACGATTGTGTCTGTGATCGACAATCTCATGAAAGGCGCAGCCGGCCAAGCGGTTCAAAACTTCAACATCATCAAAGGCTTAGATGAAGAGGCGGGCCTCACAATGACACCTCTCTATCCATAAGAACAGGGGAGACAACAAACATGATCGAATTGAATGAAAAAAGCATTGTAAAAATAGACGGTGACGTATCATCACCAAAAGGCTTTGAAGCAAAGGGGATTCATATTGGATTACGCTATTCAAAAAAAGACCTTGGACTGATTGTCAGTGAGGTGCCGGCAGCGAGTGCAGCGGTATATACACAAAGTCACTTTCAAGCTGCACCTCTACAAGTCACTCACAAAAGCTTAAAAAAGACAGGGCAATTAAAAGGTGTCATTGTCAATAGTGCCATCGCCAATGCATGTACTGGTGAGCAAGGTTTGAAGGACGCATACGAAATGCAGGCAGCCTGCGCAGATATGTTAGGGGTAGAACCTGATTACATTGCTGTTTCTTCTACTGGTGTCATTGGAGAGTGTCTCGATATGGATAAAGTCAAAAAAGGCATCTCGCAGCTGAAAGAAGCAAAAGCAGGAAATGGTCATTTTGAAGAGGCAATCTTAACAACAGATACAGTCATTAAAAATACAACATACACCCTGACGATAAACGGCAAAGAGATTCTGATTGCAGGTGCAGCAAAGGGCTCTGGCATGATTCATCCGAACATGGCAACGATGCTTGGCTTCGTGACAACGGATGCAAATGTCGAACAGGAAGCCCTGCAAAACGCACTTCGTGACATTACCGATGTGACCTTTAATCAAATTACCGTCGATGGGGAAACATCGACAAACGATATGGTACTCGTAATGGCAAATGGCATGGCAGAAAATGAAGCACTCAATGAAAAGCATCCAGAATGGCCATTGTTCAAAGAAGGATTAAAGCTAGCTTGTGAGGATCTTGCCAAAGAGATTGCAAGAGACGGAGAAGGTGCAACGAAATTAATTGAAGCGCAAGTTGCTGGCGCCAAAAATAATTTAGAAGCCGGCATCATAGCGAAGAAAATCGTTGGTTCAAGTCTCGTGAAAACAGCCGTCTACGGCACCGACGCCAACTGGGGGCGAATCGTTGGAGCCATTGGTCATAGTGCAGCTTCCGTCACACCACAAGAGGTAGAAGTTTATTTAGGCGGACAATGTCTGTTTAAACATAATGAACCGCAGCCATTCTCAGAAGAGGAAGCAAAAGCGTATCTAGAGCAGGATGAGATCACGATTTTGATTCAAATGAATGAGGGAAATGGTAAAGCAGCAGCATGGGGCTGTGACCTTACCTATGATTATGTGAAAATTAACGCGAGCTATCGCACATAATGAAGGAGATAGACATGGATAAAACGATCGTATTTAAGTGTGGAGGCAGTGTCATTCGAGAACTTTCAGATACCTTTTATGAAAATGTCCGCTCACTTCAAGCTGCTGGATTTAAGCTGGCTATCGTCCATGGTGGAGGTCCTGAAATCACTAGCATGCTGCAAAAATTAGAAGTGAAAACAGAATTTGTTGACGGGCAGCGCAAAACAACGAAGCCTGTGTTAGAGGTAGCCGAAATGGTCCTCTCGGGAACGGTCAATAAATACTTTGTGTCAGAGCTCGCAAAGCATGATATCTCATCTGTCGGCGTGTCTGGGAAAGATGGGCAGATGCTTGTCGCGGATTTCCTCGATCAAGACGTGTACGGATACGTTGGTGAAATCAAAGAAGTCCATCCAGAGATGGCAGAAGCATTAATGGAAAAACAATTTATTCCTGTGATTGCACCGCTGTCTATGACAGAAGAATGCCAAACGTTAAACGTAAACGCTGATTTAGCAGCATCAGCTGTCGCAGGAGCCATGAAAGCTGATAAGCTCATGTTTGTCACAGATGTGGAAGGCATTTTAAAAAATGGTGAGCTTTTAGATGTCGTCACCGAACAAGAAGCCCTTTCACTCATTGATGAAGGCATTATTTCCGGGGGAATGATTCCAAAAGTGCAATCCGCTTTGAGTGCTTTATCAGGAGATGTGGATGAAGTCATGATCGTGAATGGCAAAGGCAGTATCTTTACAGGGGAAACCTTTAAAGGAACAAGAATTGTGAAACAAAAGGAGGCGGTCCTGTGAGTCATCTCTTTCAAACGTATGGACGGTGGAATGTTGAAATTAAAGAGGCAGCAGGTTCTTGGGCAGTCGATACAAATGGAAAAAAATACTTAGACTTTATACAAGGCATTGCGGTTACAAATCTAGGCCACAATCACCCAAAGGTCAATCAAGCCATCAAGAAGCAGCTTGATCACGTCTGGCATGTATCGAATCTATTTGAAAATGGACTGCAGGAAAAAGCAGCAGAAAAGCTTGCGGCAAACAGTTCAGGAGACCTCGTGTTTTTCTGCAATAGCGGAGCTGAGGCAAATGAAGGTGCGATCAAATTAGCGCGTAAAGCAACAGGGAAAACAAATATCGTGACATTTTTGCACTCTTTTCATGGGCGCACGTATGCTGGTATGGCTGCTACAGGTCAAGATAAAATCAAAACTGGCTTTGGCCCTATGCTGGAAGGCTTTCATTATGTACCGTTTAATGACCCAGACGCTATTGCGGCGTGTGAAGTCGATGATGTGGCAGCGGTAATGCTTGAGGTTGTGCAAGGAGAAGGTGGAGTAAATCCAGCGACAGCAGAATTTCTAGAAGCCGTTCAAGCGTTTTGCCAAAAGCATGAAGCACTGCTGATCGTAGACGAAATTCAAACGGGTATTGGACGTACAGGAACAGCGTTTGCATACGAACAAACGGGACTTGATCCTGATATTATCTCTTCTGCTAAAGGCTTAGGAAACGGCTTCCCAGTCAGTGCGGTCATAGGGAAAAAGGCTTTAGGAGATGCATTCTCACCAGGTTCACACGGAACAACCTTTGGTGGCAACATGCTTGCCATGGCCGCAGTGAATGCAACACTCGATGTCATTTTCAAAGAAGAGTTTCTTTCAGAAGTCAAAGAAAAAGGCGCTTATCTGTTAGAAAAGCTGCAAGATCTGAAACAACTGAATATTGTAAAAGAAGTACGCGGAAAAGGATTGATGGCAGGGATTGAATGTCATCAGCCAGTCGGTGATTATATCACAGCTCTTAGAGAACAAGGGTTGCTGGTACTTCCAGCTGGTCCAAATGTGATTCGGTTATTACCTCCGCTGAATGTAGAAAAAGCAGAAATAGATCATGCAATAGAAGCGATTACTCAGGTTTTAGCAAATGAAGCAGTGACGGTATAAATTTTTTTACACCAAAACGCATAAAAATGCATTTATATTACTAATTATTCAATTTGGGGTGACACAAGCATGAAAGGTTATTTAAATTTAGAAGATGGAGCCTCTTTTGAAGGAGATCTGACAGGAGAAGCTGGCATGACAGGTGAAGTGGTTTTCTTTACAGGGATGACAGGTTACCAAGAGGTGCTCACAGATCCTTCTTATAAGGGACAAATCATTGTTTTCACATATCCACTCATCGGAAATTACGGTATTAATCATGAAGACTTTGAGAGCAAAAAACCACAAGTGAAAGCTGTCGTTGTGTATGAAGCAGCTGATCATTTCTCTCATCATCTTGCAGCGGTTAGCTTAAAAGATTATTTACAGAAGTGGAACATTCCGCTTCTGACACATACAGATACACGTGCAGTCGTGCAAAACATCCGGGCTAATGGGACGATGAACGCTGTGATCAGTGTAGACGAAAACGAAACACCGCCGGTCATGAAACAAGACAATGTGGTCGCACAGGTGACAGAGGACGAGATCTACACACAAGGCAGCGGCGAGGAACATGTAGCGCTCATTGATTTTGGCTTTAAAAAATCAATTGCAGATTCGCTTGAAGCGCGCGGCTGTAAAGTAACCGTCATTCCGTACAAACAGCTGGAAAAGGTGTTTGAGATCAAGCCAGATGCGATTCTGCTGTCAAATGGACCTGGTGATCCCAAAACAATGAAGCCATATTTAAAAACCATTCATGACATCATGATGACCTTCCCGACACTTGGAATCTGCTTAGGTCATCAATTAATCGCTCTCGCACTTGGCGGGGATACGTATAAGCTTCCATTTGGCCACCGCGGGGCGAATCACCCTGTACAAGATACAGAATCCAAACGTGTTTTCATGACAAGTCAGAATCACAGCTATGTGGTGAATGAAAAAAGCATGAATGACAAAGAAGTGGACGTGAAATTCCTTCATGTCAATGATGGATCTGTAGAAGGTTTCATTCATAAAGAGAAGCTAATTATGTCAGTTCAATTTCATCCAGAAGCACACCCAGGTCCTGCTGAAAGTGAATGGGTATTCGATGATTTTATTGAGAAAGTGAAACAAGCAAGGAGAGAAGTTGCACATGCCTAAAGATCAAAGCATACAAACCATTCTAGTCATCGGGTCTGGTCCAATCATCATTGGTCAGGCAGCAGAATTTGATTACTCAGGAACACAAGGATGTATGGCCTTAAAAGAAGAGGGCTACAAAGTCATTTTAGTGAATAACAACCCAGCAACCATTATGACAGACGAATCATTTGCTGATGAAATCTATTTTGAACCGCTTTCAGTTGATTCAGTGACAAGAATCATCGAAAAGGAAAAACCAGATGGTCTTTTAGCCAACCTTGGCGGACAGACCGCTTTAAACCTTGCTGTCGAGCTAGAAAAAGCCGGTGTGCTGAAGAAGCATGGGGTAACCCTGCTCGGAACGTCAGTTGAAACAATTGAAAACGGTGAAGATCGAGAGAAATTCCGTGCTCTCATGAAGCAGTTGAACGAACCTGTGCCAGATAGTGAAATTGTGGATAATGCGAAAGATGCCCTTCAATTTGCAAAAGAAGTAGGCTTCCCAGTCATCCTAAGACCAGCATACACACTTGGCGGAAAGGGCGGCGGAATTGCTTTAACAGAAGAAGCGTTTAAACCGCTCATTGAAGGAGCCCTTTTAGCGAGCCCGATTCATCAGTGTTTAGTTGAAAAAAGCATCGCTGGCTTTAAAGAAGTCGAATATGAGGTCATGAGAGACCGTCAAAATACGTGTATTACGGTTTGTAATATGGAAAATATCGATCCAGTTGGTGTGCATACAGGAGACTCGATTGTCGTTGCACCTTCCCAAACATTAACAGACCAGGATTATCAAATGCTTCGTTCAGCGAGCCTGAAAATCATTTCAGCACTGGATGTAGTCGGCGGATGCAACATCCAATTCGCCCTTGATCCACTCAGTAAAGAATACTTTGTCATTGAGGTGAATCCACGGGTCAGCCGTTCATCTGCTCTTGCCTCAAAAGCAACAGGCTATCCAATTGCTAAAATGGCGGCAAAGCTTGCGGTAGGCTACACACTAGACGAACTCAAAAACCCGCTCACAGGCACAACTTATGCTAGTTTCGAGCCGGCACTCGATTATGTCGTCGTGAAATTCCCACGCTGGCCGTTTGATAAATTTAAACAGGCAGATCGTCAATTAGGAACAAAAATGAAGGCGACTGGCGAAGTCATGGCGATTGACCGTAATTTAGAGTCAGCCATTCAAAAAGCCGTCGCCTCCCTTGAAATCAAAACAAAGGGCTTCCATCTGCCAGAATTGAAAGACCAATCGACTGAACAACTATTTGAACTGATCAAAACACCAGACGATCGACGTTTCTTCGCTGTCATGGAGCTTCTTTCAAGACAAGAAACGGTCGAAACGATTCATCAAGCGACGAAAATTGATCTATTCTTCTTACATGTGTTCAAGAATATGATCATTCTCGAACAGGAATTGAAGAACCATGAGGGAACGCTCTCAAAAGACACCTTGAAAAAGGTAAAGGAAAAGGGCTTCCTTGATGAAACGATTGCTCTTCTTACAGGCCACAGTGAAGAGGCCATTAGACAGCTTCGTCAAGAATATGACATTACGGCTTCATTTAAAATTGTCGACACATGTGCGGCAGAATTTGATGCAAAAACGAACTACTTCTATTCCACATACTTTGGCAAAAGTGATGGAGAGCATCAGGAGAAAACAAAGCAACGTGCACTCATCATTGGCTCTGGTCCGATTCGAATTGGGCAGGGAGTCGAGTTTGACTATAGTGCAGTTCATGGCGTTCTTACCCTGCAAAAGCTTGGCTTTGAAACCATCATGATGAACAACAATCCAGAGACGGTCAGTACGGATTATGAGATCGCAGATCGTTTATATTTTGAACCCATTACATTAGAGCACATCTTAAACGTTGTCGAAGCAGAAAAAATTGATTTCGTCATCGTCCAATTTGGCGGACAGACTGCCATCAATGTAGCAGAAGGCTTAGAAAAAGCCGGTGTCACGTTGTTAGGTACATCCTTTGACACGCTAGATGCGCTCGAAGATCGTGATTTGTTCTATCAGCTTCTTGATGAACTGAATCTTCCTCATGCAGAAGGAAATACGGCTGACTCAAAAGAAGAAGCACTCGCACATGCCAGAATCATTGGTTACCCTGTGTTAATTCGCCCATCGTATGTCATTGGCGGAATGGGGATGATCGTTGTCCAGTCAGAAGTACATTTGACATCATTGCTTGATCAGCCAGATCATTTGCCGTACCCGATCTTAATTGATGAGTATGTCACTGGAAAAGAAGTTGAAGTGGATCTGATTTCTGACGGAAAAACGACCTTCATTCCAACGATCGTGGAGCATATAGAGAAAGCGGGCGTCCATTCAGGTGACAGCTTTGCCATTTTACCAAGTGTCTCCATCAGCGAAGACATCAAACAGCAGGTGCATACTGCGTCCGAACAAATAGCGAAGAAATTAGCGTTTAAGGGCATTATGAATATCCAATTTGTGATCAAAGGGGATCAGGCGCTTGTACTAGAGGTAAATCCGCGGGCAAGCCGGACGGTTCCAGTCGTCAGCAAAGTAATGGGCATTGACATGATTCCGCTTGCGACTCAATTATTAGCGGGTGCGACGCTTGAAGAACTGAACCCTGCAACGAAAAACAAAGGGGGAACAGCGGTCAAATTCCCAGTCTTCTCATCACATGCCATTCAAGATATTGACTTAAAGCTGACACCTGAAATGAAAGCGACAGGAGAAGGAATGTGTGTAGGCAAGAACGCCGAAAGCGCCTTGAAAAAAGTGTTTGCGTCAATCTGGCATCAGAAAGGCAGCCTCTTTATAAAAGGCAGTGAACAATTGGTAGATAAAGCGAAACATGCAGGCTTTGACGTCTGGACGGACAGCTTTGAAACTTGGCTGCAAAACGAAGATAAGTCGCTTCATATCCATTTAGGGGAAGATGAAGAGGCAAAAGAGCAGCGTGTAAAAGCACTCACACATGGCGTCCAAGTTCTAACCGAATATGAAACAGCTCAAGCATTCCTGCAAGGGAAAAATGGAGATGTATCACCAGTATCGCTCAAAGAATTATATAAAAAGGAAGTGACGGCATGAGTCAAGTCGACGTGCAACCGGCATTATACGGAAAAGACTTTTTAACTTTAAAAGATTTCTCAATCAATGACATTGCTTATTTAATTGAAAAAGCGGAAGAAATGAAACAAAATCCCTATCAGGATTTATTCAAAGGGAAAACGTTAGCGATGATCTTTGAAAAATCGTCAACTAGAACCCGTGTATCGTTTGAAGCGGGAATGACGCAGCTAGGAGGACATGCGCTCTTCCTCAGCTCAAATGATTTGCAAATTGGCAGAGGAGAAACGATCAGTGATACGGCACAAGTGCTGTCTGGCTATGTAGATGGCATTATGATTCGGACCTTTGAACATGAGAAGGTCGAGGAGCTAGCACAATACGCGTCTATTCCTGTCATCAATGGACTGACTGACTACTCCCATCCATGTCAGGCACTTGCTGATTTATTGACAATCAAAGAAGTAAAAGGAACATTAAAAGGAATCAAAGTAGCCTATATTGGTGACGGAAATAACGTGGCTCACTCCTTGATGGTTGGCTGTGCGCAGCTAGGCTGTGACATTGCTGTTGCATCACCAGAAGGCTATGAACCGCTCCAAGAAGTAACAGACACGGCACGTGAGTTTGCAAAACAATCAGGCGCAGAAGTCATCGTTACGACAGACCCTGTCGCTGCTGTTCAAGATGCAGATGTCATTTATTCCGATGTGTTTACAAGCATGGGGCAGGAAGAAGAAACAGAGAAACGTCTTGCTGAATTTAAAGAATATCAAGTCAATGACGAACTAATGAGTTATGCAGCAAAGGATTATATTTTCCTTCATTGTCTCCCGGCACACCGCGGAGAAGAAGTGACAGCAGACATTATTGACGGGCCGCACTCAAAAGTTTTTCAGCAGGCAGAAAACCGTTTGCATGTACAAAAAGCGTTAATCAAAGAGCTCATGTATCAACAAACCAATTAAATGAAAAGTGTCCCTGACTCGTAGGAGCAGGGACTTTTTGCATAAAGGATTGGAGAGGCAAGTGACGGGACATAATAACATCATCGAGAAAGGAGGATGGGAATGGGTCAGAAGCATCAATTTAAATCAGGGAATAAAGCACCGAATAATGGTGTGTATATCGAGATCGGTGAAACCGGCAGTATGGTGAAAGATCCTTTAAAGATTAAGCTTCAAGCAGGCGACGTCTTTCCGGATAACTCGAACCATAATCGTGTTTGGACCTACCAAAGAAAGCCATAAGCAATTGACTAAGAGTCAGAAGGAATAAGTCTTTAGAGGCATGTGTCATGCCTCTTTTTTCTTTATAATAAAAATCAATTAAGTTCCAATTTTCAAAAAATAGTATGACAAAAAGAAAATTTAAGGTAAAATATGTAATTGGAATATATTGTTGAAAGGATTTGTGTGATGGAAAAGACGAATCTCAGTGAAAGTGTTTGGAATAAACGCTTCACCTCATTATTCATATCAAGACTGATTAAAAACACAGGAGAAAGTTTTGCTTTTACATCCGTCCTTTGGCTATTGATTTTGAGAGGGGATGGAGCACTCGGTACAGGACTTCTCCTAGCAGTAACCGTTCTTCCTTCATCTTTGTTAGCCCCAATACTAGGACCTCTTATGAAAAAGCACCATTTGTCTAAATGGATGTTCGCTTCAGACGTCGTTCGAGCAACAATTGTACTCATTATTCCGCTTCTGCATTTTTCGCATCTATTGCCTTTATGGTTATTGATCTCATTAATGGTTATTCAATCGGCAACAGGTGCAGCATATAATCCAGCCTCTGTGGCCATTTTACCGCAGATTGTTCCGAAGCATCTGATTCAAAAAGCAAATGCCATCCTGCAATCTTCTTTTGAGATTGTCGCACTTGCAGCAGTCATGGTGGCTGGTCTCTTGGTCAAATTAATCGGACCTGCAGATACCCTGCTCATCACCACTGCCTTATTCATCATATCCGGCCTGTTTATTATCGGCGTCAAACTAAAGAAAACCGATGAAGAAAAAGCAGCAGGCATTAAACAAGCAAAGAATACATATTTGTATAACTTAAAAAGAGGTTTTCTCGTCGTCAAAAATCATCACATTTTATTTGCACTGACGCTGTATTGTATTTTAATGAATGTCGCCGCAGCACCGTGGCAGGCACTATCTGCTGTATACGTAGCAGAAGCACTGCAAAGCGATTCCATGGTGTATTCCATTTTAAGAGGTGTTGCCGCAGTCGGCGCGTTTATGATGGGCTTTGCTCTAGCGAAAGTGAAAATTAAGAGATTTGGTTTGTTCTTTATTGTCGCTGGTATGATTGAAGGAGCTGCGTTCTTTATCACAGGGATGAGTACATGGCTGCCGGTCGTTCTACTTGCATCCTTTATATTCGGTGCCGCCGTTAGTGCGATCAATGTACCGGAAATGGTCATTATTCAAACGTCTGTCGACCAAGACGATCAGCCGCAAGTATACGCCGTGATCAATGCTTCATCAAATGTTTTTCTCCCGCTTGCAGCTGTCGTATCAGGTGTTCTGGCAGAAAGGTTTGGAGCAGGACCTGTCATTGCTGGCGGTGGGGTCCTTGAAATTTTATCTGGTATCGCGATCTTCCTGTTTACAGGGCTTGCGAAAAGCCATTTGACAGCAGACAAACAGAAGTCCGAAACCGTCGAGGTGTAATCGATAAAAAAACCCCCTGTGGCTGCAGGGGGTTTTAGCGTACCGCTTTTCAATCAAAAAGAAAAAGAGCTAAAATCAACATCATTTTAGCTCTTCCTCAGCAATCAAGTCTTACGTATTAAGAGTGTTTTGTTGAACTTTCCGTTTCTTTCATTGGACTTACTTCAGCAAAGATGAATAAAATAACCGTAAACACCACTGCAAGAATAGAAGTCAAAGTAAAGTCATAAGCAGCGCCATTCATCGAGGCAACGATGTAACCAGCCATATGTGTCAGCAGAAAAGTCCAAATGAGGGTGATAATATAATGCATAATCCCACCGTCCTTTATGTAACAATCTATTGATTATCATACCATAGATACGAGTGAGGGGAAAAGACTGTTTTAGCCTTTATGTGACCATTTTAAGACCTTCTGCTATAAAAATAAAAAGAATTCTTCTCTCTTTAGGGGATTTCCTTATTCCTACAAGAGTTGTTGTTCATATCATAGAAAGCAGAATCACTGAAAGGAGGCTGGCCATATGGGTGTAAGCGAACGGTTTTTCCAGCTTGGTTCCCAGTGGAACGTCATTCACCTTCCTCAAAAACCAAATGGCTTTGGCATTCTTATCCTCGGTGACCGAAATCACTTTGTGCAGGAAAATACATCATTCTGGCTTCAGCACTATGGAAGAAACCAGCTTTTAACTGCCTTAAAGGATGAAGGATATACATTGTTTAATAGTCATCTTCATGGGAATCACTGGGGATGCGAAGATGCTGTTTTTAGTGCAAAGCAGCTCGTTCATCACACATTAAAACAAGAAATATTAAACCGGGAAATTCATGTGCTGGCAGAGGGGATGGGCGCACTCGTTGCCATGAGCCTTGCTGAAGAGATGCCAGAAGTGCTAAGGTCCATTGCGCTCGTGAATCCATGTCTGCATCTCTATGCACAACGAGAAAGAGAAAAGGAACACAAATTCTTTTATAAACAGCTGATCAAAGAATTAGCGAAAAGCTACGGCTGCTCTGAAAAGGAAGCGGAAACGTACCCGCTCCCTGCTTGCCCTGTTCATTCTGCTCATGTACCGATTCACATATGGCAAAGACTAAACGGCGCACCGTATGCATATGAACTGCATGCAAAGCCTTTTATAGATCAGCATATGAAGAATCCAGAGCATTGTCAGATCGATCTCACCTTGCATATGTTTGATCATCCGAGAAGAATCTTTCAATCCATTCACAAGTTTTATAAATCGCATGAAAGAGAATTGTGATGAATAGGATGATAACAGCCCTTCATGGAAAGGGCTCTTCTTTTTATTCGATAAGCTAAAAAAGGGGACATGAACATGGAAACAGGACTGATCATAGGGGCAGATGAATTTTTTGGTCTAGCGCTGTGTGAATATATGATGAAAGAGGGCATTCAAGTGGATATCACATGTCCTCATGATCATACAGAAGAGCAAAAGATGTTATTAGAAGAGCGAATGATGTGGCTCGGCAGAAATGATCTCTTCCGTGTCATTGACCTTCAGGATGGAAAAGACACGTATGACCTCATCTTTATTCAATCAGAGGAATCAGATAAACGACACAAAGACATGAAAGCGAAGCATGGCATGTACCGGGTTCTATACGAAAAACCCGAAGACGAATCGTCCAAACAGAATGCGCCGGCTGTTATTCTTCCTCGCATGTTCGGACCATGGACATTTAATAAAGAAAGGACTAAGCGTGATGAAGCATTTTTTGTAGAAGATGTGGTAAGGGATTTGTTCAAGTGGGCATCGGGCACTGAACAAAGACAGGAAATGATATATGAATTGAAGGTAGAAAGACAAACGGATGACAAACAAGCAGAAGAAATGATGGAAGAATGGAAGAGACAAAACTCAACATTTTTCGACAAAAAGCAAGAATGATCTTCCATCTTATCTTTTTTCAGTATAAAATAAACCTATATTTAACATACAGGTTCATGCCTGCATGTGGCAAAGGGAGTTGAACATGGCATGAAGTATCAGCGGCTTGTCATGATCTTTTCGTTCCTTCTCCTATTATCTGCCTGCTCACAGGCACCTTTAAAAGGACAGATTGAGAAGGTGGGTTTACTCGTCCCCGATACAATTAATGATCAAGTTTGGGGAACGAAAGGTTATAAAGGCTTATTAAATATTCAATCAACATTTGGTGTAGATGTTTATTATAAGGAAGGAATGGTCGACAAAGAGAAAATCGTTGATGCCATTGAAGAATTTCACAAAAAAGGAGTCAATTTGATTATTGGCCATGGCAATGAATACAGCGAAATTTTCAACTTAATTAGTGAAGATTATCCGAAAACACAATTTATCACGGTAAATGGAAACAAGCCTCAGGCGGATAATGTCGCGAATGTGACGTTTAAAGGTGAAGCGATGGGCTTTTTCGGAGGCATGACAGCAGCACATATGTCAAAATCAAAAAAGATTGGTATTCTTGCTACATATGATTGGCAAAGCGAAGTAGATGGCTTTATCAAAGGTGCAAAATATCAAGATGAACATGTACAAGTGCTTGCCGAGTTTGTCGAAAACTGGGATGATGCGGACAAAGCCGTGGAGCTCTATCAAAAATTGAAAAAGCAGGGCGTAGATGTTGTATATCCAGCAGGCGATGGTTATAATATCCCTGTCATTGAACAAATCAAAGCCGATAATTTATCAGCGATCGGATATGTCACTGATCAATCCAACCTCGGCAGTCATACCGTCTTAACAAGCACAGTCCAGCATGTGGATAAAGCGTACACTATTATTGCGAAGAAATTTAATGAAGGCAAGCTAAACGAACAAGGTGACTACTCCTTTGATTTTAAAGAAGGAGTGATCGAAATGGGGAAATTTAGTTCCACCATTGACCGTGCTTTTGTGAAAGATATTGAAAGTGATATTGCGACTTACAAAAAAACTGGCAAACTGCCAAATGAAAAGTGAGGATACGACGATGCAGCACGAAAAATCGATGGAGTTTTTACAAATTGCCATGAAGTATTTTCCGCAGGCAAAAGAAGAATTAGATAAAGCGGGTATTCAGCTTGAGCCCGAAGCTCTTCAGCCGCTTTTATCATTGTTTACATCTGTCATGCAAGAGGCATATGAGCTTGGGAAAGCAGATGCAGAATCAGAAAAAGCCACAGAATAGTGGCTTTTTTTATGATAATTTTTTCTTGAAGGCACTAATCATAGGGCCAACATCTTTAAACACAGGCTTCAGTTCATCGATGGAGTTCATAATGTTCCCAATTTGATTCATGACATGCATGTAATCAATTGAGTCTTCACTTGGAGATGTCTCCTCACGTTCCTCCTTTGCTTCTGTCTTGCTTTTCTCCTTTTCAAGCGGCTGGCCAAACATCATAGCCGAAAAAATATCTTTTTGCGCCATATCACATGCTCCTTTCTACTATCGGTATATCAATAATCTATGAAAAAAGTGAGAGGAAAGGTTAGACGTTTGTATTGCCAAGGAGAAAAAAATAAGGTAAAATTAGTACCAGATACTAATATAAGATCACAATATCACATGCTCGTATGAGTAAAAGGAGTCTTATTCAATGAATGCTGGAATTATTGGCCTTGGCCGCTATATACCTGAAAAAGTGTTAACAAATCTTGATTTAGAAAAAATGGTTGAAACTTCTGACGAGTGGATCCGTACTAGAACAGGTATAGAAGAAAGAAGAATTGCTTCTGATGATGTCAATACATCTCATATGGCGCTTGCTGCTGCAAAAAAAGCATTAGCTGACGCAGATGTGGCTGCAGAAGATATCGATATGATTCTTGTGGCGACAGTCACGCCAGATCAAGCATTTCCGACAGTCGCTTGTATGATTCAAGAGCAGCTCGGTGCACATAAAGCATGTGCAATGGATATTAGCGCTGCGTGTGCTGGCTTTATGTATGGGCTTGTTACTGGAAAACAATTTATCGAATCAGGAACTTTCAAGCACGTGCTCGTCGTTGGCGTTGAAAAGCTTTCTCGCATTACCGACTGGGATGACCGCAATACAGCTGTTCTGTTTGGAGATGGAGCAGGTGCTGCTGTGTTAGGAGAGGTCAGCGAAGGGAAAGGAATTCTCTCATTTGAGCTTGGAGCCGATGGAAGAGGCGGGAAGCACTTGTACTTAGATGAAAAAGATCATACAATCATGAATGGACGAGAAGTATTTAAATTTGCTGTAAGACAAATGGGCGAGTCAAGCGTAAACGTCATCGAAAAAGCTGGACTATCAAAAGAAGACGTTGACTTCTTGATCCCGCATCAAGCAAATATTCGCATTATGGAAGCAGCCCGCGAACGCCTAGAGCTGCCAGTTGAAAAAATGTCGAAGACGGTCCATAAGTATGGAAACACATCAGCAGCATCTATTCCAATTTCACTATGTGAAGAAATCGAAGCCGGAAAAATTCATGACGGCGATGTGATTGTAATGGTTGGTTTTGGTGGCGGATTAACGTGGGGCGCAATCGCTATGCGATGGGGCCGATAAAAGAGTGAGGTGCACAAATTAATGGATAAAAAACGAGTAGTTGTTACAGGATTAGGTGCTTTGACACCTCTTGGCAACGATGTAGAGTCAACATGGAAAAATGCTGTAGCAGGTGTATCAGGAGTTGGACCAATTACACGTGTCGATTCAAGTGAATATACCGCAAAAGTAGCAGCAGAACTAAAAGATTTTAACATTGAAGATTACATGGAGAAAAAAGAAGCACGAAAAATGGCACGCTTCACGCAATATGCAGTCGTTGCTGCTCAAAAGGCGCTAGAAGATTCACGTCTTGAAATCACAGATGAAATCGCACCGCGTGTTGGTGTATGGGTTGGGTCTGGTATTGGCGGACTTGAAACATTTGAAGAGCAGTTTGAAGTGTATTCAAATAAAGGAGCAAGACGCGTAAGCCCATTCTTCGTTCCAATGATGATTCCAGATATGGCAACAGGCCAAATTTCAATTGCACTTGGCGCAAAAGGGGTTAACTCTTGTACAGTGACAGCATGTGCAACAGGGACAAACTCAATTGGTGATGCATTTAAAGTCATTCAGCGCGGAGATGCAGATGCGATGATCACAGGCGGAACAGAAGCGCCGTTAACAAAAATGTCATTTGCTGGTTTCTGTGCGAACAAAGCTCTTTCGACAAATCCTGATCCAGAGACAGCAAGCCGTCCATTTGACAAAAACCGTGACGGATTTGTTATGGGAGAGGGTGCAGGGATTGTCGTTCTTGAAGAACTCGAGCATGCGTTAAAACGCGGTGCGACAATTTATGCAGAAATTGTTGGATATGGTTCAACTGGAGATGCGTATCATATTACAGCGCCGGCTCCAAACGGAGAAGGCGGCGTCCGCGCAATGAAAGAAGCGATTCGAGATGCTGGTTTGTCTGTGGAAGAAATTGATTATATCAATGCCCACGGAACAAGCACACCTTACAATGATAAATTTGAAACAATGGCGATTAAAGAAGTGTTCGGAGAGCATGCGAATCAGCTTGCCATCAGTTCGACAAAATCAATGACAGGTCACTTACTTGGCGCAGCAGGCGGAGTAGAAGCTATTTTCTCTGTTCTTGCGATTAAAGACAGCGTCATTCCTCCAACCATTAACCTTGAAACACCGGATGAAGAATGTGATCTAGATTATGTGGCAAATGAAGCACGTTCAAAAGAAGTACAAGTGGCTCTAAGTAACTCACTTGGCTTTGGCGGACATAATGCGACAATTATCTTTAAAAAATACGAAGCGTAATATTTCCTAAGAAGGCGGCGATCTATAAACAGATCGCCGCTTTTTTGCATATGATGAAAATGGAGGTGTTTAGCGGTATGGGTCTAGTCAATACACAATATCTCATTCATCAATCATCATCATTTCAGGAGCTGGCATCGCGCTTTATTCCTTATTTTAAAGGGGCAGAGGAAAAAGAATGGTCCTCTATTCTCTCCCACCTGCAGCATCACGGAATGATTCGGTCTTTTAGATCATGCAAAGACATGATCGACAAGCTCAAAGAAAAAGGGTACTTCCAGCTCGTCATGAAAGAATACCAAACGCTGCAAAAGCAGTGGAAAGGTCCTGACATTCCTGTCTTTATTTTGCCAGTCAATGAGAGCAGCAAAGAAATTAGAGAACAATTTTATTATCAATCCGGCATGGCATTTGACGACAAGGTCTTTCTCTTTTTGTCGACAAATACTCCGAAAGAACGTATCGGTACATTGCTGACTCATGAATATCACCATGTATGCAGGTTGCATTTTCTCACGAAAGAAGAAAAAGATTTTACATTCCTTGATACAATCATGATGGAGGGGCTCGCTGAATATGCTGTGTATCATAGATACGGAGAAAGCTATACAGCCAAATGGACCACTCTCTATGACGAAACGCAGCTTCAGCACTTGTATAAGAAATGGGTATCCAGTCATCTTGATCAAAAAGTGCAGGACGACGAAAGACTGATACAGAACCTCCTTTATGGAAAAGGGAACTACCCCAAAATGCTTGGTTACGCCACCGGGTTTTATATCGTGAAAAAGTATTTCAGTGAGCACCGAATCAGCGAGGAGTCTATGATTGCAGAGCCGTCCGAAACTTTTTTAAAGGCGGTAGACTCATAAAGTGAATGATTGACATAAAAAGAGACATATTACAAATTTACTAAATTCTTCTTGATTTCGTCATAACAATGTAATAATATACAAATATAAATTTTGATAATTCTTTTTATTCAAAAAAGACAGAATTTTTTATTCATTTCTATTGTCTATGGAGAAAGGGGCGAATGAATGACCAAGCTGCTCGAAGTGCAAAACTTAAAAACATATTTTTTTCGAAAAAAAGAACCGATACCTGCTGTTGATGGCGTTGATTTCAGCATCAACAGAGGAGAAACTGTCGCGTTAGTCGGTGAGTCTGGATCTGGTAAAAGCATTACGTCCTTATCCATTATGGGGTTGATAAACGGCACTGGTGGAAAAATTATGGACGGTTCCATCAAGCTTGATGGAAAGGACCTAGTTACATATGGTGAAAAGGAATTATGCAGCATTCGTGGTAATGATGTATCTATGATCTTTCAGGAACCGATGACCTCACTTAATCCCGTCCTAACCATCGGGGAACAAATAACAGAAATCCTCATCTATCACAAAAAACTTTCAAAAAAAGAAGCGACGAAAAAAGCGATTGATCTGCTGAAGATTGTTGGTTTTTCCAGACCGGAACAAATCATCAAAGATTACCCGCACCGTTTATCAGGCGGCATGCGGCAAAGAGTGATGATTGCCATTGCGCTAAGCTGCGATCCGAAGCTTCTCATTGCAGATGAACCGACAACTGCCCTAGATGTAACGATTCAAGCCCAGGTGCTCACATTGATGAAAGATTTATGCACGACATTTGGTACATCTATTCTTCTCATTACTCATGATCTAGGTGTCGTGTCTGAAGTGGCAGATCGAGTCATTGTCATGTACTGCGGACAGGTTGTTGAAAATGGGACCGTCGAAGAATTATTTGATCAGCCGCTTCATCCTTACACAGAAGGGCTGCTTGAATCGATTCCTGTCATTGACGGAGACATACAGCCGTTAACGGCGATCAAAGGGAATGTCCCTGCGCCAGATCAGCTTCCGGCTGGCTGCCGCTTTGCTCCTAGATGCCCGCAAGTGAAGGAGCGCTGCCTAGGAGAGCTGCCTAAGCTGAGGACATTTGAGAATGGCAGAAGCGTCAGATGCTTCTTATATGAGGAGGCAGACCATACATGACCCTTGCTCAAAATCAACCACAGCCAACAGATCTAACAGAGAAAGAAACCATCCTTGAACTGAAACAGATCCGAAAACATTTTCCGATTAAAGCGGGCGTCTTTCAGAAGAAAGTCGGTGCAGTCAAAGCTGTTGACGGCATAGACTTGAAGATTTATAAAGGTGAAACGTTAGGCATTGTTGGGGAGTCAGGATGCGGTAAATCTACACTAGGCCGGACAATGATTCGCTTATATCAGCCAACTGACGGTCAAATCTTTTTTAAAGGGCAAGATATCTCCCGCGTATCAGAATCAAAGCTAAGACAATCAACACGAAAAAACATCCAAATGGTTTTTCAAGATCCCTTTGCATCACTCAACCCTAGAAAAACACTTCGAAGCATCATCAAAGAACCCTACAAAACACATCACTTATATTCCTTAAAAGAAAGAAATGAAAAAGTAGAACAGCTTTTATCAAAGGTGGGCCTTCATCCAAGCTTTGCAAATCGCTACCCACACGAATTTTCTGGCGGGCAGAGGCAGCGAATCGGCATCGCTCGTGCGCTTGCCATGAATCCCGAAATGATCATCGCAGATGAGCCGGTATCAGCACTTGATGTATCCATTCAGGCGCAGGTGATTAATCTGATGGAGGAGCTTCAGGAGGAATTTGACCTGACATATCTATTTATCTCTCACGATTTAAGTGTGGTCAGGCACATTAGTGATAGAGTCGGCGTGATGTATCTCGGCAAAATGATGGAGCTTGCTGATAAGCACAGCCTGTATGATGAACCGCTCCATCCATATACACAGGCACTGCTTTCTTCTGTTCCTGTTACCCGTAAAAAGGGTCAGATTAAAAGAGAACGTATCATGCTTCAAGGCGATCTGCCAAGTCCTGCGAATCCGCCAAAAGGCTGCGTATTTCACACAAGATGCCCGCATGCGAAGGAAATCTGTAAAGAAAAAATACCAGCATTTCAGGAATTAAAAACAAACCACTTCGTTGCCTGCCACCTCTACGACGCTTAATCAGCTTGGAAGATCTCATCTTTGAGAGGGGGGATGAAGCGGCATCTGTCGTCATTTCTAAAAAAGGATAGGGGGAATTGTATATGAAAGGTAGAAATAGAAAACCCATTTTGGTCAGTTTACTGCTGATCTTTACACTCATGCTTGCGGCTTGCTCTAGTGGAAATAAAACATCTGGAGACAGTGAAAAGAAATCAACTGGAAAACCTGTACAAGGCGGAGACCTTGTCATCGGTTCAATTGCAGAGCCTACGTTATTTAACTCGCTGTATTCAACAGACGTGGCAAGCTCTGATATTGAGGAAAGAATCTACAGCTTCTTACTTCAAACTGACGGAAAGCTGAACCCTCAGCTATCGCTGGCAGAGGATATTAAAGAATCTGATGACGGCAAGCAGTTTGATGTGACCATTAAAAAAGGCGTAAAGTTTCATGATGGTGAAGAACTGACGGCTGATGATGTTGTGTTTACATACAGCATTCCGATCAATAAGGACTACAATGGAGAGCGCGGATCAGGCTTTGAAGTATTAGATTCCGTTAAAAAGACAGGGGATTACTCAATCGAATTCAAGCTCAATAAAAAAGATCCCTATTTCTATAATGTCACATTAGGAAGCTATGGCATTTTGCCTAAGCATATTTTAGGTGATGTGCCTGTAAAGGATCTCGGTGAAAATGAATTTAACCGAAAAAATCCAATTGGTTCAGGTCCATTTAAATTTGCCGAGTGGAAAGAAGGAGACTACGTTAAACTAGAAGCCTTTGACGATTATTGGGATGGACGTCCATACCTTGATACCGTCACGATTAAAACCATTCCTGATCAGAATGCAGCGATTGCCCAGCTGTCAGCAGGCGATATTGATTTCTTTGCTGTACCGGGAGCAGAGCTGCAAACAGCTGAAAAAGTCAGCAACATTAAAATTGAATCTGATCTAGGGCTCAATTATTCATACATTGGCTGGAACCAGAAAAATGATCTCTTTAAAAGTAAAAAGGTCCGCCAAGCGCTGACACATGCCATTGATCGTCAAACGATTGTCGATCAAGTGTTAGATGGAGACGGCAAAGTAGCCAACATTCCAGAAAGTCCGCTGTCATGGAACTATCCGAAGAATGATCGTGTTCCAGTATTTGAGTTTGATCAAGAAAAAGCGAAAAAGATACTGAAAGAAGAGGGCTGGGAGGATACAGATGGAGATGGCTATCTTGATAAGAACGGCAAAAAATTCTCCTTTGTCATAAAGACCAACCAAGGAAACAAAGTCCGTGAAGACATCGCTGTCGTTGTCCAGCAGCAGCTCAAAGAAATTGGTGTTGAAGCGAAGCCGCAAATTGTGGAATTCAGTGCACTCATTGAGCAGACGACACCGCCTAAATGGGATTACGATGCGCTGCTGCTAGGCTGGAGCCTTGCCACATTCCCTGATCAATTCAGCATCTTCCACTCAAGCCAGTCAGAAAAAGGCTTGAATAACATCTGGTATAAAAATGAAGAGGTCGATAAGCTGTTAGTGGATGCTAAGAACTTAAGCGATCGAAAAGAATATTCAAAGGCATATGAAAAAATTTATGAACTGATCGCAGAAGATCAGCCATATACGTTCCTTTATTATGCCAACTCACATCGCGCGATGCCATCTAATCTCCAAGGCTACTCTTACCACCCGAAAGATGAGTATTACAAAATCGAGAAATGGTGGATTGAACAGTAGGCTGTTAGTGAAGAGGGGGGGGCTCCTCTTTCAGCGTGAAGACAAACCCTTCTATTCGGCGTCAGTCCGGCGAGCTGGTGCTCACGATGATTTCATTCACCAAGCACCAGTTAGATTTAAAGGGTTCTCATATCACGCTGCAAAGAAGACAGAGGGCTAAAATAAAGACTATTTTAGCCCTTTTTCATCACAGTATGGCGATCCGATGAAAAAGGAGTTGTGCATATGGTTACATATATCATTAGAAGGACACTGCTTTCCATTCCCATCTTATTTGGGATTACCATTTTGTCCTTCGCCATTATGAAAGCAGCACCAGGCGATCCAATGTCACTCATGATGGACCCGACCATTAGTGCCGCAGACCGGGAAGCCTTTATTGATAAGTACGGCTTGAACGATCCTGAATATGTGCAATATATGAAATGGCTTGGCAATATGCTTCAAGGTGACTTTGGGACCTCCATTGTTAAAAAGGGAACGCCCGTGGCTGATTTGATTTTTGCCCGGCTACCAAATACCCTCATCCTCATGATCTTTTCTACATTAGTCGCACTGATTATCGCCATCCCATTTGGTGTTCTTTCAGCAAAACGTCCATATACAAAGCTTGACTATGGCATTACGGTTACATCTTTTATCGGACTGGCTATTCCGAACTTTTGGTTTGGACTCATTCTGATTATGGTTTTATCTGTGAATCTAGGATGGTTCCCGACAGGCGGTGTTTCTACCTTAAATGCCGATTTTAATGTGTTTGACCGGCTCCATCACATCATTTTACCAGCCTTTGTTTTAGCAACTGCTGATATGGCAGGGCTCACCCGGTACACAAGGTCGAGTATGCTTGATGTCATGAGGCAGGATTATATTCGCACCGCAAGAGCGAAAGGCTTTCGAGAAAACAAAGTCATTTTCAAGCACGGGTTAAGAAACGGTCTTATGCCTGTCATTACGATTTTCGGATTGATGGTTCCATCCTTTATTGGCGGCGCAGTCGTGGTGGAACAAATTTTCACTTGGCCAGGGCTTGGAAAGCTGTTCATTGATTCTGCCTTTTCGAGAGATTATCCGGTCATTATGGCGATGACTGTTATTTCCGCAGTGCTCGTGGTGGTTGGAAATTTAATAGCGGATATTCTATATGCGATCGTTGATCCGCGTATTGAATATTAGAAGGGAGCTGAAGCACAATTGGCACAGCCTAATATGGGAACACCTCCTGTTGATCTCAAATTAAAAGAGGGTCTTCCGCCAAAGCCAGAGACGATGCTGCGTTTATTTTGTGAGAAATTTTTCAAAAATAAACTGGCGGTTGCCGGCTCCGTGATCTTATTGGTCATTATCTTTTCAGCCATTTTCGCTCCAGTGATTGCCCCTTATGCACCAGAGCAGCAAGATTTATTGAAGCGGCTCCAGCCGCCAAGTGCTGAGCATTTGATGGGAACTGACAAGTTTGGCCGAGATATTTTCTCAAGGGTGCTTTATGGAGCGAGGGTCTCTCTGCTAGTTGGCTTCGTCTCAGTGGTCGGGGCGATCACCATTGGCACCGTCGTTGGAGCGGTAGCAGGGTATTTCAAAGGATTTGTTGATTCTATCTTAATGAGATTTGTTGATGTGGTATTGTCGATTCCTGACATTTTTCTATTGATCACGCTTGTCACCATTTTCAAACCGGGCATTGATAAATTGATATTAATCTTTGCTTTGACCGGCTGGACCACAACCGCGAGACTGATCCGCAGTGAATTTTTATCACTACGAACAAGAGAATTCGTACTTGCGGCAAGAACCATTGGAACGAAAAACCATGTCATCATCTTTTCGCATATTTTACCGAACTGTATCGGTCCTATTATCGTGTCAGCTACACTTAAAGTAGGTTCCGTCATTTTAGCCGAATCAACGCTGAGCTATCTAGGGTTTGGCATACAGCCGCCAACAGCAAGCTGGGGCAACATGCTACAAGATGCACAAAACTTCTCGATTATGGTGCAAGCGTGGTGGTATCCGCTCTTCCCAGGTTTACTGATATTGCTGACCGTTTTATGCTTTAATTTCTTAGGAGATGGGCTGAGAGATGCGCTTGATCCTAAAAAGCTAAAGTAATGCCTCATTTTTTATGACAAGATGAAAGGGACTCTGCGACACGCACTTTGTTTTCTTTATAAAAATAAAAAAATGCACGCCATCATTCGCTCCGCTTGAAGTTTTGATAAAGTTGGAATAATTTCTCTATCCCTTGCCCATACTGTGGACAACAGTTTTTAAAAAGTGAGGGATTGGTTATGTTATTTCTTCATGACGTATGGGTGAATTGGTTTGAAGGGGAAGAAAATGGCTACAATGTGTGTCATTTTCATGAGTGGCGCAAGGAGGACAGCGTTGAGCTGTTAGATCAAGTGCCTTTACTCAAGGTGCAGAGTCCTTTGTTTGATTACATAGAGAATGATCTTTCAGAGCTGCCGAAGACGCTGCTAGAATCTGTATTTGAGAAATCATATATTCGAAAAAATCATGAACGGCGTAAATTAGAGTATTGCTTTGTGGTCACGGACGGCATTCGAATCATTGCTGTGGATACGATTGGGTATTCCATTCCTGTGAGGAAAAGCCGCTTAATCCCAAGGCAGGAGCAATTGGTGTATGAAATGGTGAAAGATGTGAAGGCTGAGGAATATGAATTCTCTAAGGGCAGCCTTGAGTCGGCGAAGGAGTATCATATTTTGTCATTGCCGCCGCAGCACATCAGTGGATTAACGAGAAAAGAAAGACAGCTGAAGCAGCTAATGTTTATGGCGCTCGATCAATTAAAAGGTCTTCAAAACAGGGCGGAGATTGCGTATTGGTATACGGAATGGAACCCGCGCATGTACAACCAAATCAAACGAATGTCATTCGAAGAGATTTGGAACATGCTTTACAATGAAACCATTGATGGGTGGTCAGAGAATCATTTAGCATTCTGTGAAAAAATGATTAAAGGACAGCCGTTTTTTGAAAAGCTTTGGGAAATGGAAAACGAATCAAAAGTGAATTAGAAAAAGCTTGCAGCGTGATGTGCTGCAAGCTTTTTTTATTTGCGTTTTCTGCCAAGACCCATCGCATTCTCCATTTTTTTCAGCATTTTGTTTGCTGCGCGGTTTGCTTTTTCAGCACCTTCGTCAAGAATGCGGTCAAGCTCGTCTGACTCAATGAGTTCATAGTACCGATCTTGTATTGGTTTTAAAGCATCAACGACTACGTTCGCAAGATCTCCTTTAAACTCACCATACCCTTTGCCTTCGTACTTTTGTTCCAGCTCTGAAATCGATACGTTACCTAATACAGAATAAATCGTCAGCAAGTTGGCAATACCAGGCTTGTTCTCTTTGTCATACTTGACGATGCCTTCAGAATCCGTCACAGCACTTTTAATTTTCTTTTCAAGCTGCTTTGGTTCATCTAATAAGGTAATGAAGGATTTTTGGTTCGGATCGGATTTGCTCATCTTTTTCGTTGGATCTGTTAAAGACATAATCCGAGCGCCTTCTTTTGGAATTTTCACTTCAGGTACAGTGAAGATGTCATTGTATTTTCGATTAAAACGTTCAGCAAGCGTTCTAGTCAATTCAAGATGCTGCTTTTGGTCTTCTCCGACAGGGACTAAATCAGTACCGTATAATAAGATATCGCCAGCCATTAATGGGGGATACGTTAATAGGCCTGAAACAACCGCTTCCTTACCAGCGGATTTGTCCTTAAATTGGGTCATTCTTTCTAATTCCCCAATATAAGCAACACATTGCAGCATCCATCCTGCCTGGGCGTGAGCAGGTACCTCTGATTGGATAAACAATGTTGCCTTCTCTGGATCAAGTCCAACTGCTAAATAAAGAGCTGCTAAGCTTCTAATATTTTGGCGAAGAGCTAGCCGGTCCTGACTCACCGTAATCGCATGTTGATCGACTACACAAAAATAGCCATGATAATCATGCTGCAAATCGACAAATTGCTTCATTGCTCCAATATAGTTCCCTAAAGTCACAGAACCGCTCGGCTGAATGCCAGAAAAAATTGTCTTCTTTGTCATACTAAAACCTCTTTTCTTCAATATAAAAAGGCCCACCCGTCACTTTTCAACAGAAAAGGGACGAATGAACCGTGGTACCACCCTTGTTATTTCACAAAGAAATCACTCAAGACGTTGATATCGGAGACTGCTCCGTCTAAGCCTACTAACTTTCAAAAGTGTTCGGTTAGCTGCTCCAAAGCCCATTCCATACATGCCATTATCTGCTCGCACCAGCCGCAGACTCTCTGTAAATGGTGAATATATGTACTCTTCTTTTTCATCGCAACAGTATGTCTATCTATTATAAAGGATGACCATAAAAAAGTCACGAAGCCCTCATGTGACCTTCTCATCATGCCGTTTGACACTTAAAATTTTAGATAAAAAATCAACTATCTGTCAGAATTTTTTAAAAAAGGATGATTAATTATATGTATAAAACATTATTCCTGCTGAATTTGTTAAATTATTTTAATCAATTTATGCTTTAATTTGTTGAAGTGATTGAGACTTTAGTTTATAAAAATCCCTCTTTATCCCCATTTACGTTTTTTTAAAATATATGAAATTGATATTGCAATAAATTATTCTATTCATTATAATTAATTTGTTCACACGTTTGTGCTAGGCTCTTTACATAGTGAAAATTCAGAAAAAACAAAAGAAATAGAAAGTAAGCTATTTAGGGACTTTTTTACGCTATTTCTTAAATCTGAATCTCATCTTCTATCGAGACCTTTGAACTAAAACATATTATAAGGGGGAATACAGTTGAAAAAGCGTTGGTCTGTTGTTACTTTAATGCTTATTTTCACACTTGTATTAAGCGCTTGTGGTTTCAGCGGAAACAAATCAGGCGACAGCACGAGCAGTTCTGGAGAGGCTAAAACAACATTAAATGTGAATATCTCCACTGAGCCTTTTTCTCTACATCCGGGATTGGCAAATGATTCAACTTCAGGAAGTGTCATCCGTCAGACTTTTGAGGGATTAACAAGAATTAACGCTGAAGGTAAGCCAGAAAATGCAATGGCTTCTGATATCAAAACAAGTGCTGATGGTAAAACATACACATTCACACTTCGTGATGCAAAATGGTCTAATGGTGACCCTGTCACAGCTAAAGATTTCGAATATGCTTGGAAATGGGCATTAGATCCTAAAAATGAATCTCAATATGCTTACCAGCTTTATTATATTAAAGGTGCTGAAGCAGCGAACAAAGGGAAAGCGAAAGTTGCTGATGTTGGCATTAAAGCTAAAGACGACAAAACGCTTGTAGTTGAGCTGGAGAACCCAACACCGTTCTTTACTGAACTAACTGCATTCTATACGTATATGCCAGTCAACAAAAAAGTGGCTGAAAAGAATAAAAACTGGTTCACAAATGCTGGTGAAAACTACGTATCTAACGGACCATTCGTTCTTTCTAAATGGAAACATGGCGGTTCTATCACGCTTGAAAAGAACAATGAATACTGGGATAAAGATACTGTGAAATTGAAAAAGATCAACATGTCTATGATCAAAGATACAAACACTGAGCTTAGCATGTTCAAAAAAGGCGAGCTTGACTGGGCTGGTTCACCAACTGGAAGCCTTCCAACTGAGTCTTTAAAAACATTGAAAAAAGAAGGCGGTCTTAAAATCCAAACGATCGCAGGTATCTATAACTACAAATTCAACACAGAAGTAAAACCTTTAAACAATGCAAACATCCGTAAGGCCCTTGCATACTCAATCAACCGTCAAGCGATCGTTGACAAAATTACGCAAGGTGAGCAAGTGCCAGCTATGGCAATCGTTCCTCCAACAATGGAAGGATTCACTGATAACAAAACTGGCTACTTCAAAGATCACGATGTAGCAACTGCGAAAGAATTTCTTGAAAAAGGTGTGAAAGAATTAGGTTATAAGTCAGTTTCTGATCTTCCAGCATTGAAACTTTCTTACAACACAGATGAAGGCCACCAAAAGATTGCACAAGCAATTCAAGAAATGTGGAAGAAAGACTTAGGCGTGAAAGTTGAACTTGATAACTCTGAGTGGAACGTATACATCGACAAGATCCACAGCGGAGATTACCAAATCGGACGTATGGGCTGGTTAGGTGACTTCAACGATCCAGTGAACTTCCTTGAGCTTTACAAAGATAAAGACGGTGGAAACAACGACACTGGATGGGAAAGCAAAGAGTACAAACAATTGTTGAATGATTCTGCGAAAGAAACAGATAAAACGAAACGTGAAGAAATGCTGAAAAAAGCAGAAGAAATCATCATCAACGATATGCCTATAGCACCAATTTACTTCTACACTCAGCTTTGGGTACAAGATCCAAAACTAAAAGGTGTGGTTGTATCTGGACTAGGTGATGTTCAATACAAATGGGCACATTTCGAAAAGTAAGAATTATAGTGTAAGAGATCTACGGCAAGGATCTTAAGGTATATGGAGGATGTCTCTCCATATACCTTTCTTGCTGATTAGAGAAAATGTTGTAAAATCATGGAGGTGCAATTCCGTTGCTTAAATATATCGGTAAGCGATTAATATATATTTTAATCACACTGTTTGTTATTGTAACTGCAACTTTCTTTCTCATGCAGGCAGCACCGGGTGGTCCATTCTCTGGTGAGAAGAAACTTCCTGCTGAAATTGAAGCAAACCTAAACGAGCACTACGGGTTGGACAAGCCCTTATTTGTTCAATATGTAAACTACTTAGGTTCAGTTGCAAAATTAGATTTTGGTCCCTCATTTAAATATAAAGGACAAACTGTAAATGACTTAATCAGTTCTGGATTCCCCGTTTCCTTTACCCTCGGAATTGAGGCAATTCTCCTCGCATTAGCATTTGGTGTATTGTTTGGGGTCCTTGCAGCGCTCTATCATAACAAGTGGCAGGACTATACGATTGCCATTTTAACGATCTTTGGAATTTCAGTTCCAAGTTTCATTTTAGCTGCGCTGCTACAATATGTATTTGCATCTGAGGCAAGCGTTTTAGCGATTTTCCCAGTTGCAGGATGGGAGTCTTGGGCCAGCACCGTACTACCTTCTATTGCACTTTCCTTCATGCCTATGGCATTTATCGCTAGACTTGCACGGTCAAGTATGCTTGAAGTTCTAAACAGTGATTACATTAGAACGGCTAGAGCGAAAGGATTAACGAAATCAGCTGTGACGATTAAACACGCAATTCGAAACGCATTGTTACCTGTCATTACATATATGGGACCAATGGCTGCTTCAGTGTTAACAGGTAGTTTTGTCGTGGAGAAGATTTTCGGTATTCCTGGATTAGGCTCTCACTTTGTCACAAGTATTACAAACCGTGATTACACCGTCATCATGGGTGTCACAGTCTTCTACAGTATTATTCTATTAATCAGTATTCTAGTCGTTGACGTCCTCTACGGTATTATCGATCCTAGAATTAAACTGACGAAGGCGAAGAAAGGGGTCTAACACATGGAAGAGATGAGAAAAGATTTATTTGTTCCTGCGACAGCTGACGCAGCAGAATCTGAAAAAATTTCTAAACCTAGTCTATCTTTATGGAAGGATGCTATGCTTCGCTTCCGTGCAAATAAACTTGCAATGGTTGGTCTTTCAATCATTTTTATTATTGTGATGCTGGCCATCTTTGTTCCGATTTTTTCTAAATATGATTACTCGACGACCGATTTACTGAATGCAGACCAGCCACCTTCAAAAGAGCACTGGTTCGGTACAGATGATTTAGGACGTGACATGTTTGTCCGTACATGGGTCGGGGCAAGAATTTCGATCTTCATCGGTCTTGCTGCAGCGGTCCTTGACGTGATCATCGGTATTATCTGGGGAAGTATTGCTGCGTTCAAAGGCGGCCGTACAGATGAAGTCATGATGCGTATCGCAGACGTTTTATGGGCAATTCCAACACTATTAATGGTTATCTTAATGATGGTTGTTCTGCCAAAAGGATTATTAACAATTATCCTCGCCATGACAGTCGTAGGCTGGATAAACATGGCACGTATCGTTCGGGGACAGGTTCTACAATTAAAGAGTCAAGAGTACGTTCTTGCTGCACAAACATTAGGTGCGAAAACATCTAGACTTTTATTTAAACACTTAATTCCAAACTCAATGGGACCAATTCTTGTCACAATGACACTCACCATTCCTTCAGCTATTTTCACGGAGGCATTCTTAAGCTATCTAGGACTTGGTGTACCGGCTCCATTAGCGAGCTGGGGAACAATGGCGTCTGACGGAATTCCGGCCATGACGTACTATCCTTGGAGATTATGGTTCCCAGCCGCATTTATCTGTATAACAATGTTTGGTTTTAACGTGGTTGGAGACGGACTAAGAGACGCTTTAGATCCGAAGTTGCGTAAATAAGGAGTGATTAGGATGGAACGTGAACGTATTCTAGAGGTGAAAGACCTTGCAATCTCATTTAAAACATATGGTGGAGAGGTTCAAGCCATTCGTGGTGTGAACTTCCACTTAAATAAAGGCGAGACACTTGCTATTGTAGGTGAATCTGGCTCTGGTAAAAGTGTGACATCACAGGCCATCATGAGATTAATACCGATGCCGCCGGGTTATTTCAAGCGCGGACAGATCCTGTTTGATGGGCAAGATATCGTCAAGAAAACAGAAAAACAAATGCAAACCATTCGAGGAAAAGACATCTCAATGATCTTCCAGGATCCGATGACTTCTTTGAATCCAACGATGAAAGTCGGGAAGCAAATTACAGAAGTACTGTTCAAGCACGAACAAATTTCAAAAGAAGCGGCTGAAAAAAGAGCCATTGAATTACTGGAGCTTGTTGGAATTGCAATGCCTGAAAAAAGAATCAAGCAATACCCGCACGAATTTAGTGGCGGGATGAGACAAAGGGTTGTCATCGCGATGGCGCTCGCAGCAGATCCAAAGCTATTGATTGCCGATGAGCCGACGACAGCACTAGATGTAACGATTCAGGCGCAAATTTTAGAATTAATGAAAGAAATTCAGCAAAAGGTTGAAACATCTATTATCTTTATTACGCATGATCTAGGTGTTGTCGCCAACGTCGCTGATCGTGTAGCCGTTATGTATGCAGGACAGATTGTGGAGACAGGGACTGTTGATGAAATTTTCTACAATCCAAAACATCCATATACGTGGGGACTTTTAGCATCAATGCCGAGCCTTGACACAGATGGCGGAGATGAAGGAAAGCTGACTGCAATCCCAGGAACACCGCCAGATCTGACAAACCCGCCGAAAGGAGATGCATTTGCACTCCGAAGCGATTATGCAATGAAAATTGACTTTGAACAAGAACCGCCAATGTTCAAAGTATCAGATACGCATTATGTGAAATCATGGCTACTTCATCCAAATGCACCTAAAGTTGAACCGCCTGCTTCTGTAAAGGCGAGAATGCGTGAACTAGAAGGTAGCTACGAAAAACCTGTATTAGTAAAAGAGGGTGAATAGCATGGCAGAAAAACTGTTAGAAATCAAAAATTTGAAGCAACATTTCCATACAGCAAGAGGGACTGTGAAAGCAGTTGACGGAGTTTCATTTGATATTTATAAAGGTGAAACACTTGGCCTTGTAGGGGAGTCTGGTTGTGGTAAATCCACTACGGGCCGCTCCATCATTAGACTTTATGATGCGACAGATGGTGAGGTTCTTTATAAAGGGGAAAGTGTACACGGGAAGAAATCAAGACAAAAAATGCTTGAGTTCAACCGTCAAATGCAGATGATCTTCCAAGATCCATATGCCTCACTCAACCCTAGAATGACAGTGCTTGATATCATTGCAGAAGGCATCGACATTCATGGCCTTGCGAAAACAAAGCAAGCACGTAAAGAGCGTGTATACCAATTGCTTGAAACCGTTGGATTGAACAAAGAGCATGCAAACAGATACCCGCATGAATTCTCAGGTGGTCAAAGGCAGCGTATCGGAATTGCCCGTGCATTAGCAGTTGAACCAGATTTCATCATCGCCGATGAACCAATCTCTGCATTAGATGTGTCGATCCAAGCACAGGTCGTCAACTTAATGAAAGAACTTCAAGAAGAAAAAGGCTTAACGTACTTATTCATTGCCCATGACCTGTCTATGGTAAAATACATCAGCGATCGTATTGGTGTGATGTATTTCGGAAAATTGGTTGAGCTGGCACCAGCGAATGAATTATACGAAAATCCGCTTCATCCATATACAAAATCATTACTATCTGCGATTCCGCTCCCAGATCCAGATTATGAGCGTAACCGCAAACGAATCAAGTATGATCCATCTGTTCACAAAGGAACGAACACCGAGTTCCGTGAAGTGAAGCCAGGTCACTTTGTGAGCTGCACAGAGGAAGAATTCAAAGAGCTTCAAGCTAAACAATCATAAGAAGAAAGAAGCGCTGCTATGTCAGTGCTTCTTTTTTTATTTTACAAAAAAATAAGATGATGGTAATTTCTAGATAACAACAAGCAGGTTCTAGGAGGAAATCAGATGTCCATATGGAAGACGTTTCGCTACTCATTATTTCACTTTCTAATTGTATTCATGCTTTTTTCAACGTCTTTTTTGAGGAAACCAAATGGGGGACAGTGGATGCTCGTGTTTATGGTGCTCACTGGCATTGTGTCTTTTTCGGTGGAATATATGCTTAACCGAAAGACAAGCAATCAGAAGCAAGAAGCACGGCGCATGAAGTATCTTTATTTCATTATGTTTCAAATAGCGATGACACTTATCCTCTTTGTTTGTTTTCAACTACTCATGGACCGTTCGATATAAAACTTTTTTCTGTTGTTTGAAAAAAAGTGAAACTAGTGAAGACTTTGCTGCGTCTTACTAGTACAGGCGTTTAAATAATAGGAAATCGGGAATATCTAAGGAAGTGGTTCTTAACGATATCATAAGGAGCGGATCCATGAATTGGTATGAAAAGCTCAGTGAATACTTCCCGATAGAAGAAATGAAGTCAAAAGAGCATATGGAAGCTTTATTAAAGGAAAGAAGTGATGTTTATCATAAGGAGGAAGGACCTCATCATGTGATGATGTACGCCGAATTTGATTCTTTCATCTTTATTGATTATTTATTTGTTTCCAGAGATGCAAGAGGTGAAGGCCTCGGATCAAAGCTCATTCATAAGCTGAAGGAAAAAAAGAAACCGATCTTGCTTGAGGTCGAGCCTGTAGATGAAGATGATGCAGATACTGCAAAACGCCTAAAGTTTTACCAAAGAGAGCACTTCAAGCACGCAGAATCAATCGGTTATAAACGCAGGTCACTTGCAACAAATGAAGTGAACCGCATGGAAATCCTTTATTGGTCGCCTCTTACAGATAATGAGGAAGAAATGATGGAGGCTATGAGGAAGACCTATGAACGAATCCATACGTATAAAGATGAAGAATGGTATGGGCAGTCGTATGAGGATGTTGATGATGTATTGAAGGTCATTGAAAATAGAAAACAAAAAAATATTTTCGATCATCTCGACTAAATGAGAATGTTCAGACATCAAACGGCACCACAAAATGAATGAAATTGTCTAGTTTTTGTCACAAAAATTGCAAGAAAATCTGTTCACACTTACTTTTTTATAGTATAATCACTATAAAGATTACTTATTTAGAACAATTTTAATTTAAGAATACAGATCAATATTCATTCTACAAATTGAGGAGTGAAGATTTATGGTAACATTATACACATCACCAAGCTGTACATCATGTAGAAAAGCAAGAGCGTGGTTAGAAGAGCACAATATCCCGTATCAAGAGAGAAACATTTTTTCTGAGCCTCTTTCAATCGATGAAATCAAAGAAATTCTTCGAATGACTGAAGACGGTACAGATGAAATTATCTCAACACGTTCAAAAGTATTCCAAAAGCTAAATGTGAATGTTGAGACAATGCCGCTTCAACAATTGTATAAACTGATCAATGAGCATCCAGGTCTTTTAAGACGTCCAATCATCTTGGATGAAAAAAGACTACAAGTTGGCTACAATGAAGATGAAATTAGACGTTTCCTTCCAAGAACGGTTCGTACATTCCAACTAAGAGAAGCTCAGCGACTTGCTAACTAATAGAAAATTGAAAAGCTGCCGATCATTTGGCAGCTTTTTTTATTTGTTTTCAGCTGTTTGTTCGTAAAATAGGCTGGCTAAAATGACCATTACGACCGTTAAAAACGGAAGCATAAATTCGAGAGTCGCATGCTGAGCCATAAATTCATTCAATTTCACATCACGAACAATCATTTCACCGCCAGTAAAAGCCAAAAGAGCACTTCCTCCGTATAAAAGAAACGGGAATTTGGTTAAAGCGGCATGAATCAGTTTACTTCCCCAAATAATAATCGGTACTGAAATCATAAGGCCGAAAGCGGTCAGCAGCATGTTGCCTTTTGCCGCACCTGCAACTGCAATCACATTATCAAGTGACATAAAGAGATCTGCAATCACAATGGTCTGAACCGCACGCCAAAGGGAGCCGCTGCTTTTAATGCGAATCGATTCTTTCTTTTGTTCAATTAACAAATTGTATCCTATATAAAGGAGAAAAAGCCCGCCGATAAATTGCAAATAAGGGATGGTCAATAAATAAACTGCGGCACCCGTCATCATAATTCTCATCAGCACTGCCAAAAGTGTGCCGATCCATATGGCTTTATTGCGTTTGTCATTTGACAAGCTGCGGCTAGCCATCGCAATGATCAACGCGTTATCCCCGCCTAAAATCAGATCTATGCCAATAATCATTAGTAAGGATACGATCCACTCTGTTTCCATCCATTTCACCTCATGTCTAATAGAGCTCGTACAACCAATATATGAAGACAATTCAAATATATGTTTCTGCAAGTTTTCTCTGCAAAAAATGCGTTTTTATTTCTTTTATTCATGTTTTATCATAAAATAGATAGTACGAAGTAATACCTCAATTCTTTAAACGGTTAACATGTAGACGGAACGGGTAAAGTGTAGTAAAGTACTATTAATTGGGAGCTTGTATGTCCCTTCAACATCTTATATAGAAGGGAAGGTTGGCAAAATGGAAATTGAAAGAATTAATGAACATACAGTGAAATTTTATATTTCCTACGGTGATATTGAAGATCGCGGATTTGACCGTGAAGAGATTTGGTATAATCGTGAACGCAGTGAAGAGCTGTTTTGGGAAGTAATGGACGAAGTGCACGAAGAAGAAGAATTTGCAGTAGAGGGACCGCTTTGGATTCAAGTGCAGGCACTTGACAAAGGTCTTGAAATTGTCGTGACGAAAGCCCAACTTTCTAAAGATGGACAAAAGCTCGAATTGCCGATTCCAGAAGATAAAAAAGATCAAACAGATGAAGAAAGTCTAGACGCACTGCTCGATGATTTTCAAAAAGAAGAGCAGGATCAAGAAGACCATAATGAGAAAGACAAAAAACTTCAACTTCAATTTGTGTTGAAAATGGATGACTTTGAAGATTTGATTGCACTTTCTCAATTAAATATGCAGGATTTTACCACAAGTTTATATTCGTTTGAAAACCGTTATTATCTATATGTTGACTTCCACGAGGATTTGTCAGATGAGCAAGTGGAGAATAAGCTCAGCATTTTGCTTGAATATGCTCATGAATCAGTGGTCAGCATTTACAGACTGAAAGAATACGGTCAGCTGATTATCGAAGGAAACGCCCTTGAAACGATTCAACAGCACTTCTCGTAACCAACAAAAGTCGATTTCTATAGAGGAATCGGCTTTTTTATCTGAATGAATAGGTAAATAAAGAGATCGGCAAGGAGAAAATGAAATGAGAAATTTAGTCAAAGTTCTATTTTTTCTTATCATTACGATAGGTGCTTATTTAGTCATTCAAATAATTGCCGGTGATTTAGCGGTAAGTGTATTAAGCTCTGTCAGTGTTCTATTCACTTTATCGATTATCTTCATCGGGTTTGTCATATTCTTGGAGAACCGGAATCCATCTCAAACGATTACGTGGCTTGTCCTGCTTGGCAGCTTTCCGTTATTCGGCTTTTTGTTCTACATTTTCTTTGGACGCAATATCAAAAAGCGCCGGCTGTTTGAAAAGAAAGCCATCCTGGACGAACAGTTAATCCAGGAAGATGAACATATTCATAGAGAAGCGATTGAGAAAATGACGCATATGGGTGATCATCAGCAGCTCTTATTTAAGCTGGCCCACAGACTTGGACATACCCCTATTACGTATCGCACGTCCTCTAAAGTCCTGACCAATGGAGAAGAAACATTTTCTCATATTTTTGAAGAAATCAAAAAAGCGACACATCACATTCATCTAGAATATTATATTCTCCGCCACGATGACCTTGGGCAAGAATTAAAGGATATTCTAATTGATAAAGCGAAAAATGGCGTGATTGTCCGCTTTTTATATGACGATGTAGGAAGCTTAAAGCTCTCTCGTCAATATATTGCTGACCTCGAAAAGGCTGGCGTTCAGATCGTTCCGTTTTTACCAGTCAGGCTCCCCCTGTTAAATAATAAAATCAATTTCCGAAATCACCGAAAAATTGTCGTGATTGATGGAGAATCCGGATTTGTTGGCGGGCTGAACATTGGAGACGAATATATGGGCAGAAGCAGACAATATGGATTTTGGCGTGACACGCATTTGATGATTAAGGGGGAAGCTGTTCGTGACCTGCAGCAGATTTTCATGCAGGATTGGTACTATATGACGAATGAGAGATGCGCAGGTGTGGACTACTTCAAAGATTTCAGCCACCTTGAGAGCACAACAGAAGGCGTACAAATGATTGCTGGCGGTCCTGATAAACAGTGGGAGGTCATTAAAAATCTCTTTTTCTCCATGATTATCTCTGCCAAAAAGTCTATTTGGATCGCTTCACCGTATTTTGTGCCGGATGATGATATTTTGTCTGCATTGAAAATTGCTGCATTAAGCGGAGTAGACGTACGGATTATTGCTCCGAAGAATCCAGATAAACGGATCGTCTTCCATGCGTCCCGTTCATACTTCCCAGAGCTTTTAGAAGCAGGAGCAAAGGTGTATGAGTATGATCAAGGCTTTATGCATAGTAAATTTATCATTGTGGACAGCGAGCTGGCTTCGATAGGAACGGCCAACATGGATATGAGAAGCTTTCATTTGAATTTTGAAGTGAATGCCTTCCTATATAAAACGAAAAGCACAGAGAAGCTCGTGAACGACTTCTTAGGTGATTTAGAGCAGTCGCATGAAATTGTCCCAGAAGAATTTGCAAAGAGACCGTTAAGGGTAAGACTGTTTGAATCCACAGCAAGATTATTATCACCATTACTATAAAGATTGTATTTTCCCCCTTTTTATCAGGGGGTTTTTTTATTTTCCTCAGGAAAACATCAGTAAAATCATGTTTTGACATGATAAAAGTTCATTTTGCCTATTCGCTTCTTAATAGACGAACAAGCTATAATACGGTCATCAAAGAGTAAGGGGCGAGCTGAATGAATACAGCGATCATGGATAATGGAAAGCTTATTCGAATTACACATCATTTATCGAAAAACCGGCTGGAGCATGTAAGAACGACGTGCAAATTTTATTGTCCTGATTGCAGGGAGGAGGTGCAATTAAAGCTTGGTGAACAACGTGTGTATCATTTTGCACATAAACAGCTGACAGCATGTCCACTAGCCTCAGGCGAAACGGCTTATCATCAGGCGGGGAAAGAAGCCATCATGAATTGGCTTCAGCAGCTGGGACATAAACCGGTGCTTGAAAAGTATGTGTCAAAAGTTCATCAGCGTCCTGACGTGGCCGTCTCTATTGGAGGAACAAGCTATGCAATTGAATATCAATGTTCAAATATTTCCCGGCAAGAGCTGCGTAAAAGAACGGCAGGACTCCGTGAAGCGGGGCTCATCCCTATATGGGTAATAGGGGCAAATCGTTTTTAGCGAATATCTGCCCAGCTCTTTTCCTTCTCCTCCATTCATTGGGGAATGTTAAGGGAATCACAGAAAGGGAGTCTGATTTTTTACTGTCCGCTCCAGAATAGATTCATCCATCTTGCTCAACTTCTCGTATTTCAACCAACGAAAATATGTGCCGCCATGACTGTCAGACCGCCAACAGCATACCGCGAACTTTCGGCGCTCCTATCTCAGCCCTCAAGCAAGCGTCCAGTCTACAAGCAATGGCTTAGATGTATACAGCAATTTAGGCAGCGGCCTCCCCGCATTTTATCAAATGAAAGCAAACGGTTGAGAGACATTTTCTATGAGCATCATCAAATGGCTTTCCCTTTTCTGCCAACTGAATTATTTATCCCGCTGAAAGAAACGTATATTTTTACAAGTCCTGTTTATGTCTGGCAGGGGTGTCTGTATGATTGGATGATGAGGAAAAAAGGAAGCAGTCCAATAACGGTTCAACTGCTGATGAAAGAAATCAAGCGGTGTGTCCAGATGAAAGAAGTAAAGCTCCGATACAGTGATGTTTCAATAGAAGAAATACAAGAGGTCATCACTGCATATGTTAAGGCGCTTGTCAGACAAGGGTTTTTACACATGACGAAAGAGGGTAATTATGAAGTAGCGTCGAATCAAATGCCGATACGAACAGTAGATGAAGCGTTCAAACGAGATGCTTTCTTATTTCATTAGCATGTTTCATGCCCACTTTGATCATGATAAGAAAAAGGTGGTGCTGCGATTGAATAGAAAGAAACGCTTTTTTCTCATTTTTTTAGTCTGTTTGGTATTTATTTCTGCATATGATTTGACAAATATAGTTCAAAACAAAGAAGATAAATACAACACCAATTTCTTTCACTTTCCGAAAGGTTGGTTCAACACAACTTATGCAAGGGGGATTCATATGACTTCACAAAGCAAAAATAACCATTTACCAGACAGAAGCGAAGTAAAAGAAGAAAACAAATGGCGTCTTGAAGATATTTTCGAAAGCGTTGATGCATGGAACAAGGAATTCGAAGCTGTCAAAAAAGAAATTCCTAAGCTAGCCCAATTTAAAGGCAAGCTGGCCCATTCTGCTGATGTACTGTATGAAGCCCTAACCTTTCAGGATCAGCTTTCTGAAAAGCTTGGCAAGCTTTATACATATGCGCACATGAAATACGATGAGGATACAACTAACTCATCATTTCAAGCGCTGAATGATAAAGCATCGAATTTATTTACACAGCTCTCTAGTACTTCTGCTTATATTGTTCCAGAGATTTTATCGATTCAAGAAGATAAATTGCAGCAGTTTATTCTGGAAAAAGAAGAATTAAAACTGTATTCCCATGCTCTCGAAGAAATTAATAAAGAGCGTCCACATATTTTAAGTGAGGAGCAAGAAGCTTTATTAGCTGAGGCCTCTGAACCACTCTCAACTTCATCTACTACTTTTAGTATGTTTAACAATGCTGATATTTCGTTCCCTTCTGTAAAGGATGAAAATGGGGAAGAAAAGAAGATTACCCACGGCAACTTTATCACATTTTTAAACAGTGATGACCGTGAAGTGAGAAAGAATGCCTTTAAAGCTGTGTATAAAACGTATGATCAGTATAAAAACACGCTTGCTTCGACACTGAGCGGTTCGATTAAAAAGGATAATTTTTATGCAAAAGTACGAAATTATAAATCAGCAAGAGAAGCGGCACTATCTCGGAACAGTATTCCAGAAGAAGTATATGACAATCTGATTGATACAGTTCATCAATATTTACCGTTATTACACCGTTATATTGAATTGCGTAAAAAGGTATTAAAGCTTGATGAAGTGCACAATTATGACTTGTATACACCACTTGTAAAAGATGCTGGTATGAAGCTAACCTACGATGAAGCAAAAGATTATATGCTAAAAGGGTTAGCGCCATTAGGAGAAGAATATGTGTCCGTGTTAAAAGAGGGACTGAGCAATCGCTGGGTAGACGTTTATGAGAATAAAGGGAAACGCAGCGGTGCGTATTCATCTGGAAGCTATGGTACAAATCCATATATCCTCATGAACTGGCAAAATAATATTGATAATTTATTTACACTGGCTCATGAATTTGGGCACTCTGTCCACAGCTACTATACAAGAAAGCATCAGCCATATCCGTATGGAAACTATAGTATCTTTGTAGCTGAAGTGGCTTCTACGACAAACGAAGCGTTACTTGGCGAATACCTGCTGAATCATCTAGATGATAAAAAGCAGCGTTTGTATGTGTTAAATCACTTGTTAGAAGGATTCAGAGGAACGGTATTCAGACAGACGATGTTTGCTGAGTTTGAGCATCTTATTCATGTGAAAGCGCAAGAAGGAGAGGCTTTAACGCCGGAATTTATGACGAACCTTTATTACGACCTGAATAAGAAGTATTTTGGAGACGGCATGGTTGTGGATAAAGAAATCGGATTAGAATGGACGAGAATTCCTCACTTCTATTACAACTATTATGTCTATCAATATGCAACAGGCTATAGTGCTGCACAGGCATTAAGCAAGCAAATATTAGAAGAAGGAAAACCTGCGGTGGAGCGCTACACAGACTTCCTTAAAGCAGGAAGCTCTGATTATCCAATTAATGTGTTGAAAAAAGCAGGTGTTGATATGGCTTCCAAAGAACCAATCAAAGCAGCATGTCAATTGTTCGAAGAAAAGCTGAAAGAAATGGAAGAGCTCATCTCTAAAACGGGTGAGTGATGAAAAGACTTCTGTCAGACGTGTGAGTGCAAACTCATCTTTTGACAGGAGTTTTTTTCTCATAAAAAAAGACCTCTTCGCATGTAGAGGTCGTTCCTTATCATCAACCTTTAAATCCCTTAAAGGTCTTCCGGTGGTTCATTCGATAAAGTGTAAAAAGAATAGAAGCAAATAAGAGTGGGGATGTTAGATAAAGAGGAAGCATTTTCATTAAGCCTAATATATTTAAAAAGAAACATAAGCCAATGGAAACAAGTCCAATGGTTGTGCTGCGCATGCAGATCCCTCCATTTTTTCGTTATTTTCACTATATGAAAGTGACAACCCTCTTATGTTTTGTGACAAAAATATGAACATATAGTATATCTGTTGTCATAAGTCGACAAAATTTGATATACTACAGATGTGAAATTAATCACATACAAACATTACCCCTTTGTTTGACCGTGAAAAATTTCTCCCATCCCCTTTGTTGTCGTTAAGACATAGTGAAACCGCGCTTATCCCGGCGCGGTTTCTTCGTGCCTAAAAATAGAACGGGTGTTCCTTTTTAGGGTAAAGAAAAAACATGGGTCAGCACCCATGTTCATTCTCACAGCGGTAGAGATCAAGATCTGAATGATGATCATCTACTTTATAGCGCCAAAACATTTCTTGATGTACTTGTACACGTTCTACCTTTTTAGCGAAAGCCAGCTTTTTCATTTCTCGTTCAACTTCTTCAAGTGTCAGGTCATAAACGACAGCAATCTCTTTTGCAGATGCAAATTGAAAGTAAGCAATAAACCATTCAATTGGAGGCCGTTCTGAAGGTGTTGGTTTTTCACCAATCATTTCAAAAAGGATTTCCTCGTATACATCATAAGAGTACGCACCTGAAATTTTTAATCCTTCATCCCCGTTTACTGTATTAAAAAAGGCAAAGGTCGGAAGCTCAGATACGTCCATTTCAGCTGCAATTTTCATATCACATTGTAGTGCTTTAACAGCACTTTGAGAATGAATATCGCGCTGGAATTCCTCGATGTCCAGTCCAGCACTTTTTGCATTTTCTAGCAGCACATGTTCACTTGTTACATCTTGCTGATGGCAAAAAAGTGATTCTTGAATGAGACGCAGAAACTTCATTCCGCATTTTCTGCCTTGAAGCTCAGCCGCTTTTAATGCAAGCGAGGCGAGGTAGGGTGAAGTCACAATTTGTTCGGACAGCATTTGTTCTTTTTTGGTCTGAGTTTTGGTAGCAAATTTCCCCCATGCTTCGGTCAGTAAATGCTTTTTTCGTTTTCGATTCAATGCATTAATACTAGAACTTGTCACCGTTCGTAAAGTGAAAAAACGGCCGTACTTCATTTTCAATTTTTTAATGGATGGCTCTAATAACCAGCAGTCTGGACTTAGAGGGTCAATGAATACATAGATTTCAATCGGCTTTTGAGGATGTCCGTGACAGTGTGAGAAATATTGATCGTGCGTATTGCAGCTCAAGATCGTCCATCCTTTTCAGGTGTTTGATTGACCATATGACGAGCCGTTAGAGAAAGCCGCTCAAATAAAAAGTCACGAATATCGCCGGTTAATCCTACTTGATCCATCGCATCCTCCATGCATTCAAGCCATGCGTCAGCCCGCTCCTCAGTAATCGGAAAAGGGAGATGTCTCGCCCGTAGCATAGGGTGACCATGCTCCTCTGTATAAAGCGGGGGTCCGCCTAAATATTGAGTTAAAAACTGTTTTTGTTTTCTTGCTGTTTCTTTTAAGTCATCCGGGAAAATAGGATGAAGCAAAGGATGACACTTTACATTTTCATAAAAAGTATCAACAAGTTGCGATAGAAGTTCCTCTCCAACCGCTTCGTAAGGTGCGTTAAACGATTGTACCATGTTGACTACTCCTTTTACTCGTAGTTAATAGGATGAAGCGCCCTATTGTGAATTCATTTATTTCAAAAGTGATATTCAGTTTGTTCTATTTTATTGTTTCTATTCTTGTATACTTATTTTAACAACCTCAACTCAATTCCACAAACAAACCGCTTTGGTCTATTGGAAATAAGGGGAGAGGCGGGTTCCGTGATCAATTGACCATATCATAACACATTCAGTCAAAAAAGGGTGAAAAGCGACATACAAAAAACCGAAGAGGTTATTCTCTTCGGTTTAAGCGAAATATTGTGCTGTGATTTTCTTTACATAATTTTGTGTTTCTTTAAATGGTGGAATGCCACCGTATTTATCAACATTTCCTGAGCCTGCATTATAAGCAGCTAAGGCAAGTGAGATATTTCCATTATATTTCTGAAGCATTTGTTTTATATACTTCGTGCCGCCTTCGATGTTTTGGGCCGCATCAAAGGCATTATTCACACCAAGTGACTTAGCAGTAGATGGCATAAGCTGCATGAGGCCAAGTGCTCCTGCATGACTGACCGCATTCGTACGATAGCCGGATTCTTGCTTGATGACCGCATGAATCAGCTTCTCTGGAACGCCATGCTTTTGAGCCATTTGTGACACGATTTGATTAATTTCTTTTGATGATGAACCGTTTGAAACAGCCTTTTGAAGCGGCGGCGTGTAGCTGTTGTTTAAGACATTCCCAATGCCGTTCGCTGTATTCAATTGAGCGTCATTCGCATATGAAGATGGAGATTGAAGCTGCTCACTGCCAGCGATAGCAGACAAGTATGGGTTTGTACGCGCGTATTGCGTGTTCGGAGCCGTTGATGGGTCCGTTCCCATAAACGCAGAAATAGAAAGCGGCAGGCGTGATAATTCTGATCCGCCTAAAAAATCTTGCAGCAGCGACTGAAATGAAGCTTGTGCATTCGATTCTTGGCCGGCCGGTATTTGTGTTTGTCCAGGGTCTGATTGTAACGTTTTAAGCGCTTGAAGCTGCATAAAGGATTGAAGTTGATTGACGTTCATCATGTTCCTCCTTCAAGGAATTCATCTATTCTGTGTTTTCATTTTCTCTTCATAAAAACGTACGACTTTGTTTTTCGTGTTTCGTACAGGGATTTGGAATTTTTGGAGCAATGCGGAGAATGCGGCTTGTCCGATTTCCAGGTCGCTCACTTCAAATTCAAGTTCATAGTCCTCTACTGTTAAATATCGGCTGTGATCCAAAACAATTAAGCCTTCTTTGATCTTTTTTTCAGCTCTTGATGTTTCAAGTGAACCAAAATACACAATTTGATCCTTTTGAATGTTCAGATGGTCTAACCTGTCAGCTACTTCACCTTCTGGCAGCTGAAAATCGTCAAGGCTTGAAGGAGGAGCGATCGTTTGGTGGGTTTCGAGCAAGCCTATTTCGTGTGGTTCCTTTAACGTGAGAACCCACTGACCGTCTTTTTCTCTCATTCTTAGTGCAGCGAATTGAGATTTTATATCAAATTGAGGTGTATCAAAGTAATAGTTGGTTTGTGTGTGAAAATCCGAATCCTTCAATTGAAAATGTTGTTTCAGCTGTTCAAATTCTTTTTTCATTAACAATTGCTTTAGCTCTATTTCAATTTCCTGTGCCATTTTGACATCAACCTTTCATTTAGAGGAAATATGATTATTGTACATGAAGTGTGTTCATCATGTAAAAGACTGTTTTTATCTCTTATTTCTCTTTCCACATGTGCCAAAATAAATGGAGAATCATGTGAAAGGATCATTTATAAGAAGAAAATAGGATTTTCTCAAAAAGTTCGGTTTATCAATATTGAACTTGATATGATAAAATAAAGCTGTACTTTGTTGTAAAGGAGATCATGATGCAAAACCGAATTGAAATCACAGAAGCAACTTTAAAAGAAGACAGGCTAATTTTGACGACCACGTCAGAAGAGCAAATCCAAAAAGCAAAAGCATCAGGACAAATGCTTGTTGATTCTGATCACTTTGCGTTCGTTTACATACTTGAAAACGAGGAGTCCTTTTCGTATCTTATCTTAGGGGAACATACATGGGCTCCATTAAAAGAAGCAATGAATCTTGACATCCCTGTCTATTTGGCAGCGGGAGAACATTCGTTAGAACTCATTCAGCTTCATCAAGAATTACATTATTTAATCGACAATATTAAAGACAATGCCAATTACGGAGATATGGAAGAGAAAGTGAAGAGCACATTCCTCTGAAATAATTAGGTATATGGAATTGGGGGAAGTTTCATGGACAAAAAACAATGGGATCAATTCCTCGCACCGTATAAACAAGCAGTCGAAGAATTAAAAGTGAAACTAAAGGGCATTCGAAAGCTGTATGAATTTGAGGATGACCATTCACCAGTAGAATTTGTCACAGGCCGAGTGAAACCTGTTGCCAGCATATTAGAAAAGGCAAAGCGTAAAAACATCCCGATGCATGAAATCGAAACGATGCAGGATATTGCTGGGCTTCGCATTATGTGCCAGTTTGTAGAAGACATACAAGTCGTGAAAAAAATGCTCCAGTCACGAAAAGACTTTGTGGTTGTTGATAAACGCGACTATATTGCAGAACATAAAGAAAGCGGATACCGTTCATACCACCTTGTTGTGTTATATCCGCTGCAAACGATCAACGGAGAGAAGCAGCTCCTCGTCGAAATCCAAATTCGTACACTTGCGATGAACTTTTGGGCGACCATTGAGCATTCTCTGAATTATAAATATAGCGGGAATATCCCGGAGAAAGTCAAGCTGCGCCTTCAAAGAGCTTCTGAGGCAGCATCTCTGCTTGATGATGAGATGTCTGAAATTAGAGGGGAAATTCAAGAAGCACAAGTGGCATTTTCCCGGAAAAAGAAAAACGATAGCTGAGCCTGAGCTTGATCAAATATGATGCTGCCCTCTCATAGCAGCAAGGTGGAAAAGGAGAAGAATTCATGAAATTTGCAGTTTCTTCGAAAGGGAATTCTGTATCTGACACACTCAAAAATAAAATTCAGACCTACTTATTGGATTTCGGGATGGAACTCAACGAAGAGGAACCGGATCTTGTCATTACGGTTGGTGGAGACGGCACCCTTCTTTATGCGTTTCACCGTTATAGCGACCGTCTGAATGAAACAGCTTTTGTCGGTGTTCATACAGGTCATCTTGGTTTTTATGCTGACTGGGTGCCAAGTGAAATTGAAAAACTCGTCTTAGCTATTGCGAAAACGCCTTATCACATTGTGGAATATCCGATCTTAGAAGTCATTGTCAGATACAACGACGGCGGCAGAGAAGAGAAATATTTAGCGATGAATGAATGTACCATTAAAAGTATGGAAGGGACGCTTGTGGCAGATGTTGAAATTAGGGGTCAGCTGTTTGAAACATTCAGAGGTGACGGTCTTTGTCTGTCTACACCGTCTGGCAGTACAGCCTATAATAAAGCACTTGGAGGCGCCATTATTCATCCTTCCATTAGAGCCATTCAGCTGGCAGAAATGGCTTCAATCAACAACAGAGTGTTTCGAACGGTCGGTTCACCGCTTATTTTGCCAGACCACCATACTTGTGTCATTAAACCGATGAATGATGTTGATTTTCAAGTAACCATTGATCATTTGACGCTGCTTCATAAGGACGTCAAATCCATTCAATGCCGGGTAGCCGACGAGAATGTCCGTTTTGCCCGATTTAGACCATTTCCGTTTTGGAAAAGGGTGCAAGATTCCTTTATCGGAAAAGGAGAATAAGAAAGAGGTCGTTCTCGCTGGAATACTTTACGCTAAATAAAACCATGACAGCCAAAGAAGAAGGGCTGCTTTTAAAGAATTATTTAATAGATCTTGGCATTTCAAAAAGAATGCTGGCGGATATTAAATTTGATGGCGGTGATCTCCTCATTAATGGAGAGCATGTGACTGTGAGATACAAGCTGCATAACGGAGACAGGCTCACCGTTTTATTCCCAGAGGAAAAAGTGAGTGAAGGGCTGAAGCCTGCTCCGATTCCGCTTGATATTTTATTTGAGGATGAGCATGTCCTTGTGCTGAATAAAAAGCCATATATCCCGTCCATTCCTTCTCGGGAACACCCAGAGCACAGTATTGCGAATGGATTGCTGCACCATTATGCAGAGCAGTCTGTTCGGCTGACGGTTCATTTGGTGAACCGCCTTGATCGTGATACATCGGGCGTCATGCTCGTGGCCAAGCATCGCTTTGCCCACAGCCTTTTATCAAAAGCGCAAAAAAGTGGAGCGGTCAAACGAACATACAGAGCGTTTACACATGGCATGATCTCGGAAAAGTATGGAACCATTCGTGCAAAAATTGCCCGAAAAGGAGATAGTATCATCGAGCGAATGGTCGATGATACTGGACAGGAAGCAGTGACGCATTTTAAAGTGCGAGCGGTGGACGCTGAGTTGAACATGTCAGATGTGGCTCTATCACTTGAAACTGGGAGAACACATCAAATTCGTGTTCATATGAAGTATCTTGGTCACCCGCTCATCGGAGATACGCTATATAGCGGAACGAGTGAGCGGATGGACCGTCAGGCACTGCATAGTGAGACTCTTGTCTTTCCTCATCCGATGACTGGGGAGGAATTGACATTCTCGGCTCCGCTTCCTGAAGACATGAAATCATTGCTGCTTTAAATAGAGAAACCCGGCTACCTGCAAGCGCAGGACCGGGTTTTTTTATGATGTGAAATGCTGAAACCTTGAATCGTCATAAGGCATAGAGGAAGGAACAGAGACCGTTTCAAGCTCAGGATATGTGAGGGCAGACAGCCGGTGGCCAAATACGCAGCCTGTATCAATATTGACGGTTCTGCCAACGAAGCGGGGTTCTTTCACTGGTGTATGTCCGTATACAATCCACGGTTTTCCGCGATATTCCTTTGCCCAATCCTTCCGCACAGGTCGTCCATCTGGCCATGTTTCTCCTGTGACCGCGCCAAATAATAGATAGGATCGCATCTGTTTGTTCGGTTTTCTTCCAATGTCCTTTTCCTTCATCGCTGCGTGAGCAATAATCAGTTCATCAGGAATGAGTACATCGTAAAGCGGAGCCTTCTCAAATAGCTGCTTAAATTCATGTGACAATTTGGTTTGTTCATGAAGGGGCAGCTTTTTTATTTCGTTCACTGTGGTTTCGATGCCATGAAGTAATTTCACGGGATTTCCTTTCAAATAGCGATAAAGCTTAAAGCAATGGTTGCCAGGTACGTAGCGGATCGCGCCGTGTGCGTAGGCATGAATGACAAATCGCATCACATCTACTGACTGAGGGCCTCGATCTGTTAAATCACCGACAAGGGCTAGCGTTCTCTTATCAGGATGGACGGGTAATCCATGTTTGAGTTCGTATCCTAGTTTGTGTATGAGGGTAAGCAGCTCTTCGTAGCAGCCGTGGATATCTCCAATGATATCAAATTTCATAAGATTTCCTCCTGATCTTTCTCATCCATTCATCGGGGTTAAAGAAGTTTGAATTTTAGAACATATAACGAATGGCTTTCTTTTCATTTAGGCAATTGTTAGAATCAATGCTTTAACGTAAAACTTAAAAGATTAAACATCAATGTTAGGAGGCTTTAGCCAATGGAGCATACATCTGTTTCATCACTCGTTGTCGTTATTATTGTCGCCTTTTTCACCCCACTTTTATTGCACCGATTTAAGCTGACCATTCCGGTCGTTGTTGCTGAAATCATCATGGGGCTCATCATTGGAAAAAGCGGTCTTCAACTGGTAGTTGAACATGATGCATGGTTAGACACGTTATCCATGCTCGGTTTTATTTTTCTGATGTTTTTAAGTGGACTTGAAATAGATTTTTCTTCTTTTGAGTCAAAGAAGAAAGCACGAGAACTGCCAAATGGTCTAAAAGAACCAAATACGTTTAAGGCAGCCACGATTATTTTTGTTGGCGTATTTAGTATTTCTTTTATCCTGTCCTATGCGTTTGTCCTTGCAGGGTTTATCCAAAATGCCTTTTTAATGACGCTCATTATATCGACCATCTCATTAGGGGTAGTGGTTCCCACCTTAAAAGAGGAAAAGTTAATGCAGACGAATATCGGTCAAATCATCTTGCTTGTCGCCGTCATTGCTGATTTGGTGACGATGATTTTACTTGCTGTGTTTTCCTCCATTTATGGCGATGGTACAGGGAATATGTGGCTTCTGCTCTTATTATTTGCTGCGGGCATTCTGCTTTATTTATTTGGCCGCGTATTTAAGACAAAGTCGATTTTTCAGTCCATGTCAAAAGGGACCGTGCAAATTGGGACAAGGGCGATCTTTACTCTCATTATAGTCTTAGTTGCCTTATCTGAATCACTCGGTGCTGAAAATATTCTTGGGGCGTTTTTAGCGGGCGTACTTGTGTCCCTTCTTTCGCCGAATAAAGAGCTTGTCCAGCAGCTGGATTCATTTGGCTACGGATTTTTGATCCCCATCTTCTTTGTGATGGTCGGAGTGGATTTAAATATATGGGCACTGTTCAAGGACCCAACCATTATGATCATGATCCCGCTGCTGTTTATTGCATTACTGGTTAGTAAGCTCATCCCGATTCTTTATTTGAAAAAATGGTATGACATGAAAAAAGTGATCGGTTCTGGCTTTTTATTAACATCGACGTTATCACTCGTCATTGCAGCTGCGACGATAGGGGAGCGGCTCGGAGTCATTGACCATAAAATGTCTGGAGCGCTGATTCTAGTCGCGGTACTCACGAGTATTTTAACGCCTGTTTGGTTTAAAGCGCTGTTTAAAAAAGAACAAGCTGCGAGCCATAAAAAACGTGTGACCTTTATTGGTGCAAATCAGCTGACCTTACCTGTCACACTTGATTTACATCAGGATGAATATGATATTCGGATTTTACATGTCTTTCAAGAAAATAAAGAAGCGCTGCTTGCTGACTCCATCTTTGAAGTCGAATCGATTGAAGAGTACGACGATGAGACGCTGCGAAAGGCAGGCGTTGGCCAGGAGGATGTCCTCGTCGTCGCAACAGGCAGTGAGACGAAAAATAAGGAAATTGCTTTATTTGCAAAGGAAGAAGGAGCGAAACAAGTCATTGCTAGTGTCAACAAAGCTGAGACAGAGCTGACATTGAAGGAAGCAGGCATTGATACGTTTTCTAATTTCCTATCATCTAAAACGGTGCTAAGAGCCTTGATTGAAGCACCGGATGCGATTCGATTATTAACAAATGAGGATACTTCTTTGTATCAAATTCAAATGAACAATCATCGTTATCACAATGTCATGCTGAGGGAATTTCCGTTTACCGGTGATTTGGTCTTTGTCCGTATTTTCAGAGGGGTAGACAGCTTAGTACCACATGGAGATACCACGCTTAGAAGCGGCGACCGTGTGCTTGTGTCAGGCTCTCGTGAGTATGTGGCAGGACTAAGAGCCCAATTAGAGTAAGAATGAACCCTTGACCAATGAACAATTCCTGATTAAGATAGAAGTACAACATCATATATTTGATCCACTAGGGGAGTCCTTTAAAAGGGCTGAGATAAAAGTGTCGACTTTTAGACCCTCATTACCTGAACAGGTTCATACCTGCGTAGGGAAGTGGTGCGGTTTTTGACTATGCTTTTTACAAATTCCAAGCCACTTTCCACGCGGAAAGTGGCTTTTTTATATGGAAAAACAGGAGGAGAGAAACATGACGTTTTCAACTGAATGTAAAGAAGCAGCAGCAACATGGTGGAATGGAAGCTTCACACACCCATTTGTCAAAGGGATTGGAGATGGCACGCTTTCACTCGATCGTTTCACGTATTATGTGATGCAGGATTCATATTATTTAACTCATTTTGCAAAGGTGCAAGCATATGGCGCAGCGATTAGTGAGGACTTACATACGACGGGCAGAATGGCGTATCATGCGCAGGGTACGTATGAAGCAGAGCTGTCGCTGCATAGAAAGTTCACAGAGCTTTTGCAGATTTCAGATGAAGCCATCGAGAACTTTAAGCCTTCTCCGACTGCTTATGCGTATACCTCTCATATGTATCGATCTGTGAAAAGCGGGCGATTTGAAGAGATTTTAGCCGCATTATTGCCGTGCTACTGGCTATATTATGAGGTGGGTGAAAAGCTGAAACAAACCACACCTGACCATCCGATTTATCAGGAATGGATTTTGACATATGGAGGGGATTGGTTTAAGGAGCTCGTCTTTGAACAGGTCAACCGCTTTGATGAACTAGCCGAAAAAGCGTCAGAACAAGTACGGGCCAATATGAAAGAAAATTTTGTGATTTCAAGCTATTACGAGTACCATTTCTGGGAAATGGCGTATCAAAAAGAAACATGGCAAACAGCATGCTTAGATGGGGTTGGTGCAAATGGAACTCCACGCAGTGACAAATGATTCGCTTCCTGTGGATGAACTGATCAAACAAATAAAAGCCATCGCACCTGAAGTGGATTTTATTCATATCCGGGAACGGTCTAAAACAGCAAGTGAGCTTGTTGATCTCGTGAAAAGACTCTTTTTAGAAGGTGTACCGAAAGAGAAGCTCATCATCAACGACAGAGTAGACGTTGCACTGCTCACCAATATTCACCGGGTACATCTCCCAGGCCATAGCTTTTCGCCAAAAGAGCTGCGGCAAAAATTCCCTCACCTTCATGCGGGTGTCTCTGTTCATTCGATAGAAGAAGCGAAAGCAGCGGAGAAAAATGGAGCAGAGTATGTCATGTTTGGGCACGTATATGACACCACTTGTAAACCAGGACTTCAGGCAAGAGGCGTACAGCTTGTGAAAGAACTGACATCTTCACTGTCTATTCCAGTGGTGGCGATCGGTGGATTGACACCTGACCGCATTCCAGAATTGAAACACGCGAATGTGAAAGGGATTGCTGTCATGTCTGGGATTTTTACTCATCATCAGCCGCGCATGATGGCACAAGCATTTTCTAAACAGGTAAAGGGGCATCCTTATGAAGAAGCATTATGACGTTGCAATCATTGGTGGTGGAATCATAGGAATGTCCATTGCCTATCACCTTGCAAAAGCAGGAAAGCAGGTCGTCTTACTTGAGGCGAATGAGGTAGGGAAGCAAACGACAAGTGCGGCTGCTGGGATGCTCGGTGCACATGCTGAAGGAGAGGGGCATGAGAATATTTTTTTCCAAGCAGGCAGAGCAAGCCAGGCATTGTACGAGAAGTTAAAAGTCGATCTACAGCATGAATCTGGCATTGATATTCGGACATCAGCGGGTGGTATCATGAAGGTAGCCTTTACAGAAGAAGAGAAACAAGCACTTTGCCGGATGCAGTATTTGTCTACATTTGATTGGCTGGACGCAAGCAGCGTAAAAAAATGCATGCCTCAAATGGCAGATAACATCTTAGGAGCAGGTTTGATTAAAGAGGATGTTCATGTCGAACCTTATGCGGTATGCCGGGCATTTTGGCAGGCGGCGGTAAGGTTCGGGGCAGATGTGAAAGAATGTACACCCGTGATCGAAGTGAAGCGGGAGAAAGAAGCGTTAGCGATTAGAACAACGAAGGGAACATTCACATGTGATGATCTGACTGTAGCGAGTGGTGTATGGTCTGGCCGTTTTTTTGAAGAGCTTGGATTAACTCATTCTCTTTATCCAGTAAAGGGGGAGTGTGTGTCTGTATGGAATAATGGTCCAGCACTCGCGCACACCATTTACCATGATCATTGTTACATCGTTCAACGAGATAGCGGCAAACTGATCGTTGGCGCAACGATGAAGCCAAACGAGTGGCAAACTGTTCCAACGCTTGGCGGCATCGAAGCTGTGATTCAAAAGGCGTCTCAGCTTATGCCTTCGATCAAGGAGATGCCGATTGATCAGTGCTGGGCTGGCCTTCGTCCGGCGACAAGCGACCGGCATCCCTACATTGGTAGACATCCAGAAGATCAGCGTATCCTTTTTGCTGCAGGGCATTACAGAAATGGCATTTTACTTGCCCCGATTACTGGAGAGATCATTCGCGACCTGATATTGGGTGAACCGGTCAAAAAGGAATGGCTTCACGCGTTTCGTATTGGCCGAAAGGAGGCACTGTTTGTATGAAAATTCAATTGAATGGCAGAATCGTTGATTTCGATCAAGAGAATGGAACGATCTATGATCTGCTATCAGCGTATCAGCTTGAAAATAGAGTAGTGATCGTGGAAAAGAACCAAGAAATTATTGACAAAGAAGCGTTTCAACAAGTAAAAATTCAATCTAATGACACGATTGAAATCGTTCACTTTGTAGGAGGAGGATGACAACATGCTGCACATTGGCGGAAAAACATTCACATCAAGATTATTACTTGGTACAGGGAAGTATCCATCATTTGAAGTTCAAAAAGAAGCCGTGAACGTATCAGAAGCAGAAATTTTAACCTTTGCTGTGAGAAGAATGAACATATTCGAAGCATCTCAGCCTAATTTTTTGGAGCAGCTTGATTTATCAAAATATACGCTGCTTCCGAATACAGCTGGTGCAAGTACTGCGGAAGAGGCAGTTCGTATTGCTCGTTTAGCGAAGGCTTCTGGACTGTGTGACATGATCAAGGTAGAAGTCATTGGCTGCTCAAGGTCTCTTCTGCCAGATCCAGTCGAAACGTTAAAAGCATCTGAAAGGCTATTGGAAGAAGGGTTTATCGTGCTGCCATATACATCTGATGATGTGGTGCTGGCGAGAAAATTAGAAGAGCTCGGTGTCCATGCCATCATGCCGGGTGCTTCTCCGATTGGTTCAGGGCAAGGCTTACTAAACCCTCTGAATCTCTCATTTATTATTGAGCAGGCGAAGGTGCCGGTGATTATTGATGCTGGTGTAGGCTCTCCAAAGGATGCAGCTTATGCGATGGAGCTAGGGGCTGACGCTGTATTACTGAACACAGCTGTGTCTGGTGCAAAGGACCCTGTGAAAATGGCAAAAGCCATGAAGCTGGCGATTGAATCAGGAAGACTAGGCTTCGAGGCAGGACGGATTCCTTTGAAAAACTATGGGACAGCAAGCAGTCCGCAGGAAGGAATGCCGGCATTTTGAGCACACGTTATTCGCGCCAAGAGCTCTTTCAGCCAATCGGCACAGAGGGGCAAAAGCGGTTAAAAGACTCAAAGGCTGTCATTATTGGTGCAGGGGCACTTGGAACAGCTAGTGCTGAAATGCTCGTTCGTGCTGGCGTTGGATCTGTCACCATTTTGGATCGAGATTATATTGAATGGAGCAACCTTCAGCGACAGCAGCTTTACACGGAGCAAGATGTGCATGATCGGCTGCCAAAGGCTGTGGCGGCTGAAAAAAGACTCAAGCAGGTGAACAGTGACATACATGTCAAAGGAATTGTCATCGATGTGACCGCTCAACATATTGATGAACTTGTCAGCGGGGCTTCGATTATCGTGGATGCAGCGGATAATTTTGAGGTGAGGATGATTGCAAATGATGCTGCTGTCAAACATCAAATTCCGTTCCTTTACGGAGCCTGTGTAGCCAGCTATGGTATTCAATTTACTGTGATTCCTAGTGAGACGCCATGTTTACACTGCCTGCTTGAACATTTACCCGCACAAGGCATGACCTGTGATACAGCCGGTATCATTAGTCCAGTGGTGCAGCAGGTGGCGGCATATCAAGTGGCAGATGCACTAAAATATTTAACAGGACATCAAGTGACGCCAATATTAAAATCGTTCGATTTATGGAAAAACGAACGGTCCGACATTCGGTCGGCCGTGTCTTTAAAGAAAAAGCAATGTCCAAGCTGTGGACTGAAGACTTATCCATTTCTCTCATATGACCGCAGGGCGAAGGCAGATGTACTATGCGGCCGCAATACGGTACAAATCCGCAGTGCTGCTGAAATCCCGCCGCCATTACACGAAGTGGCTATTCGCTTAAAGAAAGCAGGAATGGATGTGCTTGAAAATCCGTATTTACTTTCTTGTCAAAAGGATGAATATAAGCTTGTTTTATTTAAAGATGGCAGAGCACTTGTACATGGTACAAATGATATGGCCAAAGCAAGAACCATTTATCATCAATGGATTGGCTAATGAGAGGTGTGGTGAAATGACGATCAAAAAAGCATTCACAATCGCGGGTTCTGATTCGGGCGGTGGAGCAGGCATTCAAGCTGATTTGAAAACCTTTCAGGAGCTCGGTGTGTACGGAATGTCTGCGATCACAGCGATTACAGCACAAAACACACTTGGCGTTCACGGTATATACCCTCTTTCAATCGAGGCGTTAAAAAGTCAAATAGATGCAGTCGCAGAAGACTTGCTGCCAGATGCCGTCAAAACAGGGATGCTGTGGAGTGCAGACATGATCAATACGGTTGCTGAAAAAACGGTTCAATATGAGATGAAGCTGATTGTCGATCCAGTTATGATCGCAAAGGGAGGGGCTTCTTTATTAAATGAAGATGCGGTCTCTGCGTTGAAAACACACTTGCTGCCTGTCAGCTATGCCGTAACGCCGAATCTTCCTGAGGCAGAAGTGCTGACAGACATGCGCATTCAGACAAAAGAGGATCGCTATCTAGCAGCGGAACGTCTATATGAGCTTGGTACGAAACATGTCGTGATCAAAGGGGGACACGGCCCCTCTGGCGGTATGATAACAGACCTGTTGTATGATGGAAAAGGCTTTATAGAAGTCACAAACGAACATATTGATACCCCGCATACACATGGCACAGGCTGCACGTTTGCAGCGGCATTAACAGCTGAAATTGCGAAAGGGTACTCCATGAGAGAGGCCTTTGAAACAGCAGAAACCTTTGTCCATGAAGCCATCAAATTCCCTTTGAATATTGGAGCTGGACATGGACCTACCAACCATTTTGCTTATCAGCAAAACAGGCTCAAACGATAAGAGAATCGAACCGTCTTCACTTGCGAGGACGGTTTTTTGATGAAAAAGAAACTTTCTTTCAGCGGAAATTGTCATTCACTCATGATCTGTGATAATATTATGATCAGGTACTAATACTATGTCTTGAAAAAATAGGAGGCTTTATTACATATGAACTTTTCTTTAGAAGGCCGTAATATCGTGGTGATGGGTGTTGCCAATAAACGAAGCATCGCTTGGGGAATTGCCCGCTCACTTCACGAAGCTGGAGCTCGTTTGATTTTTACTTATGTTGGAGATCGTCTTGCTGAATCTGTAAAAGAACTTGCAAGCACACTTGAGCGTGATGATTCAATCATTCTTCCATGTGACGTGACAAGTGACGAAGAAATCGAAAAATGTTTCGCTACAATTAAAGAAAAAGTACAAGTCATTCATGGCGTTGCGCATGCGATTGCATTTGCAAACAAGGAAGAACTTGTCGGTGAATACTTAAACACGAACCGTGAAGGTTTCCTTTTGGCGCACAACATTAGTGCATACTCATTAACAGCTGTAGCAAAAGCAGCACGTCCATTGATGACAGAAGGTGGAAGCATCGTCACGCTTACATACTTAGGCGGAGAGCGTGTGGTATCTAACTACAACGTAATGGGTGTAGCGAAAGCAGCACTTGAAGCAAGTGTGAAATATTTAGCAGCTGATTTAGGCGCAGAAGGTATCCGTGTGAACAGTATTTCTGCTGGTCCAATTCGTACGCTGTCTGCAAAAGGCATCAGCGGCTTTAATACAATCCTGAAGGATATTGAAGAGCGTGCACCGCTTCGCCGTACAACGACTCCTGAAGAAGTTGGCGATACAGCTCTATTCTTATTCAGTGATCTATCACGCGGCATGACAGGTGAGAATCTGCATGTTGATTCTGGCTTCCATATCATTGCCCGCTAAACGAATCATTGAATTGCAGCATACCAAAGATGGGTATGCTGTTTTTTTATTTTTCTTCTGATTTGAGACATCCGCTCATATATATAAGGAATGAATCATTCGGGAGGGATTAGTATGTCAAATAAAGGTGATGAGAACCAGAAGCCGCTTATGTATATTGTTCAGCCGAGCTATGATGAATCAATGCCGGCCATGCAAAATATCGTGAGAAAGCGAAAGAAATCAGAAAAACCGCAAGAAAGTCATCAGAGTGCAAAAGACGTGATCGAAGAAAGTACGCACGAGGAACCCGTGGCTCAAGAAATAGAGAAGAAAAAAGAAGTCGGGTCGCCTGAACTTCAGCAAGAACAAGACATCACACAAGAAGCAGAACTTGCACAAGAACAAGACATCACACAAGAAGCAGAACTTGCACAAGAACAAGACATCACACAAGAAGCAGAATTTACACAAGAACAAGACATCACGCAAGAAGCAGAGCTTACACAAGAACAAGACATCACACAAGAAGCAGAGCTTACACAAGAACAAGACATCACACAAGAACCAGAACTTATACAAGAACGAAAACCCCAGCGAGAAGAGGAAAAGCCGCCAGAAGGTGTATTTCATGAAACAAAAGAAGAACCTAGAAGAAAACGAGTGAAAAAGCCTTTAAGTCAGATGAGTATTGACGAAAAAGTCGATTTTCTCACAAGCCTGCCTCATAATATGCCAAGAGCCCTTTGCCTGATTGAAGCTGATGGTAAAACATATAGAGGAATTATCATGGATCGAAAAGAAGATCTAGTGGTCATTCGAACAGCGGGCGGGGGAAATCCAGTTGAATTAGCAATAGATGAAATTTCCTCGATTCATCCGCTTGGCTTTTAACGAATAAAAAAAGTCCCATAGAGGGACTTTTTTTGTTAGCAGTTACGGTTGATGAGTCGTGGATTTAAGCACTCGATTGCGCAGAAGCAGTCAAGATCTACTTCAATGCAATACTTCGATTTTTCTAATCGGAACACATCACATAAGGAATCTTTATCTGTAAAATCTAAAATATGACGGTCTTTGTCAAATGCAATAAGCAAGCTGAGTGTTGCGCAGTGATCACAGATGTGTTCGACTCTGAAAAATGCAGTGCTGAAGCAAGGACCTGCATCTACTTCTCCGACGTTTCCGAATGCGACGAATGGTTTTGATTTGGATGTAAAGAGAACAAACGGGACAGTGTCACCTAATGAATGGGATGTAGAAAGGAGATTGCTGTAACAGCTGGTCGGGCAATCTTCTTCGACGGCACTTTGTAAGTCGTTAATATTTTCAACAGCCTCTGCTACACAGCTCCATGAATGTTTGCGGCTCATATTCAACCCTCCTATACTAGGAAATTTGTTTGAGTGTTTGAGCACTGTCATCATCTACAAGCTTTTTTGTTTTGCCAGTTGATACATCTACTTTCAATCAATGCGGAAGCGGCAGCTCTTATGCTGACTGCTCCGCATGATTGGCTGTCATTCGTAAGGAAGGGGATGCTTTGACTCATGACAAGTTAGGTCAACGGACGATTGGTTTAGCCGTGGTGATGATGCTTTTTATCTTTCGATGGCATGACTCTGTCGACAAGCTCTGGGTTTAAACATTGGATCGCGCAGAAGCAGTTTAGATCAACCTCAATACAAAAGTCCGTTTTTTCTAGACCAAAGAAGTCAGGGTCACAAGGGTGACACACGCTTAGCGTATGTCCGTGTACATCAACAGGTCTTAATACAGATAACGTAGCACAGCAGTCGTGTAATTTTTCAACCCGGAAGAAAATGGATTCGAAGCATTGGCAATCGTCAACAAATCCTCCAATGTTTCCGAAAGTAGAAAACAATCCGCCCTTTTTATCAAAAATTAAAAACGGAATTGTATCTTTTCCAGAAACTGTCGGGCTTAATAAATTACTGTAGCAGCTCGTAGGACATTTATCTTCTACAGCTTCCTGCTCTGCTAAAATCTTTTCAACCGCATCGCATACACAGTTTTCATCATGTCGGCCATGGTGTTTTCCGCAGCTCATGGATTTCAGCTCCTTTAACAAGGTATTTGACTTTAGTCCTTAACAACATATGTATGCGCCCTCTAGTTGGTGTGGGTAAATGACTATTTATATTTGTTGTATTTTTATAAAAGGAAAAGCAGAGCTTTTCGCTCTGCTTTTGGACATTAGAGGATACCAATTGCAACGATTGTCGCAACAAGTGTTTGAGTAAGTGTTTGAATCGCGATCGAGATATCCGCATCGATTGTCGATACTGTAACGTTTCTTGAATTTTCGATGACAAGTTTCTGGCGGTTTGTTTGTTTGTGAGTAGCGGCTTGTAAGAGATCTTGTGTGACGCGGTCAGCTAAATCACCGTCAGCGATTGAGATATTTGTAATGGTGATAATCGCTGTTTGAACAGCTACTTGGATAGAAGCTGCAACCTGTGCATCAACAGAAGAGACGTTAATGTCACAAGAGTCTCTGACGATAATGACTTCCTCAGATGTCTGCTTTGTGAAGCTTAATTGATCAAATTCTTGTAAGACATCTTCATCATCATAATAGTGGCCATCACAAACTGCTTTTCTTTCATAGTTGTAATCGTCGTGGTGTCCGTGGTGTCCGTGGTGTGTACAGTTACGATCTAGAGCGACCCAAGAATATGGTTTAGAATCCATTTCTATTCCTCCTTCCGTTTACTTTATTAAATGCTGGAATGCGTGGTTTTGTCTCGGGCATTTACCCTAGCAGGCAACCCATTTTTATTTAATCGTTATTACGCTGCGCATCACGGCGCTGCTGAATACGATCTCGAAGTGAATTTCGTTTTGGACGTACTTTTGGTTCAGACTGTACTTCTTCCGCATGTTTTGCTGCCTCAGCCTGCCTTTTTTTCTCCTGCTGCTGTTCTACGAAATCATTTGCTTTCTTTTGTAAGTCCTCGACTAATTTCAAAATCATTCTTCTTTGATCATCTGAGATATTTGCTTTCTGATCATCTGTGATATTGTTTTTGTTTAACACATCACTTACAAGAAGACTCGTTAATGGATCAACATCAGTATTGATTTGAAACTCCTTTTTTTCGTTCTCTTCAGCCACGATGATTTCACCTCTTTCATACGTCATGTTAGAAAAGAAAGGGTCAAAGAATGCCGGCTTCAACTAAGAGTACATTCAATGTTTGAGTGAGAATTTGGACGGAGTTCATAATGGATGCATCTGATAATGTAATCGTAATGTTATAGCAGTTGATGATTTGAATCACAGTTTTCTTTTGGACTGTCACTTGTTGTGTGGATAAAAGCTGATCTGTGATGTCTGCAGCCAATTCATCGTCTGGTACAAGAAGTTGAATTAAAAGAGTAATGATTGTCGTTACGGTCGCTTGAAGGGAGAGTGCAGCTGTTACATCTGTTTTATGAATTGTGACATTTTCGGAATCTTTGATCTCAATGAAATCATCATAATTGCTGATTAATTCGTTTAACAGTTGTGTGTATAATAAATCAGCACTTTCTTCAATAGACAATACTTTCACTCCTTTCTTATCTATACATTATTTAATGCAGCAGAGGCTCAAGGTGGAATCGGAAAGCGTGAAAAAGTACAACCCAATTTTATTTCCGCTCGATTCATCATGGCGGTCTTTCTTTTTGCATATATAAAGAAAGGACGCAAAAAAGAAGAAAAAAGGAGGTGGAGGCTCCTGAGTGGTGCTTTGTCATTTGTCGTGTTTGCCCTCGCATCCTTTAGACTGACGAGGCTGATTGTGTTTGATACCATTACTGCTCCTTTCCGCCGTTTATTTCATGAAGAACAGGAAGAGGTCAATGAACAAGGTGAAGTGGAGACATATATCATCATTAAAGGTAAAGGGCTGCGGTCTTGGATAGGAGAGCTGTTAAGCTGTTATTGGTGTACTGGCATGTGGTGCACTGCTGCTTTACTTCTGATATACATACTATTTCCTGTCATCAGCATGTGGCTTAATTTACTATTAGCAATTGCCGCGGCAGCAGGCATTATTGAAGCGATCGTCTCAAAGCTGGTGAAATAAACAGGCATACTGATCAGACACGCTTTCAAAAAATGCATATACTATCATGGAATAGGAAAGGAAGGGTTGCGATGAAACCAACTGAAACACCGTCACATATGCTTCAAGGTTATCCAGCGCAGTCAAATCAACAATCTGTTTATACGAAGAAAATCAAAAAAGCAGATTGCGGCTGTGGAAAGAAAAAGAAACCTCAATAGAACAAAAAACAAAAGCCGGATTTATCCGGTTTTTTTGTTGCCCTTTTTCTGAGTGATGCATATGTAAGAGAGAAGGGGTGACCAGAATGGATGCATTCGAACAATTAATCGGCTCCTTGTTCACTAAACCTCATGATGGAAAAGAACAAGCGCACGAAAAGGGTGAAATGGATCTAGCGGATAAAGCGAATGATCTTGAGCAGCACTTAAAGGTATTTGGCGAGAAGATGGATGCTTTTGCGAAAGAAACAGAAGCATTCATGATGCGTCATGGAGAGGCAGATTACGTCTTTAAACAGCAGAAATAAAAATTCCGCACTTTTTTATGTGATCGTCCAAACCATTTGTAGTATTTTTCATATTTTGTAAGGGAGAAGAGGAGGTGCTTATATATGAGTTGTTACGGTTACGGTGGCGGTTCTTGCGGCGGCTACGGCGGAGGTTATGGCGGCGGATATGGATCAACATTTGTTCTTGTCGTCGTGTTGTTCATCCTTCTAATCATCGTTGGTGCTTCTTTCTTTAACTAAACAGTAAGAAGGTGAGGGAAGCAATGGGGGAGCCTTTTGCTTTCCTTTCTCTTTGGGCAAACAAGGCTTTAGGATAGGCACATATCTCGCCTATTTTCATATAGTAAGGTGATTACTCCACAAAGAGGAGGCAAATGAATGGATAATAAATTCTTTAAAAGCGTTGAAAATAAAACGGGTGTGAATATGAATGATGTTTTTAAGCTTGCAGGTTCTTTGCAAAATGCCAACTTTAAAGATGAAGCAACGGTTCGAGGCGTCATTAAAAAAGTAGCGCAGCTTGCGAATAAGCGTGTACCTAAAGAAATGGAAGACAAAATCGTTCAATCGATTACAAGTGGAAAAGAAAAGCTTGATTTCAATACAATCGCTAAAATGATGAACAACAAAAAATAAACAACAGGCTCTCCGCTTAAAGGGGGGCCTGTTGTTTTTCTGTGAATAATTCTCGGTTTTTCTTTAGTAGGGGATACAAAAAGCGCGAGCGATGAGCGGTTTTTCCTCGCCTAAATGATGGAACAGATAGATAAAGAGATTGTTCAGCTCTTGTCATGGCCACGTATAATAAACGGCGTTCTTCTTCTAGGGCTTCTTCATCACCGTTTCTTAGTTCATCGAGTGAGAAATCATGAGGCAGTGCTCCGTCGACCACGCAAGTGATGTACACCGTTTGGAATTCAAGTCCCTTTGCGCGGTGAATCGTCATGAGCTGAACACCTGGTTCGTCTGTTTTTTCCTTTTCGGCAGATTTCATATGTTCGGCATGTGCGAGAAAGGCTTCAATCGTTTCAAAGCGTTTGGCGGCGGTTTTTACATCTCGTACATCATCCGCCCCTTTTTCAAGCACATTCGTATCGTTCACTCGTTTTTTTAAGTAATCACCAAGTCCCATCTTTTGTTCAATAAACGTCACAGCGTCAGACGGCTTTAACGTTCGTAACGTGCGGAACAGAGGAACAATGGATTTCAGCTTTTTCCGTTGAAACGGCTGAATATCTGTTAGTTTTCCGAGTGCGTCTACCATTGAACAATCTTCCGTGATGGTCAGTGCCTTCATCGTGTTCAAGGTCTGCTGCTTTAAAAAGAAAACCGGAAGCAGCTGTTTCATAGCAGCCACATCATCGGCATCCTGACTTAAAGAGAGAAAGGCGAGAAGAACCCGAACAATTCGTCTGCTGTAGAAGGCTTTGACACCAGCCTCCGTCTCATACGGAATCGCGGATTGATGCAGACGCTCATAAATCGCGCGGCCTCCTGTATTGGTGCGAAAGAGTACGCAGATATCATTCGGCTTTGCGCCGTTTTTAATTTTCTCCTGAATATCTGCCACGATCATGGTCGCTTCCTCTTCCTCGTCATATGGATAAAAGAGCGTAGGCGGGATTGTCTCCGCACGGACAGCTTTTAACGTTTTTTCATAACGATGTTGATTTTTCTTAATAATGGCATCCGCACTTGCGACAATCGTATGATGCGACCGGTAATTCGCATGTAAATGGACGATTTGAGCCGAAGGATAGTCCCGTTTGAATTCAAGAATGAAAGCAGGATTGCTGCCCCTAAAGGCATAAATGGCTTGATCATCATCACCTACACAAAATAGCTGCTCAGATTCTCCAGCTAAAAGCTGAATCAATTGATATTGAACTGGATTAATATCCTGAAATTCATCCACTAAAATATACTTGAACCGTTCTTGATATCGTTTCAGCAGTTCAGGCTGTTCTGTCAGCATGTGCAAGCAGGCGATTGCCATGTCATCAAAGTCAAATTGCTGATTGTCTCGTTTTTGCTGTTCATAAGATTGATAGATCGTCCACATGTGTTTTTCCTTTTCATCCTTCAAATCAGGAAGCTCGCCTGGTAAAAAAGCATTTTTCCAAAAGCCGATCGATTGCAGTACTTGATCGGTAGGGTAGTCTTTTTCATCAAGTCCTTCATTTATGATGGCTTTCCGAATGTACTGTTCCTTCTGCCAGTCAAACTTGATCAGGTGCTGGCCGTTCCATTTGCTTGCATCGTCATGAAGCAGCATTTTATAAAAAAGACTGTGGAAGGTGCCTGTCACCACTTGACTTGCTTGTGATGGGTGAAGCTGGTATTGCTTGCGCAGTCTTTCTTTCATTTCACTGCTGGCTTTTGTGGTGAAAGTCACGAGTAAGATATGGTGAGCAGGAATATGATGATGTGACATGAGATATGCCGCTCTTGCTGTCAGGACTCTTGTTTTTCCGCTGCCAGCGCCAGCCAGCACCAGCATTGGACCGTCTTTATGTGTGACAGCTTGAAGCTGCGGTGTGCTAAAGGTAATATGCGGAAAGAGCTCGATGGTATGTGCTTGTTCATTCTCTTCTAAATGTAACGCATCGCTAAATTGAATCGACCTTGGTTCCTGCCAGTCATATGATTCATTCGTTTGCGAGATGATCTGTTTACCTGTTGGAAAACGGAAGCCCCCAAGTTCTTTATAGGAAGCACTTTCCTCTTGCTCTGCATTTTTTTTCTGATCTTCTTGTTCTTCTGCTTGTTCACACATCTCTTGCTGCGTCATATGTTTATGAATAAAGGCAGGTTCTTCATGTATATTTAATCTGAAAAAGACTGGTTGTCCGCAATATGGGCAGGATAAGTGCCCTTTTTTTCCCTCGTCATGGAGGAATTGATAATGTTCTCTCGAATACGTATGTAATGAGATCGTTCGATCATGTCGTCGTGCGCATTTCAAAGCTAGTCCTCCAATAGTTAATCAATCTTAAAAAGAAACACATCTAATCATATCAAATGAGACGTGTTTCAAACAGTCATAATTAGGGAATAGTAGAGTAGAAGAGAAGCAAAGGAGGCGTTCTTGATGGGATATATAGCCCCGATTCAGCCGGATCTGTATTTTCAATATATCAATCGTCCTGCTCCTCAGGATAAAGAAGACTACGCGAAAGTAACAAAGGTTACTCGCACCTTTCATGACAAGGTATACAGAGAGCTGGAGAAAAAAGAGGACTTAGTGACAGAAGCAGAAACGAAAGTACAGCAAAAAAAGCGGGAACGTTTTGTACGAGATATGTTTATGGAAGAAGGCAAAGGCGTTCATATTAATGCGTATATATAAATGATTACGCTTTCTTCCCTTGACGAACGATGATAAAGAAAAGCCAGGGCATCATGGATGCTCTGGCTTTTTCTTTTGGTCAAACAGATAGTGTTTTTGTCATTTTGACATGTGTGATCCCTGCTTCTTCAAACGGTTCAGAAACGGCTTTGTAGCCTTTCTTTTCGTAGAAAGGAAGAGCTTGGACTTGTGCGTGCATAACCGCTTCCTTCGCTCCATTAGCAATGGCTTCTGTTTCCAGCGCTTCTAATAGTTTGTGGCCAAGGCCGAAAGCGCGCGCCTCTTTTAACACACAAATTCGTTCCAGCTTTGCCTTTGGCCCTTCAATGATCCGCAGTCTAGCGGCTGCTTGAGGCTTCATTTCATCATTATAAATGACAAAATGAATGGCCTCGTCCTCTAGTTCATCTATTTCAATCTCTAACGGGACTTCTTGTTCTTTGACGAACACTTCTTTTCGAACGTAGTATGCATCTTCTCGTTGTGTTTGTGCTGTTGCGATGACTGTTTTCAAATGTCTTTAACCCTCTTCTCCTAAAATAAATGTTTCATAGACGGTCCAAGATCCGTTCTCTAACTGATATAAAAGGTGGAAGCGATCCACGGTTTCTTCATGGTCAATCTTTCTCAGCTTTAATGTACCAAGTACGTCTGAATGCTCATCATCTGATAGTTTTTGAGCTACTGTCACATGCGGAACAAAAGCATATTCAGGTGTGCCAGCAAGTGGATCTGCGTACAACCTTTCATTGAGCGCCATGATTTCCTCGTTCGGTTCTACTTTCATATAAATGACGTTGTTTACAGGAGCGAATGAACTGAATTTTTTAATACGTAACGTAATAGGAGAAGCATTTTTTGCATACTCTCTTAACGTTGAGACGACCTCAGCCGCTTCTAGATCCGTTAATTCAAAAGGTGTTCTTAATGTTAAATGAGGCGGTATAAGTGCATAGTTCGGATCATAACGCTTCCGGTAAGAGTTCGCAATATCTTGCAATTTTTTTGATGGAAATATAACAACTCCGTATTTCATCATGTTCCCTCCTGAATAAGAAAGTATTTATTATTGTTTATTATAACAAAATTCAGTTGATTAACGAATATGGGAGCATTTTTTTTAACGAAGGCGCAATGAGTGGCTGCCAAAACGTCCATTTATGATCCCCTTCGAATGTCTCAAATAAATAATCCGCACCTGACTGTTCAAGAAGCGCCTTTAAATCTTCATTCGGCTGAATAAAATCAAGCACTTGGCCATCTGTCGTTTTCACAGCCGTTTCTTCCAGCCCAATTTGATGGATAATGGCATAAGGGGAAAGGGCTGTCGACTGTTTAACGGCTTCTAGGACTGAATCATCAACGTAAGGAGACTGCAAAATCAGCCCGCCAAATAAAGAAGGATAATCAATCGCTGTCATAAGGGAAATCGTAGCACCTAGCGAATCACCAATAAACGTGCGTCCTGAGCCAATTTGATAGGTTGGATAATGCGTATCAATATAAGGGACAAGTTCATTTGCTAAAAAGCGTTTATACGCTTCAAACTTTGTGCCATCTGGATGATACGTATTCCGTCTTTCCGAGACATTTTCATAAGGGACACCAATGATAATCGAGCGTTCCATTTCTTTGTTTTGCATCAATTCTTCCGCCTGTCTGCCTATTTTGCCTAAGCGGAAATAATCATGACCATCTTGGGCAATGATGACATGATATGTATAAAGGGGGGAGTAATTGACTGGCAAATAGATCAAAAGGGTCATATCCGCCCCAAGTTCTTTTGAATGTAAGGTTTCTTCTTGAATAATGCCTGTTTTCTTCACCATAATCCATTCCTCCAGCTAACCAATTTCATCACAAAGTGAAACGTTTCCATTCATTGTAACATGAAAAACAGCGTTGTTCCTATATGCTAACATGCAATCAATTCAGTTAACACCGAATCTATTGTAAAATACAGAAAATTTCAATTAATTGTTCCGATTCCTCTTGAAAAATAAGATTTAATGCGTTACAGTATTAAGAATTAGAACAGACAGACAATACATTCTTATCATGAGAGGTGGAGGGACTGGCCCTTTGAAACCTCAGCAACCGGTATGCATCACTTCATGTGATGTACCAAGGTGCTAAATCCAGCAAGCAGCTTTTTTGCTTGGAAGATAAGAGGAAGCGATTAAACCCCTTCTTCTTATGAAGAAGGGGTTTTCTGTTTTGAAATCAGATTTTACTTAGGATGGTGTCAAATGACAGAACATGTGGAAACGACATTAGCGCAAATTGGAAACCGCAGCGAAGAGGCGACTGGCACGGTCAGTCCCCCCGTTTATCTTTCAACAGCATACAGACATAGAGGCATAGGGGAATCAACCGGATTTGATTACATTCGAACGAAAAACCCAACAAGGCAGCTTGTAGAGGATGCGATTGCTTCACTCGAAGAAGGGACGGCCGGCTTTGCCTTCAGTTCGGGAATGGCTGCGATCCAAACGATCATGGCATTATTTGAAAGCGGAGATGAACTCATCGTCTCATCAGACCTATATGGCGGTACATACCGTTTGTTTGAAAACGAATGGAAAAAGTACGGCTTACGGTTTCTTTACGATGATTTTTCAGATGAAGACTGTTTACGTTCTAAAATCACGCCAAACACAAAAGCGGTCTTTATTGAAACGCCGACAAATCCACTTATGCAGGAAGCAGATATTCAAAAAATAGCAAAGATTGCAAAAGAATATGGCGCTTTGGTCATTGTCGATAACACCTTTTACACACCCGTTTTGCAAAAGCCGATTACACTTGGAGCGGACATTGTCATCCATAGCGCAACCAAATATTTAGGCGGACACAATGACGTCCTTGCCGGTCTTGTGGTGACAAAAGGAGAGCAGCTGTCTGAAGACATGTTCCAGCATCAAAACGCAATTGGAGCCGTTTTATCTCCGTTTGACTCATGGCTTTTAATGAGAGGAATGAAAACACTGGCTCTTAGAATGCGCCAGCACGAGGCAAATGCGAAGGAGCTGGCAGAGTTTTTAAAGAAACAGCCAGAAATTCAAGATGTCCTTTACCCAGGCAAGGGAGGAATGCTGTCATTCCGTGTAGCCAAGGAGGACTGGGTCAATCCATTTTTGAAGCAGCTGAAAACGATCTGTTTTGCTGAAAGTCTTGGCGGAATCGAAAGCTTTATTACGTATCCTGCAACGCAAACGCATATGGATATCCCAGAGGAGATTCGCATTGCAAATGGCGTTTGTAACAAACTGCTCCGTTTTTCCGTTGGAATTGAGCACGTAGATGACCTGAAAGCAGACCTGAAACAGGCACTATCACAAGTGAAAGAGGAGGTACACGCCAAATGACCACACACGATTGGACACTCGAAACCCAACTCGTTCATAATGCGTTTAAAACAGATCGTTCAACAGGTGCAGTCAGTGTGCCAATTCAGCATGCATCCACATTCCATCAGAGCAGCTTCGATGAATTTGGTCAATATGACTACTCAAGATCGGGGACTCCTACACGTCAAGCATTAGAGGATACGATTGCGGCGCTAGAAGGAGGAACAAGAGGGCTTGCTTTTGCATCAGGCATGGCAGCCATCTCAACTGCTTTTCTTCTATTATCAAAGGGAGATCATGTCCTTGTCACAAGAGATGTGTACGGTGGTACATTTCGAATGATCACCCAAGTTCTTTCGCGATTTGGCATCGAGCATACCTTTGTGGACATGACCGATTTGAATGAAGTCAAAAGAGGCATTCAATCGAATACAAAAGTCATTTACATGGAAACACCGTCCAACCCGACTCTAGGTATTACGGATATTGGGAGCGTCGTCCAGCTTGCCAAAGAACATGACTGTCTGACATTCTTAGATAATACATTTTTAACGCCTGCTCTTCAGCGTCCGCTGGATCTTGGCGTTGACGTAGTCCTGCACAGCGCAACGAAATTTTTGAGCGGTCACAGTGATGTACTGTCAGGCTTAGCTGTCGTGAAAGACGAGAAGCTGGGAGAAGAACTCTATTCGCTGCAAAACTCCTTCGGTGCGGTGCTTGGCGTGCAGGATTGCTGGCTTGTGTTAAGAGGGTTAAAAACCCTTCAGGTCAGATTAGAAAAAGCAAGCCAAACGGCCTTCGAACTGGCCTCATTTCTCAAAGAGCATCCTGCGGTGAAAAAAGTGTACTATCCAGGCTTAGATGACCATCCAGGGGCGGACATTCAGCGAAAGCAAGCAAGCGGAGCAGGAGCTGTTCTTTCATTTGAATTAGAAAACCAAGCAGCTGTCAAAGAATTGGTGGATGCTGTCACATTACCAGTATTCGCCGTCAGCCTTGGCGCCGTCGAATCCATTCTGTCATACCCAGCCAAAATGTCACATGCCGCTATGCCAAAAGAAGAAAGAGAAAAAAGAGGGATTACAGATGGCCTGCTTCGATTAAGTGTAGGGGTCGAAAACGGAGAAGACCTCAAACGCGACTTCAAACAAGCACTCGATCAACTTAAGCCAGTTCTTGTGAACCAATCATAAAGGAGAGAAAAAAGCCGGTCCGGTTACCGGCTTTTTGACCTTTTTTGAACAAAACCATTGACGTCTTATCGTTATGGTTATATAATAGAGACTGTCAGTAACAGAAAGCCCAGAACTGATACATAACCCGATTCCGTAGCTCAGCTGGGAGAGCGCTACCTTGACAGGGTAGAGGTCGCTGGTTCGAGCCCAGTCGGAATCATATAAAAAGACGTTGATACAGAGCCATTCTTGAGATAATCGAGAGTGGCTTTTGTCTATTTAAAATGAAAATTTCTAAAAATTACAACGATAACAATGCGATAAATGAGGATAGGATACCACTGTGCTTCCCTATTTGCACATGTATCTGAAAGGCGAAAGCTGCCATTAAGTGCTGAACGAAGGATGGGTGTATCGTTTCTGACGATGCAGGACAAGCCACAAGTAGGAGAACTCATATTTAATGGATCTAAAACTGTTAGGGACACTTGACACATTAAATATCAGAATTTGAAATTCAAATAAGGGGATGTTGTTTACTTTAATTTCCCACAAGAATAAGATCCTTAGCATACAATACGAGGCAGACATCCATTATCAATACTTAATTGTAATTTACTACTAATAAATACAGTTATAATTTCACCTCTAACTTCCCTAGTTGGAAGTAATGGCAATGAGAAAGAATTGAAGTCTTATCATTTGAAATTGTTAGAATCTGATTAACCGTGGTTAAAAAATGATTCTTATGTGAAGTTGGATCAGATTATGACTTTTTCTATTTAGGTTAACAAATGAAGACACTTCGTTATCACACCTTTATCCAAATTAATTCAGCTATTAGTAATATACTTATTAAGGAAAAGGCTGATTGATTTTAAACGTATGTGCTCTAGCAACTAAGATATTACATACGAACCTAGCCCCTTAGAAAATATGTTTTTTTATTTAACAATATCTCCCTTCTGTCGATATAATCGATGAGGTGATTTAGGATGAATAAACCAAAACTAGGAGATCAGATGGCTAAACTCAATTCTACGAAATTTATCGAGTATTTAAAATCAGATTTCTTTAATGATGCTAAAGAACGAGAAGAAATAAGGAGTGATATGCAAGAAATAGAAAGTTTGGATGAAAAAGACTTAAATTATGGTATTGCATTTATGCTTGAAATAGAGAGTCAAATCCTAACAGCGAAATTCTTTTTCTTTATAGGAGCTTTTATTAGTGCTTTAAGTTCTATTAATGTAATTGATATTCCTAGCCCTTGGAAGACGTACTTGATAATAGCACTGCTGATCATTATATTTACTATTTTGCTGAGATTTCATAAAGATGTTACTGAGGATATCTATAGTCGATCTGTAGCAAAGAGATTTAGAAAATTATTGGAGTTGGCTAAAGAAGCAAAAACCAATAAAGACAACTAATCTTTTTGTCTGTTCTTTTTATTCATATTGGGTTTACTCATCGTAAATTGTAGCTTTAAACCGGTAGTGGAGATTTACTTTAACATGACCGTAACACTATGAAGATCATGTCGAAAGAAATGAAATTAGAGGAGTTAACAGTGAAAATACTAAGCTTTGAATATGAGGATAACAGATTTGAATTACATTCAATGTTTATGGATGATATTAAAAGTATGAAAGATGATGATCTTCAAAGAGATATGCTATTTAAGAGTAAAAATATAGTTAAAGCTGCTTTGGGCTTTGAAGGTTTTTTGCAAGTGGAAAATTTTTCAACTTATGAAGATACCAATTCTGTGTATTGCTCATATACGTTTGGCAAGGATGAGGAAACATCATCACAGCAGAAATAAACTCTTATAAGCAAGTTGCTGGCCAAGCCATATTTGAGATTGGAAGACGATTAAAACATGTGAAAGAGAATGATTTGGCTCATAGTGAGTGGATAAAGTGGTTGGAGAGTGTTGAAATCGAAAGAACGTTAGCGAAAAGGTTAATGCAAGTGTATGATCAATTCGGTAAATGGTGCGACGTCGCACCATTTGCCAACTGGAAAACTTTTCGAAATGCTTTCTCTACCCACATCAATGACAGACAAGAATTCATCGACTCATCTACAGGTGAAACAAAAACTGTAGATGAAATGACTGTGCGTGAAGTGAAGAAGGCTTTGAAGGAAGCTGAACAAGAATAGAATCGATTAGAATGTGAGTTAGATGAGGCTAGGAATATTGATCATGATGAATTGATTGAGGATTTGAGTCATAGTGGTGTCACAATAATTGTTTTTATTATTAAGAATCACTCAGTATAGGTTAGTAAACTAAATCGAATGACCCTTTATGTATCAAGGGTTAGGGCGAATATTTAGAAGAGATTAGAATTAGTCAAAAAACGTGTCTCGTCCTTGACAGGGGAGAGGTCGCTGATTCGAGCCCAGTCGGAATCATATAAAAAAACGTTGATACAGAGCCATTCTTGAGATAATCGAGAGTGGCTTTTGTATTTCTAAAAACGAAAAGGTAACATTTCTATTTTTATTTTGGGTTGTCCCCTTCTTTTATCAATGCACAATATTGACACATCCGAAGCGAAAAATGTAAAATTAAAGCAACTCCAATTAACTCCTTTTGTGCTGCTGGTTGGCGTTGGCAAGTAATTGTCGGGTATGGAGATAGAGGCTCAGTGTGACTAGGGTTTCTAATAAACGTTGCGCTAACAACGTTAGAAATTTCGCCTGTGCTACTGTGCCTCAACAACCAGTTCGTTAATATCATTTCTTTGCGAAGGTCGTTCTGAAGGCTTAAAAATATTCAAAAATTATTAGGTATAGATTTAACAGCTAAATTGTTAGAGAGAAGCGGTATGGTTTACCATACAAAAGAATTATATGAAGAAATAGGTGAGTTGACTACAGATGAGATTAGGATCGTAGCGAGAAGATTTGGCTCAAATTCGCATGGCAATCTAAGGGGATTTCTAACATAAGAGAATATTGAGAGAACATATCCTCATAAATAAGGAGGAGGCTATAGATATTGGCAAAAAAACCATATAACATTCATAAAATAAATATAATTATCAATAATGAGAAGCTTGTGGATATAATGGAAGGGAGATCAATGGATTACACTATTCTGCATGACCGAATAGTAGGAAAATATGGTCTTGATCTCTCTTATAAAGGCTTTATGAACCTTGTGCACAATCGCTCTACATGGAAATTGATCTACGCATGGGCAATTAGTGACATCATTGGTTGTGATATGAAAGAAATATTTGAAAAGGTAGAGTTGGATAGAGAAGAAGAAATTGAGAAGAGAAAAAGGATGAATAAAACATATGTAGATAAAGAGAGGTAAGATTTTCGACCTCTTTTTTTCTTACATTTTACATAAAATACGGGAAAAAAAGTTATAGGCATAATCTGAAATGATTTCAGACAATAGATTGGTTAATTACAACAGATTACTAGAGAATCGCGAAGAGGTTTTCAACCTTACAAACATTTACAGTGTCCCGTTAAACTCAATCGGAGAAGATCGCGTCGTAGATTAAGAACGTATTCGCCAACAGTACTCAGAAGAATAAAGAACAATTTGAACAACTACCTAAGAAACATAATAGGGGCCAAAGGAGGCGATATTCTTTGGACCACCTTAATAGAAAAACAAATGGCACTAAGAGGTGCGATGAAGTAAATGGATTATTTGTTATGGAAATTGAACGGTATAATAATTATGAAAAAACATGAATAACAAAGAATTTAAATAACAAGGATTAAAAATAAAAAGGTAACATTTTTTGTTCTTAAAAAACGAAGGAATACCAGAGGATAAAAAGCTTCTGTAGTAACGATAGAAGTGAATAGAGGGTATCGCTGATAATTACAGAATTCTAAACCTCTACCTTGACTTGGTAGAGGTAGATGGTTCGACCCTTGAGCAACAAGGGTTTCTTTTGTTTTTCTGAACCCGAATGATTGTTCGCCACCAGCTGAATTAGAGACCATCGTAAAGAATCCTTCTTTTTAAAGATTAGAAAGCAATAATTAAAAGAAAAATAAAACTAGTCTATTTCCTCATCCATCACTTTCTTATATTTTTCAAACTCAGAATCTTTCATTTCTCCGTTCATTTGTAACAGGAAGTTCCCTTTTGAATATGTGTGAGAAAAGAACATAGATCCAGCATTACCCAACTCATCATAATAAGATTTGGCCTGTTTAAGATCAGTTTCATTTCCAAATTTAAAAATCCTCCCACCAGCATTTTCACCTAAAGAGGGAATGAGAATCCTTTTTCCTTCTTCTCTTATATTGCCAAACTCTTTTTGTTTAAGATCAGTTGGTTTTTCTGCTTCAAGCCCAGCACTTTTGAAAGCTTCAATAAGATTGTTTGTGGTGAGCTGTTTTTTAGTAGATGCTGCACTGCTGCAAGCTGTTAACAATAATAAACAAGTAAAAAATAATATAAAATATTTTTTCATAATAGATCCTCCTGATTTCTAGATGCATAAGGATCTTACAATAAGTAATTCCTTTTTACTATCCTTTCGACAAAAATAGACATTTAAAAGAGTGTTTAAATTTAAGAAAAAACAGTTGAAGGGTAAAATGATAACGTTCAAGCGAATACACATTTGATAAAATATTCAGTGGAGGGGAGAAAGATATGAAGTCACTTTTACTAATTGGACAATCAAATATGGCGGGGCGCGGCTTCAAGCATGAAGTGCCTCCGATTTATAATGAAAGAATCATGATGTTGCGAAATGGTAGATGGCAAATGATGACTGAACCCATTCATTTTGATAGGCCGGTAGCTGGCGTAGGACTGGCGGCTTCCTTTGCGGAGGCTTGGTGCAAGGATCATGAGGGAGAGAAGATTGGTCTTATTCCATGTGCAGAAGGTGGCAGTTCCATTGATGAGTGGTCGCTAGATGGAGCATTATTTCGTCATGCAATAAATGAAGCTAAATTTGCAAAGGAAAATAGCGAATTGGTCGGGATATTATGGCATCAAGGAGAAAGTGACAGCCAAGATGGGAAATACAAAGAATACTATGAAAAAATACAAAGATTATTTCATGAACTAAGAACTGAATTATCTGTACCTAACATTCCGCTTTTAATAGGAGGTTTGGGCGATTACTTGGGGAAGTTGGCATTTGGCGCAGGGTGTGTGGAATATCAACGTATTAATGAGGAACTACAAAAATATGCACATCATAATGAAAATTGCTATTATGTTACTGCGAAAGGTCTTATATCTAACCCGGACGGAATTCATATCAATGCGATGTCCCAGAGAATATTTGGTATAAGATACTATGAAGCATTTCGAAAAGAAGAACATATACATGAACCATTACCAAATGAAAATGAGTTAGTCAATGAATGTCATAATAGAATGAATACCTCAGCGGAGAAAAAATACATAGCACTAGAAAAGTTCACGTTGGGCAAGATTACTTACGAAGAGTTGCTGGAGGCTTTATCGTAGGTTAAGCTTATGGTAGCCTTTGAATGAAAACGTTATAACTCACAGTAGTGATAGACAGAAACATGACATATCTCTTGAAAGGATGATTGTGGTGGTGAAAACAGATAAAGTCTCCTCCTGAATACATGAAATCACATTCAGGAGGAGATAAAAAATGTTTAAACAAATAGACAAAAATTATCCAAGAAAAGAGCACTTTCATCATTATATGACGTTAACCCAATGCTCATATAGCCTGGTGATCGATCTAGACATCACGAATTTGCATTCCATATTGAAAGAAAAAAAGCTAAAAGTATATCCTGTGCAAATTTATTTGTTAGCAAGAGCTGTGCAAAAAATACCGGAGTTTCGAATGGATCAAGTGAACGATGAACTTGGCTACTGGGAACTTCTCCATCCTAGTTATACGATTTTAAATAAAGAAACGAAGACATTTTCAAGTATTTGGACGCCTTATGACGAAAACTTTGCTCAGTTTTATAAAAGCTGTGCAGCGGACATTGAAACATTTAGCGAAAGCAGCAAACTATTTCCAAAACCTCATATGCCAAAAAACATGTTCAATATTTCAAGTCTGCCGTGGATTGATTTCACTTCTTTTCATCTTAATGTATCTACAGATGAAACTTATTTACTGCCAATATTTACGTTAGGTCAATTTAAGATGAAAGAAGAAAAAATCATCTTACCAGTCGCCATTCAAGTACATCATGCTGTTTGTGATGGCTATCACGTCGGTCAATATGTGGAATATTTGAGGTGGCTTATAAAACATTGTGAAGAGTGGTTAAATGATTCATTGCATATTACCTGAAGACAAAAGATGTTCCCATGGAAATCTAGAAGATGAAGGCAGACTGAAATGAGTCTGCCTTTTTGTTTTGTGAAGATAATATAATGTAAATGTGCTAAAGATTTATTGGTGTGCAACAAGGCAATCATGTTAAGTTTCTCAATAGTTCTTTTTGCGGTTTCTTTTCGGTGCTTTGTAAATTATTGTATGTGATAATAAATGTAATATAAGGGAGTTTAGTGGAAGGGGAATAAGGGATGGAGAAAGTTCTTTCTTCACATGTAGGTGTGAAAATAAATGAATGGTATAAAATGATTCGGCAATTCAGTGTACCTGATGCAGAGATTTTGAAAGCTGAGGTAGAACAAGAAATTGAACGAATGGAAGAGGATCAAGATTTACTCATTTATTATCAATTGATGTGCTTTCGACATCAGCTTATGCTTGATTATATCAAACCTTCAGAGCAACGGTCTTTATCCATTGCAGACCTAGTGGATAAAATCGAAAATTCAAATCATAAATTATCCGGCATGCTGCATTATTATAACGCATTTTTTCGTGGCATGTATGAGTTCAGTATAAAAGAATATGTACAGGCCATTCAATATTACAAGATCGCTGAGAGGCAGCTCGCACTGGTTGTAGATGATATTGAGCAAGCGGAGTTTCACTTCAAGGTGGCTGAAGCCTACTATATTATGAAACAAACCCATGTTTCCATGCATCACATTATTAAGGCACTTGAAATTTACGATCAGTATGAGTTATACAAGATTAGAACAGTTCAATGTTTATTTGTAATAGCAGGAAATTATGATGATTTTAAGCAGTATGAAAAATCATTAATACACCTGAATAAAGCCTGTTCCATCGCTGAAAAAATAGCGGATAAAAGGTTGATTGCCAAGGTACTTTTAAATATAGGAAACAATTATGAAAAAAAACAAGATTATGCAAAGGCTATCCAATATTATCAAGAGTCCCTTGAAATATCAGAAGATGGTATGGACGATGTAAAATCGGTCATATATGTTAACCTTTGTTGGGCGCTATATAAGACAGGAAAAACTGATGAAGCATCCAAATTAGTGGATAAAGCTTTGAAACTGATCTCTCATAAAGAGAACCCGCACGAAATTCTATTAATACGTTCTATAAGAACTACATATGAAAGTAATGATGAGGATAAGATTCAAGCTATGCTTCAGACATTTGAAGAAAAGCAGTTGTTTGTTTTCGTAGAAGAATTCACTAAAAATCTTGCAGTTATTCATGAAAAAAGAGGAAAGTTTGAGAAAGCAACAGAATATTACAGGATGGCATTTCAAGCCCAACAAAATATTCAAAAAGGAGAGTGTCTTTATGAGTATTAAAAAAATGATTATTATAAGCTCTATAATCTTTCTAGGTGCAGGTGTATATGAAGCATCTAGTACGATAAAACCAGCATCAAATCGAAATACAACAATGGAAGATTCGAATAGAAATACAACTTTCATTCCACAAAAAATCGATCGAAACACAGCATCTCAAAACGTTTAGATGAAAAGAAAACAGACCTTAAGAAGGTCTGTCAGATTGTAGAGAAACTCATGTTTTTCTACAATCTTTTTTATTTTCATCGTAATTATGATGGATGGGATTTAATGAAAAAGGCCTCCCACACACCTAGCCTAGCTTCGCTAGGTGTGTGGCAATCT